>NZ_JAHPJF010000006.1:0-302693 GCF_020515815.1 Pseudomonas sp. AF03-9 | reverse complement strand
GCGGCTCCTTGGATACTTCCGGCGTTAAAGGTCGTAACCAGGGTCGTTCGAAGTACGGTACCAAGAAGCCTAAGTAGTAGCGGCTTTTTGTAAAACTGATTCATCTTATTTTCTGAGTCGATAAGAGTAAGGTCGGAGGCGTCCCGAAAGGGCACCGATTCCGAGCGAACCTGAAGACCGTTTGAGGGCTTATCCATGCCAAGAAGACGCGTAGCAGCCAAGCGCGAAGTGCTTGACGATCCAAAATACGGAAGCCAAATCCTGGCCAAGTTCATGAACCACGTGATGGAAAGCGGCAAGAAAGCCGTTGCCGAGCGTATCGTTTATGGCGCGCTGGAAAAGGTTAAAGAACGCAAGAACAGCGACCCCCTGGAAATCTTCGAGAAAGCTCTCGACGCCATCGCTCCGCTGGTCGAAGTGAAGTCGCGCCGTGTAGGCGGTGCTACTTACCAGGTTCCGGTTGAAGTTCGTCCGTCCCGTCGTAACGCTCTGGCAATGCGCTGGTTGGTAGACTTCGCCCGTAAGCGTGGCGAGAAGTCTATGGCTCTGCGTTTGGCCGGCGAACTGTTGGACGCTGCCGAAGGTAAAGGTGCTGCTGTTAAGAAGCGTGAAGACGTGCACCGTATGGCTGAAGCCAACAAAGCTTTCTCGCACTACCGCTTCTAATCTTAGCTTCACTAATTTTGCGAGGGCTTTATGGCTCGTACTACTCCGATTAGCCGCTACCGTAACATCGGTATCGTTGCTCACGTGGATGCTGGTAAAACCACCACCACCGAGCGCGTACTGTTTTACACCGGCAAAAGTCACAAAATGGGCGAGGTGCATGACGGCGCCGCGACCACAGACTGGATGGTTCAGGAGCAGGAGCGTGGTATTACCATTACTTCTGCTGCTATTACCGCCTTCTGGAAAGGTTCCGAGAAGCAGTACAAAGACGAGCATCGCTTCAACGTAATCGATACCCCGGGCCACGTAGACTTCACCATTGAAGTTGAGCGTTCCCTGCGCGTACTCGACGGCGCTGTCGTTGTGTTCTGCGGTACCTCGGGTGTTGAGCCTCAGTCGGAAACCGTATGGCGTCAAGCCAACAAGTACGGCGTTCCACGTCTTGTTTACGTAAACAAGATGGACCGTGCTGGTGCCAACTTCCTGCGCGTGATCGGTCAGATCAAGCAGCGTCTGGGTCACACTCCGGTGCCAATCCAATTGGCTATCGGTTCCGAAGACAACTTCCAGGGTCAGATCGATCTGATCAACATGGAAGCTGTTTACTGGAATGATTCCGACAAAGGTATGGTTCCTGTTCGTAAGCCTATTCCTGCAGAGCTGCAGGAACTGGCTGACGAATGGCGCAACAACATGGTCGAGGCTGCTGCCGAAGCCAGCGAAGAGCTGATGAACAAGTACCTCGAAGGTGAAGAACTCACCAACGTGGAAATCAAGGCCGCTCTGCGTCAGCGTACTATCGCTGGCGAAATCGTCCTGGCTGTTTGCGGTTCTTCCTTCAAGAACAAGGGTGTTCCCCTGGTTCTCGACGCTGTTATCGACTTCCTGCCTGCTCCAACCGACATTCCTGCTATCAAGGGTTCCAACCCTGATAACGAGGAAGAAGAGATGGAGCGTCATGCTGATGACAGCGAGCCGTTCTCGGCTCTGGCGTTCAAGATCGCTACCGACCCATTCGTGGGTACTTTGACCTTCGTCCGTGTTTACTCGGGCGTGTTGGCATCCGGCGACGGCGTGATCAACTCGGTTAAAGGCAAGAAAGAGCGCGTGGGTCGTATGGTGCAAATGCACGCAAACGCCCGTGAAGAGATCAAGGAAGTTCGCGCTGGTGACATCGCGGCCCTGATCGGCATGAAGGACGTCACCACTGGTGAGACCTTGTGCGACGCTGCCAAGCCAATCATCCTGGTTCGTATGGACTTCCCGGAGCCGGTTATTTCGGTTGCCGTAGAGCCTAAGACCAAGGATGACCAGGAAAAAATGGGTATCGCTCTGGGCAAGCTTGCTCAGGAAGATCCATCTTTCCGCGTTAAAACTGATGAAGAGACTGGTCAAACGATCATCTCCGGCATGGGCGAGCTGCACCTGGACATCCTGGTTGACCGGATGCGCCGTGAGTTCAACGTCGAAGCCAACATCGGTAAGCCTCAGGTTTCCTATCGTGAGCGCATCACGAAGAATTGCGAAATCGAAGGCAAGTTCGTTCGTCAGTCCGGCGGTCGTGGTCAGTTCGGTCACTGCTGGATCCGTTTTGCTCCTGCTGACGAAGGTCAGGAAGGTCTGCAATTCGTGAACGAAGTGGTTGGTGGTGTTGTTCCTAAGGAATACATCCCGGCTATCCAGAAAGGCATCGAAGAGCAGATGAAGAACGGCGTTGTTGCCGGCTATCCGCTGATCGGCCTGAAAGCAACCGTTTTTGACGGTTCTTACCACGACGTCGACTCCAACGAGATGGCGTTTAAGGTGGCTGCCTCCATGGCTACCAAGCAACTGGCCCAGAAGGGCGGTGGTGAGTTGCTTGAGCCGATCATGGCGGTAGAAGTTGTTACACCTGAAGACTATATGGGTGATGTCATGGGCGACCTTAACCGTCGTCGCGGCATGATCTTGGGTATGGAAGACACGGTTTCCGGCAAAGTGATTCGCGCCGAGGTTCCGTTGGGTGAGATGTTCGGTTATGCGACCGACGTTCGCTCCATGTCCCAGGGTCGCGCAAGCTACTCTATGGAATTCAAAAAATACAACACAGCTCCGGCGCACATCGCTGAAACTGTATCCAAAAAACAAGGCTGATTCAGTCCTTTAGGCAAGGAGTTAATTGTCGTGGCTAAAGAAAAATTTGATCGTTCCCTACCGCACGTAAACGTTGGCACCATCGGCCACGTTGACCACGGTAAAACCACTCTGACCGCAGCTCTGACTCGCGTTTGCTCCGAAGTATTCGGTTCTGCAATCGTTGATTTCGATAAAATCGACAGCGCTCCAGAAGAAAAAGCTCGTGGTATCACCATCAACACCGCGCACGTCGAGTACAACTCGAAAATTCGTCACTACGCTCACGTTGACTGCCCAGGTCACGCTGACTATGTGAAGAACATGATCACCGGTGCTGCCCAGATGGACGGCGCGATCCTGGTTTGCTCGGCCGCTGATGGTCCGATGCCACAAACCCGTGAGCACATCCTGCTGTCCCGTCAGGTAGGCGTTCCGTACATCGTGGTTTTCCTGAACAAGGCTGACCTGGTAGACGACGCTGAGCTGCTGGAGCTGGTTGAGATGGAAGTGCGCGATCTGCTGAGCACTTACGACTTCCCAGGCGACGACACTCCGATCATCATCGGTTCTGCTCGTATGGCTCTGGAAGGTAAAGACGACAACGAAATGGGCACCACTGCCGTTCGTAAACTGGTTGAAACTCTGGATACCTACATCCCAGAACCAGTTCGTCTGACCGACAAGCCGTTCCTGATGCCAATCGAAGACGTGTTCTCGATCTCCGGTCGCGGTACTGTTGTGACTGGTCGTATCGAGCGCGGTATCGTTCGCGTTCAAGATCCGCTGGAAATCGTTGGTCTGCGTGACACTACCGTCACCACCTGCACCGGTGTTGAAATGTTCCGCAAGCTGCTCGACGAAGGTCGTGCTGGCGAGAACTGCGGCGTTCTGCTGCGTGGTACCAAGCGTGACGACGTTGAGCGTGGCCAGGTTCTGGTTAAGCCAGGCACCGTTAAGCCGCACACCAAGTTCACCGCAGAAGTCTACGTTCTGAGCAAGGAAGAAGGCGGTCGTCACACTCCGTTCTTCAAAGGCTACCGTCCTCAGTTCTACTTCCGTACTACTGACGTGACTGGTAACTGCCAGCTGCCAGAAGGCGTTGAAATGGTAATGCCAGGTGATAACATCCAAATGGAAGTTACCCTGATCAAAACCATCGCAATGGAAGACGGTCTGCGCTTCGCTATTCGTGAAGGCGGCCGTACCGTTGGTGCTGGTGTTGTAGCTAAAATCATCGAGTAAGCTCTTTTTTGAGTTAGCTTGATGCTTTGAAAAAGGCCCCCGCTCAGCGGGGGCTTTTTTTATTGGGTTGACACCTATCTGGGGCGTCTATAGAATTGCGCCTCCTTTTAACGGGCGTATTGCGCTCGCTGGGAATAGCAGCCGGAGTCTGAAATCCAATGCAAAATCAGCAAATCCGTATCAGGTTGAAGGCTTTTGACCATCGCCTGATCGACCAATCCACCCAGGAAATCGTGGAAACCGCGAAACGTACTGGTGCACAAGTGCGTGGTCCAATTCCACTGCCTACCCGTAAAGAGCGGTTCACCGTTCTGGTCTCCCCGCACGTCAACAAAGACGCGCGTGACCAGTACGAGATCCGTACTCATAAGCGCGTACTGGACATCGTCCAGCCAACGGATAAAACCGTTGATGCACTTATGAAGCTTGATCTGGCGGCCGGTGTGGAAGTACAGATCAGCCTCGGCTAAGACTTGGGTCTTAGTCGTGTAACGCTCTGAAATGGGCGGCCATAGCGGGTGAAAGCCCCGTACACTCATGAGGTTTACAACATGACTATTGGTGTAGTCGGTCGTAAATGCGGTATGACCCGTATTTTCACCGAAGAAGGTGTCTCCATTCCGGTCACGGTCATTGAGATCGAACCGAATCGCGTCACCCAGTTCAAAACTGAAGAAACCGATGGCTATCGTGCAGTGCAAGTCACTGTCGGCGAGCGTCGTGCTTCGCGCGTGACTGCTGCTCAAGCAGGTCACTTCGCAAAAGCAAACGTTGCAGCTGGTCGTACTGTTATGGAGTTCCGTCTTGAAGATGGCGACTACCAGGCTGGCGATCTGATCAACGCTGAAATCTTCGCCGCTGGTCAACTGGTTGATGTAACCGGTCAGTCCAAGGGTAAAGGCTTCCAGGGTACGATCAAGCGTTGGAATTTCCGTGGCCAAGACAACACTCACGGTAACTCCGTTTCCCACCGCGTCCCGGGCTCTATTGGCCAGTGCCAGACTCCTGGTCGTGTATTCAAGGGCAAAAAAATGTCCGGTCATATGGGCGCTGAGCGCGTGACCGTGCAGTCCCTCGAAGTAGTGCGCGTCGACGCTGAACGCAATCTGTTGTTGGTCAAGGGTGCTGTTCCTGGCGCTACTGGCGGCAACCTGGTTGTACGTCCAGCGGCCAAGGCTCGCGGTTAAGGGGAAGCTGACATGCAATTAAATGTAAATGACGCTCAAGCGATCGAAGTTTCCGAACTGACATTTGGCGGCGAATTCAACGAGACGCTGGTTCACCAAGCAGTCGTGGCCTACATGGCCGGCGGCCGTCAAGGTAGCAAGCAGCAAAAGACCCGTTCCGACGTACGTGGTGGCGGTAAGCGCCCTTGGCGTCAGAAAGGCACTGGCCGTGCTCGTGCCGGTACTATCCGTAGCCCAATCTGGCGTGGCGGCGGTACCACTTTCGCAGCTCGTCCACAGGATCACTCTCAGAAGCTCAACAAGAAGATGTATCGCGCAGCACTGCGCTCCATCCTTGCTGAACTCGTGCGTACTGATCGTCTGGTCGTGGTTCAGGACTTCGCTGTTGAAAGTCCAAAAACCAAAGATCTGCTGGGCAAACTGAACAACATGAGCCTGACCGACGTTTTGATCGTGTCTGAAGCTGTTGATCAGAACCTGTACCTGGCTGCTCGCAACCTGCCACACGTTGATGTACGTGACGTGCAAGGTTCCGATCCAGTTAGTCTGATCGCATACGACAAGGTGTTGATCACCGTGTCGGCCGTGAAGAAATTCGAGGAGCTGCTGGGATGAACCAGGAACGCGTATTTAAAGTTCTGCTTGGCCCGCACGTTTCCGAAAAGGCTACGGTTCTGGCTGACAAGAAAGGCCAGTTCGTTTTCAAGGTTGCAACTGACGCAACCAAGCTGGAAATCAAGAAGGCCGTCGAAAGCCTGTTCAGCGTGAAAGTAGAGCGTGTTACTACCCTGAATGTTCTGGGTAAGAGCAAGCGCACTGCTCGCGGTCTGGGCAAGCGTAATGACTGGAAGAAGGCAGTTATCTCCCTTCAGCCAGGCCAAGATCTCGATTTCAGCAGCAGTGCTGAGTAAGGAAGGGGTGCATCATGGCAATCGTTAAATGCAAACCGACTTCCCCTGGCCGCCGTTTTGTGGTCAAGGTGGTCAACCAGGAGCTGCATAAAGGCGCTCCTCACGCACCGCTGCTCGAGAAAAAATCGAAGTCTGGTGGTCGTAACAACAATGGTCGTATTACCACTCGTCACATCGGTGGTGGCCATAAGCAGCATTATCGTCTGGTCGACTTCCGTCGCAACGACAAAGATGGCATCTCTGCCACTGTCGAGCGTATCGAATACGATCCAAACCGTACTGCTCACATCGCTCTGCTGCTGTACGCAGATGGCGAGCGTCGCTACATCATCGCCCCTAAAGGCGTGAGCGCTGGCGACCAGCTGATCGCAGGTGCCCTGGCACCGATCAAGCCGGGCAACGCTCTGCAACTGCGTAACATTCCAGTTGGTAGCACCGTACACGGCATCGAATTGAAGCCAGGTAAAGGCGCACAGATCGCTCGTTCCGCTGGTGCTTCGGCTCAGCTGATCGCTCGTGAAGGTGTCTACGTGACCCTGCGTCTGCGTTCTGGTGAGATGCGTAAAGTGCTGGCTGAATGCCGTGCGACCCTGGGCGAAGTCTCGAACTCCGAGCACAGCCTGCGTTCGCTGGGTAAAGCTGGTGCCAAACGCTGGCGTGGCGTTCGCCCAACCGTTCGTGGTGTTGCCATGAACCCGGTTGACCACCCACACGGTGGTGGTGAAGGTCGTACCTCTGGTGGTCGTCATCCGGTATCGCCATGGGGCTTCCCGACTAAGGGCGCGAAGACTCGTGGTAATAAGCGTACCGACAAAATGATCGTCCGTCGTCGCAAGTAAATAGAGGGATACGACAGTGCCACGTTCTCTGAAAAAAGGTCCTTTTATTGATCTTCACCTACTGAAGAAGATCGAAGTGGCGGCGGAAAAGAACGATCGCAAACCAGTTAAGACCTGGTCGCGTCGTTCGATGATCCTGCCACAAATGGTCGGTCTGACCATCGCAGTACACAACGGTCGTCAACACGTCCCAGTTCTCGTTAACGAAGACATGGTCGGCCACAAACTGGGCGAGTTTGCCGGTACCCGCACTTATCGTGGGCACGTGGCAGACAAGAAAGCCAAGCGTTAAGGGGTTAGGAAATGGAAGTAGCCGCTAAGTTGTCGGGCGCTCGAATCTCCGCCCAGAAAGCCCGCTTGGTCGCCGACCAGATCCGCGGGAAGAAGGTGGGCGAAGCGCTCAACCTGTTGGCTTTCAGCAGTAAGAAAGCCGCCGAGATCATGAAGAAAGTGCTGGAGTCGGCCGTAGCCAACGCCGAGCATAACGAAGGCGCAGACGTTGATGACCTGAAGGTCAGCACCGTTTTCGTCAACGAAGGGCGTTCGCTGAAGCGCATCATGCCACGTGCCAAAGGCCGTGCTGATCGCATCGTCAAGCGGTCTTGCCATATCACTGTCAAGGTTGCTGACAAGTAACGGAGTCGAAGAGATGGGTCAGAAAGTACATCCCATTGGCATTCGCCTGGGAATCGTCAAGGAGCACACCTCCGTCTGGTACGCAGACGGTCGGACTTATGCGGACTACTTGTTCGCTGATCTGAAGGTGCGTGAGTATCTCCAAGACAAACTAAAAAGCGCGTCCGTAAGCCGTATCGATATCCATCGTCCGGCCCAAACTGCACGTATCACCATCCACACCGCTCGTCCAGGTATCGTTATCGGGAAGAAAGGTGAAGATGTTGAGAAACTGCGTCAGGACCTGACCAAGCAAATGGGTGTGCCTGTGCACATCAATATCGAAGAGATCCGCAAGCCGGAGCTCGACGGTATGCTGGTTGCGCAGAGCGTAGCTCAGCAGCTGGAGCGTCGCGTAATGTTCCGTCGCGCTATGAAGCGCGCAGTACAGAACGCCATGCGCATTGGTGCCAAAGGCATCAAAATCCAAGTGAGCGGTCGTCTCGGCGGTGCTGAAATCGCACGTACTGAATGGTATCGCGAAGGTCGTGTGCCACTGCACACCCTGCGTGCCGACATCGACTATGCCAACTACGAAGCTCACACCACTTACGGTGTGATCGGTGTAAAGGTTTGGATCTTCAAAGGCGAAGTAATTGGTGGTCGCCAAGAAGAACTGAAACCACAAGCACCAGCGCCTCGTAAAAAAGCTGCTAAGTAAGGGGTACGCCAAATGTTGCAACCTAAGCGTACGAAGTTCCGCAAGCAGATGACAGGCCACAACCGTGGTCTGGCTCAGCGCGGTAGCAAAGTCAGCTTCGGCGAGTTCGCGCTGAAGTCTGTAGCTCGTGGTCGTCTCACCGCTCGTCAGATCGAGTCAGCGCGTCGTGCTCTGACCCGTCACGTAAAACGTGGCGGCAAGATCTGGATCCGTGTATTCCCGGACAAGCCGATCTCCAAGAAGCCTCTCGAAGTGCGGATGGGTAAAGGTAAGGGTAACGTGGAATACTGGGTAGCCCAGATTCAGCCAGGCAAGGTCCTGTATGAGATCGAGGGTGTTTCTGAAGAGCTGGCGCGTGAGGCTTTCGCCCTGGCTGCTGCAAAGCTGCCGCTCGCCACCTCCTTTGTTAAACGGACGGTGATGTGATGAAAGCGAATGAACTTCGTGAAAAATCCGCACAGCAGCTGAACGAGCAACTGCTCGGCTTGCTGCGCGACCAGTTCAATCTGCGTATGCAGAAAGCAACTGGCCAGTTGGGGCAGTCTCATCTGCTCTCGCAAGTTAAGCGTGACATCGCTCGCGTGAAGACTGTGCTCAACCAGCAGGCAGGTAAGTGATCATGGCTGAAGCCGAAAAGACTGTCCGTACGCTGACTGGCCGTGTTGTCAGCGACAAGATGGACAAAACCATCACCGTTTTGATCGAGCGTCGCGTTAAGCACCCGATCTACGGTAAATATGTTAAGCGTTCGACTAAGCTGCACGCGCACGACGAAACCAATCAGTGCCACATCGGCGACAAAGTCACTATTCGTGAAACTCGTCCGCTGGCCAAGACCAAGTCTTGGGCACTGGTTGATGTTCTCGAACGCGCTGTGGAAGTCTAAGGACTAGGGGTCGGAGAAATTATATGATTCAGACTCAATCCATGCTCGATGTGGCCGATAACAGCGGCGCTCGCCGTGTTATGTGCATCAAGGTGCTGGGTGGCTCCCATCGTCGTTACGCTGGTATCGGTGACATCATCAAAGTTACCGTGAAGGAAGCAATTCCTCGCGGTAAAGTGAAAAAAGGCCAAGTGATGACTGCTGTTGTAGTCCGCACTCGTCACGGCGTACGTCGTGCTGATGGCTCCATTATCCGCTTTGATGGCAACGCTGCTGTTCTTCTGAACAACAAGCAAGAGCCGATCGGCACCCGTATCTTTGGGCCAGTGACCCGTGAACTTCGTACTGAGAAGTTCATGAAGATCGTCTCGCTCGCCCCAGAAGTGCTGTAAGGAGATCCGACATGCAAAAGATTCGTCGTGACGACGAGATCATCGTGATCGCCGGCAAAGACAAAGGTAAGCGCGGTAAGGTGCTTAAGGTTCTCGCTAATAACCGTCTGGTTATCGGTGGTCTGAACCTGGTTAAGCGTCATACCAAGCCTAACCCGATGTCGGGCGTGCAGGGCGGTATCGTCGAGAAAGAAGCTCCGCTGGATGCTTCTAACGTCGCCATCTTCAACGGCGAAACCAACAAGGCTGACCGCGTTGGTTTCAAAGTAGAAGACGGTAAGAAAATTCGTGTCTTCAAGTCGACCCAAAAAGCGGTTGATGCTTGAACACTGCTAGGTAGATTAGACCATGGCACGACTACAAGAGATTTACCGGAAGGAAATCGCCCCTAAGCTTAAGGAAGAACTTAAGCTTGGGAACGTGATGGAAGTTCCGCGCGTTACCAAAATCACCCTGAACATGGGTCTGGGCGAAGCGATCGGCGACAAAAAAGTCATCGAGCACGCTGTTGCTGACCTGGAAAAGATCACCGGCCAGAAAGTCGTTGTGACCTACGCTCGGAAATCCATCGCTGGCTTTAAAGTCCGTGAAGGTTGGCCGATCGGCGTCAAAGTGACCCTGCGCCGTGAGCGTATGTACGAATTCCTGGATCGTCTGCTGTCGATCTCCCTGCCTCGGGTTCGCGACTTCCGCGGCCTGAATGCCAAGTCCTTCGATGGTCGTGGTAACTACAGCATGGGCGTGAAAGAGCAGATCATCTTCCCGGAAATCGACTACGACAAGATCGATGCTCTCCGCGGTCTGGACATCACCCTGACCACCACTGCCAAGAACGATGATGAAGGTCGCGCCCTGTTGCGTGCTTTCAAATTCCCGTTCCGCAACTGATTGGAGTAGGACCATGGCCAAGATGAGCATGAAAAACCGCGAGCTGAAGCGTCAGCTCACGGTTGCCAAGTACGCCAAGAAGCGTGCAGCACTGAAAGCAATCATCGTTGATCTGAACGCAAGTCCAGAAGCACGTTGGGAAGCTACAGTAGCTCTGCAGAAGCAGCCACGTGACGCAAGCGCTTCGCGCATGCGTAACCGCTGCCGCCTGACCGGTCGTCCACACGGCGTTTACCGCAAGTTCGGCCTCGGCCGTAACAAACTGCGTGAAGCGGCAATGCGTGGTGACGTACCAGGTCTGGTTAAAGCCAGCTGGTAAGTACTTTCAACGTCCGGGTGGTCTGAATCGAAAGATACTGACCGCCGGTGACCTTGAATCTGGAACAAGCCCCTTTTGGGGCTTGTTTCATTTCCGGAGTGTGTCTAAAATACGCGGCTCGCCTGAGCCCGTGTTTTTTACCCGGAGATTCTCGGTGATATATGTAGCCGCAAGGCTAATTTTTTTGTATTAGGAGCGTCTAGCCCATGAGTATGCAGGACCCGTTAGCGGACATGCTAACTCGTATCCGTAATGCCCAGATGGCTGAAAAGTCCGTCGTAAGCATGCCATCTTCCAAGTTGAAGGTAGCTGTTGCCAAAGTCCTGAAAGACGAAGGCTACATTGCGGATTATCAGATCAGCAGCGATGTTAAAGCACTGCTGTCCATCGAGCTGAAGTACTTCGAAGGCCGTTCGGTCATCGAGGAAGTGAAGCGCGTTAGCCGTCCAGGCCTGCGTCAGTACAAGTCCGCTGAAGATCTGCCGAAAGTTCGTGGCGGTCTGGGCGTGTCTATCGTCTCCACCAACAAAGGTGTGATGACGGATCGTGCTGCGCGCGCTGCCGGTGTCGGCGGCGAAGTTCTTTGCACTGTGTTCTAAGGGGGGATAAGCATGTCTCGCGTCGCTAAGAACCCCGTTAAGCTGCCAGCCGGTGTCGAAGTAAAATTCGCAGGCCAACAGCTTTCGGTGAAGGGTGCCAAGGGTACTCTTGAACTGAACATCCATTCGTCCGTTGAGATCGTTGAAGAAGCTGGTGAGCTGCGTTTCGCTGCTCGCAATGGCGATCAACAAACTCGCGCAATGGCCGGTACCACGCGTGCGTTGGTAAACAACATGGTCCAAGGCGTAAGCCAAGGCTTCGAGCGCAAGCTCCAGCTGGTCGGTGTTGGTTACAAAGCGCAAGCAAAAGGCACGGTTTTGAACCTGGCCCTTGGCTTCTCGCACCCAGTGGATTACGAACTGCCGGAAGGCATCACCGCTGAGACTCCTAGCCAGACCGATATCCTGATCAAGGGCATCGACAAGCAACTGGTAGGTCAAGTGGCTGCTGAGATCCGCGACTTCCGTCCACCAGAGCCGTACAAAGGCAAAGGTGTGCGCTACGCGGACGAAGTCGTCCGTCGTAAAGAAGCCAAGAAGAAGTAGGGCATAGCAAATGACCGACAAAAAAGTTACTCGACTGCGTCGCGCTCGCAAAGCACGCCTGAAAATGCACGAACTCGAAGTCGTGCGTCTCTGCGTGTTCCGCTCGTCGCAGCACATCTACGCCCAGGTCATCTCGGCCGACGGCAACAAAGTCCTGGCAAGCGCCTCGACTTTGGATAAAGAACTGCGTGATGGTGCCACTGGCAACATCGACGCGGCCACTAAGGTTGGCCAGCTGGTCGCTACGCGTGCTAAGGCCGCTGGCGTCTCGCAAGTGGCTTTCGACCGCTCTGGCTTCAAGTACCATGGCCGCGTGAAAGCGCTTGCTGATGGCGCTCGTGAAGCTGGGCTGGAGTTCTAAGTTATGTCAAATAACGACCAAAAGCGCGACGAAGGCTACATTGAGAAGCTGGTTCAAGTTAACCGCGTAGCCAAAACCGTTAAAGGCGGCCGTATCTTCACCTTCACCGCGTTGACCGTGGTTGGTGATGGTAAAGGCCGTGTTGGCTTCGGCCGTGGCAAGTCGCGTGAAGTGCCTGCTGCGATCCAGAAGGCAATGGAAGCTGCTCGTCGCAACATGATCCAAGTTGACCTGAACGGCACCACTCTGCAGTACGCAATGAAGTCCGCCCATGGCGCTTCGAAGGTGTACATGCAGCCTGCTTCTGAAGGTACCGGTATCATCGCTGGCGGCGCTATGCGTGCTGTCCTCGAAGTTGCTGGCGTTCAGAACGTTCTGGCCAAGTGCTACGGCTCGACTAACCCGGTAAACGTGGTTCACGCCACTTTCAAAGGTTTGAAAGCTATGCAATCTCCTGAGTCCATCGCTGCTAAGCGTGGCCTGACTGTCAAGGAGATCTTCTGATCATGGCTACCGTTAAAGTAACGCTGATCAAAAGCATGACCGGCCGCATCCCTAACCACAAACTGTGCGTTAAGGGTCTGGGTCTGCGTCGCATCGGTCACACTGTAGAAGTACTTGATACTCCCGAGAATCGCGGGATGATCAACAAGGCTTACTACATGCTGCGTGTCGAGGGTTAATCGATGAAACTCAATGATCTGAGTCCAGCGCCGGGTTCCCGTCGCGAAAAGCATCGTCCGGGCCGTGGTATCGGTAGCGGTTTGGGTAAGACTGGTGGCCGTGGCCACAAAGGTCAAACCTCCCGCTCCGGTGGCACCATCGCTCCAGGCTTTGAAGGCGGTCAACAGCCGCTGCATCGTCGCCTGCCTAAGTTCGGTTTCGTATCCCTGAAAGCCATGGATCGCGCAGAAGTGCGTCTGTCCGAGCTGGCTAAAGTGGAAGGCGACATCGTTACTGTGCAGACCCTGAAAGATGCCAACGTGATCAACGTCAACGTACAGCGTGTGAAAATCATGCTGTCCGGTGAAGTGACTCGCGCTGTCACTATCGGCAAGGGAATCGGCGCCACCAAAGGTGCGCGTTCGGCTATCGAAGCAGCTGGCGGCAAGTTCGAGGAATAAATGGCTAAGCAAGGTGCTCTCTCAGCGCTCGGCAAAGGCGGTATGTCTGAACTTTGGGCTCGTCTGCGTTTTCTGTTCCTGGCGATTATCGTCTACCGAATAGGCGCACACATCCCGGTTCCAGGTATCAACCCGGACCGACTCGCAGACCTGTTTCGACAGAATGAGGGGACCATTCTTAGCTTGTTCAACATGTTTTCCGGCGGCGCGCTGGAACGGATGAGCATCTTTGCACTGGGGATCATGCCGTACATTTCGGCATCGATCATCATGCAACTGATGACCGCCGTCAGCCCGCAGCTGGAGCAGTTGAAGAAGGAAGGTGAAGCTGGCCGTCGCAAGATTAGCCAGTACACCCGCTACGGCACTGTCGCTCTCGCCCTGGTTCAAGCTATCGGCATGTCCGTTGGCCTGGCGGGGCAGGGCGTTGCGTTCACTGGTGACTTTGGCTTCCATTTCGTCGCGGTATCCACTTTTGTGGCTGGTGCGATGTTCATGATGTGGCTGGGTGAGCAGATTACTGAGCGTGGTGTTGGTAACGGTATCTCGATGTTGATTTTCGCAGGTATCGTCGCCGGTCTTCCGAGAGCAATCGGGCAGTCTTTCGAGTCTGCGCGTCAGGGTGATATCAATATTTTTGCCCTGGTTGCCATCGGTTTGCTGGCAGTAGCGATTATCGGTTTTGTGGTGTTCATTGAGCGTGGCCAGCGTCGTATTGCTGTTCACTACGCCAAGCGTCAGCAGGGCCGTAAGGTTTTTGCTGCGCAGACCAGCCACTTGCCGCTGAAAGTGAATATGGCCGGTGTTATCCCGGCGATTTTCGCGAGCAGCATTTTGCTGTTTCCGGCTTCGTTGGGTACCTGGTTTGGTCAGTCTGAAAATATGGGCTGGCTGCAGGACCTCTCTCAGTCGATCGCTCCTGGTCAGCCGTTGAATATTCTGCTGTTTAGTGCAGGGATTATTTTCTTCTGCTTCTTCTATACGGCGTTGATGTTCAATCCGAAAGACGTAGCGGAAAACCTGAAGAAGTCCGGTGCCTTTATTCCGGGCATCCGTCCAGGTGAGCAGTCGGCACGCTACATTGATGGCGTTCTGACTCGTTTGACCCTGTTCGGTGCTCTATATATGACGGCCGTGTGCTTGCTGCCCCAGTTCCTGGTGGTTGCAGCAAACGTTCCGTTCTACCTTGGCGGGACCTCGTTGCTGATCGTCGTCGTGGTTGTGATGGACTTCATGTCCCAAGTACAATCGCACCTCGTTTCGCACCAGTACGAATCCCTGATGAAGAAAGCCAACCTGAAGGGCTACGGCAGCGGCATGTTGCGCTGAGTACCCATAAGGTTCGAGGAGTTGGTGATGAAAGTTCGTGCATCGGTGAAAAAGCTGTGCCGTAACTGCAAGATTATTCGCCGCGAAGGTGTTGTTCGAGTAATTTGCAGCGCGGAACCGCGTCACAAACAGCGCCAAGGCTGAGTGTGATCCGCTTGAAGCCCGGCAGCTAGTGCGCTGCCGGGTTGATTATTTGTTATTACAGCGATATTATCTCGCGCCCTATTTCTTGGCTTCCGGGGCGTAGGTAGCTGTCAATTGGAGTCCCACTGAATGGCCCGTATTGCAGGCGTTAACATTCCAGATAACAAGCACACTGTTATCTCGCTGACCTACATCTATGGTGTTGGTCGCACTACTGCGCAGAAAATTTGCGCAGTTGCTGGGGTAAACCCAGCCGCTAAGATCAAGGATCTGAGCGACGAGCAGATTGAACAGCTGCGTGGCGAAGTGGCGAAGTTCACCACTGAAGGTGATCTGCGTCGCGAAATCAACATGAAAATCAAGCGTTTGATGGACCTCGGTTGCTATCGCGGTCTGCGTCATCGTCGTGGTCTTCCAGTACGCGGTCAGCGTACCAAGACTAACGCGCGTACCCGTAAAGGTCCGCGTAAGCCGATCCGCAAGTAATCGCCCCAGCGAATCGACAGGAAAATTATCATGGCAAAACCTGCTGCTCGTCCTCGTAAAAAAGTTAAAAAGACAGTGGTTGATGGCATCGCCCACATCCATGCTTCTTTTAACAACACCATCGTGACCATCACCGACCGTCAAGGTAACGCGCTTTCTTGGGCTACCTCTGGTGGTTCGGGTTTCCGCGGTTCCCGCAAGTCCACCCCGTTTGCTGCTCAAGTAGCTGCTGAACGTGCTGGTCAAGCTGCGCTGGAATATGGCCTGAAAAACCTCGACGTTAACGTCAAAGGTCCAGGTCCAGGTCGTGAGTCTGCTGTCCGTGCTTTGAACGGCTGTGGCTATAAGATCGCCAGCATCACCGACGTGACGCCAATCCCGCACAACGGGTGCCGTCCGCCGAAGAAGCGCCGCGTGTAATCCAGGAGATTGTAAAGAATGGCTCGTTACATTGGTCCAAAATGCAAACTCGCTCGTCGCGAAGGCACCGATCTCTTCCTGAAGAGCGGCGTGCGCGCGATCGAATCGAAGTGCAACATTGAAGCAGCACCTGGTATCCACGGCCAACGCCGCGGTCGCCAGTCCGACTACGGCACCCAACTGCGTGAAAAGCAGAAGGTCCGTCGTATCTACGGCGTTCTCGAGCGTCAGTTCAGCGGCTACTACAAAGAAGCTGCTGGCAAGAAAGGTGCAACCGGTGAAAACCTGCTGCAACTGCTCGAATGCCGTCTGGACAACGTTGTATACCGTATGGGCTTTGGTTCTACTCGTGCCGAATCCCGTCAGCTGGTATCGCACAAATCCGTCAGCGTAAACGGCCAAACCGTTAACGTCCCGTCCTACCAGGTTCGTGCTGGTGACGTGGTCGCGATTCGCGAGAAAGCAAAAAACCAACTTCGCATTGTCCAAGCTCTCGATCTGTGTGCCCAACGTGGCCGCGTAGAATGGGTAGAAGTAGACACTGAGAAGAAGTCGGGCGTTTTCAAGAACGTTCCAGCTCGCAGTGATCTGTCCGCCGACATCAACGAAAGCCTGATTGTCGAGCTCTACTCCAAGTAAGGGCTAGAAAATAGGTGCATCCATGCAGATTTCGGTAAATGAGTTCCTGACACCCCGCCACATTGATGTGCAGGTTGTCAGTCCAACCCGCGCCAAGATCACTCTCGAGCCTCTCGAGCGTGGTTTTGGCCACACCCTGGGCAACGCGCTGCGCCGCATCCTGTTGTCCTCAATGCCCGGCTGTGCAGTAGTCGAGGCCGAGATTGACGGTGTGCTCCACGAGTACAGCGCCATCGAAGGTGTACAGGAAGACGTAATTGAAATCCTGTTGAACCTTAAAGGTCTGGCTATCAAGCTGCACGGCCGTGACGAAGTTACGCTGACCTTGTCGAAGAAGGGTTCGGGGGTGGTTACCGCTGCCGATATTCAGCTGGATCATGATGTCGAGATCGTTAACCCCGATCACGTAATCGCTAACCTGGCGTCTAACGGCGCCCTGAACATGAAGCTCACCGTAGCTCGTGGTCGTGGTTATGAACCGGCCGACTCGCGTCAGAGCGATGAAGACGAAAGCCGCAGCATTGGTCGCTTGCAGCTTGACTCTTCGTTCAGCCCGGTTCGCCGTATCGCATACGTGGTGGAAAACGCCCGTGTCGAGCAGCGTACTAACCTGGACAAGCTGGTTATTGATCTGGAAACCAACGGTACTCTGGATCCTGAAGAGGCTATCCGCCGCGCTGCAACCATCCTGCAACAGCAGTTGGCTGCGTTCGTCGACCTCAAAGGTGACAGCGAACCAGTGGTAATCGAGCAGGAAGACGAGATCGATCCGATCCTGCTTCGCCCGGTTGACGATCTGGAACTGACTGTACGTTCGGCTAACTGCCTTAAGGCGGAAAACATTTACTACATCGGCGACCTGATTCAGCGTACCGAAGTAGAACTGTTGAAGACTCCGAACCTGGGCAAGAAATCCTTGACTGAAATCAAGGACGTTCTGGCCTCCCGCGGTCTGTCCCTCGGCATGCGCCTCGACAACTGGCCGCCTGCAAGTCTTAAGAAGGACGACAAGGCGACTGCCTGATCGTCGTAATCACCGAACGTGAGTTTGGTAAGGAATGAACCATGCGTCATCGTAAAAGTGGTCGTCACCTGAGCCGTACCAGCTCGCACCGCAAGGCCATGTTCCAAAACATGGCGGTGTCGCTGTTCGAGCACGAGCTGATCAAAACTACACTGCCGAAAGCTAAAGAACTGCGTCGCGTTGCTGAGCCGCTGATCACTTTGGCCAAGACAGACAGCCTGGCTAACCGCCGTCTGGCTTTCGACCGTACCCGTTCGAAAGCTATCGTTGGTAAGCTCTTCAACGACCTGGGCAAGCGTTACGCTACCCGTGAGGGTGGCTACCTGCGCATCCTCAAGTGCGGTTTCCGCGCTGGCGACAACGCGCCTATGGCGTACGTCGAGTTGGTTGATCGTGCTACTGCCGGCGAAGCTGTAAGCGCCGAGTAAGACGTCAGTCTGTAACGAAGAACCGGGCCTAGTGCCCGGTTTTTTGTGCGCGTAAGAAATAGCGCGATAGGTACAAGCTTCCACAGGTGGTGCTCGGCACTATGGTGTTTAGGGGGTTGGTAGTTATTCTCTATCGATGCTTACAATTTAATGAATTTGTAGGCGTCATATGGATGACCAATACTCTATCCAAGCCGATTAGCCGGCAGTTCCAAGTCCGACCTGAGGAAAATTGAGCATGAGCCAGAATAAAGTTCTTACCACCGCCAGCGGCGCTCCCGTCGCGGACAATCAGAATTCCCGTTCCGCCGGCCCGCGTGGTCCGTTGCTGCTCGACGACTTCCACCTGATCGAGAAGCTCGCTCACTTCAACCGTGAAAACATCCCTGAGCGACGTGTGCACGCCAAGGGTTCAGGCGCCTACGGTACTTTCACGGTAAGCAAAGATATTACCCAATACACCAGCGCCAAGCTGTTCGAGAGCGTAGGTAAGCAAACCCCCACCTTCCTGCGGTTTTCCACGGTAGGCGGTGAGCGTGGCTCGGCGGATACAGAGCGTGACCCTCGTGGCTTTGCTCTGAAGTTCTACACCGAAGAAGGCAACTGGGACATCGTGGGTAACAACACCCCTGTGTTCTTCATCCGTGATCCGCTGAAATTTCCTGACTTCATCCACACCCAGAAGCGTCTGCCCCAGAGCAATCTGAAAAGCGCGCAGATGATGTGGGATTTCTGGTCGCATTCTCCAGAAGCGCTGCATCAGGTCACCATCCTGTTTTCGGACCGTGGTATCCCGGATGGCTATCGTCACATGCACGGCTTCGGTAGCCACACCTACAGCCTGATCAACGCCAAGGGTGAGCGTCACTGGGTGAAGTGGCACTACAAAACCAAGCAGGGCATCAAGAATCTGGCTCCAGCTGAAGCCGCTCGCCTGGCCGGTACAGACCCCGATTACGCGCAGCGCGATCTGTTCGGTGCGATCGAGCGTGGTGACTTCCCGAAATGGCGCGTGTGCATCCAGATCATGACGGAGGCCCAGGCCAATGCGCACTACGAGAACCCTTTTGACGTGACCAAGACCTGGTCGCAGAAGGAATTCCCGCTGATCGAAGTGGGTGAACTGGAACTCAACCGTAATCCGCAGAACTACTTCGCTGAAGTCGAACAGGCTGCGTTTGGACCGAGCAATATGGTTCCGGGTGTAGGTCTGTCGCCGGACCGCATGCTGCAGGGCCGTGTATTCGCCTACGCAGATGCCCATCGCTACCGTGTCGGCACCAACCACCAGCAGCTGCCGGTGAACGCCCCACGTAGCCCGGTGAACAGCTACCAGCGCGACGGTTCGATGGCGTTCGGCAGCAATGGCGGTGGTACACCTAACTACGAGCCGAACAGCTACGCCGATGCGCCTAAACAAGCGCCTCAGTACGCAGAGCCCGCGCTGACCCTGAGCGGTGCCGCAGACCGTTACGATCACCGCGAAGACACGGATTACTACAGCCACGCGGGTGCACTGTTTCGCTTGATGAGCGCCGAGCAGAAAGACTTGCTCGTCAACAACATCGCCGGCGCAATGGCTGGGGTTTCCAGTGATGTGGTTCAGCGTCAACTGGCGCACTTCCAAAAGGCCGACCCGGCTTATGGAGAAGCAATCGCAAAGGCGTTGGGTGTATCGCTTAACTGACTCTAAACGATAAGCAGAACCGCCCTCATTTGGGCGGTTTTTGCGTTATTTCAGCTACTTTTCTGCGAAAATCTTCACTTTTCTGCCGTTGATCCCGTGACCTCCAAGTCATCATGGTTCAAACTACAGACTTTCAAGCAGGGAGATGTAGGGCGATGCAAGGTCACCCCGACGTAATCGATTACCTCAACACGTTGCTGACGGGCGAACTGGCAGCTCGTGACCAATATTTCATCCATTCGCGTATGTACGAAGACTGGGGCTTTACTGAGCTCTACGAGCGTATCAACCACGAAATGGAAGAAGAGGCACAGCACGCAGACGCGCTGATGCGCCGTATCCTGATGCTCGAAGGCACGCCACGTATGCGTCCAGATGACCTGGATGTAGGTACGACAGTGCCTGACATGCTCGCTGCCGACCTGCGATTGGAATACAAAGTCCGTGCTGCACTCTGCAAAGGCATCGAACTCTGCGAACAGCACAACGACTATGTCACTCGTGAAATCCTCCGCGTGCAGCTGAACGATACCGAAGAAGATCACACCTACTGGCTGGAGAAGCAGTTGGGCCTGATCAAGCTCATTGGCCTGGAAAATTACCTGCAATCGCAGTTCTGATTCCCGGCTATAAAAAAGCCCCGGTCACCTTAGCGGTGACCGGGGCTTTTCATTGGGCCCGATAAAGTCAGGCCCGGTCGCGGGCCAACAACGGTTTCAAGTAGTAACCGGTGTGCGACTGAGGCATCTCGGAGACCTGCTCCGGCGTACCTACCGCGATGATCTGGCCACCTTTGGAGCCGCCTTCCGGTCCAAGGTCCACCAGCCAGTCGGCGGTTTTGATCACATCCAGGTTGTGCTCGATCACGACCACCGTGTTTCCGTGGTCGCGCAAGCGGTGCAACACGTCCAGCAGTTGCTGGATGTCCGCAAAGTGCAGGCCGGTTGTCGGTTCATCGAGGATGTAGAGGGTCTTGCCGGTATCGCGCTTGGACAGCTCGCGCGACAGCTTGACCCGTTGCGCCTCACCACCGGACAGCGTGGTCGCCGATTGCCCCAGCTTGATATATGACAGGCCCACATCCATCAGCGTTTGCAGCTTGCGCGCCAACGCCGGGACTGCATCGAAGAACACCCGCGCTTCCTCGATGGTCATCTCCAGGGTTTCATGGATGCTCTTGCCCTTGTATTTGATCTCCAGGGTTTCGCGGTTGTAGCGCTTGCTCTTGCACACATCACACGGCACGTAGATGTCCGGAAGGAAGTGCATTTCCACCTTGATCAAGCCATCGCCCTGACAGGCTTCGCAGCGTCCACCCTTGACGTTGAACGAGAACCGGCCTGGCCCGTAGCCCCGCGAACGGGCCTCCGGAACGCCGGCAAACAATTCGCGGATCGGCGTGAACAGCCCGGTATAGGTCGCTGGGTTTGAGCGTGGCGTGCGACCGATCGGGCTCTGGTCGATGTCGACTACTTTGTCCAGGTGTTCCAGGCCCTTGATGCTGTCGTGCGCCGCTGCTTCCAGGGTGGTCGCGCCATTCAAGGCGGTAGCGCTCAGCGGGAACAGGGTGTTGTTGATCAGCGTCGACTTGCCTGAGCCGGAAACGCCTGTCACGCAGGTCAGCAGGCCAAGCGGGATTTCCAGGTCCACATTGCGCAAGTTATTCCCGCGCGCACCCTTGAGGTGCAACCCCAGCTTCTTGTTGCGCGGTGTCCGTTTGGCCGGCACTTCAATCTTGACGCGACCAGACAGGTACTTGCCGGTCAGTGAGTCCGGGTGCGCCATGACTTCGGCAGGCGTACCTTCAGCGACAATATGCCCACCATGCACACCGGCGCCCGGGCCAATGTCGACGACGTAGTCCGCCAGGCGAATCGCATCTTCGTCGTGTTCGACCACGATCACGGTGTTGCCAATGTCCCGCAGGTGTTTCAGCGTGCCGAGCAGGCGATCGTTGTCCCGTTGGTGCAAGCCAATGGACGGCTCATCAAGGATGTACAGCACCCCGACAAGACCGGCACCAATCTGGCTGGCCAGGCGAATCCGCTGGGCTTCACCGCCCGACAAGGTATCCGCGCTGCGATCCAGCGACAGGTAGTCCAGGCCCACATTGACCAGGAACTGCAGTCGCTCGCGAATTTCCTTGAGGATCTTGTCGGCAATTTCCCCGCGACGGCCTGTCAGTTTAAGCACGCCAAAGTACTCGCAGGCATCACCGATAGGCAGGTTGGTTACCGCCGGCAACGTCTTCTCGCCTACCCACACATGCCGCGCCTCGCGACGTAAACGAGTGCCCCGGCAATCCGGGCACGGTTGGGTGCTTAGGAACTTCGCCAGTTCTTCGCGCACGCTCGCCGATTCGGTTTCGCGGTAGCGGCGCTCCAGGTTCGGCACGATGCCTTCGAACGGGTGGGAGCGTTTAACGATGTCGCCACGGTCGTTCAGGTACTTGAAGTCGACATTCTGCGTGCCGCTGCCGTGGAGGATGACCTTCTGCTGATCCGCCGGCAGTTGGTTGAACGGCACTTCGAGGCTGAATTTGTAGTGTGACGCCAACGAGCCCAGCATCTGGAAGTAGTAGACGTTGCGCCGGTCCCAGCCGCGTATCGCGCCCTCCGCCAGGGTCAGCTCGCCGTTGACCAGGCGCTTGATGTCGAAGAACTGCTTCACACCGAGGCCATCGCAAGTCGGGCACGCGCCGGCCGGGTTGTTGAAGGAAAACAGCTTGGGTTCCAGCTCACTGATGGCGTGCCCACAGATCGGGCAGGCAAAGCGCGCGGAGAAGATGATTTCTTCACCCGGCTCGTCGTCCATCGGCGCCACCAGGGCAATGCCGTCTGCCAGCTTCAGTGCTGTCTCGAACGATTCCGCCAGGCGCTGTTGCAGGTCGGCCCGCACCTTGAAACGGTCCACCACGACATCGATGGAGTGCTTCTTCTGCTTGTCGAGTTTAGGCGCTTCATCCAGCTCATAGAGCTTGCCGTTGATCCGCGCGCGTACGAAACCTTGTGCGCGAAGCTCCTCGAAGACGGAAAGGTGTTCGCCCTTGCGTTCGCGAATCACCGGCGCCAGCAGCATCAGCTTGGCGCCTTCCGGCTGTGCCAGTACCAGGTCAACCATCTGGCTGACGGTCTGGGCTTCCAAGGGAATGTCGTGGTCCGGGCAGCGCGGGATACCTACGCGCGCATAGAGAAGACGCAGGTAGTCGTAGATTTCGGTGATGGTACCCACGGTGGAGCGCGGGTTATGGGAGGTCGACTTCTGTTCGATGGAGATCGCTGGCGACAGGCCTTCAATCGTGTCGACGTCGGGTTTTTCCATCATCGACAGGAACTGCCGGGCATAGGCCGACAACGATTCCACATAGCGCCGCTGGCCTTCGGCATACAGCGTGTCGAACGCCAGGGACGATTTGCCGGACCCGGACAAGCCGGTGATGACGATCAGTTTGTCCCGGGGCAGGGTCAGGTCGATGTTCTTCAGGTTGTGGGTTCTAGCCCCACGAATCAGGATCTTGTCCAAGATGGCCTCGCACGGCGGGCGTAAATAATGCAGGAGTATACGGCTAAAGACTGGATGAATATACACTGTCAAGTGGCCGCTTGCAGCCTTACATGAAAGCTGCGCGGCAAAGCGCCGCATATACCCTCTCAATCGATGGGACTGGTAGAATCGCCGCCGGTTCACACGAGGTTTTTCCATGCACGATCCCCACAGCGAACGCATGAGTAGCGGCGAGACCCGAGCGGCAAGCGGTCTGGCCCTGGTGTTCGCCTTCCGTATGCTTGGCATGTTTATGGTGTTGCCGGTACTCGCGACCTATGGAATGGATCTCGCAGGCGCGACCCCCGCCCTCATCGGCCTGGCGATTGGCGCCTACGGCCTGACCCAGGCAATTTTCCAGATTCCGTTCGGGATCATTTCCGACCGCGTTGGCCGTCGTCCGGTGATTTACCTGGGGCTGATCGTGTTCGCCCTCGGCAGTGTGCTCGCGGCGCAGTCCGATTCGATCTGGGGCGTGATCGCCGGTCGCGTCCTACAGGGCGCCGGTGCGATCTCTGCCGCTGTCATGGCGCTGCTGTCGGACCTGACCCGCGAACAGCATCGCACCAAGGCCATGGCCATGATCGGCATGACCATTGGCCTGTCGTTTGCCGTGGCCATGGTGGTCGGCCCCTTGCTGACCCGCGCGTTCGGCTTGCACGGGCTGTTCCTCGCCACGGGCGGCATGGCGTTGTTCGGCATCGTGATCGTCGCCTTCATGGTGCCGCGCTCCACTGGCACATTGCAGCACCGTGAGTCCGGGGTTGCGCGCAAGGCGTTGTTGCCGACACTCAAGCACCCCGACCTGCTGCGCCTGGATTTAGGTATCTTCGTATTACACGCGATGCTGATGTGCAGCTTCGTCGCCTTGCCCCTGGCCCTGGTGGAAAAAGCCGGCCTGCCCAAGGAGCAGCACTGGTGGGTCTACCTCACGGCGCTGTTGATTTCGTTCTTCGCCATGATCCCGTTCATCATCTATGGCGAGAAGAAACGCAAAATGAAACAAGTGCTGCTCGGCGCCGTCGCGACGCTGATGCTCACTGAGCTATTCTTCTGGCAGTTCGGCGATAGCCTGCGAGCGCTGGTCATCGGTACGGTGGTGTTCTTCACCGCGTTCAACCTGCTGGAGGCTTCGTTGCCTTCGCTGATCAGTAAAGTTTCACCGGCCGGTGGCAAGGGCACGGCGATGGGGGTGTACTCCACCAGCCAGTTCCTTGGTTCTGCATTGGGCGGCATCATGGGTGGCTGGATGTTCCAGCATGGCGGTTTGTCGGTTGTGTTCCTCGGATGCGCTGGGCTGGCTGCACTTTGGCTAGCCTTTGCTGTTACCATGCGCGAACCCCCATACGTCACAAGCCTGCGCCTGCCGTTGTCGCCCGAAGCCATTCGTGAAGCCGGCCTGGTAGAGCGCCTGAAGGCCGTTGTTGGGGTAACAGATGCGGTAGTGATCGCCGAAGAAGCCGCCATCTACATCAAATTGGACACCGAATTATTGGATCGCGCGACGCTCGAGCAACTGGTCAATCCAGTGCCGACAGCGCGCCCAGCCTAGGAGAACGTTATGGCCCGTGGGGTTAACAAAGTCATATTGGTCGGTACATGCGGCCAGGATCCCGAAGTTCGCTACTTGCCTAACGGTAACGCCGTGACCAACCTGAGTCTGGCGACCAGCGAACAGTGGACCGACAAGCAAACCGGCCAGAAGGTCGAGAAAACCGAATGGCACCGTGTGTCGATGTTCGGCAAGGTGGCAGAGATCGCCGGTGAATACCTGCGCAAAGGTTCGCAGGTCTACATCGAAGGCAAGCTGCAGACCCGCGAGTGGGAAAAAGACGGTATCAAGCGTTACACCACCGAAATCGTGGTCGACATGCAAGGCACCATGCAACTGCTGGGCGGCCGTCCACAGGGCGACCAACAGGGCCAGGGCGGCATGTCCAACTCGGCACCGCGCCCACAGCAGTCGCGTCCGCAGCCAAGCCAGCAGCCACAGCGTGAGTCGCGTCCAGCGCCACAGCAGGCTGCTCCGCAACCGGCTCCGGATTTCGACAGCTTTGATGACGATATCCCGTTCTAGGATACCGCCCGGACCTGCCGTGCAGCGTCTTTCCAAAAAGCCCCCTGAGCCCTGCTCTCGGGGCTTTTTGTTTGCCTGCGAAAAACACCCTCAAGGATGAACACCGTGCCAAACACTCTTCTGGTCTTCCTGTTCAGTGCGATTTTTGTTGGCGTCTGCCCTACGCCGCAAGCGGCCCCAAACGCCTCGGCGTCCCTTGCGGGCGACAAAAAACTGGTCGTAGGCATCTGGGCCATGCAGGCGTTGAACGAAGGCAGAACCAATGTGGCCGAATTCAGGCCTGACGGCCAACTGTTGCTGCACGCGTTCAACTGTGTGGCATCCAGTCAGGAACCGACCGATGTGATGCGTTATTCCGTGGCCGATGACGGCAAGGTGATCAACATGATCTTGCCGACCAAAACCATCGAGCTGAAAGTGCTGACCTTCTCGCCGCAGTTCATGCAGCTCACCTCCCGTACCGGGGGGATGGAAATCAGGTACGACTTCGAGAAAGTCGACGACGTCGACTCAGTGTGTGAGCGATACCCGGAACTCAAGGCGGAGAAGGCGCGCAATACCCCCTATGCGAGCAGTGACTTTGTCGCCGCGCCGGCCATTCCCGAACACCCGGGCATGGAGCGATACCTTGGGACATGGGGGTCCAACAACGTCGCTGTGGTTGAAATCCTGCGAGACGCCGCCGACGGTTTTTACCTGAGCATGCCCGGCGACGGAACCTGGCATTACCTCTATAACGATGTGCATTGGGTCGGCGACGAACTGCACTTTCAGAGTTACACCTACTCGGATAATTCTGCGTCGTTTCCCTCACCCAAACACAAGCAGCGGATTCCGACCAGCCTGACGCCAATGTCCGACGGCATCTTGCGCCAAAACTTCACCCTGTTTGGCGATCCCTATCTGGGCATTTTGACGCGCATGAAATAGTCGGCGTGGTGTTTCGGCGGGTTTGTCGTCACGCCTCACAAGATTTAGGCTGTGGCCCACCCCAAGCGAAGGAGAGTCGCCATGACCTGGTCTGCCAAGCAGTACACGATGTTCGAACAACAGCGTACCCGCCCAGTCCGGGATTTGGTCGCGGCCATTCCTAACACCGAAATCCACAGCGCCGTCGACCTGGGCTGCGGCCCCGGCAATTCCACTGAAGTATTGGCCGAGCGTTTCCCAGACGCCCACGTCACTGGCATGGACAGCTCCGTCGACATGCTGGCCGACGCGCGTAAACGCCTGCCGGCGCTGAATTTCGAACTGGCGGATATTGGCGCCTGGAGCCCGGCGAAACCACTCGACGTGATCCTGGCCAACGCCTCGCTGCAATGGCTGCCGGACCACGCCACACTCTATCCGCACCTGGTCAGTCAACTGGCACCCGGCGGCACCCTGGCCGTGCAAACCCCGGACAACCTCGACGAACCCGCCCACCGGCTCGCCCGCGAAGTCGCAACTGATGGACCCTGGGCCGCCAAGATCGGTGCGGTCAGACACAACGAACGCCACACCGCGAGTTACTACTACGAGCTGCTCAGCCAGCATTGCAGCACCGTCGATATATGGCGCACCACCTACCTGCACCCGTTGGCGAATCACGCGGCCGTGGTGGAGTGGTTCAAGGGCTCGGCATTACGCCCATTCCTTGCAGCGCTTACCGATAGCGAAAAGGCTGCGTTCCTACAGCAATACCAGGCACGGATTACCCAAGCTTACCCAGCCCTGGCCGATGGTACTGTCCTGCTGCCATTCCCGCGCCTGTTTATCATCGCTTCCCGCTGACACCGGCCGAGCAAGTGACGGTCATGCCGCCGTCGCTTGCGCCTTCAGGTATTCGTCCGCCGAAACCACGCCTGCATAACCGAACGCCAACGATGCCATATACGCATCGTGCACTTGCGCGGCCGGAATCACTCGGCCATTGAACTCCAGGTCCCGCGTCGCACAGGCATCGTGAATCAGCGTGACCTTGTAGCCCAGATCCGCCGCCGCCCGCACCACGGCATCGATGCACATATGGCTCATGCTGCCGACCACCACCAGTTCGGTGATGCTGCGTTGCTCCAGCAATGCACGCAGGTTGGTTTCGCGAAACGCGTTGACGAAATGCTTCAGCACCACCGGCTCGTTGCCTTGGTTCAGCACCTTTGCATGCAAATGCGCGCCTTCGGAGCCCGGCGTGAAGAACGGCGCGTCCTCGGAGGTGAACTCATGGCGCACGTGAATCACCGCATCCCCGGCCTGCCGAAACGCTTGCAGCACCTGCGCCGCCTTGTCCGCAGCGGCGTCCACGCCGTCGAGCGGCCACTTGCCCTGCGGGAAGTAGTCGTTCTGTATATCGATTAGGATGAGTGCTCTCTTGGCCATGTGTATTGCCTCGTGATGGGTTGATAGGCCCAGTATCTTAGCTGGCGTGTGCACCCGGGATTGGCTGCACCGACAAAAACAGGGGGAAAACTGACAATGGCTGTTGTTGAATTGGGTGTGTTGATCTACCAAGGCGCGCAACTGGCCGCCGTGCACGGTTTGACCGACCTGTTTGGCGTGGCCAACCGGATCGCCGCCGAGCATCAATCTGCGCAGTTGCCGTTGCTGCGGGTCAGTCATTGGCAGGTGGATGTCACCGGCACACCTGCGCGGGTATTCGACAGCCATCCTGGCCCTGATCAACCGATGATGGCCGTCTTGGTGCCACCCGCCATTGGCGACTTTACCGAAGAACAAGCGCCGCCGGCGCTGCTGGAATGGATCCGCCAGCAGCACGCGATGGGTACGGTGCTCGGCGGCGTGTGTATCGGTTCGATCATGCTGGCGCGCAGCGGTCTGTTGGACGGGCGTAGCGCCACCACCCACTGGTCCTCCGCCCAGTCCTTCGCCAGGCGCTTTCCCGCTGTGCGCCTGGAAGCGGACAAACCCATCGTCGATGACGGCGACCTGATCACCACCGCCGGGCTGATGGCCTGGTCCGAACTGGGCCTGCGCCTGGTCGACCGGCTGATGGGCCCGAGTGTTGCAGCGGATACTGCGCGTTTTCTGGTGATCGAACACAGTGACAGCGCCAGCCAATGCGGCAGCAACTTCGCGCCGATTCTCGGGCATGGCGACGGCGCGATCCTTAAGGTTCAGCATTGGCTGCAAGCCAGCGGCGCAGTGGATGTCAGCGTCGCGGCCATGGCGCAAGAGGCGGGCCTGGAAGAGCGCACTTTCCTACGGCGCTTTCGCAGTGCCACGGGGTTGAAACCCACCGAATACTGTCAGCACCTGCGTGTGGGCAAGGCGCGGCAAATGCTTGAATTCACCAACGGCACCATCGACCACATCGCCTGGACCGTGGGTTACCAAGACCCCAGCGCCTTTCGTGCCACCTTCAAGAAAATCACCGGCCTGGCCCCCAGTGATTACCGCAGTCGGTTTGGTGTCTGATCGTGCAGAACACCACCGAATCACGGCCGCCTCGTGCAGAATAAAACAGGCGTTATGCCATCGCTTTTTGCGTAAGGGCTTGATTTGACAGCCTTCTGTACTCTGCGGGCCTTGGCGTGATCCCTGCATTCCTTCCCCTACACACAGGGCTGCACAGCCGAGGGGAACGCATGACCCCGACACAACGCAAGAAACTCGTAGTCGCCCACTCCACCCGAGAGGGGGCTGCGCAGCATGAGGTCGACACCAACCACGCGCTGGCGCGCTGGCTGGCGCAGATTCTCGGCCTCAAGTTCGGCGGCAGTTACGACGCGCAGCAGCATGCCGGCCGGGAACTCTACGTGCTGCCCACCCAGACCCTGGTCGGCGCCGCGCAAGCGCGAGCGCTTCGAGTCAGAGGCCCGCAAGACCTGTGGGGCGGTTATGTCGATCACGACTTCATCTGCACCAAGGCGATCAGCCACGGCCTGTTCAACCCGCAGGCCAAGGCCCCGGAAGGCTGGTCATCCCTCTTCGCTGAGCGCGTACGAAAAGTCGTGTTGGATGGCGTGAGCGTCTTCGCGTTGGAGGACGCCAGGCCCGCCGCCGCGCACCTGCTCAAGTGTGGGCCGATCCGCCTGAAGCCCGTGCATGCTTGCGCGGGACGAGGCCAGGAAGTTATCCACAACCTGGATGAATTCGAGGCAGTGCTGGCGCGTCCCGGCGCTGCGGCACTGATTGATGAAGGCCTGGTGCTGGAGCAGGATTTGCAGGACGTGATGACCCACAGTGTCGGTCAGAGCTTTATCGGCGATCACGTATTCAGCTACTGCGGCGAGCAATACCTGACCCAGGACGGGCAGGGTGAAGATGTCTACGGCGGCTCCGACCTGCTGGTGGTGCCGGGCGACTATGAAGACTTGCTCAAGCTCCCATTGCCTGGGGATGTACGCCTGGCTATCGAGCAAGCCCGGGTTTTCGATAACGCCGCCGACGAGGCCTATCCAGGCTTCTACGCGTCCCGGCGCAATTACGACATTGCCCAGGGCCTGGACGGCAACGGCCAGCGCCGCAGTGGTGTGCTCGAACAATCCTGGCGCATGGGCGGCGCCAGCAGTGCCGAAGTGGCGGCGCTGCAAAGCTTTATCAACCACCCCGGCCTGCGCGCCATTCGTGTGTCTTCGGTGGAGACCT
Organism: Pseudomonas sp. AF03-9; assembly: GCF_020515815.1. NCBI lineage: Bacteria > Pseudomonadati > Pseudomonadota > Gammaproteobacteria > Pseudomonadales > Pseudomonadaceae > Pseudomonas > Pseudomonas sp. AF03-9. Next base: position 272,915 of record NZ_JAHPJF010000006.1, on the reverse strand, counting down.
ACGTGGACCGGGCACTGCCGGCGGATGCGATCGAGGTGTATCGGGGCCCGGCGCAAAACAGTGACTTTCTTCTCAAGTATGTGACGGTCAAATCCTATGACGGCTAGAAGCGAAAGCATTGCAATCGACATTGACGACGAGCAAATGAGCGGCACCTTCCTGAGCCCGAAATCCAAGGTGCCAGGGGTGCTGTTCGTGCACGGCTGGGGCGGTAGCCAGGAGCGTGACCTCGAGCGCGCCAAGGGCATCGCCGGGCTGGGCTGCGTGTGTCTCACCTTCGACCTGCGCGGTCACGCCGACACAGGCATTGCGCTGTCACGCGTGACGCGTGAAGACAACCTGCGCGATCTACTGGCGGCTTACGACCGGTTGCTCGCCCACCCGGCCATCGACACCTCGGCGGTGGCGGTGGTGGGCACCAGCTACGGCGGTTACCTGGCCGCCATCCTCACTTCCTTGCGCCCGGTACGCTGGCTGGCGCTGCGGGTGCCAGCACTGTACCGCGACCAGCAATGGCTCAAACCCAAGCGTGACCTGGATAAGGTCGACCTGATGGACTACCGCAGCACCCTGGTACACGCCGAGACCAATCGAGCCTTGCATGCCTGTGCGCAATTTACCGGCGATGTGCTGATCGTCGAATCCGAGACGGACGACCACGTGCCCCACGCCACCATCATGAGCTACCGCGCGGCGTGCCAGCAGACTCACTCGTTGACCCACCGCATCATCGATGGTGCCGACCATTCGTTGAGCGATCCTGTGTCACAGCAGGCCTACACCTCGATCCTGGTGGACTGGATTACCGAGATGGTGGTGGGGGAGCGCTTGAGCATCATCCAGTCCCGATAAGCGGGGTGTCATTGACGCCGCCTTCGCGGGCAAGCCCGCTCCCACAGGGGAGTGCATTCCAGCAGGGAAAGTGCATTCCAGCAGGGAAAATGCATTCCAGCAGGGAAAATGCATTCCAGCAGGGAGAATGCATTCCAACTGTGGGAGCGGGCTTGCCCGCGAAGGCAATAGATCAATCAACAGTGATTCAAGCCGGTGCCTTCTTCACCCGCAACGCCTTGGCCTTGGCCTCCACCGCGAGGTACATCACCAATGCAATCAACAGCGGCACAATAAAATAAATCGCCCGGTAGGCAATCAACCCCGCCAATAAACTGCCCCGCGACGCCTCATGCTGCAACAGCGCGATAAACACCGCCTCCAGCACGCCCAAACCCGCAGGAACATGGGTGAGCACACCGGCAATCGCGCTGATCAGCAATACCCCCAACACCAGTGGATAATCGAGCTTGGCCGGCAGCAGGGTGAAGATCACCGCCGCCATCAGCGACCAGTTCAACGCGCCCAAGGCCAGTTGCAGGCATGCCATGCGCACCGACGGCAGATTGATCTCCATGCCCCGGATCGACCACGCGCGCTTTTTGCAAAACTGGCACGCTGCCAGATACCCCAGGCTCGCCAGCACCAACACCAGGCCAATGCCCTGCAACGCGCCAGTGCTGACTTTCCAGCCCGGCGGCATGCGCACCAGGCCGCTGCTGAACACCACCCCGGCCAGCGCCATGTAGCCAAACCAATTGGTTGCCAGGCTCAGGCCGAGGATCTTGGCGATATTGCCGTTGCTCACCCCCAGCCGCGAATACAATCGATAGCGCATGGCAATGCCGCCGACCCATGCGCTGAGGTTGAGGTTGAACGCATAACTGATGATCCCCACCGGCAGAATCTGTTTCCAGCCCAGGTTCTGGCGGATGTAAGTGCGGCCGATCAGATCGAAGCTGGCGTACACCAGAAAACTGCACAGCGTCAGCGCGCCCGCGATCAACAAGGTGCGCAGCTTGAAATCGCCCAGGGTCTGCAGCACTTCACTCCAATCGATGCGTCGAGCGAGGAGGGTGAACAGCACAATCAGCGCCAGGAAGAACAACGCGGTCAGTGGTTTCTTCCAGTTGGCAAAGCGCGAAGCACTGGCTTCAGAGGTCATGGGCCTGGCTCTCGATGGGTTTCAACCGCGGCTTGTGCGCCGGCAACCAACCCGTCAGCGCGGGGAAGTGACGCATCACATGAAACACCAGGAACCCCACGGTCAACCGCCATAGCCATAAACGCGGCTTGCGGTTTTCCGGCATGGTCTGACAGTGGTCTTTCGCTAGGGTTTGCAGGCGCTCGTACAGCTGTTGGTTGAACCGGCGGTCATGAATCAACACGTTGGCCTCCAGGTTCAGCGACAGGCTCAACGGGTCGAGGTTGCTTGAGCCCACGGTGCTCCACTCCTCATCCACCAGCGCGACTTTGCCGTGCAGTGGGCGCTGGCAATATTCGTGGATCACCACGCCGTCCTTGAGCAAGTAGTCGTAGAGCATGCGCGCCGCCAGCTTGGCCAGCAGCACATCGGGCTGGCCCTGCATGATCAGTTGCACCTGTACGCCCCGGCGCGCCGCATTGCGGATTGCGCGCAGCAGGCGGTAGCCGGGGAAGAAGTACGCGTTGGCGATCACCACACGTGTCTGCGCCTTGCCCAGGGCATGGATATAGGCTTCTTCGATGTCATCGCGGTGTTGCAGGTTGTCACGGTAAATCAGGCGCACCAGCCCCTCGCCTTGATCACCGGGCCACGCTGACGGTGGTTGCTGGCGCCGCCGCCAGCCGCGCCGCATACGCACCTGGCGACCGCTCTGCGCCAGGGCGAAGTGATGCAAGTCCGCCACCGCCGGGCCCATCACCTGCACGGCGTAATCCTGCTTGGCCTCAGGGCCGAAATCCCCCAGGTGATCCGCCGAAAAATTGATCCCGCCGATAAACGCCACGTTGGCGTCCACGACCACAATCTTGCGGTGCAAGCGGCGAAACCAGTTGGTGCGAATGCCCAGGGTCTTGGACGCGGGGTCGAACATCTGCACCGTCACGCCGGCGTCGGCCAGTTCGCCAAGAAACGCCGGCCGCAACTCACCGCAACCAAAACCGTCCAGGCTGACCACCACCTTCACCCCACGTCGGGCCGCCTCAATAAGCACGCCTTGCAGCTCAAGGCCTACCTTGTCTTCGAACAGGATAAAGGTCTCCAGCAGGATCTCCCGCTGCGCCTGGCGCAATACCTCGAACACCTTGGGGAAGTACGCTTCGCCGTTTTCCAGCAACTCAACCTGGTTACCGCTCTGCCAGCCGTAATCCAGGTCACGGGCCTTGGTTTGATCCGGCGGCTGGTCGGTGGCGATGTGTTCGACGGCAATGTTCATAGCTCGATCTCCACCGACAGCGGCACATGGTCAGACAAATGCGACCAGGGCCGCGTGGTCAACACCTGGGGGTTGTGTACCTTGAGGTTGCGCACGTAGATGCGGTCCAGAGGCAGCAACGGCAGCCGCGCCGGGAACGTGCGCGCCGGCTTGCCATGGGCCTGCACGAATACTTCGGTGAGGCCGCTCTGGCTCAAGTCGGCCTTCTGCCGCCAGTCGTTGAAATCGCCAGCAACCACCAGCGGCGCCTCGGCGGGAATCTCGCGAATGCGCTGCTCCAGCAGGCGCAACTGTTGCTGGCGATGGACCTCGCGCAGGCCCAGGTGGATGCAGATCGCGTGTACCTCATGGCCGCTGCCCGGCAGGCGCAGCACACAATGCAGGAGGCCGCGGTTTTCATGGCCGTTCTGGGAAATGTCGAGGTTGTCATAGCGCACGATCTGGAATTTCGACAGCAGCGCATTGCCGTGATCGCCGTGGGGATAGACGGCGTTGCGTCCGTAGGCGAACTGCGGCCAGATGCTGTCGGCGAGGAATTCGTACTGTGGCATGTTGGGCCAGTCGCTGTAGCGCTGCGGGTGGCGTTCGTGGGTGCCATGGATTTCCTGCAGGAACACCATGTCCGCGCCCACGGCACGCACCGCTTCGCGCAGCTCGGGCAGGATGAATCGCCGGTTCAGGGCGGTAAAACCCTTGTGGATATTGACCGTCAGCACCGTGAACCGAGTGATGGCGACGTTGGGCGTGATGGGCATCCAGTCGGGGATCGCAGCCATGGTTGCTCCTGAAAAAGAGTGGGGGGCTTACCCTCGTTTAAGGCTGACTCTAAGGGGCCGCGGAAAGTTTCCAGCGTCCTACGGATGGCATAAACATGGCCGCGCGGGGGAACGATCAAGCCTCAATCCCGTCAGTTCCTTACAGACCCATCTGCAAGGAGTCCGGTGTTTTGCTGAATTTCAAGACTGCATTCCTGCTCGCCGCGCTGCTGTTGTGCGCCAGCGGCGCCCTGTACGCCGCGGATTCCGCGCCCGAAGCCCAAGCGCCGGCCAAGCCTGAGTTGTTAGTGGAAGGCGGGTTGTTGGGGGCCATCAGTTCCAGCATCGACGATGTGCAACAGCAGCTCGACCTCAACCAGGGCCTCATCGACGCCTGGCGCCTGCGCGCCGATCGCGCGGCGGATGAAGTAGGGCGGTTGGTCGATCAGACGTCCGAGCGTTCGCCATGGAGCGTGGCCGGGGACTTCGTCTTGTTGTCCGGGGTGTGGGTCGGTGCGTTTGCCTTGCTGACGTTGCTCGGGCGTTTGATTGTGCAGCGCTTGGGGCGACGCGCATGGTTTGAGCCGCGCGAGCGCCTGCAGGCGCTGCTCGGGTACGTGGTGCCCTATACGATTCCCGCACTGATTTGTCTGCCGCTGACCCTCTATGTCAGCCACTTTTTACCGACTTCCGTAGGACGTGCGCTGGCGCTGTGTTTTGCCTACGCCACCAGCAGCGGGATCTTTTCCACATCGATGCTGCTCTGCGTGATCGTCATGTTCAATCTCGGCCACAAGCGTTCGGCGGTGCGGATTATTCGCAATTATTGTCCCAAGCCGTTGTTCCTGATCGGCTTCCTGGCTGCCCTCAGTGATGCCCTGACCAGCCCGCAAATCGCTCGCCAACTCGGCGGCAATATCACCAGCAGCGTCGCGGTATTTACCGGCCTGTTTGCCACCGTGATCTTTGGCGTACTGGTCGTGCGCCTGCGCCGCCCGGTGGCCCATCTGATTCGCAATCGGCCGCTGGCCCAGCGCCTGAAGCATCCGGCGTTGCAACAATCCCTGCGGGTGTTTTCCGGGCTGTGGTACTGGCCGATCCTGTTGATGGTGCTGGTCTCGGCGATCAACCTGATTGGCGCCGGCGACGACAATCAAAAAGCCCTGCGCTGCGCCTTGTTCACCACGATCCTGCTGATCGGCACCGTGTTCCTCAGTACCGTGCTGCAACATCTGTTCAAGTCGCGCAGCCAGGTGGCGATCCAGCGCAGCAGTGCCTACAAGGAGCGTTTTCTCAGCCTGCTGCACGCAATCCTGCGCATTGCCATGGCGATCGGCTTTATCGAGATCCTCGGGCGCATCTGGGGTGTCTCGTTGTTCGAGTTCGCCGAGCGCAATTCCATCGGCCGGGCGATCAGCGACTCACTCAGCAGCATCGGCCTGATCCTGTTGATGACCTGGCTGTTCTGGGTGGTGCTCGACACCGCGATCCAGGAAGCCTTGAAACCGCCGGTGAACAAACGCTCCAGCCGCCAGCCGAGCACTCGGGTGAAAACCATCCTGCCGCTGGTGCGCAATGCGGTGAAGATCATCCTGGTGGTGATCTGCGCGATCACCACCATGGCCAATCTGGGGATCAACGTTGCGCCGCTGCTGGCGGGTGCCGGAGTGGTCGGCCTGGCGATTGGTTTTGGTTCGCAGCAACTGGTGCAGGATGTGATCACCGGGCTGTTCATCATCATCGAAGACACGCTGTCCATCGGCGACTGGGTGGTGCTCGACTCGGGCCACGCCGGTACGGTCGAGGGCTTGACCATTCGCACGTTGCGCCTGCGTGACGGCAAGGGGTTTGTGCATTCGGTGCCGTTCGGGCAGATCAAGGCGGTCACCAACCAGTCGCGGCAATTTGCCTATGCGTTCTTCTCGGTGCAGTTCACCTACGACACCGATGTGGACAAGGCCGTAGAGTTGATCCGCGAGGCGGGGCAGTCGATTCGCGACGATGTGTTCCTCAAGTACAACCTGCAAGGGCCGCTGGAGGTGTTTGGCGTCGACAAGATGGACCTCAATGGCGTGGTGCTCACGGCGCAGTTCCGCACGGTGTCGGGCGGGCAATACGCGGTGAGCCGTGCGTTCAACCAGCGCTTGAAAAAGCTTGTGGATAACTGTGCCGAGGTGCAGTTCGCGCAGACTTATCCACAGCAGGTCCTGGTGCCCGCACGAGCAACCCTTGAGCATGACCCGGCCGCGGCCGGCACGAAAACAGTTAATCCGTGACGGTTGCGCTACAAACCCGCAAAATGCAACGATTCTGACCAATACTTAAATAGCCATCGTTCCAAACTGACCGGGCCTGCTCAATCTATGCGAATGCGCCTTATGTTGTTGGGCGGCGGGAATGCCCTCGGGCAGGCGCTGATTCGCCTCGGTGCAGAGGAAGACATCGGTTTCCTCGCCCCCAAACCGCCCCAAGACGGCTGGGATGCCGCGAGCCTTACCCAATTGCTCGACGACACCCGTCCCGATGCGTTGATCAACCTCGCCTACTATTTCGACTGGTTCCAGGCCGAAGCCGTCAGCGAAACCCGTCTGGCCGCCCAGGAGTTCGCCATCGAACGCCTGGCCGAACTGTGCCAGCACCACACCATCACCTTGCTGCAACCCTCCAGCTACCGGGTGTTCGATGGCTCCCGCGCCACCGCCTACAGCGAAAAAGACGAGCCGGTGCCCCTGGGCCTGCGCGGTCAGGCGTTGTGGCGTATCGAACAGAGCGTGCGCGCCACCTGCCCGCAACATGTGTTGCTACGGTTTGGCTGGCTGCTGGATGACAGTGTCGACGGCTCCCTCGGGCGCTTCCTGGCCCGTGCCGAGAAACCGGACGAATTGCTGATGGCGGACGACCGTCGCGGCAATCCGACGCCCGTGGACGATGCGGCGCGGGTGATCATTTCGGTGCTCAAGCAGCTCGATTGCGCGGCGCCGTTGTGGGGCACTTATCACTACGCGGGCCAAGAGGCGACCACACCGTTGGCGCTGGGCCAGGCGATCCTCACCGAAGCGCGCAATTACCACCCATTGGCCATCGAGTCACCCACCGCCCAGGCCCATGCGGCCCGGCCGGATGCGGGTGACGAACCGCAGCATGCGGTGCTGGCCTGCAAGAAAATCCTGCACACCTTTGGTATCAAGCCACGGGCCTGGCGGGCGGGGTTGCCGGCGTTGCTGGATCGTTACTACCGTCACAGCTGACACAGCCCAAACGCAAATGTGGGAGCTGACCGCTGTGGGAGCCGGGCTTGCCCGCGATGCAGACACCTCGGTGTATCAGTGATACCGAGGTGTTGCTATCGCAGGCAAGCCAGCTCCCACAGAGGCCAGCTCCCACATGGGTTATGCGGTGCCGCTTAGAACTTGTAGCCGATACCCACCATGTAGACCATCGGGTCCACGTCCACATTGACCTTGGCACGAGTGCCAGGTGCCACGGCGTTGTTTTCCACGGTGGCCTTGGTGCTGATGTCGATGTAGCGCGCCTGGGCGTTGATCATCCACTTGTCGTTGATCATGTAGTCTGCACCGATCTGTGCGGCCCAGCCCCAGGAGTTTTCAGCCTTGAAGTTGCTGAAACCGGCGCCTTGAGCGCGGCTGCCGACGTGCTCGTCGTAGATCCAGGTGTAGTTGATACCGGCGCCCACGTACGGTTGGAAGGCAGACTTGTTGTCCAGCGGGTAGTACACGACGCTCAGGGTCGGCGGCAGGTGTTTCAGGGTGCCGAGCTTGCCGTTGGCGGCGCCGAGGGCGGTGTTCTTGATCTTCACGTCATGTTCGAACGGCGTGGCGGCCAGCAGTTCGATACCGACGTGGTTGGTCAGCATGTAGGCGAAGTTCAGGCCCAGTTGGGTGTCGCTGCTCATGGTCGCCTTGCCGCCCAGGTTGGCGCCTGCCAGTGGGCCCTGGTCAACCTTTACGGTGCCGCTGTCGGCCTTCGGGTTGACGGTAATGGCACCGGCGCGAACCAGGATGTCGCCCGCTTCGTGAGCGTGGGCAACAGGGGCGACGAGGGCGAGCGCGAAGAGGGACGCGCCGAGCAGTGACTTGTTCATGGGAGCTCCAAGGGACGTTTAAAAGTTGTAGGTCCAATGGTAAAGATCGTTCCGTGCGGTCTTTTGATTCAGCTCAATGAAAGGGCGATCAGCGTCATTGCTGCAGTTCGTACATGTAAATCTTCTCGGCCTCCATCTGGTAACCGGCGTCGGCCAGCTCGCTGGTGGACGGCTTGACCTGCATCGCGCCCTCGATCCAATACGGCTGGTATAGCTCATCGAGTTTCACGCCGACTTCACTTTTGACATGCACGATCTGGTTCGACGGCGGCGGTGGCACATGGATGCATGCGCCGAAATACGGCACCAGCAAGAACTCGGTGGTGCGGCCTTCTTCGCTGACTTCCAGCGGCACGATATAGCCCGGCAGGCGGATGTGCTGGCCGTCGAGGGCCTGTACCACGGGGGCGTTGGGCAGGTCCTGCTTGGCGGCCGGCGCCGCTTCGACCGATAAGGTATCGGCCATGTTCGACAGGTCGTGCAGCGGTTTCATGTTCGGTACTTCCGGCGGCGCATCCGGCGGGATCATCTCCTGCCACGACAAATCCTTGGGCTGCCCGGCAGCCCAGGCAGGCACGCTCATCAGCAGCAACAGCGCAAACAGGGCACGACGCATCGAAGCCTTCCTCATAAACGAATGGACAGGCCGTCGGCCAGGGATTGTCGATAGGCACGCCACGCGGGCACGCCTCCCATCAACAGCGCGGCGGCCAGGATACCGGCGAGCAACGTCCATTCATATTCGCTTGGCCACGCCATCGGCAAGTCCAGGCCGTAGTTGGCCTGCAAATACCCACGCGAGGCGGCTATGCACACGTACAGCAAGCCAATGCCCGCGACCACGCCGGACAGCGCCAGGGCGAAGGCCTCGAAGATCAGCAGTGTCGCGATGTGCCACGGACGTGCGCCCACCGAGCGCAAGATCGCCATTTCGCGGCGGCGCTCGTTGAGGCTGGTGAGGATCGCCGTGAGCATGCCGATCAAACCGGTCAGCACCACGAACAGCGAGATCACGAACAGCGCTTTTTCGGCGGTGCTCATCATGCTCCACAACTCTTGCAGCGCCACGCCCGGCAAGATCGCCAGCATCGGCTCGCCACGGAATTCATTGATCTCCCGTTGCAGGGCGAACGTGGAAATCTTGTTGTTCAGGCCCAGCATGAACGCAGTGATGGCCTGGGGGGTGAGGTCCATGTTGCGCGCCTGATCCGCGCTGATACGGCCTTTGCCCTGGGCCGGCACGCCGTTGTGCCAGTCGATGTGGATCGCCTCCATGCCGCCCAGGCTGATGTGCAACGTGCGGTCTACCGGGGTGCCGGTGCGTTTGAGGATGCCGACCACGGTGAAGGGTTTGTCGTCGTGCTTGACCAGGCTGACCACCGCCACGCCATGGGCCAGCACCAGCTTGTCGCCGAGCTTGTAGTGCAACGCCTCGGCGACTTCGGCGCCGAGCACCACTTCGAACGGGTCGCTGGCGAAGGCGCGGCCGCTGGCCAGTTCGAGGTGTTGCTTGCGGCCGTACTGATAGTGCTCGAAGTAGGATTCGTTGGTGCCCATCACGCGGTAGCCACGATGAGAGTCGCCGAGGGAAATCGGGATCGCCCATTTCACCTGGGGGTTGGCGGCGAAGTGCTCGTAGCTGTCCCAGCGGATGTTGTTGGTGGCATTGCCGATGCGGAACACCGAGTACAGCAGCAGGTTCACCGAGCCGGAGCGGGCGCCGACGATCAGGTCGGTGCCGCTGATGGTGCTGGCGAAACTGTTGCGCGCCTCGACGCGCACACGCTCTACCGCCAGCAGCAGGCACACCGAGAGGGCGATGGCGAAGGCCGTGAGGATCGCGGTAAAGCGGCGGTTAGCCAGGCTGGCCATGGCTAGACGGAACAGATACATCTCAAACCTCTGCGGGCGTGGCGGCGCGATTGAGTTCGGCCAGCGACAGGTGGCGGTCGAACAGCGCAGCCAGGCTTTGATCGTGGCTCACAAACAGCAGGCTGGCGCCGGCTTCGCGGCATTCGGCGAACAACAGCTGAAGGAAAGCCTCGCGGGCGTCGTAGTCCAGGGCCGAGGTGGGCTCGTCGGCGATCACCAGTTCCGGTTGGCCGATCAATGCTCGGGCGGCGGCGACGCGTTGTTGTTGGCCGATGGACAGTGAATCGGCGCGGCGTTCCAGCAGGGTTTTATCCTTCAAGCCGAGGTGCGCGAGCAAGGTCGCGACGGCTTGATCGACACTGCCGTGGCGCTGCCTGGCCCGTTGCGCACGCAGCTTGGAAAAGTGGCAGGGCAACTCGACGTTCTCGCGCACCGACAGGAACGGCAGCAGGTTGAACTGCTGGAAGATATAGCCGGTGTGGTCGACGCGGAAGCGGTCGCGGGCGCCGGCCGAAAGCTCGGTCAGCTCCTGGCCGAGCAGGCGGATGCTGCCCTGGCTGGGCGTTTGCACACCGCCGAGCAGGCCCAGCAGCGTGGTTTTGCCGCTGCCGCTAGGGCCCTTGAGGAACAGGCTTTCACCCGCGTCCAGGCGGAACGCGGGGATGTCGAGCAACTGCGGGTGACCGGGCCAGTTGAAGCCCAGGTCGGACAGTTCGATCAGTGCTTGGGTCATGTGAACTCAGAACTTCAGAGTGGCGGCTGTGGCCGTCGCGTCAACACCTTGCTGGCCGCTCGGGCCGATCAGTTGTACCTGAATTTTCTGGGTGGCGGGGAAGGTCTTGAACACCTGGGTCAGGTCGAGGTTGCTCAGGGCCGTCGGCGTGGCGCAGGTGAATTGGTAGTGGGCGTGGATTTCGCTGTGGTCGTGATGATGCTCGCCGTCTTTGGCGTCGTGATCGTGGTCATCATCGTCGTCGTGATCGGCTTCGGGCTTGTCGCCGAACAGTGGGCTGTTGAGTTCCTGCGAGCTGGCCACGCAACCGGCGGCCTTGGGCAGGTTGAACAGGGCCAGCGGGTTCTCCAGCTGTTTGCGCACGGCCGCGACCTTGGCTTTGTCGGCGGCGCTGGTGGCTGGGTGTTCGAAACCCACCAGGTTCATTGCCGGGCTGTCCAGTTCCAACTCCAGGGTCTGGCCGTCGAGCACAGCGTTGAGGCGGCCGACGCCATGTTCGTGGGCGCCGAGGCTGCCGTGCTCGTGGTCGTGCTCTTCATGGGCATGGGCAACCGCCAGTGGCAGCAGGGCAAACGGCAAAGCAAGCAACAGACGGCGCATGGGGCGGCTCCAGAGATGAAAGTTTTGTTATGTGATCTTATAACAATAGGGCTGAGAGTTTGACCGCCCGCTTGGCGTTGCGCAAGCCGCATGGGAGCATGCCCGTCAGAAAAAATGCAGGAGTACGGATGATGTTGAGAATTCGTGGAACCGTCGGCGACCTGCCGGTGGACTTGACCCTGGAGCTGGACGACGGCGATTGGGCACGCCTGGGCGCCCAGTTGCAGGCTGCCCCCGCGCCAAGTGCGCCGGCTGCAGTGCCAGTCAAGCAGGATGAAGATCTATGGCAGAAGGCCCAGGATGTATTGCGCAGCGCCGGGCAACTCAGCGGTCTGGAGTTGCTCGATCAATTGGAAGGCCTGGCCGGCGACGCCTCGGCGGGCAAGCGCCTGTTGGTGCGCCTGCGCCATAACGCCAAGGTGAAAGTCGCCAGCGGCGGGGATACGCCGCTGTACAGCTGGATCGGTGATTAGTACAACGCAGCGAACAGCTTGCGGCGGTACACCGTGACCAGCGGGTGATCATTGCCCAGCAGTTCGAACACCTGCAGCAAGGTCTTGTGCGGCAAGCCTTCACTGTAGCTGCGGTTGCGGATAAACAACTTGAGTAAACCTTCCAGCGCCGCGTCGTACTGCTGGCGCGCCAGTTGCTGGATGCTCAGTTGGTAGGCCGCTTCGTCATCCTGCGGGTTTTGCGCCAGGCGGCTTTTCAGGTCGGCGGCGTCCGGCAGGTCGGCGGCCTGGCGCAGGAAGGTGATCTGCGCCTTGGCGCCGGCGAGGGCGGCCTTGTGCTCGTCGCTTTTGACCGCGTCGAGCACGGTTTGGGCTTCGCCCAGCTCACCGCGCTCGGCCAGGCAGCGTGCATACAGGATCAGCGCGGCGGCGTTGGTGTTGTCCTCGCCCAGCAGCGTCACCAGCACGGCCTCGGCATCGTTGATGCGGCCTTCGGCAAACAACGCCTGGGCCTGCTCCAACGGATCGGCTGCCGCCGGTGGTGGCATCTGCACATGCGGCTCCAGCATTGCCCGCACTGCCGACTCCGGCTGCGCCCCGGCAAACCCATCGACCGGCTGGCCATCCTTGAACAGCACCACCGTCGGCAGGCTGCGAATGCCAAAGCGCGCAACGATGTCCTGTTCGGCCTCGCAATCGACCTTGGCCAGCAGCAGCTCGCCCTGGTAACTCTCGGCAATCTGCGCCAACAACGGCATCAACGCCTTGCACGGCGCACACCACTCGGCCCAGAAGTCCACCAGCACGGGCTTGTGGAAGGAGTTCTCGATCACTGCCTGGTCGAATGTGGCGGTGGTGACATCGAAGATATACGGCGTGGGCTCACTCATGGGGCGTCTCGAATAAAGCGGGAATGGGGGGAACTATAAGGGCTGGCGCAGTTGGCTGAAAGCACGGCGGGTTCAAGATCGCTATCGCGGGCAAGCCCGCTCCCACAGGGGAATGCATTTCAACAGGACGCGGCAGTGCGAATCTGGGAGCGGGCTTGCCGGCGATGGCCTCAAGGCCGCCGCGAGTGGTACAGGCTCACCTTGCGAAACTCCCAAGGCTCGGCCAGGTCCGGCAGCGTCAACGTGTCCAGGACCTCCAGTCTTTGATAATCCGCATGTTGAAAGTCGCGCACCCGCGAATCGGCCACCAGTGCCTCACGGCCGCGGGTCAGGAAGTGATCGAGCAGCGGCAGGTTGGCGCGGTCGTAAAGCACGTCGGCCACGAGGATCAGGTCGAAGCGGTCGGTTTCGGCAAAGAAGTCCTGTGAATACCCCAGTTCCACACCGTTGAGTTCGGCATTCGCCCGGCAAGACGCCAGCGCCAGCGGATCAAGATCGCACGCCACCACTTCCAGGGCTCCGGCCTTGACCGCCGCAATCCCGGCTACGCCGGAGCCGGCGCCAAAATCGAGCACGCGCTTGCCGGCAACCCACTCGGGATGCGCCGCCAGATACCGCGCCAGCGCCAGGCCGCTGGCCCAGCAGAAGCTCCAGTAGGGCGGTTCATGCAGGATGCGCCGGGTTTCTTCGGGGCTGAAGGCGCGGTCCATGTTGTCTGCATCCAGCAGCCATAACGACAACTCGGTGCCCGGCAGCGGGCAGGGCATCAGTTGGGCGTCGCCGATTAGCTCGCTCAGTGCCGCTTGCAGGGCCAGCGGTGGCGTCATGGTGCCTTGACGAGTTGCAGGGGGCCGGTGGTCTGGGTGATCGCCTGGGTGATGCGCACGGCGGGCAGGTGCAGGATCAACTGGCCGGACTGGCTGGCGCGGCCGCGCAATTCAACGCGGGCGCCGGCCGGGAAGGCCTGGGGGTTGAAACGCAGGCGGAAGGCCAGGGGCTTGCCATTGCCGGTGAGCACGCTGCTGGCGAGCAACTGTTGTGGGCGCGAGCGATCGTCGATCACCAGCAGGGCCATCTCGACTTCGGCGCCGGCCGGCACGTTGGTCAGGCTGCCGTTGATTTCACGCTGATAGGCCGGTAGCGGGCCGAGGTCTTCAAGGCCAGGGACTTTTTTCTCTTGCGCAGGCTGAGGGGCGGGCGCGGAAGGTTTGGGGGCTTCGCTGCTGCAGGCGACCAGGAAACTGAACACGGTAAGTAATACAAGTGGTCGTAACTGCATGTACGGCTCCAGAAAGGGCAAAATCCGTGGCTTAAAAAATATGAAACATAATAGTCAGCCTATATACCGTAAAGGCTATGGCTTGTCTTGCCACGGGGATGCGCTACCATGGCCCTCCCTTTTTTTGTTGCCTGCCACCATGCACTGTCCCTTCTGCGGTGCCAACGACACCAAGGTCATTGACTCACGTCTGGTCGCCGAGGGCGATCAAGTGCGTCGCCGGCGCGAATGCCTGGCCTGTGGTGAACGTTTCACCACCTTCGAAACCGCCGAACTGGTATTGCCGCGCCTGATCAAGTCCGACGGCAGCCGCCAGCCTTTCGACGAAGAAAAACTGCGCGCCGGTATGCAGCGCGCCCTGGAAAAACGCCCGGTGAGTGTCGAGCGGCTGGAGGCGGCGCTGGTGCATATCAAGCACAAGCTGCGTGCGACCGGCGAGCGCGAGGTCAAGAGCCTGGTGGTTGGAGAATTGGTGATGGGCGAGTTGCAAAAGCTCGACGAAGTCGCCTATATCCGTTTCGCCTCGGTCTATCGACGCTTCCAGGACCTCAATGAGTTCCGCGAAGAGATCGACCGCCTGGCCCGGGAGCCTGCCAAACAATGAACCCACCGTCTGCCGAACAAGCTGTCCTGGACGCCCACTACATGGCCCGCGCCCTCGAATTGGCGCGCAAAGGCTTGTACACCACCCATCCCAACCCTCGGGTCGGCTGCGTGATCGTGCGCGATGGGCAGATTGTCGGTGAAGGTTGGCATGAGCGCACCGGCGAGCCCCACGCCGAGCCCAACGCCCTGCGCGCCGCCGGTGACAAGGCCCGGGGCGCCACGGTGTACGTGACCCTCGAACCGTGCAGCCACCACGGGCGTACACCGCCGTGCGCCGATGCCTTGGTCACGGCCGGTGTCGCGCGCGTCGTGGCCGGCATGCAGGACCCGAACCCCGAAGTGGCCGGGCGCGGCATGCAGCGTCTGGCGCAAGCTGGGATCGAGGTCTTTAGTGGCGTGCTGGAAGCCCAGGCCCGCGCATTGAATCCGGGGTTCCTCAAACGCATGGAACACGGCCTGCCCTTCGTGCGGGTCAAGCTGGCAATGAGCCTGGACGGTCGCACCGCCATGGCCAGTGGCGAAAGCCAATGGATCACCGGTCCGGCTGCCCGCGCCGCCGTGCAGCGCCTGCGTGCCGAGGCCAGTGTGGTGCTGACCGGCGCCGACACGGTGCTCGCCGACGGCGCCCGCCTGACCGTGCGCGCTGCCGAACTGGGCCTGGACGAAGCCACCACGGCCCTGGCCATGTCGCGCCCGCCGTTACGTGTACTGATTGACGGCCGCCTGCGCGTGCCGCTCAACGCACCGTTCTTCAAGGCCGGGCCGGCGCTGGTCATCACCTGCGTGACCCCGGAGAACCAGTTCCCACGTGGCCCCGAATGCCTGGTGGTGCCGGGTGTCGATGGCCAGGTCGACCTGCGTTCGGCACTGGTGGCGCTGGCCGCCCGTGGCGTCAACGAAGTGTTGGTCGAGGCAGGCCCGAGCCTGGCGGGGGCATTTGCCCAGCAAGGCCTGGTGGATGAGTACGTGATATTCATCGCCGGCAAGTTCCTCGGTTCCGCTGCACGGCCGTTGCTGGACTGGCCGCTTGAGAAACTGGCCGACGCCCCTCAACTCAAGATCACTGAAATGCGCGCTGTAGGCGACGACTGGCGAGTCACTGCCATCCCGCTTCCACCCGCGAGCGTATAATTCTGACCGGGCGCTCAAGTGCCCGCACCGTTTTCCAGGAGAAGGCCATGTTCACCGGCATCATCGAATCCATCGGCAGCATCCGCGCCATGACCCCAAAAGGCGGCGATGTGCGCCTGTCGGTTGAAACCGGCAAGCTCGACCTCGGCGACGTCAAGCTGGGTGACAGCATCGCGATCAACGGCGTGTGCCTGACCGTCATCGAGTTGCCGGGCAACGGCTTTGCCGCCGACGTCAGCCGGGAAACCCTGGATTGCACCGCGATGAACGACCTCAAGGCCGGCAGCCCGGTCAACCTGGAAAAAGCCCTCACCCCAACCACCCGCCTGGGTGGTCACCTGGTCAGCGGCCATGTCGATGGCGTCGGCGAAGTGGTAGCCCGCAGCGAAAACGCGCGTGCCGTGGAATTCCGTATCCGCGCGCCCAAAGAGCTGGCCAAGTACATCGCCCACAAAGGCTCGATCACCGTCGATGGCACCAGCCTGACCGTGAACGCCGTGAACGGCGCCGAATTCGAACTGACCATTATTCCCCACACCCTCAGCGAAACCATCATGGCGTCCTACCAGCCAGGGCGCCGGGTGAACCTGGAAGTCGACTTGCTTGCCCGTTACCTGGAGCGCCTGCTACTGGGCGATAAGGCCGCAGAGCCAACCGGAAGTAACATCACCGAAAGTTTTCTGGCCGCTAACGGCTACCTGAAATCCTGACCAAGGGGGTGCCACGTGGCGCTCAATAGCATCGAAGAACTGGTTGAAGACATCCGCCAAGGCAAGATGGTCATCCTCATGGATGACGAAGACCGCGAGAACGAAGGCGACATCATCATGGCCGCCGAGGCCTGCAAGCCCGAGCACATCAACTTCATGGCCAAGCACGCCCGTGGGCTGATCTGCATGCCCATGAGCCGCGAGCGCTGCGAATTGCTCAAGCTGCCGTTGATGGCGCCGCGCAACGGCTCCGGGTTTGGCACCAAGTTCACCGTGTCCATCGAAGCGACGACGGGCGTCACCACCGGTATCTCCGCTGCCGACCGCGCACGCACCGTGCAAGCGGCCGCCGCGAAGGACGCCAAGGCCGAAGACATCGTCAGCCCCGGCCACATCTTCCCGTTGATGGCCCAACCGGGTGGCACCCTGGCCCGCGCCGGCCACACCGAAGCCGCCTGCGACCTGGCGCGCATGGCCGGTTTCGAGCCCAGCGGCGTGATCTGCGAAGTGATGAATGACGACGGCACCATGGCCCGTCGCACCGAACTCGAGGCGTTTGCCGCCGAACACGACATCAAGATCGGCACCATCGCCGACCTGATTCACTACCGGATGATCCACGAACGTACCGTTCAGCGGATTGCCGAGCAGCCACTGGACAGCGAACTGGGCCAATTCAATTTGGTGACCTACCGTGATTCAGTGGAAGGCGACGTGCACATGGCCCTGACCCTGGGCACCGTGTGCGCCGAAGAGCCGACCCTGGTGCGCGTGCACAACATGGACCCACTGCGCGATCTGCTGATGGTCAAGCAGCCGGGCCGCTGGAGCCTGCGCGCCGCGATGGCTGCGGTCTCCGAGGCCGGCAGCGGTGTGGTGCTGTTGCTCGGTCACCCGCTGGATGGCGATGTGCTGCTGGCGCATATCCGTGAAACGGCCGACCACGCGCCGGTGAAAAAGCCGACCACCTACAGCATTGTCGGTGCCGGTTCGCAGATCCTGCGTGACCTGGGCGTGCGCAAAATGCGCCTGATGAGCGCACCGATGAAATTTAATGCCATATCCGGTTTCGACCTGGAAGTTGTAGAATACGTGCCCTCCGAATAAAGGCCGGCGATTTCTGCCCCTTGTTCGCGGTTAAATCATCACTAAGGGACGCACTTTTCGCGTCCCCGCTCTTTAAGAGATTTGTCGAATGACCCTGAAGACCATCGAAGGTACCTTCATCGCCCCCAAAGGCCGCTACGCCCTGGTGGTTGGCCGCTTCAACAGCTTCGTGGTTGAAAGCCTGGTAAGCGGTGCCGTGGACGCCCTGGTTCGCCACGGTGTGAGCGAGAGCGACATCACGATTATCCGTGCGCCTGGCGCCTTCGAAATTCCGCTGGTTGCGCAAAAAGTTGCTCAACAGGGCGAATACGCGGCGATCATCGCCCTGGGCGCGGTCATTCGAGGCGGCACTCCGCACTTCGAATACGTGGCTGGCGAATGCACCAAGGGCCTGGCCCAGGTGTCCATGGAGTTCGGCGTGCCGGTTGCGTTCGGCGTTCTGACCGTTGATTCCATCGAGCAAGCCATCGAGCGTTCCGGCACCAAGGCCGGCAACAAAGGTGCTGAAGCTGCCCTGTCCGCCCTGGAAATGGTCAGCCTGCTGTCGCAGTTGGAGGCCAAGTGATTTCCGACGAGAGCGATCGTTTCAACCCACGCGACGAGCGTCCAGCCGATGCCGGCAAGCCATCGAAGAACGAGAAGCGTCGCGCTGCTCGTCAGTTGGCGACCCAGGCGCTGTACCAACGTCACCTGGCCGGTGCCTCGCTGAACGAAATCGAAGCGCAGTTTCGCGTCGACAACGATTTCACCTTCGCCGACCTGCCGTATTTCCACGACATCCTGCACGGCGTGCATGCGCACCTGACCGAGATCGACACGGCCCTGGCACCTTGCCTGGACCTGACCATCGACGAACTGGACCCGGTTGAACTGTGCGTGATGCGCCTGTCCGCTTGGGAACTGCTCTATCGCGTCGACGTGCCGTACCGCGTAGTGATCAACGAAGGCATCGAACTGGCGAAAGTCTACGGTTCGACCGACGGTCACAAGTTCGTCAATGGCGTGCTCGACAAGCTGGCCCCGCGCCTGCGCGAAGCCGAAGTGAAGGCGTACAAGCGCTAACCTGCGCTTGAATTCTTGATGGGCGAGTTTGAGCTGATCCGTAAATACTTCGCCGCCGCGCCCTGTGCGCAGGGCGGCGAAGGCATTGCCCTGGGGATCGGCGATGACTGCGCCTTGCTGGCGCTCCCCGCTGGGGAGCAGTTGGCAATCTCCACCGATACCTTGGTGGCTGGGGTGCATTTTTCCGACCCTTGCGACCCGTTCCTGCTCGGCCAGCGCTCGTTGGCCGTGGCGGTAAGCGACCTGGCTGCCATGGGCGCCCATCCCCTCGCATTTACCCTTGCCCTGACCACGCCGACCGTGGATGCCGATTGGCTGCAACGCTATGCCCAAGGTTTGAACGCCATGGCGCAGAGTTGCGGCGTGGGTCTGGTGGGCGGTGACACCACACGTGGCCCGCTGAGCCTGACCCTGACCGTGTTCGGTCGTGTGCCGGCCGGGCAGGCGTTGACCCGCAGCGGTGCGCAGCCGGGCGACCTGCTGTGCGTGGGCGGTGAGCTGGGCAACGCCGCCGGTGCCTTGCCGTTGGTCCTGGGGCAGCGCAGCGCCGACGCAGCCATCACCGAACCGTTGCTGGCCCATTACTGGTCGCCACAACCGCAACTGGCCCTGGGGCTGGCGCTGCGGGGCAAGGCTACGTCTGCGATGGACATCTCCGACGGTCTGCTGGCTGATTGCGGGCATATCGCCAAGGCTTCGGCCGTCAGCCTGTTGATCGAGCGCGAGCGATTACCGCTGTCAGAGGCGTTGCTGGCGTTTGTCGGCGATGACGAAGCGCGTGTGGCCGCGTTGAGTGGCGGCGATGATTATGTGCTGGCGTTCACCCTGCCACCTGCCGAACTGGCGCCGTTGCTGGCCAGCGGTTGGCCGGTGCGGGTGATTGGCCGGGTCGAGGTGGGGCAGGGCGTGACGCTGCTGGACGCCAACGGGCGGGACATCACCCCGGCCGTGCGCGGTTATCAGCACTTTCGCGATGCGCCGTAAGTCGGCGCGCTGCGCTACCCTCTATCCGATGGTTACGAAGTAGGAGGTTGTCCGTATGGATGTGCGCCGCTGGCTGCTTATCCTACTGTGCGCAATGACATCTTTGGCTCAGGCCGATCAGGTGCCCGGCAAGGTTCTGCTCGCCAGTGAAGCCTGGGACGACTACACCAATACCGATGGCAGCGGTCTGGCCTGGGACGTCTTGCGCCAGGTGTTCGAGCCGGAGGGAATCACCCTGCAAACCCGTACCGAACCCTATACACGCTCGGTCGGCCTTACCCAGCGCGGCGAGGTGGACGGCTGGGTGGGCGCCTATCGCGACGAAGCCACCGGGGTGTTGTATCCCCGTTCGAATTTCGACTCCGACCATATCTACGCCCTTGGACTGGCCAGCACGCCACCGCCGACGTTGGCCACATTGGGCAACTATCGCCTGGCCTGGGTGCGCGGCTACAAGTACGAGGACTACCTGCCCAATGTGCAGCGTTTCAACCAGATCGAGCGGCGCGACAGCGTCACGTCAATGCTCCTGCATGCCCGGGCGGACTTCTATATCGATGCCCTGACCGAGGTCAGCGAAGTCCTCAAGCAAGCGCCGGACCCTTCCAGGTTCAAACTGACGCATCTCGCGGAACTGCCGCTGTACGTGGGTTTTGCCGATACCGAACGAGGCCGCAGCCTGATGGCGGTATTTGACCGGCGCATGGCCGCCCTGGTGAGCAGCGGCGAGCTGAAACCGATCTTTGAACGCTGGAAACAGCCGTATCCGTTCTGACCTGCATAGAACCGGGATGAAGGCCAATCGAACCGATTGATCTTTATCAGCGATAATTCAGCTTAAGCGTCTGTAGGAACGTGCTGTTACAATGGCCGCCTTTGTAAAAACTGAAATCAGGAGCACACGGTGCCCGTCGTTTTCGTCGCCGCTTCCAAGCTGCCTACCCCTTTTGCCACGTTCACCATGAACGGCTTTCTCGAAGAAGCCACCGGCCGCGAGCACGTTGTGCTCAGCCTTGGCGACATCGCTGACGGCGCGCCGGTGCTTGGCCGCGTGCACTCCGAATGCCTGACTGGCGATGCACTGTTCAGCCAGCGTTGCGACTGTGGTTCACAACTGGAAGCCGCCATGCGTGCCATCGCCCGTGAAGGCCGTGGTGTGTTGCTGTATCTGCGCCAGGAAGGCCGTGGCATTGGCCTGATGAACAAGATCCGCGCCTATGAGTTGCAAGATGGCGGCGCCGACACCGTCGAAGCCAACGAGCGCCTGGGGTTTGCCGCCGACCAGCGGGACTATGCGATCTGCCTGCCGATGCTCGAGCACCTGGGCGTCAAGTCCCTGCGCTTGATGACCAACAACCCGCGCAAGGTCAAGGCCTTGACCGAAATGGGTATCACCGTCGCCGAGCGTGTGCCGCTGCACACCGGGCACAACCCGCACAACAAGCTTTACCTGGCCACCAAAGCCAGCAAGCTCGACCACATGATGGGCAATGAGCATCAGGGCGAGGTCGACCGCGCGTGACCCGTGGCCAGGTGAAACGGCGACTGTCCTTCAACTGGTGGCAGTACCTGGCCCTGGCGCTGCTGCCTTTGTTTGTGATCAACCTGGTGTTTGGCCAGACCGAAGCCCTGCTGCCGGTACTGGCCATGCCGTTCTTTATCGCCGGCGTGGCCTCGATGTTTCTCAGCCTGCGTTACTTTCACGGCTATAAACACGCGTTGATCGCCACCTCCAAAGCCCTCGATACCCCTGAAGAGCCCGCGGCCTGGATCACCCTGGCAGCCCGCCGACGTACCGCCTTGCTGATTGCCGCCATACCGGCCTGGATCGGCGCGCTGGCGGTGTTTGTCGGCCTCGAAGCGGTGCCACTGTTTTTGTTGGCGCTGTCGACGCTGGTGCTGTTTTACCTCTACCGCATCCCTCGCCAACTGGGATGAAGCGCCACTGGCTGGCGCTTGTGTTGCTGGCATCCAGCGTTCAGGTGCTGGCGGTTGAGCGTGTAGTCAGCCTGGCGCCATCCCTGTCTGAAATCGTGCTTGAGCTGGGCGCCGCCGACCTGCTGGTGGGCGTGCTCGACAGCGGCGAACGGCCGGCAGCCTTGGCAGAGGTGCCGTCAGTCGGGCGCTACGGCCAGTTGGACATGGAGCGTCTGCTCAGCCTCAAACCCGACCTGATCCTGCTGTGGCCCGGCAGTGTCGGCCCGGCGCAGCGTGAGCAGCTACAGCGTTTGAATATTCCGGTTTACCTCGCCGACCCCCATAGCCTTGAACAACTGGTCATTCAGGTGGACGCGATTGCCGTGCAACTGGGGCGTGCGGACGCTGGCCGCCGATTGGCCGCCAACTTGCGCGAACAACTGGTTGAACTGCGCCGGCGTTACCAGCGCGCCGAGCCGTTGCGGGTGTTTTACCAGGTGTGGAACCAGCCGCTGTATACCGTGGGCGGTGAGCAGATCATCAGTGATGCGCTGAAGGTGTGCGGCGCACGCAATGTGTTCGATGACCTCAAGCTGCCTGCGCCGCAGGTGAGCATCGAGTCGGTGTTGCAGCGTGATCCGCAGGTGATTCTGGTCGGTGATCAGGCGCAGAAAGAGGCCTGGAATGCCTGGCCGGCGATGGCGATGCGGGTTCGGGTGGTGCCGGACAAAGGGCTGGAGCGGCCCAGTGGGCAGATGGTGCAGGCGCTGGCGCGCTTGTGTCAGGTGATTGCGCCGAGCCTCTGAAGGTAGTCCAAACCAATGTGGGAAGGGCTTGCCCCTCCCACATTCTGATCCGGGTTACAGGCCCAGTTGTACCGTGCGCTTGAGTACCGCCGCCTCGATACCCGCTTCATCCAAACCACATTCCGCCAGCATTTGCGCCGGCTTGGCGTGTTCGACGTACACATCCGGCAAGCCCAGGTGCAGCACCGACTTGAGGATGTTCTCCCGCGCCAGGAACTCGCTGACCGCCGCACCCGCGCCGCCCATGATGGCGTTTTCTTCAACCGTCACCAGCAGCTCATGGCTGGCGGCCATCTCGCGGACCAAGGCTTCATCCAACGGTTTGACGAAGCGCATGTCGACCACGGTAGCGTCGATCTTCTCGGCCACTTTCAGGGTTTCGGCCAGTTGCACGCCAAACACCAGGAACGCTGTCTTGCGGCCTTGGCGTCGCACGATGCCCTTGCCGATCTCGATAGGCGCCAGGTCCTTCTCGATCACTGCATTCGGGCCATTGCCGCGGGGGTAACGCACGGCGGCCGGACCGTTGTAGAGGTGGCCGGTGCTGAGCATCTTGCGCAGTTCGTTCTCGTCGCTCGGGGTCATCACCAGCATGCCGGGGATGCAGCGCAAGTAGGACAAATCGAAGCTGCCGGCGTGGGTCGGGCCGTCTTCGCCAACCAGGCCGGCGCGGTCGATGGCGAAGAGCACGTCGAGGTTCTGCACGGCGACGTCATGTACCAGTTGGTCGTAGCCGCGTTGCAGGAACGTGGAGTAGATCGCCACCACCGGCTTGGCACCTTCGCAGGCCATGCCAGCGGCGAACGTCACCGCGTGCTGCTCGGCAATCGCCACGTCGAAGTAGCGCAGCGGGAAGCGCTCGCTGAAGGCCACCAGGTCGGAGCCTTCCTTCATCGCCGGGGTGATCCCCACCAGGCGCGGGTCGGCAGCGGCCATGTCGCACAGCCATTCGCCGAACACGCCGGAGTACTTCGGCCCACTGGCCTTTTTCGGCGCGGCGGCGGGGGCGTCCAGCGGTTCCAGCTTGGTGATGGCGTGGTAGCCAATCGGGTCGACTTCCGCAGGCGCGAAGCCTTTGCCTTTCTTGGTGACGATGTGCAGGAACTGCGGGCCCTTGAGGTCACGCATGTTGCGCAGCGTGGCGATCAGGGTCGGCAGGTCATGGCCGTCGATCGGGCCGATGTAGTTCCAGCCCAATTCTTCGAACAGGGTGCCGGGAACCAGCATGCCCTTGGCATATTCTTCGGTGCGCCGGGCAATTTCCCACGCGCCGGGCAGGCGCGAGAGCACTTTCTTGCTGCCTTCGCGCATGCTGGCGTAGGTGCGGCTGGAAAGGATTTTTGCCAGGTAATTGGACAAGCCACCGACGTTGCGCGAGATCGACATGTCGTTGTCGTTGAGGATCACCAACATGTTGGCGTCCACTTCCGGCGCGTGGTTCAACGCTTCGAAGGCCATGCCGGCGGTCAGCGCGCCATCACCGATCACCGCAATCGCCTTGCGATCGCTGCCTTGCAGGCGGGCGGCAATCGCCATGCCCAGCGCGGCACTGATGGAGGTGCTGGAGTGACCGACGCCAAAGGTGTCGTACTCGCTCTCGGAGCGACGCGGGAAGGCGGCAATGCCGTCCTTCTGGCGCAGGCTGCCCATCTGGTCGCGGCGGCCCGTGAGGATTTTATGCGGATACGCCTGATGGCCCACGTCCCACACCAGCCGGTCGTCCGGGGTGTCGAACACGTAATGCAGGGCGATAGTCAGCTCGATGACGCCCAGGCCGGCACCGAAATGCCCACCGGTCTGGCCGACCGTGTAGAGCAATTCCAGGCGCAACTCATCGGCCAGGGTTTCCAGCTCGGCTTCACCCAGACGACGCAGGCCGGCCGGCGTGGCAGCACGGTCGAGCAGGGGCGTGGACGGGCGCTTGCGGGGAATCTCTTGAAACGTCGTGGGCATCAGGCGAATCGTTATAGGTATAGAAGAGGCGGCAGTTTACCTCAAGCATCGCAAACTGCCCACGCAGAGCGCCGAACTTGGCTGATATGCGGCTGCAATGGCCGCAGTAATCAGTGCCGGCGTTCGACGATATACCGCGCCAGGTCGCGCAGTGGCTCGGCTGCCGCGTCGAAAGGTCGCAGGGCGTCCAGGGCCTGGTCGCGTAGTTCCAAGGCGTAGGCCTTGGCTGATTCAAGCCCAAGCAGCGCAGGATAAGTCGGTTTGTCCCGTGCGATGTCAGCGCCCTGGCGTTTGCCCAGGGTCGCGGTGTCACTTTCGACGTCGAGGATGTCGTCCTGCACCTGGAAAGCCAGGCCGATGGCGCGGGAATAGGTCTTCAACGCAGCCAACTGCGCAGCGTCGGCACGGCCACTGGCCAGGGCGCCGAGTTGCACGGCAGCTTCGATCAGCGCACCGGTCTTGTGGCGGTGCATGTATTCCAGGGCGTGTTGATCGAGCTTCTGGCCGACCGAACCCAGGTCGATGGCCTGGCCGCCGACCATACCGGCGGGGCCCGCCGCCAGGGCCAGGGCGGTGACCATGCGCAAGCGGATCTCGGCGTTGGCGTCGCTCAGCGTCGGGTCCAGCAGTGCGCTGAACGCCAGGCTTTGCAGGCCGTCACCGGCCAGAATCGCGCAGGCTTCGTCAAAGGCTTTGTGGGTGGTGGGCTGGCCGCGACGCAGATCGTCATCGTCCATGGCCGGCAAATCGTCATGCACCAGGGAATAGGCGTGGATCAACTCCACCGCACACGCCGCGCCGTTGGCCTGCTCGGCAGGCGCGCCGAGGGCTTCGCAGGCGGCATAGGCCAATAACGGGCGCACGCGCTTGCCGCCATTCATCACGCTATAGCGCATGGCTGCATAAAGACGTGTGAGTTCGGGGCTTGGCGCAACAAAAAAGGGCTCCAGCGCCGCATTGACCCGGGCTTGGCTACTGGCCTGATACGCGTCGATCATTCCGGCTGTTCCGCATCGAAAGGTTCTTCGGCCAACTCCCCGTCACGCTCCAGCAGCACCTGGACCTTCTGCTCCGCCTGCGCCAAGGCGCTCTGGCAGTCGCGGGTCAGGCCGATGCCTTTCTCAAACGCTGTCAACGAGTCTTCCAGCGACAACTCGCCGTTCTCCAGACGCTCGACCAGGGTTTGCAGGTCGGCGAGGGATTGTTCGAAATCGAGTGCAACTTTTTTGCGGGCCATGGCGGCTATTCCGGTAGACGGTAAACCGGCGCGACACTAGCAGACATGGGGGATGGGGGCAAATGAGTGGGGGCTCGATCGTCTGGGCCAGTGATTTGATAGCGCGTACCGCGACCCTTATAGGGCCATGCCTTAAAAGGCACCGTTGGTCGATCAGGCCGTGCTGATCCACGCTGTACTGCTCGACGTTGCTGCATAGAAATGTGGTCAGCAGGCGTGTGAGCCGATTGTGTAGCCTAATTGACGGTTATCTCGATGATGGCCCGGTGCTATTCTGCGTCACGACCTGCAGCCATCCGTGGACAGTGCAGGCAAAAAAAAGCGCGTTTGAGGAGATAGGGATATGTCGTTGTTGGCGTTCTTGCAGGCCAGGAAATACTCAAGCTCGGGGCGTGTCTATGTAGCACCCAATATTCCCAAGAAGCTGCTGAGCAACGCGCTGGCCGCTTACGATTTGACGCTGGACCCGCGCGACGTGGTGGTGTTGGTCGACGACACCATGTTTGGCAGCGGCAAGGACGGTTGCCTGATCGCGCACGACTGCCTGGCGATCCGTGAAACCTTCACTGACGCTGTCACCTACGCCTACAGCGAAGTGCAGTCGCTGGAGCTCCAGGGCAGCAAACTCTTCCTCAACAAGCGTCAGGCAATTGCCTTCAACATGCCGGACAAGGCGGATCTGAACCGCTGTTTCGCATTGGTCCTGGAGTGGATGAGCAGCCAGTCCGATGCTGCGCCTTCGGCCAAGCGCACCGAAGTGAAAGCTGCCGCCGGCAATCAGGAGTTGAGCGCCGCCCAAGTCGAGTCGGTGGTGCAGATGAGCGTCAACCTGGCCGAGCGCCTGGGCTTGGAGCGCGTTTACGTTCGCCCGCACATTCCGCAGAAAAAACTGCAAGCGGCGCTGGAGTCTTACGGCGCCAATATGCGTGAAGACGAAGTGCTGGTGCTGATCGATGACACCCTGTTCGGTGGCGCCAAGGAAGGCGTGCTGATGGGCGAGAGCAAGCTGGCGCTGAAAATGGTGTTTGAAGCACCGCGCCTGTTTTTCTGGCGCCATCTGGAGGGGCTGGCGGTGGAGAAGCGCGACCTGTACGTCAACTCGCGTAAGGTTGGCTCCTTCACTCAGGTAGGCGAAAAGGAATTGGGCGAGTTCTTTTCGCTGATCGACCAGGCGTTGATCGATGTGCGCCAGGCCTCGGTCGACGACACCCCTGCGCCCCAGCAGGTGGTGCCCGATCCTGAACCTGAGGTGTTGGAGCCTGCGCAGGTGGAAGAAATTTCTGCCCTGGCGGTCATCGAAGACACACCAGTGCGTAGTCCCGCCGAGCAGCAGAGCAAGGTCAGCGGCAAAGACAAACTGCTCGGTTATGTCGCCGTGGCCATCGAGCAAAACAAGCCCAAGATCCTGCCGTTTCTCAAGGAAAAAACCGGCGAGGCGTCCCTGGCTGCACTGCGTGATGACGCCAACGTCGAGAAGCTGGGCGTGTTCATTTATGCCTTCCTGCCGGGGGTGGTTCGTCTCGCGCTGAAGGAAGATACCTTCGTGCGCTTCATGCTGGAAAACCGCAACAAACTCCTCGACAAACTATTGACCGGCGAAGCCGAACGCGTCGCTGCCTTGCCGGACATCACGCCGGCGGCGCCCGTTAGCCGTGGCTACCATGCCGATCTGGACGACCTGTTGATGGACGATGAACCCGAGCTGCGGCCGGGGCAGCAACCCGTCGACATCCTGCGTGCGATTTTGCAGGAGATGAAACAGGATCAGCTCGAAGACCCGGATGCCGAGTTCATCTGGCAGTTGCCCATTGATTTCCTGGAAGCGCTGATTCCCAAGGCGGAAAAACTGATTGGCGCTCCCGATAAAAAGGTCGAGGACCAGGTCTTCTTTGTGCTGGCGCTGATGTACGGTTTTTCCTTCCACAAGGTGCCGGAGGCCGTGCGTACTCAGGAGAACATTTTCGAGACATTCCTCAACGGTTTCGGCGTGATCTGCAGCAGCTACGAGGAACGTAACCCCGCCAGCACCTTCAATCTGGACGATGATGTGTTGCCGATGTTGCTGATCATGACCAAAGTGGCGAGCAAGCAGCAGCTCAACGAGCTGGTCAGGAAAATGCTCGACGAGCACAGCACCGTCAGTGAAGCGGGTGACTTCGAGATGGATGACATCATGTTGCTGCTTCGTGCCGCCAACACCGGCGCGGTGGCCTGGGTGGACGCACTGACCCGTGTCTGCGTCGCCCAGGAGCGCGAAGTGCAACGCAAATGGGGGGACGTGCTCAACTAAGTGCGGGACGGGCGGCCAGTTTCAACCAGGCGTTCAAACTGGCATTGCCCCTGCGCGTCTTGCAGGCTGGCCTCAAAGGCCAGCAAACCGGCCAGCACCTGCTGCTGGGCTGCAATCTGCGTGACCAGTTCATGCTTCTTTTGCGCAATCGCCGCCGTCGCCCGTTGTTGTGCCAACGCACCTGCCGGGGCACCGTGGAGAATTTCCTGCAACTCCTTGAGCTTGAATCCCAGTTGCTGGGCGCACTTGATGAACATCAGCAGCTCGACACTTTGCTCTGAATAGACCCGGTATTGGCCCTCGCGCCGGGCCGTCGGCAGCAGGCCGATCGCCTCATAGTGACGAATCGCCTTGATGGTCGTGCCCGACAGTTGCGCGGCTTTGCCGATGTACATGAAAACTCCCTTTTTCCAGAAGTGCGCCGGCTTGTTTCAGCCAGGCGTCGCGCTGCGTGGATGTCGATCCGAGGACCGGCCCGAACAGCAACGTCTTGATCGGCTTGATGCCGCAAAATGCCAGGGTGGTCTTGCGCATCTGATGTACGCCCGGCATGTGATAGAACCAACGGTAATACCACGGCGGCGTATCCAGGGTCACCAACAGGTGTGCGGTTCGGCCGCGCAGGAGTTTGTCAGGAAACGCCTTGCCTGCTCGGTATTTGAAGGCAAAACCGGGTAGGAAAATACGGTCGATAAAGCCTTTCATCAAGGCCGGTATGCCACCCCACCAGATGGGGAAAGCCAAGGCCAGGTGTGTGGCCCACAGGATGTCGGCTTGCGCGCGGAGCAGATCGGCTTCCAGGGGTTGAATCTGGTTGTAGCCGTTGTGCAGGATCGGGTCGAAATCAAGCTCGCCCAAGCGTAGGACGCGCACCTCATGGCCTGCGGTTTTTGCACTGCGGATGTAGGCGTCGGCGAGGGCAGAGCAGAGGCTGGTCGTGGAGGGGTGGCCGAGGATGACCAGGATGCGGTGGGCCATGGCGGGATGTCCTGAAAGTGGGGGTTCAGGGTAGGGGGTGCTGTATAGGGGAGAGTCAAGCAATACGCCTATTTGCAATTGCCAGCAGGACGGATCTGCAATCCTTGAAAGGCCCTTCCTGAAGCGTTCGTTGTGCTTTGTGGCCTTGGATGACGCTGGCTAGCTTGCCTCAACGCTCCCGCTTTGACTTTTTGAGCCTGGCGTTGGACGCGCAGGAGCACGACATAGAAACCGCGTTGATCAAGCATGTCATCGACTTTCTGCGGGGGTTAGAGGGGCGCAAACAACAAAAGCCTGCTTTTCAGGGCAGGCATTTTGTTTAACGCGCTTTGCTTAGTTCTTGTGCGCCGTCAGCGCCGCATAACCATTCATCAGGTTGCGATAGTTCGGAATGCGCTGGGACAACAGGTTGCCCAGGCCTTCGATGTCGTTGCGCCAGTCGCGGTGCAGCTCACACGCCACCGAGAACCAGTTCATCATCTGCGCGCCGGCCTGGGTCATGCGGCTCCATGCGGCCTGCTGCACGGTGGTGTTGAAGGTGCCCGAGGCATCGGTGACCACGAACACATCAAAGCCTTCGGCCAGTGCCGAGAGGGTAGGGAACGCTACGCACACATCGGTGACCACGCCGGCAATGATGATCTGCTTGCGGCCGGTGGCCTTGATCGCCTTGACGAAGTCTTCGTTGTCCCAGGCGTTGATCTGGCCTGGGCGGGCGATGTACGGCGCGTCCGGGAACATTTCCTTCAACTCTGGCACCAGCGGGCCGTTGGGGCCTTGCTCGAAGCTGGTGGTGAGGATGGTCGGCAGTTCGAAGAACTTGGCCAGGTCCGCCAGGGCGAGCACGTTGTTCTTGAACTCGTTGGGCGAGAAGTCCTGCACCAGGGAAATCAGGCCGGTCTGGTGGTCGACCAGCAGGACTACGGCGTCGTCTTTGTTCAAGCGGTTGTAGGTTGGAGTGCTCATGGTTGAATCCTTTTTTGTTTAGGTTGGTTGGGCGTTGCGTTCAACATGGGCACAGATTAATGGGTGGGTGGCGGTGGATAAATCGGCTGAAATGGGTAATACCGTCAACTCAAAAGTGACAATCGTTGAATCTTCACCCGTACGGGGAGGGACGTAGCCAAGAAAAGTCATACAAAAAATCTCACGCGTGAGCTATTGAGCGTGATGAAAATTGCCTGTAGATTTTCTCACGCGTGAGTTTTTCACTACGAGGTCAGCATCATGAAAAGCAGCTCTCCATCGAGCCCGTCCGCCGGGTCCGATTCCGATTCCGCAAGCTTTCAAGGAGAGCGCTTGAAACCGGCCGCGAAAAAGCCATCGAGCTTCTACATGAAACAGATGCGCGCGGGCCTGGCGGCCGCCGGGTATGTGAAACACGAGACTTGGGTGCTTCCCGAAAACCGAAGCCTGCTCAAGCAGATGGAGAAACAGCTCCGCCAGCCGATCCTGGCTGGCTCATTCATGTCGGAGAATTACATGAGCGCAGGTAACAACTGGAATATCGATCGCCTCTTCACCGCTCTCCAGGCCCTGGACGAAGTGGTCGCCAATGACATTACGCTTTCTCTGGTGCAAGGCTCCGAGTCCAGCATCAAGCTGGAGATGAACGACTTCGGTGGCTTGCCGATTTACATCGCGGTGGTGGGCGAGCAGATCATCGTGGATACCGTGCTGGTCGACGTCGAGTCCATCAACGACGTGCCGAAATTCAATGACGCCGTGTTGCGCAGCCGGGAAATGTTCCCGCTGTCCTCGATCGGCATCGAGTCCATGCCTAATGGGCAAGTTGTCTACAACATGTTCGGCGCGTTGAGCTCCGACTCCAGCCTGACCAACATCGTGACCGAGGTGAAAACCCTGGTCGACAACGTGCAGCGCGCCAGCGAAGCCTTCGAACGTTTCTTCAATTAAGTATTCGGGAGTACCCAATGACTCAGTCCATCTGGAGCAAATTGTTCACCGCGCTACGTGGCGGTGCGAGCGAAGTCGGCGAGTCGATCGTCGACCAGCAGGCCCTGCGTATTCTCGACCAGGAAATCCGCGACGCCGACACCGCGCTTGCCAACGCCAAGCGTGAGTTGGTCAGCATCATGGCCAAGCACAAACTGGCGACTGATCGCGTCGGTGAGTACGACGCCAAGATCAAGGACCTGGAGTCCAAGGCGATGGCGGCTATCCAGGCCAATCGTGAAGACCTGGCCCTGGAAGTGGCCGAAGCCATTTCGACCCTGACCAACGAGCGGGATGTCGAGCAAAAGCAGGCCGCCGAGTTCGGTGGTTACGCGGACAGCATGCGCAAGGACATCACCAAGGCCGAAAGCCGGATCAAAAGCCTGCGCCAGCAAGTGGACATGGCCAAGGCGCGTGAAAGCGTGCAAAAGGCTCAAGTCAGCGCGTCCATCGCCAGTGGCGGTGCCAACGGCAAGCTAGAGACCGCTGTCGGTACGCTGAATCGCTTGCAGGCCAAGCAGCAGCAACGCGCGGCTGAACTGCAAGCCCAGGATGAACTGGCCGAGGCGTCGACGGGCTCCGACCTGGAGCGCAAGCTGCGTGAAGCCGGCATCACGCCGAATGAAGGCAGTGCCAATGCGATCCTCGAACGCCTGAAGAAAAAGTCAGCCGAGTAAGGCCGACAAGGGCGAACACTGCACCTGTGGTGAGGGCGCTCGCTCCCTCTGGATGGCGCAAACAAAAGCTGGGGGCCGCTTCGCGTCAAGCGCCCTCGCCACAGGTCAATTCTTACCCTATCTGCTTTTTAACGACGTCGAGGTCAGGATGGATGCCTTGAAGGGTTTCAAGATAATCGCAGGCCTGGCCTTGTGCATGGTTGCACTGCAACTGCTCAATGTCGCGACCGGGTACAGCCTCATGGCATTCGGCCTGGTCCCGAGAACGGTGCAGGGATTGCTTGGCATCCTCGCGTCCCCGTTCCTGCACGGGTCCTTTGCCCACCTCAGTGCGAACCTGATCGCGTTTCTGGTACTGGGCACCCTGGTCATTATCGAAGGGCTCAACCGGTTCGTCAGCGTCAGCGCGATCATAATTGTGCTGGGCGGCTCATTGGTCTGGCTGTTCGGTTTTGCGGGTATACACGTGGGCGTCAGCGGCTGGGTATTCGGGCTGTGGGCTTATCTGTTGTCTCGGGCCTGGTTTCACCGCAGCTGGGCCAACCTGATAACGGCCGGTGTGGTGGCGGTACTTTATGGTGGCCTGATCCTTGGTTTCCTGCCTCGCCAGGGGGTTTCCTTCGAAGGGCATCTGTTTGGTGCGTTCGCCGGATTTATTACAGCCAAGGTACTTCTCTCGGCGCCGCGCAGCAGGTTTAATGCCGGCTGACTGCGCTTGAGCATCCTGCTTTCAGGAATCAAGTACCCAAGGAACCAGGGGCAAAAATGTCGACTTTCCTGTTGTTGCGCCAACTCTCTTCTTGCTTCGATCAGCCCGCCCAGTGCCATGCGCATTGAAGGCTGCGCCTCTACCTGCCTCAAGGAAATCTCCAATGGGATGGTTTAAACAGTTGATGGGGCTTGAGGCCCCGCGAGCCAATGCCGAGTCGAAACCGGTCTTGCCAAGCACTGGCCCATTGGGCCTGGCCCCAGGCAAAGGCGTGATGTTCGACACGAGCCTGAAGTTGCTGCTCGATGAGAAAACCTCGGTGGTGATTCCCGGCTCCCAGGAAATCTGGAGCAACGGCACCGTGGATCTCGGGCAGTCGACCTGGCTGTCGCGCTATTACATGAACGACGAGGATTACTGGTTGCAGGTCCACACCACGGGCGAGATCGCCGGGCAGGTGGAGTCCGTGATCCTGTTTAACTACCTGAGCTACGTCACCCTCAGCAGCGAAGCCGAACTGCGGCGACTGGCCGGGCCGCAGAGTCTGATCGGGTTGCCGACCTACACCCACGACGGCGTCGAATACGCCCGTGTGTGGGGCAGCGAAAACGGCCAGACAGAATTGGTGGCGATGAGCGAGCAGGTGATAAGCCCCGAGGATTCCTACAGCGTCGAGCACCGCTCGATGCTATATGCCCGTGACACCGGCCTGACCGATCGACGCGAGTTCCTGTTGTTTTCTGTCGAAGAAGACGCCGAAGGCACCATCAGCCTGAGCACGTCGCTGGGCATTTCGCTGTACACCACCGACCTGACCGCGCTCTAAAAAAGGAAGCCATCCATGCTAGAAGCTCTTTCCATTTCCCTGAACAAAGCCGCCGTACTCGGGTTTGTCCTCTACATCCTCGGTGCGGCCGTACTGTTCGTGCTGTTCCAGTTCATCTACACCCGCATCACCCCGCACAAGGAGTTCGAGCTGATCCGTGCGGGCAACGTGTCCGCGGCGGTCGCCCTGGGTGGCGCCATCATCGGTTTTGCCATTCCTGCCAGCAACGTGATTGCCTATTCGATCAGCCTTCTCGACTTCGCCGTTTGGGCGATCATCGCGGCTGTCGTCCAACTGCTGGCGTTTTTGTTGACCAGCCTGGTGCTCAAAGGCACGTCCGAGCGCATCAGGAACGGCGAGCTCGCGGCCGGCATCTACGTGGCTGCAGTGGCCATCAGCGTCGGCATGTTGAATGCCGCGTGCATGACGCCTACCCAGAACTGATCGCGCACGGAGCTCCCGATGAAACGAAGCAAGTATGTCCAGCTTTCGCTGGCAGCGTCGGTCGCCATGGCGATCTCCGGCTGTGGGCCGACGGAAAAAACCTACGATTTGCAGAAGAAGTACAACTTCCAGTCGGTTCAGCAATGTGCCGATGAGAAGCTGCCGGTGGACGTCTGCTCGGACGCCTATATGACCGCCATGGCCGAGCACCGCCGGATTGCGCCGGTGTACGACAGCCAGGCCGATTGCGATGCAGACTTTGTCGCTGACTGGTGCCAACAGGACTCCAGCGGAAAATTCATCCCCAGGCTGGGTGGTTTCGAACTGACCGCCGAAGGCCAGGTGACGCAATCCCAGGTCGATGCGGCCAACGCCCAGGCGGCGGGCGCGCAAGCGAGCAGTGGCGGCTCAGGCTTTTCCACCAGCAGCCTGCTGACTGGGCTGCTGATCGGCAACATGCTGAGCAACAATCGCAACAGCTACCGCTCCGAGCCGGTGTACCGCTATCGCGATGATCGCGGCGATTACGCCTCTTCAACGCTCAACCAACGTGTCTCGAAAGGCGCGACCTTCGGCCGCTCGAACCAGGCCAGGTACGGCAGCAGCAATTACACCAACACGCTGCGTTCCTCCAGCAAGTCCAGCTCCGTTGCGTCGGCCACCTCCCGTGGTGGCTTCGGCAGCAAGGCCAGCGCACGCAGTGGCTGGGGCGGCGGTAGGTCGAGCAGCTAAGGAGGGCTGGCCATGAAGAAAATCCAATGCGCAGAACGTCACGACTGGAAACAAACCGCCGACAGCCTCGGCTTTCTGTTCCACACCATCGACAACGAGCCCTATTGGGATGAGCGCGCGTACTACCAGTTCACGCTCAAGCAAATTGAGCAGGACCTGGAAGACCCGACCACCGAGATCCATGAGATGTGCATGGACCTCGTGGCCCGTGTGGTCCAGAGCGAAGAGTTGCTCGAGCGCCTGAGCATTCCCGCGCCGTTCTTTGACATGATCCGCACCTCATGGCTCGAAGGCCACCCGCACCTGTACGGGCGCATGGACTTTTCCTACAACGGCAACGGTCCCGCCAAACTGCTCGAACTCAACTACGACACACCGACCAGCCTCTACGAGGCTGCGGCGTTTCAGTGGGGCTGGCTGGAACAATGCATCGAGCGCGGCCTGCTGCCCAAGCACGCCGACCAGTTCAACAGCATCGACACCAAACTGCACCAGGCCTTTGCCCAATTGCAGGTCAACCAGCCGTTCTACTTCGCCTCGATGAAAGACTCGGTCGAAGACAAAGGCACCACCGACTACCTGCGCCTCGTCGCGGAAAAAGTCGGCATCGAATCCCGTCATATCGACATCGAAGACATCGGCCTGACCAGCGAAGGCCGCTTCGTCGACCTCCAGGATCGCTGGATTCCCCACCTGTTCAAGCTGCACGCCTGGGAGTTCATCTTCCATGAGCCGTTTGGTGCCGCGATTGCCCAGAGCGACACGCAGTTCTTCGAGCCGGCATGGAAATCCATCCTCTCCAACAAAGGCGTCCTTCCCCTGTTATGGGAGTTCAACAGCGGCCACCCGAATTTACTCGCGGCGCACCTGGATACCGATCCGGGTAAAGCCGTGCCGAAGGGCTGGGTGCGCAAGCCGTTCTTCTCACGGGAAGGGGCGAACATTGAATTGCAAACGGTGGATGGGCTGATCGTGAAGGAAGACGGGCCCTATACGGATGCGCCGTTCATCCTTCAGGAGTTCGCGCCGCTGCCGCGGTTTGGGGACAGTTATACGTTGATTGGTTCCTGGGTGATCGGGGACCAGGCGGCGGGGATTGGCGTGCGCGAGGATAATAGTTTGATAACGAAGGATTCGAGTCGGTTTTTGCCGCATTTGATACTGGATTGAAAACGACGGGCTTCTCGACAATATCTGGTGAATGTCAGTCGGTTATTGATCAGGGCTGAAGTGGAGAGGGGAACTTTGTGCACGTAGGCGATATATTGAATTAAAACAGCATGGCTTAAACATAAGCAGGTTGAGTATTAAAGTTTAATCGTGTTCTGTTTTCGGTGAATTTACCTGCATAAGCCGTTCTGATATAGTGCTCCGCTGAGGAGAGAAATATGCTATTGCCACGTTTTCCCGCAACACGCTTTCAAGGTTCAAAAAGAAAGATTCTTCCGGAAATTGCCGCACTGATAGAAGCTGAAAAGTGCGAGTCAATAATTGATCTGTATTCCGGGTCCGGGATCGTGGCATTGTTATTTCGCTATCTGGGCAAAAGAGTTCTGGCAAACGATTACTTGAAATACAATCAAAATACCGCCTCTTTGTTCTTGAATTACTCACAGGAAGAACTGGGTGCGCTGGATTTGGATGCGGACTTGGATTTCTTGCTGAATCACCGTGCCGATGATTTTGAATCTATTGTGTCTGACGAGTTTCAAGGAGTTTACTTTAAGCCTCATGAAAATAGCGAGATAGACAACTTTTGCCAGAACATACAGCGCTATTGCGGATTAAAGCAAAGCCTTTATATCTACGCAGTGGGGCAGGCGCTCATCAAGAAGAGACCTTATAATCTGTTTCATCGCGCGAATCTGGATATGCGCCTCAAGGATGTCGTCAGGTCCTTTGGCAACGCGAAGACCTGGGAAACCTCAATCAAGGAACATGCCGTAAAGTGCATAAAGGAATTGGCAGCCTTGCCTGCTGTTGATGCACGGCAGCCGATAACAACCTGTGTTGACACGGCCTGCCTGCAAGCGCTTCCTCAAGATTATGATGTTGTGTATATGGACCCTCCCTACATGAATGGGAAGTCTGTGTCGGTTAATTACTCCAACTTTTATCATTTTCTGGAAGGCTTATGCGACTATAGCCTTTTCTCGAAAGGCGATACTCGATACCCGCACAAACCCATCGTAAATATAGAAAGTGCCTGGCATAAAAAAGAGTCTGCGCTCAAGCAATTAAAGTACATATGCGAGTATTTTCATTCGTCGACCATCATCATGAGCTATAGAAGCGACGGTACGCCGTCTCCCCTTGAGATCCAGGCGGTCATGCAGGGTTGTGGCAGGCAGGTGGAGATACACACAGCAGGTGAATACAAATATGCGCTGAGCAAAAACGCAGACAATGAAGAGATTTTTATCATCGCACGCCTGTAGTTGGCGACGGGGCACTCAACTACAGGCATGCGGACGCGCAAAAGTTTACAGAAACCTCTGGAAGTCCGGGTGAGCCAGCAGGTCTTGCTGGGTTTTAATCGCGCCCTTGTAGTGGTCGTAGTTCTGCCAATAAAAGTCGCAGGCTTCTTTTACTTGAGAGAAATGTGAGAACGGCCCTTTGACTGTCGAGAACTCCTGAGGGCTTTTCAGCTTGATGGAACCAATGTTGGCGGTATTGCCGCTTCCCGCTCTCAATCCTACAACATCAGTCTTTTCTCTGATGAAGATGCTCTGCAAGTCATAAGGGCATTTGATGTCGCCGGCTTTTGGTATGTTGGTTAGATCATACTCTTCAAATGCCAGGTTTCGCGTGTAGATAAAGCCAATCACCCAATGATGGGTGTAGGTCGAATACGGATGTAAAATGTTTTTGGTGTCATTCCTGATAAACGACTTATAACTTCCCAGGGTCAGGCCCATGGGTTTTCCTTGGGCGTGATAGGTCGTTTTGATGTCGATGGCGATGCGTTGCACGACATTGCCATAGTTATCGAACTTGGTGAAGGTGAAATCGGGATACGTGGTCTGATTAGCGTTGGCTACGATAAACCCGTGATTGAGTGCGATGGTTCTGAGAACCGGGCTGGCAAGCCTTTCAAATACAGTACTGATGACTTTTGTATCGGAGTCGATGGGGTAGACCCGGTTTTGCTCGTCAATAAAACCCTGGATTTCCCAGGTCCAGCCTTTTGTGTAGTTACGAAATTCTTTTTCGAAATCATTGAGTGTGATCACTACTACCTCTTAACTCTGCCCAATCAAAAAACACATCAAGCTCCCTGTCAAAGCGCCTTGCTAGTGTCCGAGTTGTTTCAGACGCAGGATATACTGCGGGTTGGATTTGTGTCCATTTGCGCAGCTCGCTTAAAAGCAGCGCGCGCGACTATCTCCGAGGACGCGTGAGGTGGGGCCCCTGAAAGTCAATTCGGCCATTTATTGCAGGCATTAAAAAGCCGGCTTGTGGCCGGCTTCTCGGGGACTGCTTCAGCTTGTTTTTGACAAGCCTCACCAGCCTTCAAATCGCTCAGCCAACGTCGCGTCTGGCTGAATGGTAGGGGCATCCGCGGGAACTCCTCCGCATCGCCAGACAGGGGAAACAGCTGAACGCCACCCCTGCCAAATGTGCGGCGCATGATACCCACATTCACCTCAATTGCCCACCTCCGGATCCGATTTAGAGCCTTCCCAGCCCAATAATTGCTCATCCAGCGGCACGGGTGGGCGACGGGTGTTGAGTGTGGCCCACCAGAACACCCAGCCCACGATCTGGAAGTTCTGTTCAAAGCGTTGCTCGTAGGTGAGGTATTCGTCGGGATGTTCACCGGCGTTGTGGCTGCGCATGCGCAGGCCGCCGCCGGGACGGTTGTAGAGGTATTTGATGCGTAGCATGCCGTCATGTTCGACCGCGTAGATTTCGCCGTCGATGATTTGGGTGCGACCGCTGTCGATGGCGAGTATGGCGCCCTGTTGGATGATGTCGGTCATGCTGTTGTCGACCATGTACGCGCCTACTGCGCGCTCGGGGTTTACTTTGAGGGTTTCGAGGCTGAGCAGGGAGACGCGGATGCACTCGGTGGACGTAAATGTGGGGTGGAGGGGGATTTCCACGTCGGTTTTTTCTGGGTTGCAGGCCGAGCCTGTGAGGTATTTGCCGGTGGTTTCGCGGGTGGGGAGTACATTCCTTGCGTTCGGTCCGTCCAACAGAAAGTTGACCGGTGGGTGTTTAGGGCCCATGCCGGTGTGCAACCACCGACTGGAGACGCACAACAACTCTGCAATCTCGTTGAGTTTGCCCATGGGGACGCCGCGTTTGAACCAGTTGTTCACGTGTTGAGGCGTGACGCCGCGGTTCTTGGCGAAGTCGGAGGCGGAAAGATGAACTTCCCGTAGCAGTGCTTTTAAACGATCACCTGATGTATTCATAAACGCAGAGTTTACTGGCGGGAAAAACAAATCAAATAAACCATGCGTTGAATTGCGCGTGTAGGTTTTTACTTAGTTGTGGCCTGATTTTTCAGTTTTCTTGTATTGTTAAACGTTAGTTTTTGTTTGTTGATCCGAGTGTTTAATTGCATGCATAAAAAAGCCCCGAATAGTCGGGGCTTTTTCTATTGCCGGGGTAATACCGGACGGGTATCAGCCTTTGTAGGCGGCAACCGATTTCAGGATCTCAGCGCGGGCGGCGTCTGCATTGCCCCAACCGTCGATCTTCACCCACTTGCCTTTTTCGAGGTCTTTGTAGTTCTCGAAGAAGTGCTTGATCTGTTCCAGCAGCAGTGGCGGCAGATCGGTGTATTCCTTCACATCCACGTACAGCTGGGACAGCTTGTCGTGTGGAACTGCGATAACTTTGGCATCGCCGCCGCCGTCGTCGGTCATGTTCAGGATGCCGACTGGACGGGCACGGATAACCGAGCCTGGGGTCACCGGGTAAGGGGTTACCACCAGCACGTCGAGGGGGTCACCGTCGTCAGCCAGGGTGTTAGGGATGAAACCGTAGTTGGCCGGGTAGAACATCGGGGTGGCCATGAAACGGTCAACGAACAGGCAGTCGCTGTCTTTGTCGATTTCGTATTTGATCGGCGCGTGGTTGGCCGGAATCTCGATGGCGACGTAGATGTCGTTCGGCAGGTCTTTGCCAGCCGGAATCTTGCTGTAGCTCATTGGGCGTTGCCCCCGTTAATTGGCCAAGAAACTTGGCCGGATTGGCCTAAAAGTGGCGGCGATTATAGGCACATTCCGCCGCCGATGCCATGCGCCAGACGTCGTACGGTTATTCGCCCTGCGGCTGATAACGCGGGTCCGTGGCTTGCAGCTGGTTCAAGCGGGCCAGGGTGTCCTGGCGATAAAAGCGGCTGAGTTGGGCGTACACCTGTGGATAACTATTGACCAGTAAATCCGGGGCGCTGAAAAAATATTCGCTGGTAACGGCAAAGAATTCCGCCGGGTTTTCCGCCGCGTAGGGGTCGATCTCGGTTTCGGCGTCCGGGTTGGCGTCCAGCTGGCGATTGAGGTCGTCGTAGGCGCTTTGCATCACGCTGGCCCATTCCTGCACGCGCATGTCGCTGTGCAGCGGCGGCAGGCCATTGGCGTCGCCGTTGAGCATGTCGAGTTTGTGCGCCAGTTCGTGGATGACCAGGTTGTAGCCTTCCCAGTTGCCACTGGCCAGTACGCCTGGCCAGGCCAGGATCACCGGACCCTGTTGCCAGGCTTCGCCACTGTGCTCACCGTCCCACTCGTGTTCGATGCCGCTACTGTCGCGATGGCGTTGGGGGCTGAGAAAGTCGTCGGGGTACAGCACGATTTCGTGGAAACCCCGATACCAATCGAGGTCGCCCAGGTTCATCAACGGCAGTTGCGCCTGGGCGGCGAGCAGCAGGCGTTGTTCCTGATGCAGCTCGACGCCGGGGAGGGCGGTGAGGTGTTTTTCGGCGAGAAATACCACGCAGGCTTCGCGCAGCCATTGATCCTGCTCGGCGCTGATGCCGTCGAGAAAGGTCAGGTGCTGGCGCACCCGCTGCCAGGTGTCATCGGCAATCGGGTGCTTGGCCAGCAGGCGCCGGCGACGCCAGGCGCTGAGGGACCACATCCGCGGTTACTGCGGCTTGGCTTCGGAGGAGGCGCGACCAAAGCGGCTGCGAAACACGCCAATGATCATCGGCACCAGCGACAGCAGGATGATGAACACCACCAGCAGCGAGAGGTTCTTCTTGATGAACGGCACGTTGCCGAAGAAGTAACCCAGGGTCACCAGGCCACCGACCCAGAGGATAGTGCCCAGCACGCTGAAACCGAAGAAGCGTGCGTAAGGCATTTTGGCGATGCCGGCGACAAATGGTGCAAAGGTCCGCAGGATCGGCAGGAAGCGCGCCAAGGTCACGGTTTTGCCGCCGTGCTTGTCGTAGAAGTCGTGGGTTTTCTGCAGGTAGTCGCGTCGGAAGATCTTCGAGTTCGGGTTGCTGAACAGGCGCTCTCCCGCTGTTCGTCCGATGACGTAGTTGGTGCTGTCCCCGAGGATCGCCGCCAACATCAGCAGGCCGGCCAGCAAGACCGGGTCCATGCCGCCGCCTGCGGCGACCGCACCGGCGATGAACAGCAGCGAATCACCGGGCAGGAAGGGCATGACCACCAGGCCGGTTTCGCAAAAAATCACCAGGAACAAAATAGCGTAGATCCACGGACCGTAATTGGTTACCAGCAGGTCGAGGTAGACGTCGAGATGCAGGATAAGGTCGAGCGGGTTGAAATCCATGGATGGCACCTGTGTGAATGGCTCGGCTCAGCAGGCCAGTGCGGAAGCTGGGGTAAGTAAGGCTACAAGGGTATGTCGCGATTCTTACATCCCTGAAAGGTCCGCATTATACGGATCGAGAGGTGAAAAGCCTGTTGGTTTTGTAGCGGGGGATGTCGCGGTTTTCGAAAATATACACCGATCCAAATGTGGGAGCGGGCTTGCTCGCGAAAGCGGCGTGTCAGTCAGCACATCTGATGCTGAACCACCGCATTCGCGGGCAAGCCCGCTCCCACAGGGGATTTTGGGGGGCAGTGGTCAGTCTTCGCTGATCGGCAGCACGTAGTTCTTGAACTCGGTGTCTTCACGAAACCCGATCGACTCATACGTCTTCTGCGCCACTTGATTGTCACTGCTGGTAGACACCCGCAGCCTTACCGCATGGGTCTCCTTGGCCATTTTCTTCGCGGTGCGCATCAGGTTGTCGGCCACCAGTTGCCGACGAGCGTCTTCGGCCACATAGATGTCATTGAGGATCCACACGCGCTTGAGCGACAGCGAAGAAAAGCTCGGATACAGCTGGCAAAAACCGAGCAGTTTTTTATCGTCATCATCGGCCAGGGCCAGGTAGATCACCGATTCCTTGCGGCGCAGGCGCTTTTCCAGGAAGGCCCGCGACGAGTCTGGGAAGGGCAACGCGCCGTAGAATTCGCGGTATTTGACGAACAATGGGGTCAACAGGTCCAGGTGTTCCAGGGTCGCTTGAGTAATCCGCATGCCAGGCCTCAACTTCCAAATGGGGTATGACCACACAAGCGGCCGTGACTCGATGCTGCCTAACGGCGCGAAAAAGCGCAATCATGCAGCGTTCAGTCATCCGGTGAACTGAGCAGGAAATTACCTTTCATCAGGTCCGGATCATCCGATTCGATGGTCTGAACCTGCGCCTCATCCTTGAGGTTGACCCCCGACAGTTGCCGGCGACACGCCTCTCGCATCAAGTAAAGCAGGCGATGGGCTGCCATGCCGTAGCTCAAGCCCTCCAGGCGTACGTTGGAGATGCAATTGCGATACGCATCGGTGAGGCCGACCTTGGGGTTGTAGGTGAAATACAACCCCAGGCTGTCCGGCGAGCTGAGCCCTGGCCGTTCGCCGATCAGGATCACCACCATCTTGGCGCCGAGCAATTGGCCAATCTCATCGGCCACGGCCACACGGCCTTGTTCGACCAGGATGACGGGTGACAAGGACCAGCCTTCGGCGTGGGTCTGTTCTTCCATGCGTGTCAGAAACGGCAACGTATGTTTATGCACCGCCAGTGCGGACAAGCCATCTGCCACCACCACTGCCAGGTCCACACCACCGGGATTGGCCGCCGCATGCGCGCGCAGCGCCTGGGCCGACTCATCACTCAAGCGCCGCCCCAGGTCCGGGCGTTGCAGGTAGCTGTGCCGGTCAGTTGCGGCGCTGTGCAGCAACAGGCTCTCACGGCCGCGTTCGGCCAGTTGGCCGCTGAGGCCGGCATGGTCGAAGGGCAGGTGCACGGCGTCCCGCGCCTGGGCGTGGGCGAACTGGAAGTCCAGTTGCGCCTGCGTGGGAATGCTGGTGCCGGTACGGCCCAGGGCAATGCGCGCCGGGGTCAGGCGGCGCAGTTCCAGCCACGGGTTCTCAGGTAGGTCGAGTTGCACGGGCGGCTCCTTCATCCCAATTGCGCCAAGGCTTGGCGAAACGCCGGTGGCAGGCTGTTACCGAAGCGTACCTTGCCATCGGCTTGCGTGAAGATACCCATCTTCGCCAGCCACTGTTCAAACTCCGGTGCCGGCTTCAAACCCAGGGTCTGGCGGGCGTACAGGGCGTCGTGGAACGAGGTGGTCTGGTAGTTGAGCATGATGTCGTCAGAGCCGGGGATGCCCATGATGAAGTTGATCCCCGCCACGCCGAGCAGGGTCAGCAGGGTGTCCATGTCGTCCTGGTCGGCTTCGGCGTGGTTGGTGTAGCAGATGTCGCAACCCATCGGCACGCCCAGTAGCTTGCCGCAGAAGTGGTCTTCGAGGCCGGCGCGGATGATCTGCTTGCCGTTGTACAGGTACTCCGGGCCGATAAAACCGACCACGGTGTTGACCAGGAACGGCTTGAAATGCCGCGCCACCGCATAGGCCCGGGTTTCACAAGTTTGCTGGTCGACCCCAAAGTGCGCGTTGGCCGACAAGGCGCTGCCCTGGCCGGTTTCGAAATACATCAGGTTCTGGCCCAGGGTACCGCGATTGAGGCTCAGGCCCGCGTCGTAACCTTCCTGCAACACGTTGAGGTTGATGCCGAAACTGGCGTTGGCCGCTTCGGTGCCGGCAATCGACTGGAACACCAGATCCAGCGGCACGCCACGGTTGATCGCTTCGATGGAGGTGGTGACGTGGGTCAGCACGCAGGCCTGGGTCGGGATCTCGTAGCGCTGGATGATTGCGTCGAGCATTTCCAGCATGGCGCAGATCGAGGCGATGCTGTCGGTGGCCGGGTTGATGCCGATCATGGCGTCGCCGTTACCGTACAGCAGGCCGTCGAGAATGCTCGCGGCGATACCGGCCGGCTCATCGGTTGGGTGGTTGGGCTGCAGGCGTGTGGATAAACGCCCGCGCAGGCCCATGGTGCCGCGGAACTGGGTGACGACGCGGATCTTCTGCGCCACCAGCACCAGATCCTGCACGCGCATGATCTTGGACACGGCGGCAGCCATTTCCGGCGTCAGCCCAGGCGCCAGCGCGCGTAGGCTATGTTCGTCGGCCGCGTCGCTCAGCAGCCAGTCGCGCAAGCCGCCGACGGTCAGGTGGCTGACCACGGCAAACGCCTGCTTATCGTGGGTGTCGATGATCAGCCGGGTGACTTCATCGCTTTCATAGGGGATCAGCGCTTCTTCGAGGAAGTGTTTCAGCGGGATATTCGCCAGCGCCATCTGCGCGGCCACCCGTTCACCGTCGTTTTGCGCGGCCACGCCAGCGAGAAAGTCCCCGGAGCGTGCAGGA
The DNA here is from genome assembly GCF_020515815.1 of Pseudomonas sp. AF03-9. Lineage (NCBI taxonomy): Bacteria > Pseudomonadati > Pseudomonadota > Gammaproteobacteria > Pseudomonadales > Pseudomonadaceae > Pseudomonas > Pseudomonas sp. AF03-9. The sequence continues at coordinate 229,113 of NZ_JAHPJF010000006.1, read as the reverse complement.
CTGGCCTTGGCCATCACGTCCTTGAGGCTGTCGAAGCGGTAGGTTTGTGTACCCACCGCGTGGGAAAAGCTTGCCATACAGTGTCTCCTTGACGACGCGGGCACAGCGCTCGCGTCGAGGTTTACGGCAGTCAGTGCAAGGCGGCCTCTGCGGCCTGGATCGCCGCGAATTCCTCTTCGGGCGTGCCTGCTACCAAGTGATGCCGGCTGTAGAAAGCAAAGTAAGCAATTAATACTCCATAGATGATCGCAGCGCCAATCACCACCCGTGGATCGACCAGGAAGCCCGCCACTACGGCCACGCAAGCCAGTACCAAGGCGACGCCGGAGGTGAAGATGCCCCCAGGTGTGCGGTACGGACGGTCCATTTTGGGGCGACGAATGCGCAGGGTGATGTGCGCGGCCATCATCAGCACGTAGGAAATCGTTGCGCCAAACACCGCCACCAGGATCAGCAAATCACCCTGGCCGGTCAAAGACAGGCCAAAACCTATGATGCCGGGGATGACCAATGCCAGCACCGGCGCTTTGCTTTTATTGGTCTGGGACAGTTTGCGCGGCAGGTAGCCCGCACGGGAAAGCGCGAAGATCTGCCGCGAATAGGCGTAGATGATCGAGAAAAAACTCGCAATCAAGCCGGCCAGGCCGACGAGGTTGACGAAGCTGCCCATCCACGTCGAACCACCGTAGGACAGCGCCAGCGCTTCAACCAATGGGTTGCCCGATTTGATCAGCGCATAGGTGCCCGCACCGCCCGGCGCAATCACCAGGATCAGCAGGGCAAAACTGGTCAGCACCACAATGGCGCCAATCAGGCCGCGAGGGAGGTCGCGTTTCGGATTCTTGGTTTCTTCGGCAGCCAGCGGTACGCCTTCGACGGCGAGGAAAAACCAGATCGCATAAGGAATCGCCGCCCACACACCGACGTAGCCGAACGGCAGGAACGTGCTGGCGCCCTTGGCTTCGGTCACGGGAATGTCGAGCAGGTTGGCGACGTTGAAGTGCGGCACCATCGACACCAGGAACACACCCAGGGCAATCGCGGCGATAGCGGTGATCACAAACATCAACTTCAGGGCTTCACCGACACCAAAGATGTGGATGCCGATAAAGATGATGTAGAACGCCAGGTAGATCATCCAGCCGCCAACCCCAAAGAGCGACTCGCAATAGGCGCCGATGAACACCGCGATGGCTGCCGGTGCAATGGCATATTCGATCAGGATCGCGGTGCCTGTGAGGAACCCGCCCCAGGGGCCAAACGCACTGCGGGCAAACCCGTAGCCGCCGCCGGCGGTCGGGATCATCGAGGACAGTTCGGCCAGGGAAAAACACATGCACAGGTACATGGTGGCCATCAGCAAAGTGGCGAGGAACATGCCACCCCAGCCACCCTGGGCCAGGCCGAAGTTCCAGCCGGCGTAGTCGCCGGAAATAACATAGGCAACGCCAAGGCCAACCAACAGCACCCAGCCGGCGGCGCCTTTTTTGAGTTCGCGTTGTTGGAAGTATTGGGAGTCGACTTTTTCGAAGTCGACAGAAGATCCACTCGGTTCGCTAGGCATGAGGAAGTACCTTTCATTGTTATTGTTCTAATTCGGCATCTGTGTGCCGGATGAAGTTCGCAAGTACTTATGAAACTTCAAGTGTGGGAGCGGGCTTGCTCGCGAAAACGGTAGGTCAGTTGATAAGTCTGTAACTGATACACCGCTTTCGCGAGCAAGCCCGCTCCCACATTTTCAAGTGCATTTCAAATGTGGGAGGGCAGTGGTTAGTTAGAAGAAGCCCAACGGATTAATGTCATAACTAACCAGCAAGTTCTTGGTTTGCTGGTAGTGATCCAACATCATCTTGTGCGTCTCACGCCCCACACCGGACTTCTTGTAACCGCCGAACGCGGCATGCGCCGGGTACAGGTGATAGCAGTTGGTCCACACGCGGCCCGCCTTGATTGCCCGGCCTACGCGATAGGCGCGGTTGATGTCGCGTGTCCACACGCCAGCACCCAGGCCGAACTCGGTGTCGTTGGCAATGGCCAAGGCCTCGGCTTCGTCCTTGAAGGTGGTGATGCTTACCACCGGGCCGAAGATTTCTTCCTGGAACACGCGCATTGCGTTGGTGCCCTTGAGCAGGGTCGGTTGGATGTAATAGCCGCCAGCCATGTCGCCGGTGAGCTTCTCGACCTTGCCGCCGGTGAGCAGTTCCGCGCCTTCACCCTTGGCGATTTCCAGGTAGGACAGGATCTTGTCGAACTGCTGCTCGGATGCCTGGGCGCCAACCATGGTGTCGGTGTCCAGCGGGTCGCCACGTTTGATCGATTCGATCTTCTTCATCACCACTTTCATGAAGTCGTCGTAGATCGACTCCTGCACCAGTGCGCGAGATGGGCAGGTGCACACTTCGCCTTGGTTGAAGAACGCCAGCACCAGGCCTTCGGCGGCCTTTTCGATAAAGGACGGCTCGGCCTTCATGATGTCTTCGAAGAAGATGTTCGGCGACTTGCCACCCAACTCAACGGTCGACGGAATGATGTTGGTAGCCGCCGCATGCATGATGTGCGAGCCCACCGGCGTCGAGCCGGTGAACGCAATTTTGGCGATGCGCTTGCTGGTGGCCAGGGCTTCACCGGCTTCTTTACCGAAACCGTGCACCATGTTGAGTACGCCCGGTGGCAGCAGGTCGCCGATCACTTCGAGCAGCACGTTGATGCCCAGTGGGGTTTGCTCGGCCGGCTTGAGTACCACGCAGTTGCCGGCGGCCAGGGCCGGGGCGAGTTTCCAGGCGGCCATCAGGATCGGGAAGTTCCACGGGATGATCTGGCCGACCACGCCCAGCGGTTCATGGAAGTGATAGGCGGCGGTGTGTTCGTTGATCTCGGCGCTGCTGCCTTCCTGGGCGCGGATGCAGCCGGCGTAGTAGCGGAAGTGGTCGGCGGCCAGCGGGATGTCGGCGTTGAGGGTTTCACGCACCGCCTTGCCGTTGTCCCAGGTTTCGGTGATGGCCAGCAGTTCGAGGTTCTGCTCGATACGGTCGGCGATTTTCAGCAGCACCAGCGAGCGGTCCTGCACTGAGGTTTTGCCCCAGGCGTCCGCAGCGGCGTGGGCGGCGTCAAGCGCCTTGTCGATGTCCTTGGCAGTGGAGCGCGGGAACTCGGCGATAGGCTTGCCGTTGACTGGCGAGGTGTTGGTGAAATAGTTGCCTTCGACCGGCGGCACAAACTCGCCGTTGATGTAGTTGCCGTATTTGGCCTTGAACGAAACGATCGCGCCTTCAGTACCGGGGTGTGCGTAACGCATGGTGGGTATCTCCTGGCTTTTATGTTTATTTGGAGTGCAGCGCTGCTGCGCTTGATAAGCGTAGAGCAAAGGTTGGGCCACCGCTGCGCAGGCCAGCTAAATCAAGGGCTTGGGCTTTGTTGCAAGGCGCTACTGTGGCAGCGTTGACACAGGTGATGTGACAGGTTGTGCCATAAACGGTACAGACCGTGACCCGTGAGTCTGCCCGGGATTGCATTGGTCGGATGGCTGGGGGATGCTGGGCGCTCTCACGCAGGGAGAATAATAAGAAATGCACAACGATCATTTCAGTCGCCATGCCCAGCAAGTCTTGACCGTGACACGCGGACAAGCACGTTCCCAAGGCCCCGCCAGTGATCCGTCGATCGCCCGGTCGTGGCTGCGTTGCCTGGAGGACTATCACCTCGACCCTGCGCAGACCCTCGCGCCCACCGTGCTTGAGCACGGCCGCTTGCTGGAAAGCCGCGAGCGCCTGCAACAGGTGCTGCACATTGCCGGCAGTGAGATGAACAGCCTGCACCAACAGCTCTCGGGCGCCGGTCATGCGGTGCTGCTGACCGATGCGCGCGGGGTGATCCTCAACTGTGTCACCGCGCCGTCCGAGCGCAAGATCTTCGAGCGTGCCGGGTTGTGGCTCGGTGCCGATTGGAGCGAAGCCTGCGAAGGTACCAACGGTATCGGCACCTGCCTGGTAGAGCGCCAGTCCCTGACCATTCATCGCGATGAGCATTTTCGCGGCCGCCACACCGGGCTGACGTGTTCGGCGAGCCCGGTGTTCGATCCTCATGGCGAATTGCTGGCGGTGCTGGATGTGTCTTCAGCCCGTGAGGCCGTATCGCGCCAGAGCCAGTTCCATACGATGGCGCTGGTCAACCTCTCGGCGAAGATGATCGAAAGTTGCTATTTCCTGCGCCACTTTGAACATCACTGGCTGCTGCGTTTTCATCTGCAGGCCGAGTCGGTAGGCCTGTTCAGCGAAGGACTGCTGGCGTTCGACGGCGATGGGCGGATTTGTGCGGTCAACCAGAGCGCCCTCAACCTGCTGGGGCAAATGCGCGGCAGTTTGCTGGGGCAGTCGGTAGACGCATGCTTCGACTGTTCCCTGGATCAACTGCTCGGACGCGCCAGTGCCAATGCCACTGCCAGCTGGCCTCTGCGCACACGTGACGGCCGGCACCTGTTCGCCGCGTTGCGCGGTCAGTCGCGCACTGTGCCGGTGTCGATGCCAGTGGCCAAGCCCGCGCCGGCGCGCTTGCCCGGTATCTGCCTGGGCGATCCGGCGCTGCAAAACGAGTTTCGCAAGGCGCTACGGGTGTTCGAGCGCGATGTGCCCTTGTTGATCAACGGCGAGACCGGCTCTGGTAAAGAAGCCTTCGCCAAGGCCGTGCACCAGGCCAGCCAGCGCGCAGACAAGGCGTTTGTTGCACTCAACTGTGCGGCCATCCCGGAAAACCTGATCGAAAGCGAACTGTTCGGCTATCGTGGCGGCAGCTTCACCGGCGCGCTTAAAGAAGGCATGCGCGGCAAGTTGCAGCAAGCGGACGGCGGCACCTTGTTCCTCGATGAAATCGGTGACATGCCGCTGGCATTGCAGACCCGCTTGTTGAGGGTGTTGGAGGACCGCCAGGTGGTACCCATCGGCGGTGCGCCCCAGGCGGTGAATGTCAGAATTGTCAGCGCTACCCACCGCAATCTGCTGGCGCGCGTGCAGGACGGCAGCTTTCGCGAGGATTTGTACTACCGCCTCAACGGTCTGGAAGTGGCCTTGCCGGCATTGCGCGAGCGCAGTGACAAGCAGCAGTTGCTCGACTTCCTGTTGACCGAGGAGGCGCAAGGACAGTCGATCAGCTTGGAGCCGGCGGCGCGTCAAACGTTGCTGGGCTATGCCTGGCCCGGAAATGTGCGGCAATTGCGCACCGTGTTGCGCACCCTGGTGGCGCTGTGTGATCACGGACGCATCGGGCTGGCTGACCTGCCGGCGCTATTGCACCAGGCCCCGCTGAACCGGGCCAGCGAGTTGCCGCTCGACGATGCCGAGCGCCAGACTTTGTTGGCGGCGCTGGAGCGTCAGCATTGGCGCATGACGCAAACGGCGGAGCATCTGGGTGTCAGTCGCAATACCTTGTATCGCAAGTTGCGAAAACACGGGATTACCCGTTTTGCTTCGGTTTAATCGAAAGTTGTAGGAGGGTGTTCTTTTCAACGGTCAGCTGAATTGATTTTTTATTGTTAAGTGGGAAGTTCCACGCACATTGAGTTGGCCTATTCCTATAGGAACTGGTCAATGCCATTTATTCACTCAATTAGGGCAACTGCTCAAGGTGTTTTCATTTAATAAAAATCACTCGGGTGAACACGATGATAATTACAACTTCAACGTTTGCGTATATCCCCCAGCTGTCGGCAACTATCGATAAACCTGCGGCGCCGACGGTGGTACGCAACAGCGATACCACCGAACAGCCTTTGGCGCGCAGCAAGCGCGGTATAAAAGACAAAGGCATTTTTTCGTTGTTCGGCAGTAAGCCGTCGGCGCCACCCGTGGTCGTGCCGCCAAAACCACAGGTCACTCCCAAGCCTACCGTGTCAGCACCCCCTAAGCCGAAGCCGTTGAACAAACCCTTGCCGACCCCGAACAACCGCTTCCAGAACGTGGCGAGCGCGGTGATTCATGCCAATAAAGTCAAACAAAATGACGCGTTGCTGTTGGCCAGCCTGTCCAAGCAAACGCCGAAAATCAGCGTTGCCGAGGCGGCCAAGCGGCTTATCGATGCGGACAGCCTGGTCAAGGCCGGCGTGATTTCCTCGGCGCCCAAAGCCAGCCAGGTTGCGCGGGATGCCTTTATCAGTGCCGGCATTACCGGCATCGTCAGTGCGCCGGTCAACGTGGGGGCCTATGCTGGCTCCGTGGCCGCCGGGGAGTCGATCAAGGCGACGTACGCTCCGGGCGTGCTGCCGCCGCCGTTTTTGCCGAGCGCCGCGACCGCGCCCAAAGCAATGCAGTCGCCTCCCCCAGCGGAAACGACCCTCGGCGCGCAACTGGAGGAAGCCGAGACCAAACTGTTAGGAATGGCTTCCACGGTGATGTTCATTCTTGGTGATACCAAGAGTGTGTTCACTAAAAATGAAAGTTGGCCAAAGGATGAGTCTGGGCGTCTGGGTAACCTGGAGAAACTGCTCGATGTATCAGAGCAGCAGCTTAAAAAGGCCACTCGTCAGAACGGCATTATTTTCAGACCCTATAAACCTGGCATGACACCTCCAGTCGATGCCAAGGGGCGTCTCGAGCTGATTGAAAAACGCTTTGAGCGGATGGCTGAGTCGTATGAAAAGTTGCGCGTGTTCGCGGCCATCAAACAAAGTGAAAATGAAGAACAGGCGCTAGCCAAGGTCTGAAGTGTTCGCCGCCGGTGGGAGCGCTTGCTGCGCTCCTACCCGTATAAAGAGTGCGATTTCCCCCCTCCTGCGCTAACCTGCCTCGATGTTTTACGAGGTCGACTATGCACATTCATATTCTCGGTATTTGCGGCACGTTCATGGGCTCGATGGCGGTTCTGGCCAAGGAACTGGGCCATCACGTCACAGGCTCCGATGCCAACGTTTACCCGCCCATGAGCACGCAACTGCAAGCCCAGGGCATTGAGTTGACCCAAGGTTACGACCCGGTGCAATTCGACCCGGTCCCGGACCTGGTGGTGATCGGCAATGCCATGTCCCGTGGCAACCCGGCGGTCGAATACGTACTCAACAAAGGCTTGCCATATGTGTCAGGCCCGCAATGGCTGGCGGATCATGTGTTGCAAGGTCGCTGGGTGCTGGCCGTCGCCGGTACTCACGGCAAGACCACTACCAGCAGCATGCTGGCCTGGGTGCTGGAACATGCCGGCATGAGCCCGGGGTTCCTGATCGGCGGCGTGCCCCAGAATTTCTCGGTGTCGGCGCGCCTGGGCGATACGCCGTTCTTCGTGATTGAAGCGGATGAATATGACAGCGCCTTCTTCGACAAGCGCTCCAAGTTCGTCCACTACCGTCCGCGCACGGCGATCCTGAACAATCTTGAGTTCGATCACGCGGACATCTTCCCGGATCTGCCAGCCATTGAGCGGCAATTCCACCATTTGGTGCGCACCATCCCGAGCGAAGGCCTGGTGATTCACCCCACTACCGAGCCCGCCTTGCAGCGCGTGATCGAAATGGGCTGCTGGACCCCGGTGCAAACCACCGGCGCGGGCGGGCAGTGGCAGGTCAAGTTGCTCAGCGAAGACGGTTCCAGATTTGAAGTGCTGTTCGAAGGCCAGGCCCAGGGCGTTGTCGAGTGGGACATGAGCGGCCAGCACAACGTTGCCAACGCCTTGGTCACGCTGGCAGCCGCACGGCACGTGGGCGTGGTGCCGTCGATGGGCATTGCGGCGTTGAGTGCATTCAAGAGCGTGAAGCGGCGCATGGAAAAAGTCGCCGACGTGAATGGGATTACCATCTACGACGACTTTGCCCACCACCCGACGGCGATTGCCACCACCTTGGACGGCCTGCGCAAGCGCGTGGGCGATGCGCCAATCATCGCGATTGTCGAGCCGCGCTCCAATTCCATGAAGCTTGGTGCGCACCGCGATGGCCTGCCGGAAAGCGTCAACGATGCCGACGAGGCCGTCTGGTACGCGCCGGCCAACCTCGGTTGGGACCTGCCGGCGATCGCTGCGTTGTGCACCGTGCCGTCGACGGTCTGCGATTCCATCGAAGGCATCATTGAACACGTCAAACAGCAAGCCAAGCCCGGCACCCACGTGGTGGTGATGAGCAACGGCGGCTTCGGCGGCCTGCACGGCAAACTGGCCGAGGCGCTGAAATGAGTGGCCCGGAACGCGTCACCCTGGCGATGACCGGTGCTTCCGGCGCGCCTTACGGCTTGCGCTTGCTTGATTGCCTGGTGCGCGAGGACCGTGAGGTGCACTTCCTGATCTCCAAGGCTGCGCAGTTGGTGATGGCGACCGAGACCGATGTCGCGCTGCCGCCGAAGGTGCAGATGATGCAGGCGTTCCTCACCGAGTACACCGGTGCGGCGGCGGGGCAGATCAAGGTTTACGGCAAGGAAGACTGGATGTCGCCGGTGGCCTCGGGCTCCGGCGCGCCGGCGGCGATGGTGGTGGTGCCGTGTTCCACCGGCACCTTGTCGGCAATTGCCACGGGCGCGTGCAACAACCTGATCGAGCGCGCGGCGGACGTGACCTTGAAGGAACGTCGCCAGTTGATCCTGGTGCCGCGCGAGGCGCCATATTCGAGCATTCACCTGGAGCACATGCTCAAGTTGTCGAACATGGGCGTGACCATCTTGCCCGCGTCGCCGGGTTTCTATCACCAGCCACAGACCATCGATGACCTGGTGGATTTCGTGGTGGCACGCATCCTCAACCTGCTGAACATTCCCCAGGACATGCTGCCGCGTTGGGGTGAGCATCATCTGAGCAGCGATGAATAAGGTGCTGATGTTGGTTGTCGCGTTGCACCTGACGGGGTGCGCCACGGCGCGCACGTTGGATGCGGCGCAACCCGGCGCGCCGGTGGTGTATGCCGGCACGCGCCTGGATCTGTATGCCATGAACGGCGGCTGTTGCGCCAAGGATCGGTTTGGCGCGCAAGCGCCGAGTTATCCCGGCGTGGATCTGCCGGCCAGTGCGTTGCTCGACACGCTGTTGTTGCCGCTGTCGGTGTTGACGGTGCTGGGGGTTGGCTTCAACGCCACGGGCGGTCTTTAAGAGAAGTGGGTGCCTGTGCTGGCCTCTTCGTAGGCAAGCCCGCTCCCACATTTGAACGGTGTGAACCTGATCCACTGTGGGAGCGGGCTTGCCCGCGAAGAGGCCCGCCCAGCCACCGCGAAATCACTTGCCGAGTTTGCGCAACTCATCCGACTCCACCACCCGCACACCATCCTGCTCTTCCAGCGCCAGGCGCCACATCGCCCGGGCCAGTTCGCATACTTCAATACCACGGTATTTGCCCGGAATCAGCCGCGACAACGGCCCCGCCAGTTGTTCGGCCAGGCGCGGTTCCAGGCGTTCACCCAGCAACAGCGAGGGCCGCACGATGGTCAGCTGCGGCCAGCCTTGGGCTTTCAGCGCCTGCTCCATCTCGCCTTTGACACGGTTGTAGAAGATCGAGGATTTCGCGTCGGCGCCAATCGCGCTGATCACGATCAGGTGGCGCGCGCCCAATTCCCGTGCACGCTTGGCGAAAGCCACCACCAGGTCCAGGTCAACTGCGCGGAACGCTTCTTCGGAGCCCGCTCTCTTGATGGTGGTGCCCAGGCAGCAGAAGGCAATGTCCACGCGCCCGCTCAATTGCGGCAAAACCACCGCCGGGTCGCCCACCGGGTTTTCCAGGTGCGGGTGTTCGGCCAGTGGCTTGCGGCTGGGCGCCAGCACGCGGGTCACGGTGGGTTCGTTGAGCAGGCGATCCAACAGGTGTTCGCCGGTCAGGCCGGTAGCTCCGGCCAGCAGGATATGTTGAGGCGTCAGGTACATGGTGTTTCCCCCTGTTACACGTTACAGCTTAGTTGCCTTTGGCTTCCTTGCTATTCATTGAGACGCTTTCCAGCGCCTTTCGTGCCTGCTGTTTGCGTAATAACTGCCAGTGGGCGATCACGCCTTTCGGCGCCCAGATCTGCGGTTCCGAAGCTTCGAAGTTGTCTGCCTGTTCGCGTTCGCTGACATGCAGTTGCGCCAGTTTGAAGGCTTGCTGCAGGTCGTCGGTCTGGTTGAAGGCCTGGGCGAAGAGGGCGTCGCCGAAATAAGTGAAGTCGGCTTCTTCGGAGCAACCGAAGGACACCCGGTCGGCGCGCGAGGCGGTCATGATCAGGGTACGCTCATCCTTCAGCGTCGGGATAAACCCGCCGGAATAACACGCGGAAATCACGATGACCTTGTCGCGGTTTTTCAGCGGTGCGAGCACGGCGGCCAGTTCGTCGGCCGGCAAGTCAGCCAGCTCCATGCGCGGCTGGTCCAGCACCAGTTCGTGTTCATGGGTACCGTGGCTGGTCATGTAGATAAACACCAGGTCTTCCGGCCCGGTGCGTTCGGCCAGGGTCTGCACGGCGCGGCGCAGGCTTTCGCGGGTGGCCAGGGGGCGGTCTGCGATATGGTCACGGTGGTTGACCAGGCGGATCTGCCCGCGCGCGCCGAAGCGGGTGGCGAGCATGTTGCTGACGTAATCGGCCTCACGCAGGAACACGCTTTGTTTACCGTCGCCGGCCAGCACCAGGGTGTACAGCTCGACGGCGGGAGTGGAGGCGGGCACGGCGGCGAGGGCGGCATCGAGCAATTGGCCTTGGGCCAGTACGCCGATTTCCAGTGGGTCGGGGAGCAGTTTGCCGTCGGCGTCGCGCACGCGCATGCCGTTGACCCAGGTGCCGGCTTGCACGGTGCCGTCGGTCAGCACGAGAGTGCCGCGGCCCTGGTAGTTGTCGCTGTCGAAGCCGCCGATATAGAAACTGCCGTCGGTGAGGTTCAGGCGGCCCTCGCCGGTAAAGCGCCAATCGCTGAACTGGCCGACATAATGGCTGCCGTCCACGCCGATCAACTCGCCTTTGCCACTCAGCGCGCCTTCCTTGAACTGGCCGATCCACACGTCGCCGTCGGCGTTTTCATAACGGCCCTTGCCGTTGAGCTGGTTTTGTTTGAACTGGCCCACATAGATGTCGCCGTCGGCGCTATTGAAAGTGCCATTGCCTTCGAGCTGGCCATCGACGAAGTGGCCGCTGAACTGGTTGCCGCTGTCGTCGTTGCGCTGGCCTTCGCCATTGGGCTTGCCGTGGGCGAACTGGCCCTGGTATTGGCTGCCATCGGCCAACTCCAGGCGCCCGAGGCCGGAGTACTGATCATCCTTGAATTCGCCGCGATAGGTCATCTGCCCCTCTTTGAGGGTGCCTTCGCCGTTGCGTCGGCCACGCTTGAAACCACCGACATAGCTGCTGCCCGGCGTGGTCAGGCTGCCCTGGCCGTCGAACAGGCCTTGCTGGAACTCGCCTTTGTAGACTTCGCCGTTGCTGCCGTGCCATTCACCCAGGCCGTGCCACTGGCCGTTGTCGAACTGGCCGGCGTACCAGCTGCCGTTGGGGTAGTCGACGCGGCCCTGGCCTTGCAGCAAACCATTGACCACATCACCCCGGTAGCGGCCGCCATCGGGCAGGCGCGCATCGGGCGGCAACAGCGATTCGCCGTCTCCGCAAGCGGTGAGCAACAGGGCAAGGGCAAGGGGAGCAAGTGGGCGCATAGCGGGATCCGGATAATTGAGCGCCGAGTATGCCGCAGCCGCGAGGTTCATACATAAATTTACATACCCTGTGATGAGTTTCAGTGCCTCATCACAGGGCCGGGCTTACACGAAGCAGAGTGACAGCGACTCGGCGATGTAAGCGGGTTTTTCCTGGCCTTCGATTTCCAGGGTCGCCGTGGCCTTGAACAGCCATTGTCCGGGTTTTTTCTCGGTGACGTCCGTCAGCGTCACGTTCAGGCGCACCTTGGAATTGACCTTGACCGGCTGGATAAAGCGCACGCTGTCCAGGCCATAATTGACGGCCATTTTCAGGCCTTCGGGCATGATCAGGATGTCTTCCATCAACTTGGGCATCAGCGACAGCGACAGGAAACCGTGGGCAATCGTGCTGCCAAACGGGGTTTGCGCGGCCTTGACCGGGTCGACATGGATGAACTGATGATCGCCGGTGGCCTCTGCGAACAGGTTGATCCGCGCCTGGTCGATGGTGAGCCATTCGGAACGTCCCAGTTCCTTGCCGACATAATCTTTGAGCTGCGCTACAGGTACATAGGGCATTGCGTCTCTCCTTGGTTCATCGGTTTTTATAGGTAGGCGAAATCCATCTTAGATCATCATGGGCAACAGGCTCGGTCAACCCACCATGCTTTTGGCGAATGCCGGAGCATAGGGCGGGCGTGCTTATAATGCGGGCGGGTTTTGACGGGGGAGAGAACGGATGCTGTTACGTGGGCTGACATGGCTGGTGCTGTTCCAATTGATCGGCACGGCGATCAACCATTTGCTGCTGCCGATATTGCCGGGGCCGATTATCGGCTTGTTGCTGCTGCTCGGCTTTCTGATCTGCAACGGTGAGGTCGGCGAGCCCCTGAGCCTGGCGGCCGGCAGCCTGCTGCGTTATCTGCCGCTGCTGCTGGTGCCGCCGGCGGTGGGGGTGATGGTCTATGCCAAGGACATCGCGGCGGACTTCTGGGCTATCGTCGGCGCGCTGGTGCTGTCGCTGGTGATCGCCATGGGGTTTGTTGGTGTGCTGATGCAGCGCATGGTCAAGCGCAAGGAGAAGGATCAATGATCTTCGACTGGTACGGCGCGTGGGCCGCAGTGATTCACCACCCCTTGTTCGGCATTGGTATTACCCTCGGCGCCTATCAGTTGGTGTTGGCCGGTTTCGAGAAAACCCGTTGGATCTTCCTGCAGCCGGTGCTGGTGTCCATGCTGCTGGTGATCGGCATCTTGCTCACCTGTGGCCTGAGTTACGCCGAGTACCGCAAGAGCACCGAGATCATGGGCACCTTGCTCGGCCCCGCGACCGTGGCGCTGGCGGTGCCGCTTTATCTGAACCTGCGGCGCATTCGTCAATTGTTCTGGCCGATTTTTACTACGCTGGTGATAGGCGGGGTGTTGGCCACCGGCCTGTGTGTGCTGCTGGGCTGGTGGTTTGGCGCCGAGCACATGATGCTGATGACCATGGCGCCCAAGTCGGTGACGTCGCCGATTGCCATGCTGGTGGCCGAGCAGATCGGCGGCGTGGCGGCCTTGGCCGCGGTGTTTGTGCTGATCACCGGCGTGGTCGGCGCAATGGTCGGCCCGGCGTTGTTGTCGCGCCTGGGGGTGCACAGTCCCGAGGCGCGCGGCATGGCACTGGGCATGACTGCCCACGCCGTCGGCACCTCGGTGGCATTGCAGGAAAGTGAAGAGTGCGGTGCCTTTGCGGCGCTGGCCATGAGTCTGATGGGCGTGGCTACGGCGGTGTTCCTGCCGCTGGCTGTGTCGGTGATCGTTTAAACCGGGTTTAAGGAAACCTTTATGAGTCTGGCGCTGTTTCCGCTCAATACCGTGTTGTTCCCTGGCTGCACCCTCGACTTGCAACTGTTCGAGGCGCGCTATCTGGACATGATCAGCCGCTGCATGAAAAAGGGCGAAAGCTTCGGCGTGGTGTGCATCCTCGACGGCAAGGAAGTGGGCCTGGCCCCGGATGGCTACGCGTTGATTGGCTGCGAAGCGTTGATCCGCGACTTCAAGCAACAGGACAACGGCCTGCTGGGGATTCGTGTCGAAGGCGGGCGGCGTTTCCGCGTGCGTGATGCCGGGGTGCAGAAGGACCAGTTGCTGCTGGCCGAGGTGCAATGGCTGGACGAGGCGCCGGACCAGCCGCTGGAAGAGGAGGATGCCGACCTGCTGGCGTTGCTCCAGGCGCTGGCCGAGCATCCGATGGTGGCCTCGCTGGACATGGACACCCACGCCGACGGCCAGCAAGCCCTGGGCAACCAGTTGGCCTATCTACTGCCGTTCACCGAGGCCGACAAGATCGACCTGCTGCAACTCGACGATCCGCAGCAGCGCCTGGATGCGATCCAGATGTTGCTCGACGAGTTGCAGGGCGAGCTCTTCACTCAATAGGCGTATCGCAGCAGCGCGTGAGGCGTGCCGGTGAGGGCGATAAAGCTCAGGACCGCGACGATGGCCGGCAACAGTAGCCACCAGGCTTTGCGCGACAAGGCTGGCAGTGGGCTGCGCTGCTGGCTGAGGCTCAGGCTGAAGGCGCAGACGCTCATCGCCAGCAGGGTACCGGCGAGGATGTCGGTCGGCCAGTGCACGCCCAGGTAGACCCGCGACAAGGCGATGAACGCGGCGGGAATGCAGCCCAGCAGGAGCCAGGTCATGCGCAGTCGTGTCGGTTGCCCAAGGCCGGCCAGCATCGCCAGCGCCAGGAAAAATGCGAAAGAGCCCGACGCATGGCCGCTGGGCATGCTGAAGCTGGTCAGCGGGTCGGTGAGGATCTCCGGGCGGCCACGGGCGAAAAACAACTTGGCGGCGGTGTTGATCACGGCGGCGCCGGCCAGCGTGGCGCCGACAAACACCGCATGGCGCCATTGCCGGGCCAGCAGCAGCAAGCCGGTGAAGATCGCACTGGCAACGAACATCTTCTTGAATTCACCCAGTTGGGTGATCCGCACCATCACTTCGTCCAGCCATGTGCTGCGGTGCTCTTGTACCAGCGCGATCAGGCCCTGGTCGAAGTCATTGAGGTGGGGGTAGCCGATAAACAGCGCGATCAACAGCGTCAGGCTGGCGCAACCCACCCACAGCGTGGCCCGCCGATGGCCGCGCAGGCTGCTGTTCAGGCTCAGTCCCAGCAATATGGCGATAGATGCCGCGACAACCGCCGCTTCCGGCCAGAATCCCTGCGGCAATGGCAGGCGCAACGCCGCACCGGTCGCCCAGCCGGGCAGCAGGTAGGCCACCGACCAGCCAGCGCCCGCCAGAATACTCACGGCGACGAAGCGGGGGAGCGGCATGTCGCACATGCCGGCAACCATCGGCAGCATAGGGCGCAAGGGGCCGATGAAACGTCCGACCAGCAGGCTGGCAATGCCGTACTTGTGGAAGTAACTCTCGGCAGCGTTCATCCATTCAGGATGATGGCGCAGGCCGGGCAGGCGCCGGATGTTCTGATGGAAGTATCGGCCAAGGAAGTAGGAAATTGCGTCGCCGAGCAAGCCGCCGAGAAAGCCCAGCAACAGGGTTTCACTCAATGACAGCGCGCCGCTGCCGGCGAGTGCGGCGATCGCAAACAGCATCACCGTGCCCGGCACGATCAACCCGGCGATGGCCAGGCACTCCACGCACGCGACGATAAGCAGTGCCACCGCCAGCCATTCGGGGTTGAGGGTCAGCCAGCCGGTGATGCTATCGAGCCATTGGCCCATACAAATCCACTCCATCTATTCTATTCAGCTTGCGCGCTTGGTAATGCGTAGCCCGAAACACTGAAGATCAAACTGTGGGAGCGGGCTTGCTCGCGAAAGCGGTGTATCGGTTGATAAAATCGGTGACTGAGCCACCGCTTTCGCGAGCAAGCCCGCTCCAACATAGGGTCTGCTGTGCCTGCGAATTGATGTTCAGCAGGCATAACTGGCCAATCAGTTCACATCAAAAAATAATCGCGACCTTCGACCTGGCCCCTGCGCAGCGGGTTCCGTGTGCAGTAAGGCGCGTAGCCAGCATCGACGAAGCGATACATCAGGTGCTCGTCGCGGCCGCTGGGGATGCCCAGGCGGGTGGTCTGGATGGTCTGCGTCGGCACCTGGCCTACGTCTTCAACGTAGAGATTCTGCGGGTCGAAGCGCTTGGCATCCCACATCGGCACCTTCAATCCCAGCGCCTTGCACAACAGCGTCTGGCCTGCACACAGCTTTTGCGCGGCGCGCGGGCTGCCATTGGCATCGGGGTTATTCAGCAGCATCTGCGCCAGGCTCGCTGGCCCGGACAGTTCATCGACCCATGGATAAGCCGACTTTATCAGCACGGCATTGCCCGGCCCCTGGGCGCTGAAGTTCAGCGAATCACCGCCACGGGCGTAGTACATGTAGATGTGCCCACCGTCCAGAAACAAAGCCTTACGCTTTTCTGTGTAGCCGAGTGAGGCGTGGCTGCCTTTTTCGGCCACGTAATAGGCTTCGGTTTCGATAATTCGCGCCGAAAGCCAGATTTCACCGACACGATGACGTATGACTTTTCCGAGCAATTCCCGCGCGAGAATCTGCGCGTCACGGTCGAAGAAGCTGTCGGGCAGGGCGCTGGCGGGGCGTTGGGTGGCTGAATTGGGCATGGCGGTCAGGGGTTGATACGGCTAAAAGTGATGGAATAGTAACAACTCCCGCCTTAATTACCGCTGAACCCCAGGTTTTTACAGTTCATTTCGACCATCCGCCCCTCACCGCTGTCAGTCGAGCGGCGTCACAGCTATAATCTGCCGCTTTCCTCCCTGCCAAGACTCCCTGATTATGACTGAGTCCGTTCTTGACTACATGACCCGCCTGGGTCGCGCTGCCCGTCAGGCCTCGCGGTTGATCGCCCGTGCGAGCACTGCGCAGAAGAATCGCGCCCTGCTGGCGGCCGCCGACGCTCTGGATGCCTCGCGCTCCGAGCTCGGCGCCGCCAACGAACTGGACCTGGCCAACGGCCGCGCCAATGGCCTGGAGCCGGCACTGCTGGACCGCCTGGCGCTGACCCCGGCACGTATCGACGACATGATCGAAGGCCTGCGTCAGGTGGCCAAGCTGCCTGACCCCATCGGTGAAATCCGCGATATGCGCTACCTGCCGTCCGGCATCCAGGTTGGCAAGATGCGCGTGCCCCTGGGCGTGATCGGCATCATCTATGAGTCGCGTCCGAACGTGACCATCGACGCCGCGAGCCTGTGCCTCAAGTCCGGCAACGCCACTATCCTGCGTGGCGGCTCCGAAGCCATCAACTCCAATCGCGCCATTGCTACGTGCATCCAGCAGGGCCTGGCCGTGGCCGAATTGCCGGCCGAAGTGGTGCAAGTGGTGGAAACCACCGACCGCGCCGCCGTTGGGGCGTTGATCACCATGCCGGAATTCGTCGACGTCATCGTGCCGCGCGGTGGCAAGAGCCTGATCGAGCGCGTCAGCCGTGATGCCAAGGTGCCGGTGATCAAGCACCTGGACGGCGTGTGCCACGTGTACATCGACATCGCTGCCGACATCGACAAGGCGATCCGCATCGCCGACAACGCCAAGACCCACCGCTACGCCCCGTGCAACACCATGGAAACCCTGCTGGTGCACGCCGGCATTGCCGAGCGCGTGCTGCCGCCGCTGGCTGCCATCTACCGGGATAAAGGTGTGGAATTGCGTGGTTGCGAGCGTACCCGCGCGCTGCTCGGCGCGGACGTGATCGAGGCGACCGAGCTGGACTGGTACACTGAATACACTGCGCCGATCCTGTCGATCAAGATCGTCGATGACCTGGACGAGGCCATCGAGCACATCAACACCTATGGCTCCAAGCACACCGACGCGATCGTCTCCGAGCATTTCAGCGATGCGCGGCGTTTCCTCAACGAAGTGGACTCCGCTTCGGTGATGATCAACGCCT
Organism: Pseudomonas sp. AF03-9; assembly: GCF_020515815.1. NCBI lineage: Bacteria > Pseudomonadati > Pseudomonadota > Gammaproteobacteria > Pseudomonadales > Pseudomonadaceae > Pseudomonas > Pseudomonas sp. AF03-9. Next base: position 211,646 of record NZ_JAHPJF010000006.1, on the reverse strand, counting down.
CGACGCGTTTTGCCGACGGCTTCGAGTATGGCCTGGGCGCCGAGATCGGTATTTCCACCGACAAGCTCCACGCCCGCGGCCCGGTTGGCCTCGAAGGCCTGACCAGCGAGAAGTACGTGGTGTTCGGCGACGGTCATGTGCGCACTTGATGGCTAAACGCATCGGGCTGCTCGGCGGTACTTTCGACCCCGTGCACATCGGCCATTTGCGCAGTGCCCTGGAAGTCGCGGATGCCCTCGCGCTGGATGAGTTGCGCCTGATCCCCAATTTCCGGCCGCCGCACCGCGATACTCCGCAGGTGTCGCCGCAGCAGCGCCTGGAAATGGTGCGCCTTGCCGTTGAAGGCATCGCGCCGCTGGTGGTGGACGACCGTGAGCTCAAGCGCGATAAACCGTCCTACACTGTTGACACCCTGGAGCTGATGCGCGCCGAACTGGCCGCCGATGACCAGTTGTTTTTGCTTCTGGGCTGGGACGCTTTTTGCGGCCTGCCCTCTTGGCATCGCTGGGAGGAACTCCTCCAGCATTGCCACATCCTGGTTCTGCAACGCCCGGATGCCGACAGCGAACCGCCGGATGCCTTGCGCAACCTGCTGGCCGCGCGGTCGGTAAGTGACCCCTTGGCCCTGACCGGGCCGAACGGGAATATTGCATTCGTCTGGCAGACCCCGCTTGCGGTGTCCGCCACCCAGATCCGTCAACTGCTGGCCAGCGGTAAGTCGGTACGTTTCCTGGTGCCTGACGCGGTCCTGGCCTACATCGATGCGCACGGGCTTTACCGTGCGTCGAACTGAAAAGGCGTGCTTGAACGTACGAACAGTCGTACAGCGAGCACCCGAACATACGAGCAAAACGAGTTTTATATGACGAACAAAGACGTAAGCAAAGTTAAGCGCAAAGGCACCTTCAAAAGCGCCCCGCTGCCGGTTGAAGCCCACGTTGGCCCAGAGCTGGCTGGCGAAGAGCTGGTCAAAGTCGCCGTGGCGGCCCTGGAAGACGTCAAGGCCCAGGACATCCAGGTGCTGGACGTGCGTGACAAGCAAAGCATCACCGACTTCATGATCATCGCCACCGGTACGTCGAACCGTCAGATCGGCGCGATGCTCGATAAAGTCCGTGAAGCCGTCAAAGCCCAAGGCGTCAAGCCGCTGGGTGAAGAAGGCAAGGGCGACAGCGACTGGGTCCTGCTGGACATGGACGACGTGATCGTTCACATGATGACTTCCAACGCCCGTCAGTTCTACGACCTCGAGCGTCTGTGGAAAGGCGCCGAGCAGAGCCGTGCCGCCGATGGCAAGCACCACAGCCCGGAAGTGGGCCACGCGCACTTCGACAAGCTGAACAAAGACCAGGAATAAGGAACGGCTGTGCGCCTGCGTCTGATTGCTGTCGGTTCACGCATGCCCAAGTGGGTAGAAGAAGGCTGGCACGAGTATGCCAAGCGTCTGCCCGCCGAGCTGTCGCTGGAACTGGTGGAGATACCGCTCAATACCCGGGGCAAGAATGCCGATGTGGCGCGCTTTATCCGTCAGGAAGGCGAAGCCATGTTGGCCAAGGTCGGCCCCAACGAGCGCATCGTCACCCTCGAGGTGCACGGCAAACCCTGGAGCACCGAGCAGTTGGCGGTGGAACTGGATCGCTGGCGCCTGGATTCGCGCACGGTCAACTTCATGGTCGGTGGCCCCGAGGGGCTGGCGCCGGAAGTCTGTGCGCGGGCGGACCAGCGCTGGTCGCTGTCGGCGCTCACGTTGCCGCACCCGTTGGTAAGGATTCTGATCGGTGAACAGCTGTATCGCGCCTGGACAGTCCTGTCCGGGCACCCTTACCACAAATAGCCTGCGCCCCTCCCGATGACCCAGCCGATCCGCATCAAGGACCACGAGAAAGACGCACGTCTGGTACGCGCTCGCGTGGTGTTTGGTGCGTTTCTGGTGGTGGGGTTGATCGGCGTGCTGATCGCGCGCCTGTATTTTTTGCAAGTGATCCAGTACGACTATCACTCCACGCTGTCGGAAAACAACCGGGTGCATGTGCAGCCGATTCCACCGACCCGCGGGCTGATCTTCGACCGCAATGGCGTGGTGGTCGCGGACAACCGGCCCAGCTTCAGCCTGAGCATGACCCGCGAGCGCTCCGGCGACTGGCAGCAGGTCCTCGATGTGATCGTCGAAGTGCTGCAACTGACCCCGGAAGACCGGGTGGTCTTCGAAAAACGCATGAAGCAGGGGCGCCGGCCATTTGAGCCGGTGCCGATCCTGTTTGAGTTGACTGAAGAACAGATCGCCCGGATCGCGGTGAACCAGTTCCGTTTGCCAGGTGTGGAAGTGGTGGCGCAGTTGGTACGGCATTACCCGCAAGGGCCGCACTTTGCCCACTCCGTCGGCTACATGGGGCGGATCAACGAGAAAGAGCTGAAAAGCCTCGATCCGGTCAATTACAGCGGCACCCACCATATCGGCAAGACCGGCATCGAGCGTTTCTACGAGCCGGAACTGCACGGCCAGGTGGGTTACGAGGAAGTCGAGACCAATGCCCGTGGCCGTGTGCTGCGGGTGCTCAAGCGCACCGACCCGGTGCCGGGCAAGGACATCGTGCTGAGCCTGGACATCAAGCTGCAGGAAGCGGCGGAGATGGCCCTGGGCGGGCGGCGTGGTGCTGTCGTGGCGCTGGACCCGGCAACGGGCGAAGTGCTGGCGATGGTCAGCCAGCCGAGTTTCGACCCCAACCTGTTTGTCACTGGTATCAGCTTCAAGGCGTATGCCGAGTTGCGCGATTCGATCGACCGGCCGCTGTTCAACCGCGTGTTGCGCGGCCTGTATCCACCGGGCTCGACGATCAAGCCGGCGGTGGCGATTGCCGGGCTCGACGCAGGCGTGGTCACGGCCTCCAGCCGGGTGTTCGACCCGGGCTACTACATGCTGCCCAACTACGATCACAAATACCGCAACTGGAACCGTACCGGTGACGGCTATGTCGATTTGGACACCGCGATCATGCGCTCCAACGACACCTATTTTTACGACCTGGCCCACAAGCTGGGGATCGACCGCCTCTCTGCCTACATGGGCAAGTTCGGCCTTGGCCAGAAAGTCTCCCTGGACATGTTCGAAGAATCCCCTGGCCTGATGCCGTCGCGGGAATGGAAGCGCGCGACCCGCCGCCAGGCCTGGTTCCCCGGCGAAACCCTGATCCTCGGGATCGGCCAGGGCTACATGCAGGCCACGCCGTTGCAACTGGCCCAGGCCACCGCGCTGGTGGCCAACAAAGGCATCTGGAACCGTCCGCACCTGGCCAAGACCATCGAAGGCGAGAAACCGGTGGACGAAAACCCGATTGCCGACATCGTGCTGCGCGACCCGTCCGACTGGACCAAGGTCAACCACGGCATGCAGCAAGTGATGCACGGCGCCCGTGGCACCGCGCGCAAGGCGGCGATTGGCGCGCAATACCGCATCGCCGGCAAGAGTGGTACGGCCCAGGTGGTCGCGATCAAGCAGGGCGAGAAATATGACCGCTCCAAGGTCCAGGAGCGCCACCGTGACCACGCCTTGTTTGTCGGCTTCGCGCCGGCGGACGATCCGAAGATCGTGGTCGCGGTGATGGTCGAGAACGGCGAGTCCGGCTCCGGTGTCGCCGCCCCCGTGGTGCGCCAAGTGATGGACGCCTGGCTGTTGGCCGACGACGGCAGGCTCAAGCCCGAATATGGCGGCCCCCCTTCAAGCACCGAGGTTACGGCCAGTGAAGAGTAATTTTGACCGCATCCTCTCCAGCGAGGATGTGATGCGTCGCCGCGCGACGTTGTTGCAACGCATGCACATCGATGGCCCGTTGCTGATCCTGCTGCTGACCCTGGCGGCCGGCAGCCTGTTTGTCCTCTATTCGGCCAGCGGCAAGAACTGGGACCTGCTGATCAAGCAAGCGTCGTCGTTCGGCCTGGGCCTGTCGTCGATGGTGGTGATTGCCCAGCTGGAGCCGCGATTCATGGCGCGCTGGGTGCCGCTCGGTTACGTGGCCGGTGTGCTGCTGCTGGTGGTGGTGGATGTGATGGGGCACAACGCCATGGGCGCGACCCGCTGGATCAACATTCCGGGGGTGATTCGCTTCCAGCCGTCGGAATTCATGAAGATTCTGATGCCGGCGACCATCGCCTGGTACCTGTCCAAGCGCACCTTGCCGCCGCAGCTCAAGCACGTGGGTATCAGCCTGATCCTGATCGGCATACCGTTCATCCTGATTGTGCGCCAGCCCGACCTCGGCACCTCGCTGCTGATTCTCGCGGGCGGTGCTTTCGTGCTGTTCATGGGTGGCTTGCGCTGGCGCTGGATCCTCAGCGTGCTGGCCGCCGCCGTGCCCGTGGCGATCGCCATGTGGTTCTTCTTTATGCACGACTATCAGAAGCAGCGGATTCTCACGTTCCTCGACCCGGAAAGCGATCCGCTGGGCACCGGCTGGAACATCATCCAGTCGAAGGCCGCCATCGGCTCCGGTGGCGTGTTCGGCAAGGGCTGGCTGCTCGGCACCCAGTCGCACCTGGACTTCCTGCCGGAAAGCCACACCGACTTCATTATTGCGGTGATGGGCGAAGAGTTCGGCCTGGTGGGCATTTGCGCGCTGTTGCTGATCTACCTGCTGTTGATTGGTCGCGGCCTGGTGATCACCGCCCAGGCGCAGACGCTGTTCGGCAAACTGCTGGCCGGCGCCTTGACCATGACTTTTTTTGTTTACGTTTTCGTCAACATCGGTATGGTCAGTGGCCTGCTGCCGGTGGTTGGGGTGCCGTTGCCGTTCATTAGCTACGGCGGAACTTCGCTGGTGACATTGCTGTCAGCGTTTGGGGTTTTGATGTCGATTCATACGCATCGCAAATGGATCGCACAGGTTTGAATAAGGTGAAGATGTCAATGCAAGTAATGCGCGGCTGGGCGACTCGGCACGCGTCCTGGATGGGCCTGATTGGCCTGCTGGGCGCAACGCAAGAGGCGCAGGCCGGTGACTACGATGGTTCACCCCAGGTTGCCGAATTTGTCGGTGAAATGACCCGTGACTACGGTTTTGCCGGCGAACAGCTGATGGGCGTGTTTCGCGAGGCCCAGAAAAAGCAGGCGATCCTCGACGCCATCTCCCGCCCGGCCGAACGCGTGAAGCAGTGGAAGGAATATCGCCCGATGTTCCTCACCGACGCCCGTGTGGCGCGGGGCGTGGACTTCTGGCGCCAGCACGAAGCGGTACTGGCCCGCGCCGAGCAGGAATACGGCGTGCCAGCCCAGGTCATCGTGGCGATCATTGGCATTGAAACCTTTTACGGGCGCAATACCGGCAGTTACCGGGTGATCGACGCGTTATCGACCCTGGGCTTCGACTACCCGCCGCGCGCCGAATTCTTCCGCAAGGAATTGCGCGAGTTCCTGCTGCTGGCCCGCGAAGAGCAGGTCGACCCGTTGACCCTCAAGGGCTCCTACGCCGGTGCGATGGGCTTGCCGCAGTTCATGCCGAGCAGTTTTCGCGCCTATGCAGTGGACTTTGACGGCGACGGGCATATCAATATCTGGAGCAACCCGGACGATGCCATCGGCAGCGTGGCCAGCTACTTCAAGCGCCATGGCTGGGTGGCCGGCGAACCTGTGGTGATCCGCGCGGATGTCAGCGGGGAGCGCGCCGATGAAGGCCTGACCCAGGGCATCGAGCCGGCCAAGACGGTCGGGGAGTTGCGGGCGCTGGGCTGGTCGAGTCAGAATGCGCTGCCTGACGATATGCCGGTCACGGCATTCCGTCTTGAGGGCGAAAACGGCCCGGAATACTGGATGGGCCTGAAGAATTTCTACGCAATCACGCGTTATAACCGCAGTGTGATGTACGCCATGGCCGTGCATCAGCTGTCAGACATGCTGGTCCAAGCACGGGGCAACAAGTAATGCGGGTATCGCCGATCAACAAACCGCTCAAGCTGGTGGCGTTTGCCGCGTTGTCCTTGCTGGTTGTCAGTTGCTCCACCAGCCGAGGTCCGGCGCAGAAGTCCGGGGGGGCGGTAGTCCGTTCCCAGCCGGGCCTGGACATCAACCGCGCGCACAAAGACGGCGCGCCGTGGTGGGACGTCGATGTCTCGAAAATCCCGGATGCCACGCCAACCCTGCACACCGGGCCCTACAAGGCCAACCCGTATACCGTGCTGGGCAAGAATTACTTCCCGTTGCAAGAATCCAAGACCTACGTGCAATCAGGCACGGCGTCCTGGTACGGCACCAAGTTCCATGGCCAGAACACCGCCAATGGCGAAGTGTATGACCTGTACGGCATGAGCGCGGCCCACAAGACCTTGCCGCTGCCCAGCTATGTACGGGTGACCAACCTGGACAACAACCGCACGGTGATCCTGCGGGTCAACGACCGTGGGCCGTTCTATTCGGATCGCATCATCGACCTGTCCTACGCCGCCGCGAAGAAGCTCGGCTATGCCGAAACCGGCACGGCGCGGGTGAAGGTCGAAGGCATCGACCCGGCGCAATACTGGGCCCAGCGTGGCAAGCCGGCGCCGTTGATGCTCAATGAGCCGACCACCCAGCAACCGCAAGTCAACGCGTCGGCCGGCAAGATCGAACAATGGACGCCACCGCCGCAGCAACACGCACCGGACACCGTGGTTGTACCGCGGGCCGCGCCTGGCGCCTCGCTTGCGGGCGGGCAATACCTGCAGGTGGGCGCTTTCGCCAACCCGGATGCGGCAGAGCTGTTAAGGTCGAAACTCAGCGGCATGGTCAACGCGCCGGTTTTCATCAGCTCCATCGTGCGTAACCAGCAGACACTGCACCGCGTGCGCATGGGCCCGATCAGCTCGCCAAGCGAAGTCGCGCAAGTACAGAACAGTGTGCGCCTGGCCAACCTGGGGCAACCCAGCGTGGTCACCGCCGAATAACAGAGGATTGATGGCTCGGGCATGCATGCGTGCCTGAGCCGTGGTTGTTGGCTCGTTGAACAATAAAACCCAGGGGCAAGGGGTGAGCGGGCAACCGAACACGCGACAGTCTGGTAGCGGGCTGTCTGAATAAGTTTTGCCCGAGAGGGCAAGTTTCCATAAGCAATTTCGAGAGACGGATGAACATCACCACCTTAGCCAAACGCACGTGCCTGCTTCTTTCGCTGATCATCACCCCGGCCGCCTGGGCGGTCGAAATGGTGCCGGCTTCCCCGCAACTGGCTGCCAAGGCCTGGGTCCTCATGGATGCCGCCAGCGGCAACGTGCTGGTCGAGAGCAACGGTGACCAGCGTCTGCCCCCAGCCAGCCTGACCAAGCTGATGACCGCCTACATCGCGACCCTGGAAATCCGTCGCGGCCAGATCGGCGAAAACGATCCAGTGACCGTCAGCGAAAACGCCTGGCGCACCGGCGGTTCGCGGATGTTCATCAAGGTTGGCTCGCAGGTGACTGTCAGCGACCTGCTGCACGGCATCATCATCCAGTCCGGCAACGATGCCAGCGTGGCCCTGGCCGAGCACATCGCCGGCAGCGAAGATGCGTTCGCCGACATGATGAACAAAACCGTCGCTGACCTGGGCATGACCAACAGCCACTTCATGAACCCGACCGGCCTGCCGAACCCGGAGCACTACTCGTCGGCTCACGACATGGCGATCCTGGCGCGCGCGATCATTCGTGTCGACCCGGTGCACTACGCGATCTACTCCCAGAAAGAATTCTTCTGGAACAACATCAAGCAACCTAACCGCAACCTGTTGCTGTGGCGTGACAAGACCGTCGATGGCCTGAAAACCGGTCACACCGACGAAGCCGGCTACTGCATGGTGTCGTCCGCCGTACGTGATGGCCAACGCCTGATCGCCGTGGTCTTCGGCACCAACAGCGAGCAGGCCCGTGCGGCCGAGACGCAAAAACTGCTGACCTACGGTTTCCGTTTCTTCGAAACCCAGACCTTCTACCAGAAGGGTGCCGAACTGGCACAGGCGCCGGTTTGGAAGGGCGCGACCCACCAAGTCAAGGCCGGCCTGGCTGAAGACCTGACCCTGACCATGCCAAAAGGCCAGCTGAAAAAGCTCGCCGCCAGCATGACCATGAACCCGCAATTGGTTGCTCCAATCGCCAAGGGTGATGTGATCGGTAAAGTCGAAGTGAAGCTGGACGACAAGGTGGTGCACAGCGCCGACCTGATCGCGCTGGACGCCGTCGACGAAGGTGGCATCTTCCGCCGCGTGTGGGATAGCATCCGTCTATTCTTCTACGGCTTGTTCAACTGACACTGAGCATCTGCAAAGCCCCGCGTTGATCCGACGCGGGGCTTTGTCGTCGCCAAGGCTTACGCTTACGAGGCCGTTACGCCATGACCGATACCGAAGTAAAGGCGCCAAAGATCGAATTCCCAGTGACGGACTATCCCGTCAAAGTGATCAGCGATACCGGCGTGGGCAACAAAGACAAGATTATCGAGATCGTGCGTAAACACGCGACGATCAACGACAACCGGGTGGACGAGCGTTCGAGCACCAACGGTAAATACACCACGATCCAGTTGCACATCGTTGCGACCGGTCAAGACCAGCTCTACGACATCAACAGCGAACTGCGGGCCACCGGCTTCGTGCACATGGTGCTTTGATGCCAGGCGTCCTGGGCTTTCGCGAGCTCGGCCAGATGGCCTACGAGCCGGTCTGGCATGCCATGCAGCGGTTCACCAACGAGCGCGGTACGTCGGCCCCGGACGAAATCTGGCTGGTCGAACACCCGCCGGTGTTTACCCAGGGCCAGGCCGGCAAGGCCGAGCACCTGCTGGTGCCGGGGGATATTCCGGTGGTGCAGGTCGACCGAGGTGGCCAAGTGACTTACCATGGCCCCGGACAACTTGTCGCATACCTCTTGCTGGATGTGCGCAAGCTAGGGTTTGGCGTGCGTGATCTGGTCAGCCGCATGGAGGCTTGCCTGATCGAGCTGCTGGCCAGTTACGGCGTGAGCGCCGCGGCCAAGCCCGATGCCCCTGGCGTGTATGTGGATGGCGCGAAAATCGCCTCCCTGGGCTTGAGGATTCGCCACGGTTGTTCGTTTCATGGCCTGGCCCTGAACGTGGACATGGACCTCGCACCGTTTCGCCGGATCAACCCGTGCGGCTATGCCGGGCTGGCGATGACCCAGCTGAGCGAACACGCCACACCGATTAAATTTGCCGAGGTAAGTGCCCGGCTGCGTGCGCAGCTCGTCAAACACCTCGACTATGCTGAGCAGACGACCCTTACGGGCGGAATCGACTGATTATGACTACTGATGCAGTGCAAACCATGATCCCGACGGTGGACGTTACCGAACGTCCGGCCCCGGCCCCGCGTGCCAAGGTGGAAGCCGGCGTCAAGCTGCGCGGCGCCGAGAAGGTTGCACGCATCCCGGTGAAGATCATTCCGACCACCGAACTGCCGAAGAAACCCGACTGGATTCGCGTGCGCATCCCGGTTTCGCCGGAAGTCGACCGTATCAAGGCCCTGCTGCGCAAGCACAAGCTGCACAGCGTGTGCGAAGAAGCCTCGTGCCCGAACCTGGGTGAGTGCTTCTCCGGCGGCACCGCCACCTTCATGATCATGGGTGACATCTGCACCCGTCGTTGCCCGTTCTGCGACGTGGGCCACGGCCGACCGAAGCCACTGGACGTCAACGAGCCGGAAAGCCTGGCCATCGCCATCGCCGACCTGCGCCTCAAGTACGTGGTGATTACCTCCGTTGACCGCGACGACCTGCGTGACGGCGGTGCCCAGCACTTTGCCGACTGCATCCGCGAGATCCGCAAGCTGTCGCCGAACGTGATGCTCGAAACCCTGGTTCCGGACTACCGTGGCCGTATGGACGTGGCGCTGGAAATCACCGCCGCCGAGCCGCCGGATGTGTTCAACCACAACCTGGAAACCGTGCCACGCCTGTACAAGGCTGCGCGTCCGGGGTCGGACTATCAGTGGTCGCTGACCCTGCTGCAGAAATTCAAGCAGATGATGCCGCACATCCCAACCAAATCCGGCCTGATGCTGGGCCTGGGCGAGACCGACGAAGAAGTCATCGAAGTCATGAAGCGCATGCGCGAACACGACATCGACATGCTCACCCTGGGCCAGTACCTGCAACCGTCCCGCAGCCACTTGCCGGTGCAACGTTTCGTGCACCCGGACACCTTCGCCTGGTTCGCCGAGGAAGGCTACAAGATGGGCTTCAAGAACGTCGCGTCGGGCCCGTTGGTGCGTTCTTCGTACCACGCTGACGAGCAGGCCAAACTGGTCAAGGCGAGCCTGGTTTCGTAAATACCGCTGCTCAAATTTGGGAGCGGGCTTGTGTGGGAGCTGGCTTGCCTGCGATAGCATCACCTCGGTGCGACTGATACACCGAGGTGCCTGCATCGCAGGCAAGCCCGCTCCCACATTTCGTTCTGCGTTATTTAGGGAGAATTGTGGATGAGCATTGCCGTACCTGCGTTGCGACCAGAAGGCACCATCGCCCTGATCGCCCCCGCCGGCCCTGCCGCACTGGACGTCGAAAAAGCCGGCCAATGGATGCGCGCCCGAGGCTACGAGCTGCACATCTTCCCTGGCGTCTACGAGCGCGACGGCTACCTCGCCGGCAGCGATGAAGTGCGCCTGCGCGACCTCCACGCCGCCTTCGCCAGCCCCGAGATCGACGCCATCTTCTGCCTGCGCGGCGGCTACGGTACGCCACGTATGCTCGATGGCCTGGATTTCAACCTGCTGCGCGCCAATCCCAAACCGTTCGTGGGCTACAGCGACATCACCGCCCTGCACCTGGCGATCAACCGCCACGCCGGCTTTGTGACCTTCCACGGGCCGATGCTCAATGCCGACCTGCTGGGCGGCAAGCAACCGCCCACCGAGTCTTCGCTACTGGGCCTGCTGCGCGGCGATCTCGGTGCCGGCAGCGTGCTGGCGCACCCGGTGGCCTACCCGTTGACCACGATTGCACCTGGCATCGCTTGTGGGCGCTTGCTGGGGGGCAACTTGTCGATGATCGCAGCGGTGATGGGGACGCCATACGAAATCGATGCCGAGGGCATCATCCTGCTGATCGAGGACGTCAACGAGCCGATTTACCGCATCGACCGCCTGCTCACACACCTGCGCCTGGCAGGCAAGCTGGCCCAGGTGGCGGGGGTGCTGGTGGGCGATGTAGCGGGTGTGGACGGCATGGCGCTGGAGCGGTTGCTCAAACAGACCTTTGAACCGCTGTGCATTCCAGTGTTGGCCGGTTGGCGCAGTGGGCATTGTGATCCGAACCTGACGCTGCCGATGGGCGCGTTGGTGCGTTTGGATGCGGGGGAGCAGCGGGTGGTGTTGGAGCAGGATGTAGTCTTTAAATAGTTGTTGCCTGTGGTGCCGTCATCGCTGGCAAGCCACCACATCCGACCGCATTCCAAAGGATGTACACGATTGAATGTGGGAGCTGGCTTGCCTGCGATAGCGGCAGTAGCCATAAGCAGATCTAGCGGTTCTGCAAAGACTCCAGCAGTTTCACCGTCGGATACCCATCCGCCGGCCATCCCAGCGCCTGCTGCGCCGCACGGATCGCCTTGCGTGTATTGGCACCGATAATCCCATCCGGGTTGCCTGCGTCATACCCCTTGGCGCTCAGCGCCGTCTGCAGGTCGATGCGCTGGGAGCGGCTCAGTGGCAGCTCATCCTTTGGCCAATCGCCCCGAATCACGCCGCCGCCGCCAAAGCGTTCCGACAACAGGCCGACTGCCAACGCGTAGGACGACGAGTTGTTGTACTTGAGGATCGCGCGGAAGTTATCCAGCACCAGGAACGCCGGGCCACGGTAACCCGCCGGCAATAGCAGGGCGGCAGACAGTTGGTCGACGTTCGGCGGCATGCTTGCGCCAAACGGCAGCTGCACGCCGAGTTTCATCCATTCGGCCACGGTCTTGCGCACACCGCCGTCGGCCAGGGCGTAATCGAAATTCGTCGGCAGTTGCTTGACCTCGAAGCCCCACGGCTGGCCTTTCTGCCAGCCGGAGCTTTGCAGGTAGTGGGCGGTGGAGGCGAGGGCGTCGGCCGGGCTGTTCCAGATGTCGCGGCGGCCGTCGCCATCGAAGTCGACGGCGTGGGTGTTGTAGGTGGTAGGAATAAACTGGGTCTGGCCCATGGCGCCGGCCCAGGAGCCTTTCATCTGGTCGGCCTGGATGTCGCCGTGCTGGATGATCTGCAATGCGGCCAGCAATTGCGCCTGGGCAAACGCCGGGCGACGACCTTCGTAGGCCAGGGTTGCCAGCGAGCGGATCACCGAGTTGTTGCCCTGGAACTGGCCGAAGTTGCTCTCCATGCCCCACACCGAGACCAGTGCCTGGCGGTCGACGCCGTAGCGTTCTTCGATGCGCTGCAGGATGTCGGCGTGCTTGATCAGCAGCGCCTGGCCGTTGCGCACGCGCAGAGCTGACAGGGCGCCGTCGAGGTATTCCCACACCGGACGGGAAAACTCCGGCTGGCTGCGGTCGGCACGGATCACCGCCATGTCCGGCGTGACATTGGCGAAGGCGTTATCAAAGACGGCGGGGGTGATCCCGGCTTTCAACGCTTGCTCGCGGAAAGCGGCCTGCCATTCGGCAAAGGTCTGGGTCGGCTGGATGTCGAGGTTGTCGACGGCCAGGGGCGCCACGACGGCAGGTGCCGCGACCGGTGCGGCCTGGAGTTTGGGCAGGGGTTGAGCGTCCGCGGCGGTGGGTTTCTCCGCGCAGGCGACGAGCAGAATGAGGCTGGAGGCAGCGATCAGTTGGCGAAGGTGCCAACGACGGGAAAGACAAGAGGGCATGCACAGGTCCAGGGATTACAAATCAGGTGCAGACCTTATCATGCCGAAGGGGCGCTTGCCTTCAGGCAGCCAGAAAGTAAGAAGCCTCCCAGCTATTAGACTGGAAGGCTTCGCGGCGGTAGCTGCCTTTGCCCTTGCCGGCGCGTTCCTGACGGCTGCGGAACAGTGGCTGGGCGATGATGGATTTGGCCTTGTTGGGGCCATGCTTGGATGGCTTTTTGCTCATGCTTGATACTCTCTGGGTGGGTTGGAGCGGTGCAAATCATCTGCCGAAGTTACGCTACTGTAAAGCCCGGCGAAATGTAGGAAAGGTAGACACGGTCAAAACTGTGGGAGCGGGCTTGCTCGCGATGCGGAGTGTCAGTTTATAGACCAAGTGACTGACCCAACGCATTCGCGAGCAAGCCCGCTCCCACATTGGACTGTGGTGTTTTTGAGGGAGGGATTATTCGGCAGGCAATGTCAGGCGCTGTCCGGCCATCAGCAGCGACAACCGGCTCAAGCTCATCCACGGCGAACCCGCCGCCTGGCCCTTGATCTGTGCATCGATGCGCTGGGCCTCCAGCAACAGTTGTGCCCAGCGTTGCGCCGAGTGCCGTTGCAGGGCTTTGCTCATCAGGGGCTTGCGCTTGTCCCACACGGGCGGTCGGGCCTGGCTGAAGCACTTGTCCAGCGGCGTGCCCTGGCTGTATTGCAGGGCAATATTGGCCAATACCCGCAGCTCCCGGGCCAGGGCCCAGAGAATCACCGGCGGCTCCACGCCTTCGCCGCGCAGGCCTTCGAGCATGCGCAAGGCGTGGGCGGGTTCGCCATTGAGGATCGCATCCACCAGCCCGAATACGTCAAACCGGGCACTGTCAGCCACCGCACCCTGTACGGTTTCGACGGTGATCTGCCCGTCTTCGGCCATCAGCTTGAGCTTTTCGATCTCCTGGGCGGCGGCCAGCAAGTTGCCCTCGACCCGCGCGGCAATCAGCTCCACGGCGTCTTGCGCCGCCGATAGCCCCGACTGGGACAGGCGCTGACGAATCCACTGCGGCAATTGATTGCTGTCCACCGGCCAGATCTGGATGAACTGGGTCTGCGGACCCTCCACCAGCGCCTTGCCCCACTTGGTTTTCTGCGCACTGCCGTCAAGCTTGGGCAGGCTGATCAGCAGCACCGTGTCTTCGGCGGGGCGTGAGCAGTATTCCATCAAGGCTGCCGCGCCTTTGTCACCCGGCTTGCCCGAAGGCAGGCGCAGTTCTAGCAGGCGCTTTTCGGCAAACAGCGACATGCTCGCACCGGCCTGCAGCAACGTGCCCCAGTCGAAACTGGCGTCGGCGGCAAACACCTGGCGTTCGTCGAAACCTTGCTGGCGCGCAGCGGTGCGGATGGCGTCGGCGGCTTCCTGGCACAGCAACGGGTCATCACCGCTGACGATGTAGACAGGCGCAAGGCCACCTTGCAGGTGTTTGGCGAGTTGGGCGGGGGCGAGTTTCATAGGCGGGGCGAACGGGGCGCTTGGGGCGCCCCGTCTGGCTTACTCGACAGGGACTTCAACAGGCGATTGTTTCGGCGTGTTGTCTTCGTATTCCTGCGCCGCTTTCAGGGCGTCGGCTTCAGCCTTGGCCTTGTTGTCAGCGGCTTGCTGCAAGGTTTCGAGTTTTTCCGGGGTCAGCATCTGCAGACGCAGGACGACACGCTGTACCAGCTCGCGACGGATTTCCTTGCGTACCTGGATGGTCTCGGAGTCCGAACCGACCAGGTTGTTGCCGTCGTGGCTGACGATTTTCTGTACCACGATCTTGTCGCCCATCAATGGCAAGTGATCGCGGCCCTGGACTTCGATGTTCAGCTCGGTGGCCAGTTCGATGTCCGACGCGCGGCCAGCGCTGGCGTAGCTCAGGTTACGCTGGGTTTCTTTCTCGTTGACCAGGACCAGCTTGTACGTCGCGCCGGTGTAGACGTGCACGCCGCTGTTTTCCAGTACCTGGCGCAGCTGGGTGACGGTATCGCCGTAGGCATCGCGTGCGCTGACGTCCAGTTCCTTGATTGCCAGCTCGTTGGTGCCGGTGCCGCGCAGCTGGAAGCCGCAAGCGCTCAGCAGTACGGCCAGGCCCATCACCAGCAGATTGCGTTTGATCATTGTGTTGCTCCCCTTGAAACCAGATGGGCCTTATCGAGGCCCTGAAGGTTTAGTTCGGCGCGGGCTCGAGCTCCGCGCCTGATCCGATTTAGCTGGCGACGATGTTGACCAGTTTGCCGGGCACCACGATCACTTTGCGGATCGTCAGG
This sequence comes from Pseudomonas sp. AF03-9, assembly GCF_020515815.1. Taxonomy (NCBI): domain Bacteria; kingdom Pseudomonadati; phylum Pseudomonadota; class Gammaproteobacteria; order Pseudomonadales; family Pseudomonadaceae; genus Pseudomonas; species Pseudomonas sp. AF03-9. Next base: position 196,574 of record NZ_JAHPJF010000006.1, on the reverse strand, counting down.
CCTTCGGTGAAGCGCAGCACGTTTTCGTTGACCCGTGCGGCGGCTTCGACGTCTTCGCGGCTGGCGCTGGCCGGCATGTCGATCTGGCCACGCAGTTTGCCGTTGACCTGGATCACCAGTTGCAGCGTGTCCTGTACCAGGGCGCTGTCATCCTGCTTTGGCCAGCCGGCATCGATGACTGCACCGCTGTGGCCCAGACGGCTCCACAGCTCATGGCTGATGTGCGGTGTGATCGGCGCCAGCAGCAGGGTGACCGTTTCCAGGCCTTCCTGAACCAGCGCGCGGTCCTGTTCGGTTGCCTGTGGTGCTTTTTCCAGCACGTTCATCAGCGTCATCACCTGGGCGATGGCGGTGTTGAACTTGTGGTTCTGGCCCACGTCCTGGCTCGCTTGGCGGATGGCCAGGTGAGTGCTGCGGCGAACGGCTTTCTGCTCGTCGCTCAGGCTCGCCACGTCCAGTTTGCCCGGCAGACCCTGGCTCACATGGGCGTGTGCCAGGCGCCAGACGCGCTTGAGGAAACGATGCGAACCTTCGACGCCGGAGTCGGACCATTCGGCGCTCATGTCAGGCGGCGACGCGAACATCATGAACAGGCGGCAGGTGTCGGCGCCGAACTGGTCGATCATCGACTGTGGGTCGACGCCGTTGTTCTTCGACTTGGCCATCTTCTCGGTGCCGCCGATTTCTACCGGCAGGCCGTCCGAGATCAGCTTGGCGCTGATGACCTTGGCTTTGCTGTCACGCTCCAGCTCGACGTCCGCCGGGTTGAACCAGGTGTAGGCACCATTGGCTTCGCGACGGTAGTAGGTCTCGGCGATCACCATGCCTTGGGTCAGCAGGTTCTTGAATGGCTCGTCGGAGCTCACCAGGCCTTCGTCACGCATCAGCTTGTGGAAGAAGCGCGCGTAGAGCAGGTGGAGGATGGCGTGTTCGATACCGCCGATGTACTGGTCCACTGGCAACCAATGGTCGGCTGCGGATTTTTCCACCAGGCCACCCTCGTAGTGCGGCGAGGCGTAGCGGGCGTAGTACCACGAGGACTCTACGAAAGTGTCCATGGTGTCGGTTTCACGCTTGGCAGGCTGGCCGCATTTCGGGCAGTTGCACTCGTAGAACTCAGGCATGCGCGCCAACGGCGAACCGGCGCCGTCCGGCACCACGTCTTCGGGCAGGACGACCGGCAGTTGGTCTTCCGGCACCGGCACGTCACCGCAGGTTTGGCAGTGGATGATCGGGATCGGGCAGCCCCAGTAGCGCTGACGGCTGATGCCCCAGTCGCGCAGGCGGAACTGGGTGCGCGAGGCGCCCAGGTTCTTTTTGATCAGCGCAACTTCGATGGCGTCGAACGCGCCCTGGAAGTCCAGGCCGTCGAACTCGCCGGAATTGATCAGGGTGCCGTGTTCGCCGTAGGCGTCTTGCCACGGGGCCGGGTTGGTGTCACCGGAGCTGGTGCGCACCACGGACTTGATCGGCAGGTCGTACTTGGTGGCGAATTCGAAGTCGCGTTCGTCGTGAGCCGGCACTGCCATTACGGCGCCATCGCCGTAGTGCATCAGCACGTAGTTGGCGACCCATACCGGCAGCTTTTCGCCAGTCAGCGGGTGCTCGACGAACAGGCCGGTCGGCAGGCCTTTTTTCTCCTGGGTAGCGACGTCGGCTTCCGCCACGCTGCCGCCTTTGCATTCGGCGATGAACGCCTGCAGCTCAGGGTTGTTCTGTGCCGCCTGGGTGGCCAGCGGGTGCTCGGCGGCCACGGCGACGTAGGTCGCGCCCATCAGGGTGTCCGGGCGGGTGGTGAATACTTTCAGTGCGCCAGCAACGCCGATCGAATCAACGTTGTACGGGAACTGCACTTCCATGCCCTTGGACTTGCCGATCCAGTTGCGCTGCATGGTCTTGACCTGTTCAGGCCAGCCCGGCAGATCGTCGAGGCTCGACAACAGTTCATCCGCGTAGGCGGTGATCTTGAAGTAGTACATCGGGATTTCGCGCTTTTCGATCAGCGCGCCGGAACGCCAGCCGCGACCGTCGATCACCTGTTCGTTGGCGAGTACGGTCTGGTCGATCGGGTCCCAGTTCACGGTACCGCTCTTTTTGTAGATCACCCCTTTTTCGAACAGGCGAGTGAACAGCCATTGTTCCCAGCGGTAGTAGTCCGGCTTGCAGGTGGTCACTTCGCGGGACCAGTCCACCGCCAGGCCCAGGCTGCGCAGCTGGGTCTTCATGTAGGCGATGTTTTCGTAGGTCCACTTGGCGGGGGCCACGTTGTTTTTCATCGCGGCATTTTCCGCCGGCATGCCGAAAGCGTCCCAACCCATGGGTTGCAGAACGTTTTTACCGAGCATGCGCTGGTAGCGGGAAATCACGTCACCGATGGTGTAGTTGCGCACGTGCCCCATGTGTAGCTTGCCGCTGGGGTAAGGGAACATCGATAGGCAGTAGTAAGTCTCCTTGCCTGGCTGTTCACTGACTTCAAAGGACTTTTGCTCGTCCCAGAAGGTTTGGGCGGCATTTTCGATTTCACGGGGCTGATATTGTTCGTGCATGGCTACTTTTGAACTGAATAGGGGTGGCCTAATCCTCTTCGGTGCATGGCCGGGGTTGATCGACACCAAAAAGCGGCGCGTCCGTGCCCAAACCCTGCGGGAAGTGGAGTTACAGGAAGCGCCGTAGCATACATGACCCCACTCTATCGAGGGAAACCCTGATTGCGCAGGCCTGGCCGTCTGTCGCGGCACCAGGCAGGTGCAGCCACGGGGGCTACGCTGTTTATTGGGGAGCAAGAACTTTCTTCAATGAGGTGAGGGGATGGCTGAATCGCAGCGAACTTTAACGAAACCGCAGTTGTACGAAGGACTGATCGACCGTTTGGGTCGTGCATTGGATGCAGCAGATACCGCAGGCCGTTTGTGTGATGAGCGGCCTCAGGAGCTGGAGTTGCGTGGCTTGAGCCAGGCAGAGCTTGAATTGATCAAGGTTTACCTGGAGTCCAATCACCACCGCGCAGCACTTGGGCAGGCCTCCCCGCCAGCCCAGGAGCCCTCGCGCTCGGCTAAGGTGATTTGGCTGAAAGACTTGCCCACCGCCCGCGGCCCGGAAAAGCGCCGGGCCGTACGGTGCAAGTGAAGCACAGCGTTATCCGTTAACCTTCTCAAAATGTGCTGGTAAAGATTGTCGCTAAATCCCGTTGCATCTAGGCTTCGGGCATCTTTGGAGATGCCCGATGCCTTTTCGTTATTTCATTAAACAATTGTTGTTGCCGCCCGGCATTTTCTTGCTGCTGCTCGCACTTGCCTGGTGGTTTCGCCGCCGCCGCCCGCGCCTGGCTGGCGTGTGCTTTGCCCTTGGGTTTGGCGGGATGTGGCTGATCAGCCTGCCGGTGATGGTGGAGTGGGGCGCCCGGGCCCTGGAGACGGAGCCGCCTTTGGCGCAGGAAGACTGGTCGACCCTGGCCCAGCGTGCGGATGCCATTGTGGTGCTGGGTTCGGGGCGTGAGCGCGGCGATCCGGCGTGGGGCACCGACCAGCCGACCGGCGTCGGGCTTGAGCGCCAGCGCTATGCGGCGCGCCTGGCCAAGGCGTCAGGGTTGCCGGTGCTGACCAGCGGCGGGCTGCACTACGGCACGCCGCCCAGTGAGGCCGAGTTGATGGCGGTGTCGATGCGTGACGACTTCGGTGTGACGGTGCGTTGGAAGGAAGAGCGCAGCCGCACCACCTGGGAGAATGCGCAGATGAGTGCCGAGATTCTATTGCCCCAAGGCATCAAGCGCGTGGTGGTGGTGACTCAGGCGTGGCACATGCCGCGTTCGGTGTGGAGCTTTGAGAAGGCCGGTTTCACCGTGGTGCCCGGGCCGGTCGGCTTTCTGGGGGTGGACAACTCCCGGCCGCTCGGTGGCTGGATGCCGGAGTTCGTGTCGGTATGGCGCAGCGGGCAGTTGATCAACGAGGCGGTGGGGCAGGTAGGTTATCGATTGTTTTATAAGTAGCACTGCAGGACAAATGCGGGAGCGGGCTTGCTCGCGAATGCGGTGCATCAGTATCAGATGTGTTCACTGACACGCCGCCTTCGCGAGCAAGTCGAATCGTCGCACCGCCGCTCCTACACAAGCCCGTTCCCATATGGGTTTTGTGTTGTCCTTTAGACCGTCTTGGCCATTCTTGCGGCCAGCAGTGCCCAGCCAAACAGCAGTACACACACAATGATCAACGGCCACGACCGCCATTGCAGGTACGGCGTGAGGTTGTGCATCGGCACCACTTCACCATAAAGAATGCCGCGCTCGAACTGTGGGATCTGCTCGGTGATCTGCCCGTAGGGGTTGATCAGGCCGGTCACGCCGTTGTTGGTGGCGCGGATCATCCAGCGGCCGGCTTCCAGGGCACGCATCTGCGCCATTTGCAGGTGTTGCAAGGGGCCGATGGACGTGCCGAACCACGTGTCATTGCTGATTGTCAGGAGCAAATCGCTCTGTGCCGAGAGGCCGGCGGCAAACTCCGGGTACACCACTTCGTAGCAAATGAACGGTGCGATCTGATAACCCTTGGCCTGCAACATTGCCTGATCGGCCGGGCCACGGGCGAAGTCCGACATCGGCAAGTCGAAGAAAGCGATCAGCCCGCGCAGCATGTCTTGCAGCGGCACGTATTCGCCGAACGGCACGAGTTTTTGTTTCAGGTAGGTGCCATCACCTTCGCCCACCACAGTGATGCCGTTGAAGTAGCGCTTCTGGTGATGCACTTCCTGGCGGATCGGCACGCCGGTGATCAGCGCGGTATGCCGGTCGGCGGCAAACTTGCCCATCATCCCCAGATAGCCTTCAACCGACTCCTTGAGCACTGGCACTGCGGTTTCCGGCCAGATCAGCAAGTCGACGCGCTTGGAGGCGAAGCTCATGTCGCGGTACAGCGCCAGCTGTGCGTTGAGCTGTTCCGGGTCCCATTTCATGCTCTGTGCGACGTTGCCCTGGATCGCGGCGACGCTCAACGGTGCGCCGGACGGCGAGGTCCAGGCGTGATGCTTGAGGGCCAGGCCGATGGCCCACGGCGCAACCAGCAAGACCAAGCCCGCGCCGATAAAGGCGTTGCGCTTGCTTGCCAACAGGCGCGGCAAGTTGCACAGCACGGCGGCAGTCAGCGCCAGGGCGAAGGAGATCAGCCACATCCCGCCCAACGGCGCGAGGCCGGTCAGCGGGCCGTCGAGTTGACTGTAGCCGGAGTACAACCACGGGAAACCGGTGAGGAACCAGCCACGAAACGCTTCCTGGCCGACCCACAATGCAGCAAAGGTCAGGGCATCGGCCAATGGCGCTTCATTGCGGCGCAGCCAGCGGGCCCACAGCCAGGCGGGCAGGGCGAAGAACAGGGCGATGGCCGCGGTGAACAGCAGCATCAGGAAGCCAGCCAGCAGCACCGAGGCGCCGCCGAAATGGTGGATGCTGTAGTAGATCCAGCTGGTGCCGGCACCAAACAGGCCGAAACCGAAACACCAGCCACGGCCCAGGGCCTGGCGTGGGCTCAGTTCCCGCAGGCCGATATAGAACAATCCGACGGCGATCAGCGCAAACGGCCACAGATCGAACGGCGCCAGCGCCAGGGTAGTGATGGCGCCGGCCACCACGGCCAGCAGGTTACCGGGCCAGCCGGGTGCGGTGAGACGGCGCATGTCAGTCCTTAGCGGGCAATAGGGGTCAAGCGGATCAAGTGGATACGACGACTGTCCGCATTAAGGATGCGGAAGCGGTACGCGCCGATCTCGGTGGTCTCGTTGCGTTTTGGCAGGTGGCCAAACGCATTCATCACCAGGCCGCCAACGGTGTCGAACTCATCGTCGGAGAATTCGCTGTCGAAGAACTCGTTGAAGTTTTCGATCGGTGTCAGCGCCTTGATCAGGAAATCACCGCTGGGCAGCGGCTTGATGTAGCTGTCTTCTTCGACGTCGTGTTCGTCTTCGATGTCGCCGACGATCTGTTCCAGCACGTCTTCGATGGTCACCAGGCCCGCCACGCCACCGTATTCGTCGATCACGATGGCCATGTGGTTATGGTTGGCGCGGAACTCACGCAGCAACACGTTCAGGCGCTTGGATTCCGGCACGAAGGTGGCCGGGCGCAGCAGGTCCTTGATGTTGAAGCTGTCGCCGTTCTCCTTGAGGATCAGCGGCAGCAGGTCCTTGGCCAGCAGGACGCCCATGACGTCGTCATGGCTTTCACCGATCACCGGGTAGCGCGAGTGCGCCGAGTCGATCACGGCCGGGAGGAATTCCCGTGGGGTCTGGGTCGCCTTGATGCTGATCATCTGCGAGCGCGGCACCATGATGTCGCGTACTTGCAGGTCAGCCACCTGGATGGCGCCTTCGACGATGGCCAGCGCTTCGCTGTCCAGCAACTTGTTCTGGTGGGCCTCGCGCAGCAGCTCCAGCAGCTCCTGGCGGTTTTTCGGCTCGTGGGCAAAAGCCTGGGTCAGTTTACCCAGCCATGACTTCTGCCCGTTGCTCGATCGGTCTTCGCTCATAGCGATTACTCTAAATCCTTTGTTGTTTCAGTTAGGTGTCGATCAGTTTTCGTCGTCTGCGTAGGGGTCAGGGTGACCCAATTCAGCAAGCAACGTTTGTTCCAGTGTTTCCATTTCCTCGGCTTCGTCATCGTCTATATGGTCGTAACCCAAGAGATGCAAGCAGCCGTGGATGACCAGATGAGCCCAGTGGGCTTCAAGGGCCTTGCCTTGTTCCTTGGCCTCGCGCTCGACGACTTCGACGCAGATCACCAGGTCGCCCAGCAGGGGGATGTCCAGCAACTCGTCGGGTACGTCGGCGGGGAAGGACAGCACGTTGGTCGCGTAGTCCTTCTGGCGCCAGGTGTGGTTCAGTTCGCGGCCTTCGGGCTCGTCCACCAGGCGGATGGTCAGTTCCGAGTCAGCGGTGCGCTGGCGCAGGGCCAGGGCACACCATTGACGGAACTGCTCTTCGCTGGGGGCGGGCGCTTCGGTGGCCAGCTGCAGGTCTAGCTCAAGCATCGCGGCGAACGTCCCTGGACAAGCCATCGTCACGGTGTTCGAAACGCTCGTAGGCTTCGACAATGCGCTGTACCAACGGGTGGCGGACCACGTCCTTGGGCATGAAGTGGGTGAAACTGATGCCCGGCACGTCCTTGAGCACCTCGATCACCTGGCTCAGGCCCGACTTGGTGCCTTTCGGCAGGTCGACCTGGGTGATGTCGCCAGTGATCACGGCGGTGGAGCCGAAACCGATCCGGGTCAGGAACATCTTCATCTGCTCGACGGTGGTGTTCTGGCTTTCGTCGAGGATGATGAAGCTGTTGTTCAGGGTGCGACCGCGCATGTACGCGAGCGGAGCGATCTCGATGACTTGGCGTTCGATCAGCTTGGCCACGTATTCAAAGCCAAGCATCTCGTACAGCGCGTCGTAGAGCGGGCGCAGGTACGGGTCGATCTTTTGTGCGAGGTCGCCAGGCAGGAAACCGAGCTTCTCGCCGGCTTCGACCGCCGGGCGTACCAGCAGGATGCGGCGCACTTGCTCGCGCTCCAGGGCGTCGACCGCACACGCCACGGCGAGGTAGGTCTTGCCCGTACCGGCGGGGCCGATGCCGAAGTTGATGTCGTTGCCGAGGATTTCCTTGACGTACTTCTGCTGATTCAAGCCGCGCGGGCGAATCATGCCTTTTTTGGTACGCAGGGCCACGCTGGCTTCGGCCACAGGGTTGGTGGCCAGGTCTTGCACGGCCGATTCCTGCAGGTACAGGTGCACGGTTTCCGGCGACAGCTCGCTACCCTTGGTTTCGCGGTAGAGGCGGCGCAGCAGGTTTTCCGCAGACGTGGTGTGCTGGGTTTCACCAATGAGTTCGAATTGATTGCCGCGGTTGCGGATCTCGATGCTCAGGCGTTGTTCGATCAGGCGCAGGTGCTCGTCGAACTGTCCGCACAGATTGGCGAAACGACGAGCCTCAAACGGCTCGAGGATAAAACGATGGGGTTCTACTATGGGTGCGTTCAAGGTCGCTTTTAGCCGCCCTTTGGCTGTTGAGTTGAAAGAGAGAATAACGCCAGCTGCCTGTGTGCGAAAGCACTTAAATGGACTGACCTCACTCTCCAGAACAATGAAGAACCTTTGTGGGAGCTGGCTTGCCTGCGATGAGGCCGGCACATCCAAAATAGAGGCTGGCTGTTGCATCGCTATCGCAGGCAAGCCAGCTCCCACATTTGAGCTTCATTTGTCTTCAGGTTTTTGCGATCAGTTGATCAACGAGCCCCGCAGCGAGTGCGGTTGCGCCGCGTCGATATGCACATCGGCGAACTGGCCGATCAAGGTCGGGTTGTCGCAGCGGAAGTTGACGATCCGGTTGTTCTCGGTGCGGCCTTGCAGCTCGCCCGGATCTTTCTTCGAATAGTCGGTAACCAGGATGCGCTGGACCGACCCGACCATTTGTCGGCTGATCTCGAACCCTTGCTGGTTCAAACGGTGCTGCAATGCATTCAAGCGTTCTTTTTTCAGCGCTTCCGGGGTCTCGTCCAGCAAGTCGGCCGCCGGTGTGCCGGGGCGCTGGCTGTAGACGAACGAGTAGGAAAAGTCGAAACCGACGTCTTCGATCAGCTTCATGGTCTGCTGGAAGTCTTTCTCGGTCTCGCCGGGGAAGCCAACGATAAAGTCCGAACTGATGCAGATACCCGGTACCGCCGCACGCAATTTGCGCAGTTTGGATTTGTACTCCAGCGCGGTGTGGTTGCGTTTCATCGCCGCGAGAATGCGGTCCGAGCCCGATTGCACCGGCAAATGCAGGTGTTTGACCAGCTCCGGCACTTCGGCGTGGGCCTGGATCAGGCTGTCGGAAAACTCCAGCGGGTGCGAGGTGGTGTAGCGAATGCGCTCGATACCGTCCACGGCGGCGACCACGCGGATCAACTCCGCCAGGTCCGCCAGGCGGCCGTCGTCGGTCAGGCCGCGATAGCCGTTGACGTTCTGGCCGAGCAGGGTCACTTCACGCACGCCGTTTTCGGCGAGGTGGATGATTTCCGACAGCACATCGTCAAACGGCCGGCTGACTTCTTCACCTCGGGTGTAAGGCACCACGCAGAAGGTGCAGTACTTGCTGCAACCTTCCATCACCGACACATAGGCGCTCGGCCCGTCGATACGCGGCTCGGGCAAGTGGTCGAATTTTTCGATTTCAGGGAACGACACGTCCACCTGCGGCAGCTTGGTGAAGCGCGCGGCGTCGATCATTTCCGGCAGGCGGTGCAGGGTTTGCGGGCCGAAGACCACATCGACATAGGGCGCGCGATCGCGAATCGCCGCGCCTTCCTGGCTGGCCACGCAACCGCCGACGGCGATCACCATGTCCGGGTTGGCCAGTTTCAATTCGCGCCAGCGGCCCAGCTGGGAGTACACACGGTCCTGGGCCCGCTCTCGGATCGAGCAGGTATTGAGCAGGATCACGTCGGCATCTTCGGCGCGGGCGGTGACTTCCAGGGCCTGGTGTTCGCCCAGCAGATCGACCATGCGCGAGCTGTCGTACTCGTTCATCTGGCAACCGTGGGTTTCGATGTAAAGCTTCTTGGCCATGGGAATCGTCAACTGGTGGTAAAGAACCGCGCATTATAGGGGGCATGCCCATTGGTTCCTAGCGTTGTGCATCGGGTGCCATGCTATAGTTCGCGCCCTCTTTTATATCCCCGATGTGTTGTTCGCCCACCATGACCAAACGTGAAGCTCCAATCTATAAGGTGATTTTCCTCAATCAGGGCCAGGTGTTCGAAATGTACGCCAAGCAGATCTATCAGAGCGATCTGTGGGGGTTCCTGGAGGTGGAAGAGTTCGTCTTTGGCGAGCGCACCCAGTTGGTCGTCGATCCGGGCGAAGAGAAGCTCAAGGCGCAATTCGAAGGCGTGGTGCGCAGCTTTGTGCCGATGCATTCGATTGTGCGCATCGATGAAGTCGAGCGTTTGGGTACGCCGAAGATCAGTGAGGCGCGGGGGATGGGCAATGTGATGCCGTTTCCGATGCCGATGCCTGAGAAGTAGGGCGTTAGACCGCGTCGCTCCCTTCGCGAGCAAGCCCGCTCCCACATTCGACCGAGTTCCAAATTTGGAATGCGATTAAATGTGGGAGCGGGCTTGCTCGCGAAGAGGCCTTCAAAAGCACTGAAGATTCAGGGGAGGGGTGAGAAAGGCGAACGCCCATCCGCACTCTGCAATTCCTGCAGATAATTGCGGAAGATCTGCCCCAGCACCTGGGTCGCCACTTCCAATTCATCACGCTGCATGTGCTCGGCCACTTCGTCGGCCGTGTCCAGCGCATCCTCGGCACCGTTGACCGCGGCCATCTTCAGCACGATATACGCCTGGACGTTGTTGGCCGGTACGCCTTCGCCGTGGAAGAACATGGTGCCCAGCTTGAATTGGGCTTCGGCATGGCCCTGCAACGAGGCTTTCTCGAAGTAGCTCAAGGCTTTGTTGAGGTCGCGGGCGGGGTTCTTGCTGTCATGGTAATACTCGCCCAACTCGTATTGCGCCTGCGCATCCCCGCCGTCGGCCTGTTTCTGACACGCGCTCAGGGCTTCGGCCTGGCTGTCTGGCTGGGTATTGAGGGTGCAACGACCCATCGCTGGGATTAACAACGAGTTGCCGCCTGCTTGTGCATGTGCCAGCAGCGGCTGAAGGAGCAACAGGCAGCCCAGAACCAGGGTGCGGCCGGTGCGTTTCATGGGAATCGACTTACCTCTGACGGGGCACGCGGACCCTCGCGGGATCCAATAAGCGCGCATTATGAAATAAGCAGGCCTCTGCTTACAAAGTCTTTACTCGTTTTTCTGCTGGTTGGGCAAGTTATCTGCCGGATTGCAGGTGATTTCTCGAAAAAACAAGGAAATGTCTGTAAGCAAAGTAGCAAATCTGACGCCACCGGGGGCGGCGTCAGGCGATGCATCGGCTTATTTCAAGGCAGCGAAGGCGCGCTCGGCGGCATCCAGGGTCAGTTTCAGCTCGGCTTCGCCATGGGCGATCGAAGTGAAGCCGGCTTCGAAGGCACTCGGCGCCAGGTATACGCCGCCTTCCAGCATCAGGTGGAAGAAGCGCTTGAACAGGTCGGCGTCGCTGCCCATCACATCGTCAAAGGTGACGATGTCGTCGGCACCGCTGAAGTACAGGCCGAACATGCCGCCTGCCTGTGTGGTCACGAACGGGATACCGGCAGCGTCGGCGCGTTGTTGCAGGCCGTCGAGCAGGCGGGTGGTGTAGTCGGTCAGCTCGGCGTGGAAGCCCGGGCGGCTGATCAGGCGCAAGGTGGTCAGGCCGGCGGCCATCGCCAGGGGGTTACCGGACAATGTGCCCGCCTGGTACACCGGGCCCAGCGGTGCGATGTGCTGCATGATTTCGCGCTTGCCACCGAAGCAGCCGACAGGCATGCCGCCACCAATGATCTTGCCGAAGGTGCTCAGGTCTGGTGTGACGCCGTAGTACGCCTGTGCGCCGCCGAGGGCCACGCGGAAACCAGTCATCACTTCGTCGAAGATCAGCACGACGCCGTGCTTGTCGCACTGCTCGCGCAGGCCTTCGAGGAAGCCCGGCGCCGGCGGTACGCAGTTCATGTTGCCGGCGACCGGCTCAACGATGATGCACGCCACGTCCTGGCCCACTTCACTGAGCATCTGCTCGACCGCAGCGATGTCGTTGAACGGCAGGGTCAGGGTGTGTTTGGCGAACGCCGCCGGCACGCCGGCCGAGCTTGGCACGCCTTGGGTCAGCAGGCCGGAACCGGCCTTGACCAGCAGGCTGTCGGAGTGGCCGTGGTAGCAGCCTTCGAACTTGATGATGCTGTCGCGGCCGGTGAAACCACGGGCCAGGCGGATTGCGCTCATGGTCGCTTCGGTGCCGGAGCTGACCATACGCACCATTTCCATCGACGGCACGATCGAGCAGACCAGGTCGGCCATCTCGGTTTCCATCGCCGTCGGCGCGCCGTAGGACAGGCCGTGTTGCAGTTGCTGGCGCACTGCGTCGAGCACGTCCGGGTGGCTGTGGCCGAGGATCATCGGCCCCCAGGAACCGACGTAGTCCACATAGCGCTTGTCATCTTCGTCGGTGACGTAGGCGCCTTCGGCATGCTTGAAGAACAACGGCGTGCCGCCCACGCTCTTGAACGCACGCACGGGGGAGTTCACACCGCCGGGGATGTGCTTCTGGGCATTGGCAAACAGCGTTTCGGAACGGGACATGATGGGCTCTCTGAAGTCAGACTTGCTTTCTATTTAAGGCGCAGAAGGGCGTTGAAGGCGCGGGCGCGGCGTGTCACTTCCTGGGTGCTGTCGGCACCGAACAGGCCGTGGACCACCGCCAGCAGGTCGGCACCGTGGGCCACCAGCGGTTCGGCGTTCTCCAGGGTAATGCCGCCGATCACGCAGATCGGCACCTGCAACTGCGCGCGGGCCTGGGCCAGCATTTCAACGGTGGCCGCCGGGGCGCCGGGCTTGGTGTTGGAATTGAAGAAGCGGCCGAAGGCGACATAACTCGCGCCTTCTTTGGCGGCCTGCTCGGCCAGTTCGATCTGGCCGTGGCAGGTGGCGCCGATGATCGCCTTGGAACCGAGCAGCGCACGGGCCGGAGTCAGCGGGCCGTCGGTCTGGCCCAGGTGCACGCCGACGCCCAGGCGCGCGGCCAGTTCGGCGTCGTCGTTGATGATCAACTGGGTCTTGTAGCGCGAGCACAGTTCGCGCAGCTTTTCCGCTTCACGCAGGCGGCGGGCTTCGTCGCTGCTTTTATCGCGGTACTGCAGCAGGGTCACGCCACCGTCCAACGCCGCTTCGACGTAGGCGAGGAATTTGCCGGCCAACAGTTGGCTGTCGGTAATGGCATAAAGGCCACGTAGTTTCATCGGGCAGGTTCCTTGGTCTTACGAGCAGAAATCCAGCGGCAATCGGCGCGGTACGAACTGGCCCTGGCCGAGTTGTTCGGCGTCACGCAGGGTGCGCCAAGTGTAGTTGAGGGCCGATTGCACGGCACTGACCAAACCTTCGCCCTGGGCAATCCGCCCACTCAGTGCACTCGCAAGCGTACAGCCCGAACCGTGATAACTGCCCGGCAGACGCTGGCAGGTAAAGGTCTGCTGCGTGCCATCACGGCTATATAGGCGGTTGTGTACTTCATGCTCATCGCCATGGCCGCCGGTGATCAGCAGGTGCTTGATAAACGGCAATAGCTTCGCGGCGCATTCATCCGCCGTACCTTCGGGCAACTCGGCGAGGATGCGGGCTTCAGGCAGGTTCGGCGTGGCGATCAGCGACAGCGGGAACAAACGCTCGCGCATCGCATAACCGACCTCGTCCTTGCCCAGGCTGCCGCCGCCACCGGCGCGCAGCACCGGGTCGCACACCACTGGCAGGTGCGGGTGCGCCTGGAGCAGCTCGACCACGGTGTCGACCATCGCGGTGGAACCGAGCATGCCCAGCTTGACCGCCGCGACTTCGGAATCGCCAAGCACGGCATTGGCCTGGGCCAACACCCACTCGCGGTCGAGTACGCGGAAATCGCTGACATTGACCGTGTTCTGCACGGTCAAGGCGGTGACGGCCGGAGCCGCATGGCAACCCTGGGCGAGCAGGGCTTCGATATCTGCCTGCAGGCCGGCGCCACCACTGGGGTCATGGCCGGAGAGACAGAGGACAACGGGGCGAGAGCTGTAGATATTCATGGTGCGCGAGCTTACCACCAAACGCTTTTTGCGTGGCTGTCTGGCGATGGCTGAATTTTGCTGCGGTAATGACGCTTTTCTGGCGCTGGTCTTGCCGGATAAAACGTGCCGAAAGGCCCGTGCTAGAGCCTCCGTAAAAATTAATTACATGGTGTCCAATGGCCTTTAGCGGCTATGCTAGAGTGGATCCAAATTACTAACAGTATCGCCGGTATACGTCTTCTCAAAAGGAATGGGGGGCTTTTGACTAACCGGACAGGCCACGCTGGGGCTCTATGCGCTATTTTTTCATTCTACTGTTGTGCGGGCTGCCGCTGTTCGCCAACGCCATCGGGTTCAACCAGGACACGCGAAGCCTGCCCCTGGGCCGAGTGATGCAAGTCCTTGAAGACCCCACCGATGCCCTCACTATCGCCGAGGTCAGCTCCCCCGCCTACGCCGCACAGTTCAAGCCCCATGACAAAGCCACCCTGAATGCCGGTTACTCGCGCTCGGTGTTCTGGCTCAAGGTCGACCTGCATTATCAAGCCAAGGACCCGCGCGCGCCGCGTACGTGGTTTCTGGAGTTGGCCTACCCGCCGCTCAACCACCTGGACCTGTACCAGCGCGACAGCACCGGCGCCTACCGCCTGAGCACCCGCACCGGCAGCGCGCTGCCGTTTTCCAGCCGTGAAGTGCGCCAGAGCAACTACCTGTTCAAGCTCAACTTCGTGCCCGACCAGCAGGAAACCCTCTACCTGCGCCTGCAAAGTGAAGGTTCGATCCAGGCCCCCCTGACCCTCTGGGCCGGCACCGCCTACCTGGAAGAACAACCGCTGCGCCTCTATATCCTCGGCGCGATCTACGGCGTGCTGCTGGGGATGCTGATCTACAACCTGTTCATCTACCTGAGCGTGCGCGACACCAGCTACCTCTATTACATCCTCTATATCGCCTCGTTCGGCCTGTACCAGTTGTCGGTCAATGGCGTGGCCGTGGAGTACTTCTGGCCGGACAGCCCGTGGTGGACGAATGCCGCGGTGCCGTTTCTGATCGGGTCGGCCGCGCTGTTCGGCAGCTTGTTTGCGCGCAGCTTCCTGCATACCGCCCAGCACAGTCGCTGGCTTGACCGGATCTTGCTGGCGCTGGCCGCCTGTGGCGCGCTGGTGATGGCGCTGGCCCTGCTGACCAGCTACGCCGTGGCCCTGCGTCTGGCCACCGGCTTGGCGCTGGTGTTCACCGTGACCATCTTTATTGCCGCGATCAAGGCCTGGCTGTGTGGCCAACGCATGGCGCGCTATTTCATCATCGCCTGGTCGGCGTTCCTGCTCGGCGGGGTGGTCAACACGATGATGGTGCTGGGTTACCTGCCCAACATCTTC
Source organism: Pseudomonas sp. AF03-9 (assembly GCF_020515815.1). Lineage (NCBI taxonomy): Bacteria > Pseudomonadati > Pseudomonadota > Gammaproteobacteria > Pseudomonadales > Pseudomonadaceae > Pseudomonas > Pseudomonas sp. AF03-9. The sequence goes on along the minus strand of NZ_JAHPJF010000006.1, from coordinate 181,518 downwards.
CTGACCATGTACGCCAGCCAGATCGGCTCGGCCATCGAAGTGGCGCTGCTGTCCCTGGCCCTGGCGGATCGCATCAACGGCATGCGTGAGCAGCAAGCGCAGATCCTGTTCGATGCCAGCCAGAAACTCGAAGTGCTCAACCAGCAACTGGCCCGCAGCAACCGGCTCAAGGACGAATTCCTCGCCACCCTGACCCACGAATTGCGCACCCCCATGAATGGCGTGATCGGCTCCCTCGAACTGATGCAGACCGTGCCCCTGGGCGACGACCTCGCGCATTACCAGCAAACCGCCGCCGGTTCGGCGCGGGACATGATGCGCATGGTCAACGGCATCCTCACCCTCACCGAACTGCAAGCCGGGCGCCTGAGCGCCCAGCCGCAGGTGTTCAGCCTGCGCGGTGTACTCGATACCCTGCGCCAGCAATTCAACGCCAGCGCCCAGGGCAAGGGCCTGGAGTTTTCGATTGATGTGGCGGATGAACTGCCGGACCGAGTGCTCGGCGATGCCGACAAACTGACCCAGTGCCTGGGTTGCCTGCTGGACAACGCCTTCAAGTTCACCCATCAGGGCGCCGTGCGTCTGCGCGTGGTCGGTATGCCGGATAGCAGCGGTGCGTTGCGCTTGAGCTTTATCGTCACCGACACCGGCATCGGTTTTGCCTTTCTTGACGAGGCCACGCTGTACCAGCGCTTCTTCCAGCTCGACGGTTCGACCACCCGTGAGTACGGCGGCCTGGGCATTGGCCTGGCGATCTGCCGACAGTTGACTGAGTTGCTGGGCGGGCGCCTGACCCATCATTCCGAGCCGCGCAAGGGTAGCCGCTTCCAGTTGGAGGTGGAGGTCAGCCCGGTGCCGTCCGAACCGAAAAAAGCGCCCGACCGACAGCGCTGCCCGCAGGACTGCACGGTACTGCTGGTGGACGACAACAGCGTCGGCCAACTGGCGGTGCGCGGCATGCTGCTCAAGCTCGGCTACCGGGTCAAAACCGTGGACACCGGCGCGGCGGCATTGGCGGCCTTGCAGGCGGACAGCTTTGATGCGGTATTGTTGGATGTGCCTGAAGGCGGTTTCTCGTTGTGCTGTCAGATTCGTGCACTGCCCGGTTGCGGTGAATTGCCGGTGATTGCGCTGAGCACGTCGTTGAATGTGTCGGACCGTGAGCGGTGCCATGGCATCGGCATCACCGACCAGCTGGGCAAGCCGGTGCGTTTCGACGCGTTGCAAGCGGTGCTGGAGCGTCGTGTGCTGTGCCAGGTCGAGGGCGAAAGCGCCGGACATTAGGCGCCTATGCCACTTTTTTAAGCGCAGAGCCGGTGCTTAACTGAAATTCAGGCCGCTGATGACCGTGGCCTTTTTTCCAGGAGGCCCGTCATGAACCTGCATCAATTCGCCGAAACCCACGACGTCACCAACCAGCCGCCCTCCCTGGACGGCACCAACCTGTATCGCATCGACCTGCCTCTGCAAGACTGGTCGCGCCGCTTCGGCGCCGGCTGGGCAGAGACGCGCCTGGATGCCTACGGCGCGCTGGCCGGTGGACCACTGATGGCGGCCGGTTTCCTGGCGAATCAGCACAAGCCGGAGTTCAGCAGCCATGACCGTTATGGCCATCGCATCGACACTGTGACGTTTCATCCGGCGTACCACGAACTGATGCGCACCGCCGTCGAGCATGGCCTGCCGTCGCTGCCGTGGGCACACCCGCAGCCCGGCGCCCATGTGGCCCGCGCTGGCTTGACCTACTTGCATAGCCAGGCCGAAGCGGGCACCGGTTGCCCACTGACCATGACCTTCGCCTGCGTCCCGGCCCTGCGCTTGCAGCCGGACTTGGCTGACATCTGGTTACCGAAAATCCTCAACACCGAATACGACCCGCGCAACGTCGGTATCGCCCACAAAGGCGGTGCCACCATCGGCATGGCCATGACCGAGAAACAGGGGGGCACCGATGTGCGCGCCAATACGACCCGCGCCTACCCGGTGGGCGCCGGTGGTCCTGGCCAGGCGTATGAACTGGTGGGTCATAAGTGGTTCTGCTCGGCGCCGATGTGCGATGGGTTCCTGACCTTGGCCCAGACCGACAAGGGGCTTACCTGTTTCCTACTGCCCCGGCACCGTCCGGATGACACGCGCAACGAGTTTTACATCCAACGTCTGAAGAACAAACTCGGTAACTGCTCCAACGCCTCCAGCGAAGTGGAGTTTCGCGGCGCCCTGGCCTGGATGGTCGGCGAAGAAGGTCGTGGCGTACCGACCATCATCGAAATGGTCGCCATGACCCGTTTCGATTGCATGGTCGGTTCCAGCGCGCTGATGCGCCAGGCGCTGACCCAGGCCAGCCATCATTGCGCCCATCGTACGGTGGGTGGCCGCCTGCTCAGCGAGCAACCGCTGATGCAAAACGTGCTCGCCGACCTGGCCCTGGAAAGCGAAGCCGCGCTGGCGTTGAGCATGCGCATGGGCGGCGCGCTGGATCATCTGGATGATGCGCGGGAAGCCAAGTTCGCCCGGCTGGTGACGGCGGTGGGCAAGTATTGGATCTGCAAGCGTGCGCCGGCGATGATCAACGAAGCAGCCGAATGCATGGGCGGTGCGGGGTATGTCGAGGACAGTATCCTGCCGCGTCTGTACCGTGAGGCGCCGGTGAATTCAACGTGGGAAGGTTCCGGCAACGTGCAGTGCCTGGACGTGTTGCGTGCGTTGTCGAAGGAGCCGGGAGTGTTGGAGGCGCTGTTCGTCGAACTGGGGGATGGGCATGGCGATAAATTGTTGGCGCGGCATGTTGAACAATTGAAAGCGGCGTTCATGGACACCCAGGACATTCAGTACCGTGCGCGGCAACTGACCGAGGACATCGCCGTGGCGTTGCAGGCCAAGTTGTTGCTGGAGGCGGGAAATGCGGCGGTCAGTGATGGGTTTATTGCCAGCCGGTTGGGTGAGTCGTCCGGGCGGGTGTATGGCACCTTGCCGCGTGGGGTGGATGTGGAAGCCATCGTCGCCCGCTCCACCCCCCAATCTCTCTGACAGCACTGGGCCAAAATGTGGGAGCCGGCTTGCCTGCGATAGCGGTCTGTCAGTCAAATCACTGCTGACTGACCCACGGTAATCGCAGGCAAGCCAGCTCCCACATTGAATGCATTCCAACTCCGCTGTTTCAGTGGCGCTGGGATACAGGCAAGATAAAGGCCTGCACGTCAGAACACAGGATGCTTACCGTGACCGAAGCTTTTGTTGTCGTTCAATCCGCCGAAGAAGCCGTGGACCGGCTGGCGGCCCTGCATGAGCGTGCTACCGGCGCACTCAACAGAGCCCTCAAGCAATACCTCAAGGACCGCGTCGAACCCGACGCCGAACAACGCGCGCTGTTCCGCTACCCGGAACTGCGCCTGACCTACCACTGCCACGGCGAAGTCCCACAGACGACCCGGGCGTACGCCAAGGTCCAGTTGCCTGGAACCTACAGCGTCACCGTGACCCATCCCGCCGCGTTCCGTAAGTACCTGCTGGAGCAACTGGTGCCGCTGATGCACGACTTCACCGTGACGGTGGAAGTGGGCGTCAGTGAGCAGAACATCCCGTACCCGTACGTGGTGGAGCAGGGCGACGAACTGGCCGGCTCCGGCGTGACTGCCGCGACCCTGGCCCGCGTGTTCCCGAGCACCGACCTGTCGGCCGCCACCGATGGCATCGCCGATGGCCTCTACGACTGGGAAAACACCGACCCGCTGCCGTTGGCACTGTTCGATGCGGCCCGCGTGGACTTCTCCCTGCGCCGGCTGGTGCACTACACGGGCAGCGACTGGCGCCATGTGCAGCCGTGGATCCTGCTGACCAACTACCACCGCTACGTTGACCAGTTCATCCTGCATGGCCTGGAACAATTGCGCAGCGACCCGCGTTTTATCCGCATGGTGCTGCCGGGCAACGTGGTGATCGACAAGGCCATGGACCATGGCGAAGCGTCGGCGATTGCCGCAGGCGTGGTCTGGCACCGCTATCAGATGCCGGCCTATCACCTGCAGGCCAGCGACGGCCACGGGGTGACCCTGGTGAACATCGGCGTCGGCCCGTCCAACGCCAAGAACATCACCGACCACCTTGCCGTGCTGCGTCCGCATTGCTGGCTGATGATCGGCCACTGCGGCGGCCTGCGCCAATCCCAGACCATCGGCGACTACGTATTGGCCCACGCCTATATGCGCCGCGACGGGATTCTCGATCGTGTGGTGCCGCCGAACATTCCGATCCCGGCCCTGGCCGAGGTGCAAATGGCGCTGCAACAAGCGGCCGCCAATGTCACTGGCGAAAAAGGCGAAGAGCTGAAAAAACGCCTGCGCACCGGCACCGTACTGACCTACGACGACCGCAACTGGGAACTGCGCTGGGCCCAGGAACGGCCGCTGATCAACCTGTCCCGCGCCGTTGCCGTGGACATGGAAAGCGGCACCATTGCCGCCCAGGGTTATCGCTTGCGGGTTCCGTACGGCACCCTGCTGTGCGTATCGGACAAACCGCTGCACAGCGAAATCAAGCTGCCGGGTTCGGCCAACGCGTTTTATGAGCGTGCAGTCAGCCAGCACTTGAAGATCGGCATCGCCGCGGTGGATTTGCTGCGCACCGAACTCAACTCACTGCACTCGCGCAAACTGCGCAGCTTTGACGAGCCGCCGTTCCGCTAAGCGGTTGGGATGGTCATTTAACGGTCAGGCCACTAGCATTGTTGGTCCTGACCGTTAGATGTTCCTTGCCATGTCCCGTCCCACCCGTCCCGATTCGCGTCGCCCAGGCGTGAAACCCCCGTATTGCGCCGCACGGCGTGTCGCCAAGGCGCCACCGGCCGTGCCGAAGCTGATCCTGTTCAATAAGCCCTTCGACGTGCTGACCCAGTTCAGCGACGAAGGCGGGCGCACGACCCTCAAGGATTTTATCGACATCCCCGGCATCTACCCGGCGGGTCGCCTCGACCGTGACAGTGAAGGTTTGCTGCTGCTGACCAATGACGGCCAGTTGCAGGCGCGCATTGCCGACCCCAAGCACAAACTGGCGAAAACCTATTGGGTGCAAGTGGAAGGCGAGCCGACCACCGAGCAACTGCAACGCCTGCGCGACGGCGTGGAACTCAATGACGGCATGACCTTGCCTGCCCAAGCCCGGCAGTTGGACGAGCCCGAATTATGGCCGCGCAACCCGCCGGTACGCTTTCGCAAAAGCGTGCCCACGACGTGGCTGGAATTGGTGATTCGTGAAGGGAGAAATCGTCAGGTTCGGCGTATGACCGCAGCGGTGGGCTTGCCCACGTTGCGTCTGGTGCGTGTACGAATTGGCGATTGGTCGATCGACGGCCTGGATCAAGGCCAATGGAAGGAAGTGCCGGCGCGCCTATAGGGCGCCGGACTCGATCAGGCCGATCACCACGCTCTTGATGATGAACGCGGCCACGCCCAGGCCCAGTACGAAAAACAGGATGAACGAGCCAAAGCGTCCGGCCTTGGATTTCTTCGCCAAGTCCCAGACGATAAAACCCATGAAAATGATCAGGATCGTGACCAGGCCGGTCATCATCCATTCTTCAAACAGGGCGGGGTCGATGTTGTTCATGGGGGCATTTCCGACAAAGGCAGGCGGGGGAGTATAAGGCAGGGGCGCAGGCACTACATTGATCTGCGTCGAGCGCGGTCAAAATGTGGGAGCTGGCTTGCCTGCGATAGCATCACCTCGGTTTTGCTGACACACCGAGTTGCCTGCATCGCAGGCAAGCCAGCTCCCACATTTGTTTAGTGGTGATCTCAGGTTCTCAGGTGAGTCAGCGGCAACTCAGTGCTATTGAGCACTTGGTTCAGCACAAAGCTGGAACGCACGCTGGTCACGCCGTCGATGCGGGTGAGATGCCCCAGCAGCAGTTTCTGATAGTGATCCATGTCCGGCACCACCACCTTCAACTGATAGTCGGCATCCATCCCGGTGACCAAGCTGCATTCCAGCACCTGGGGCAGGGTGCGGATCGCCGCCTCGAAGTTCTCGAAACGCTCCGGTGTATGTCGGTCCATGCCGATCAGAACGTAGGCCGTAAGGCTAAGGCCAAGCATCTTGCGGTCGAGCAGGGCGACCTGGCGGGCGATGTAGCCGTCGTCTTCCAACTGCTTGACCCGGCGCGAGCACGGCGAAGGCGACAAGCCGATGCGTTCGGCCAACTCCTGGTTGGAGATCCTCGCGTCGCGCTGCAATTCCGCCAAAATACTCAGGTCGTATCGGTCAAGCTTGCTCATTGGGTTGGCCTTTGTCGTAACTATTGCGGTGAATTATCCATGAAGGGTTAAAAATTGCGCAAGCACTGTTTATTGACGCAATCTTCGCAATCATCTGCCGGGCGCTAGCAGGTATCTTTATCAACAGAATCACCGCCTGGACAACAGTCCAAAGCAGCTCGCCCAATCAGGCCCGCTGCGGCCGCCACCCCAGCAGGGTTGAGTTGGCCTCCAGGCTGCACACTGTCCACAAGACGGCGTGAGGTGAGCCAACGTCAAAAGCGTTGAGCACGGACGAAGTTCTCAAGGGGTGGCCGACGGGTCACCCCTTTTCTTTTGCCCACGAAAATACTTCTCGTGACTGATAACCTGTCTCAGAACCGGGCCGCGCTTTTCCAGTCTCATGGACAGGCCCCAATCCGCAGTGAGGAATAGCATGAAGCGCATCTGGCGTTTGACAGGTGTAGGTTTGCTGATGGTCGCCGTGGGCGCCCACGTGATGGCCGACGAGCGTGATAACACACCGCGTCCTGAAGGCGGTGGCCAGCATGAGCGCGGCCAGGGCGGCGGCCGACAGCAGGGCAATGAACCGCCACGCCCGCAGAACAATGCGCCACGGCCGGAGAATAACCAGCCACGGTCAGAGAACAATCAGCCGCGCCAACAGAATCCGCATTTTGAACAGCACAGTGGCCAGAACGACCACTGGCAAGGTCGTCAGCCGGGCAATGAACCGAGCCGGCCGGTGCAACAGCCACAGCCGTCGAACAACCTGCCGATCCAGAGCCGTCCCGATACCGTGCGCCAGACCCAGGAGCCGCGTCAGGGCAATTACCGCGACATCCCTCGCCGCAACGACGGCAACCCACACTGGGAGGCCGGCGGCCCCGGGTCGCGTCCGGGTTACAACGGCGGTGGTTACAACAATAACCGGCCTGGCGATAACCATTGGCCCGGCCGCCCCGATGGCCACGGCAATGGCTGGGGCCCAGGCCCGCAGCATCGCCCGGGGTATGTCATCGACCGCTTCCCCGACCGCCACTACCGCGTGCCTTACCGTGGCCAGGACTATTTCTTCTCCGGAGGTTACTGGTATCGCCCGCAAGGCCCGCGCTACGTGGTGGTGACGCCGCCTTACGGCATCCGCGTGCAATATCTGCCGGACTACGCGCGGGAAGTGTGGGTGGGCAGCGCGTTGTTCTTCCTCGCGGCCGGTGCCTATTACACCTATGAAAGCAGCACCCAGCAGTATGTGGTGGTGCAACCGCCGACCGAAGTCCCGGTCGCCCAGCCGGCGCCCCAGGGCAACGGGTATGACGTGGTGGCGTATCCCGCCAACGGCCAGTCACCGGCCCAGGTGCAGCAGGACGGCTACGACTGTTACCGCTGGGCCGTGCAGCAAAGCGGCTTTGATCCACAGCAAGTCACCTATGCCCCCGACCCGGCGGTGGTGCAAACCTACCGCCAGGCCCAGGGCAACTGCCTGAGCAGTCGCGGCTATCAGGTGCAGTACTAGGCCTTGTTGCCGGTGACCACTTCCTGCGGGTCGGCGTGCACCAGCACTTCGGCACGCGGGTAGGCGTCGTGAATGGCATCGGCGGCCCTGTCGCTGATGGCGTGGGCCACGGACAAGGTCAACTCCCCCGGCAACTCCAGGTGCAACTGCACAAACCAGTGGTTGCCCGAAATGCGCGTGCGCAAGTCATGCGCGCCCAACACCCCCGGCACGCCACGGGCCAGTTCCAGCATGTGCTGGCTGACGTCCGGCGGCAGCTCTTCATCCATCAACACCGCAAAACTTTCCCGGGCGATATGGATGGCGCTCCACAGGATATAAACAGCGATGCCCAAGCCAAACCAGGCATCCACCTGGTGGTAGCCAAATGCCGCGAGCCCCAGGGCTACCAGGATGCTGCCATTGAGCAACAAGTCCGAGCGATAGTGCAGCGAGTCGGCGCGCACTGCGTTGGAGCCGGTTTCGCGCACGACCCGGTGTTGCAGCATCAGCAAGGCCACGGTCAGCAGCAGGGAAAAGATGATCACCCCAATGCTCAACCACGGCGCACCGACCGGTTCCGGGTGCTGCAAGCGTTCATACGCCTGCAGCGCAATCAACACCGCACTGCCGCCGATAAACAGCGCCTGGGCCATGCCTGCCAGTGATTCGGCCTTGCCATGGCCGTAACGGTGATCGTCATCGGCCGGTCGCAGGGCGTAATGCACCGCGAGCAGATTCAGCAGTGAGGTCACCCCGTCCAGCAACGAATCGGTCAACCCGGCGAGCATGCTCACCGAGCCGCTGAGCCACCAGGCGATGGCCTTGGTGATAATCAACGCACACGCCACGCCCACCGAGGCGCGGGTAGCCAGGCGCAGAAGCCTGGCGTGTTCGGGACTGCTGGTCATAGGCGGGTCGAACCTCAGGCGGCGGGTTTTAGGCCGAGGGAGGCGAGTTGCTGCACGCTACCCTTGAACTGGATCAGGCGCGGGTCGTCCAGCGGCAGGTTGCGGCCGGTTTCTTTCTGGATGATGGATTGCAGCTTGGCGTTGTCGACCTTGCCGTCGGCGCCGATGGCTTCGTGCAGCTTCTCGGGGGCCACCTGGGCGGTCTTGCCCGGTTCGAAGTAGATCGCGCCGGTGGCGAAGTCCACACCGAAGGCGATTAGGCCGGGGATCACATAGAACAGCAGGCCCACGGCATCGAGTACGGCAATCGCCGGGTCGATCTTGCCGTCGATCTGGCCACGGCGGTCCGGGTAGAAGATCGAACCGCAGGCCGTCAATTGGCTCAGCAGGGTGACGGCGAGGACACCGCCGATGACACGGGAAGCGATACGCATGGGGAATCTCCTGAATACGATTGATACGGGACTATAAGCGACGAAGATCCAGTGTGGGAGCGGGCTTGCTCGCGAATGCGGAGTATCAGTCGCCTATCCATCAACTGACAGACCGCATTTGCGAGCAAGTCCGCTCCCACATTTAACCGTTTCTGTGACCATCACCGGTACTCGGCAGTTCGCCGTTATACTCGCCGCTCTGCTTTGGAGCCAGTATGAATTCGTTGCCCATCGATGATGTTTTACCCGCCCTGCGTGACGCCTTGGCGAATCGCCATGAAGCCGTGCTGGAAGCACCGCCCGGCGCCGGTAAAACCACCTGTGTGCCCTTGGCCCTGTTGAACGAACCGTGGCTGGCCGGGCAAACCATCCTGATGCTCGAACCACGCCGCCTCGCCGCCCGCGCGGCAGCCGAGCGGCTGGCCAGCGAGTTGGGCGAAAAAGTCGGCGAGACGGTCGGCTATCGCATCCGCCTCGACAGCAAGGTCGGCCCCAACACCCGTATCGAAGTGGTCACCGAAGGCATCCTCACGCGCCGCCTGCAGGAAGACCCGGCACTCGACGGCGTGGGCCTGCTGATCTTCGACGAGTTCCACGAGCGCAGCCTCGACGCCGACCTCGCCCTGGCCCTGAGCCTCAACGGTCGCGAACTGTTTCGCGATGAGCAGCCGCTGAAAATCCTGCTGATGTCCGCCACCCTTGAAGGCGAACGCTTGTCTGTGCTGTTGGACAACGCGCCGATCCTGCGCAGCGAAGGGCGCATGTTCCCGGTACAGATGCGCTGGGGCCGGCCGTATCAGGCCGGGGAGTTCATCGAGCCGCGCGTGGTGCAGACGATCCTTGACGCGCTGCACGATGAAAGCGGCAGTGTGCTGGTGTTCCTGCCCGGTCAGGCGGAGATTCGGCGGGTCAACCAGCAACTGGCTGACGCCCTCGCTGAACGCAGCGATGTGCTGTTATGCCCGCTGCACGGCGAACTCGACCTCAACGCGCAGCGCGCGGCCATCGACCCGGCGCCCGCCGGCAAACGCAAAGTGGTGCTGGCCACCAACATCGCCGAGACCAGCCTGACCATCAACGGCGTGCGCGTGGTGATCGACGCCGGGCTGGCGCGGGTGCCGCGTTTCGACCCGGGCAGCGGCATGACCCGTCTCGACACCCAGCGCATTTCCCGCGCCAGTGCCACCCAGCGCGCCGGTCGGGCAGGGCGCCTGGAACCGGGAGTGTGTTACCGCTTGTGGTCCGAAGACCAGCACGAGGGCCTCGCCGCCTACGGCAGTGCAGAAATCCTCGCCGCCGACCTCGCCGGCCTCGCCTTGCAACTGGCGCGTTGGGGCGTCACGCCTACGCAACTGGTCTGGCTGGATGTGCCGCCCACCGCTGCGTACGCCCAGGCCCAGGATTTGCTCGAACGTCTCGGCGCCTTGAATGACGACACACTCACCGCTCACGGCCAGAAAATGGCCGAGCTGCCGGCCCACCCGCGCATCGCCCATTTGCTACTGCGCGGGCAGGACCTGGGGCTGGCGGCCACCGCGTGTGATGTCGCCGCGCTGTTGGGCGAGCGCGACATTTTGCGCGGTGGCGGCGCGGATCTGCACAGCCGCCTGGCGCTGCTGTCCGGTGAAGAACGCGCACGCGGTGGCCAGGGCGGCGTGCAACGGGCCAGGCAACTGGCGCGCCAATACCGTGGCTACCTGAGGGGCCAGGCCAGGCAGGCAGTGGCCGACCCCGACCACCCGCGCTGGCTCGGCGCCTTGCTGGCGCTGGCCTACCCGGACCGCGTCGCCCAGCAACGTCGCCCCGGTGGCGCCGAATACCGCCTGGCCAACGGCCGCGCCGCGTTGTTTGCCGAGGCTGACAGCCTGATGAAACAAGCCTGGCTGGTGATCGCCGACCTCGGCAGCCGCCAGGGCCAGCGCGAAGAACGCATCTACCTCGCGGCGGATTTTGATCCGACGCTGTTCGACACGGTGCTCGCCGAGCAAGTGCGCAACGTCGACCAACTCGACTGGGATGAACGCGAAGGCGTGCTGCGCGCCGAGCGCCAGCGCAAAGTCGGCGAACTGGTGCTGAGCCGCGAGCCGCTCACCGGCCTCGACGAATCTGCGCGCAGCCAGGCGCTGGTCAACCTGGTGCGACGCAAAGGCCTTGAGTTGCTGCCGTGGACCCCCGAGCTGCGCCAATGGCAAGCCCGCGTCATGCTGCTGCGCCACCTCGACGCCGGCAAACCCAGCGAATGGCCAGACATCAGTGACAGTGCCTTGCTCGCCAGCCTCGAACACTGGCTGATGCCGTACCTGGGCAAAGTGTCGCGCTTGAGCCACTTCGCCAACCTGGATATTTCCAGCTTCTTGCACAACCTGCTGCCCTGGCCGCTGCCCCAGCGCCTGGACGAATTGGCACCGCAGCATGTGAAAGTGCCGTCGGGCTCGTCGGTGCGTCTGGACTACAGCGAGCAGCCGCCGATTCTGGCGGTGCGCTTGCAGGAACTGTTTGGTCTGGCGGATACGCCGCGCATCGCCGGCGGGCGTCAGGTGGTCAAGCTGCACCTGCTGTCCCCGGCGCGACGGCCGGTGCAGGTGACGCAAGATCTGGCGAACTTCTGGCGCAGTACCTACGCCGAAGTGAAGAAGGATCTGAAGGGCCGCTATCCGAAACACTACTGGCCGGATGACCCGTTGGTAGCCGAAGCCACCGCCCGCATCAAACCGCGCAAATAAAATCTGTAGTGAGCGGGCTTGCCCCGCGCCGGGTGGCGAAGCCGCCCCAAATGGTCCGCCGCGGTGTTTCAGGGAGACCGAGGTGCCATGGGATTGGGGCGGCTTCGCCACCCAGCGCGGGGCAAGCCCGCTCACTACAGGACGGTGTTTGGATCAGTTGAGGTGGGCTTTCAGTTCACCTGCGGCCTGACGCATCGCCGCTTTGACTTGCGGGACAGTGCTCAGTGGGTTGAGCAAGCCGTAGTCATGGATCATCCCGTTGTAGCGCACCGCCGTCACGTCCACACCCGCCGCGTCCAGCTTGCGGGCGTAGGCCTCGCCTTCATCGCGCAACACGTCCAGCCCGGCGGTTTGGATCAGCGCCGGTGGCAGGCCCGTCAGCTGTGCCGGGGTGGCGCGCAACGGCGAAGCGTAGATCTCGGCGCGTTGCTTGGCGTCGGTGGTGTAGCTGTCCCAGAACCAATTCATCATGTTCTTGGTGAGAAAGTGGCCTTCGGCGTACTGCTGGTATGACGCTGTGTCGAAGCTGGCGTCGGTCACCGGCCACAGCAGCAGCTGGAAGCGCAGTGTCGGCGAGTGCTGTTCCTTGGCCTTGAGCGCCACCACCGCCGCCATGTTGCCGCCGACGCTGTTGCCGGCCACCGCCAGGCGCGTGCCATCGACGTTGATCTCTTTGCCGTGCTCGGCGACCCAGCGGGTCGCGGCGTAGGCCTGGTTGATCGCGGTCGGGTAGTGCGCTTCCGGCGACGGCGTGTAGTCCACATACACCGCGACGGCGCCGGAGCCCACCACCAGGTCACGAATCAGGCGGGCGTGGGTCGGGTAGTCGCCCAGCACCCAGCCGCCGCCATGGAAGTACATGAACACCGGCAACTCACCCTTGACGTTGGCAGGGCGCACGATGGTCAGCTTGATGCGCTGGCCGTCGGCCTGGATGGTCTTGTCGCTGACCTGAATGCCCGACATGTCGACCTTCACCGAGTTCTGCGCACCCGTCAGCACGGCCCGTGCATCCTTGGGGCTCAGCTGCTCCAACGGGCGACCGCCGCCGGCGGCGAGGGCGTTGAGGAACGCCTGGGTCTGGTGCTCGGGCACCGCGGTTTCGGCGGCAAAAGCGCTGCCGATGGACAGGGCGAGGAGGGTGGCGGTCAGGGCTTTGTTGAGGGTGTTCATGTCGTTTGGGCTCACTTGAAGTATTGGAATTGGAAGGCCGCTTCAGCGCCTCTGGCTGTCTGCGTGCTGGCTTGGGGGAAATTTACGGCCTGGTCGAGTGAGAGACAATTAGGCTGATTCGAGATTTATTGTCCCCTTAAAAAGGACAATGTGGTGAGCGGGCTTGCCCCGCGCCGGGTGGCGCAGCCGCCCCAAATGGTCCGCCGCGGTGTTTCAGGGAGACCGAGGTGCATGGGATTGGGGCGGCTGCGCCACCCGGCGCGGGGCAAGCCCGCTCACTACAAGGTGGGGAGTAGGAAGCGGGCGATCACGGGCAGGTGGTTGGAGATGCGCAGGGTGTCGTCCTGGCGCACCCGGGCTTCTACACGCTTGAGGCGCGGGCTGTAGAACAGGTAGTCGAGGGTGCGATCCGGGCCGTCGAGGCTGGGGTCGTTGGGGAAGTTCGTCAGCCATTTCTCACGGTCGATGCCGCTGGATTGGCTGTTGCTTGGGATCATCGGGTATTTGTCCCACAGCAGGTGCAGCTCACTGTCCGGCGAATATTGCCCGCGTTTGCTGGCGTCCAGGCGTAGGAATTGGCCCAGGGGCAGCAGGTTGAAATCCCCGCCGATCAGCCAGGGCGTGCCACGGCCTTCGAATTTATCCAGCAGTTTGACCGTGGCCTGGACCTGCTCTTGCACCGCACTGCGCCCAGGCGCATCGCCGTCCAGGCGGGTATTGAGCACCGCCAGTTGGCCGCCGTCGCTCAGGGGCAGGTAGGTCAGCAGCAGAGCCGGTTTGGGTTGGAACTGGCGGCTGAAGATGTTCGCCTCGGGTGCGGGCAATTGCAGGCGCTCGGCGTGTTCGATCTGGTAGCGGCTCAGGGTCGCCAGCTTGCGGCCGACGCTGCCGAAAATGTGCAGGTCGGGGACAAAATCGGCTTTCCAGTCGAAGGCCTGGGCGCTGCACGGGTAGAGGTCGACCAGACGCTCTTGCAGCAGGGCCAGTTGATCCTGGTAGTGGGAAGGCTTGGCGTTTTCGTCGAGCTCCTGCAACAGCAGCAGGTCGGGCTGCTCGTCGCGGATCACCCGCGCCACTTCGTCCAGGCTGAAGGCCATGTCTTCGACGGTCGGGCGCTCATCGGGGCCGCTGCCGTCGGCGGTGTCGTACCAGAACACGTAGTTCTTGCCGGCCAGGTATTGCACGTTCCAGGTCATGACCTTGAGCGCCTGCCCTGGCAACAGGGTCGGCGCACGCGGCGCCACGCAGCTGACGGGCAGGATTTCCTTGTCGGCGGGGCGCCAGGTCAGGCTGTAGATCAGGGCGGTGAGCAAGCCTGCGAGAATCAGCAGGCCCAGTAAGGTGATGCGCAATAAACGGGTCATCGGCTCGGCTTATGGCGTTTCAGAGGTGCCAGGAGCATATCACCGCGCGTCGGCATCGCCACCGATCAGCATGAATAAACGGAACAGCACCACGCTGGTGAACAGTTGCAGGAAGCTGTGGGCGCTGTCCATCACCAGCCCCAGCAACGGCGCGGGCTCTGGATAGGCAGCGACACTGGCGCCCTTGAGCAGCCACAGCGGCGTCATCACGCACAGCAGGCACACGAGGATTCGCCAGAAGTGCCCGCGGGTCAGGCGAAAACTCTCCTTGATCGCTTCCAGCGCCGTCATGCCGCGCAGCACCAGCAGGTATTCGGCAAAGGCCAGCACCACCATCAGCCACAGGCCCGGCAGGAAGTACAACGACAACCCGAGCAGGATCAGCAAGGTGCTGATGGCCGTCAGCAGCGCGAAACGTGGCCACAGGGTCAGGGCCATGGCCCACACATCCTTGGTGCGCGGCGATTCGCCTCGGGTGCGGGCGTCGAGAAACAGGATCAACGCGCCGGTGTACAGCGGGTACACCAACAACCCCACCACCACGCTGAAACCGGGGAAGGCATCGGGGCCCACCACGTGGTTGAGCACTTGTTGCAGCAAGGCTTCGAGAATCACCAACGGCAGGCACAGCTGGACGATGGCGCCCAGGTTGCGTTGAGTGAAGCGGAGGGAGTCGCGCAGTACATCTAACGGATTCATCAAGTTCATCGCAGGCCTGAAAGCAAGGGCAACACTTTAACCGATCGTGACCGGACGTAAGCAAACGTAAACCTTGAGTAAAGACCATTGAAACAACTCGTAACACCCCCATAACTAGCATGTACCTCAGCCTGACTCCAGGCGGGACCACGATTTCTACCGGCAATCTAACGAGGTCGCCATGAACAGCGAAGAGCAAACCCTGATCGATGGACTGTTTTCACGGTTGCAACAAGCCGAAACGGACTCAGCCCCCCGCGACGCCCTGGCCGAAGCGCGGATCAAGGAGCATATGACGCGCCAACCGGCGGCCGGGTACTACATGACCCAGTCGATCCTGGTGCAGGAACACGCGCTCAAGAGCCTCGACGCGCAGAACAAGCAACAGGCGCAACAGATCCAGCAGTTGCAGGAAGAGTTGCAACAAGCCAAATCCCAATCGGCCCAGCCAGCGCCGAGCAGCGGTGGTTTTCTGTCGAGCATCTTTGGCGGTGGCGGTTCCCGTGAGCAGCAACCGGCCCAGAGCGCTCCTGCGTCTACGGGCGGCTGGCGTGAACCGGCGCGGCCGTCGTTCAACCAGGCGCCTGCGCCGCAACAAAGTTATCAACAGCCTCCTGCTGCCGCCGCCCCGATTGGCAGCGGCTTCCTCGGCGGTGCGATGAAAACCGCCGCTGGCGTGGCCGGCGGTGTGTTGCTGGCGGAAGGCATCAGCAGCCTGTTCCATCACAACCAGCAGCCGCAGGTGGTGGAAGAAATCATCGAGCAACCGGCACCGGCCAGCGATCAAGGTGGCTGGGGCAATGACGACCAGAAGTTTGCCGGCAACGACAACTGGGGCAGCAACAACTCGGACAGCTTTGCCGACAGCGATTATTCCGACGATTCCTCCTCCTTCGGCGACGACGATTCCTTCGTCTGATGCTCCCAAGCCCGGTGCGCTTTGTCGCGCCGGGCTGATTTTTCTCGGAAACTTCCCCGTGGCTGGCATACTGGCGCCTTTGCGGACGTGCGCGTCCGGCATCCAAGTGGCTGTCATGGGGAAGTGCGGTGAAGAAAATTGCAGTGTTCGCCGATGTACAAAACCTCTACTACACCGTGCGCCAAGCGTATGGCTGCCACTTCAACTACGCCGCCTTGTGGGCTGACATCAGCGCCCGCGGGCAGATCGTCGAGGCGTACGCCTATGCCATCGACCGTGGCGACAGCAAGCAGCAGCAGTTCCAGCAGATCCTGCGCAACCTGGGCTTTACGGTAAAACTCAAGCCGTACATCCAGCGCAGCGACGGCTCGGCCAAGGGCGACTGGGACGTGGGCATCACCCTCGACATCATGGACGCCGCGGACCACGTCGACGAAATCGTGCTGGCTTCCGGTGACGGGGACTTCGACATGCTGCTCGAACGCATCATCAACAAGCATGGCGTCGAAGCCGTGGCCTACGGCGTGCCGGGGCTGACGGCCAACTCGTTGATACGTGCGGCCAGCCGCTACGTGCCGATCGAAGGCGCGCTGCTGCTCAAATAAATTGTGGAACGGAGTTGGAACAGGTTTGGAACGTATAGCGGTCATCGACTTTGAAACCACCGGCATCAGCCCGAGCAGCCAGTGCCGCGCCACGGAAATCGCCGTGGTCATCCTTGAGCGTGGTCAGATCGTGGACCGCTACCAGAGCCTGATGAAAACCGGCGTGCACGTGCCCGCGTTCATCGAACAACTCACCGGCATCAGCAACGCCATGCTGCGCAGCGCGCCGCCGGCCGAGCGGGTGATGAACGAGGTCAACGAGTTCGTCGGCACCACCCCGCTGCTGGCGCACAACGCCGCGTTCGACCAGAAGTTCTGGGACTTCGAGCTGGGCCTGATCCGCCGCACCCGCCTGCAGAAGTTTGCCTGCTCGCTGCTGCTGGCGCGGCGCTTGATGCCCTCGGCGCCGAACCACAAACTCGGCACCCTGAATGCGTTCGCCCAGTTGCCCCACACCGGCAAGGCTCACCGGGCGATGGCGGACGCAGAAATGGCGGCCAACCTTACGGCGCACCTGGCGCAGGAACTGCGCGGGACGCATGGCTTGCGCGAACTGTCCCATGACTTGCTGTGCAGCTTGCAGAAAGTCCCGGCGGCAAAAATCACCGAACACCTCAAAAAACATCGCGCGCTCTAACCTCACCACAATCCCAAGAACCCCAAAGATCCAAATGTGGGAACGGGCTTGTGTGGGAGCGGGCTTGCTCGCGAAAGCGGTGGATCAGTCGCCGGAAATATTGACTGACACACCGCCTTCGCGGGCAAGCCCGCTCCCACAGGGGTCATGTGTCGTTCATCGAGACTGTGTGCAATCCAGCGTCTGATCCACGACCACCTTCGCCATCTCCACCAGATGCATCACTGCCCGCTGCTGCACATTCATTGATTCTGCCGATGAGTGTGCTGTCTCTACCGCGCAATGCAGCAAATCCGCCGCATGGGCGAGGGCGTCTTCGAAACTCAGGTTGTCGTTCAGAATGAAGTTCGGCGCATCCGGGGCGGAGGCTTTGAGGTAGTAGTCGATGGCTCGGCGGTGGAGCAGGGCGTCTTCGCTGAGAAAGCTGGGTGGATCGGGGGTGACTTTGACCATGGTAAACACCTCTTGCTAAGGAAGAAGCTGCCACCGTCCGCTTGCACGCGAATAGGGTGGCAACTGTGCGTAGGTGTGCAAGACCGGGGCAAGAAGCGAAAACCCAGCAGACCCGAAGGTCTCCCACGCACAGCTGCCATAACGGGCAAGCGCAGAGCCTGGAAGCTGAGCGTCAAGCTGTAGGTTGATTTATGAGCCTTCTTGCCATCGGACTTGCACGTCCGTTCACCGAATATTCGATGACTGGGCGAGACTATCTACCTGATCCGACGTAAACAAGGCCGTGGAATTCTCTAGGAAACATCCCTCAAATGAAAGAGATCGGTCTTGCTGGCCATTGAAATTCCGGGCCTTTGAGCCGATTTTAGAGCTATCGGTAGGTTAAGTCTGATGGTGCCGTCAGACCCTTCTGGTTCCTGTCTCAATCCGCATAAAACTTTGACCTGTGACTTAACTATCACGCTTGTCTAAGTGCGCCTATGAGGCAAGAAAT
This sequence comes from Pseudomonas sp. AF03-9, assembly GCF_020515815.1. Lineage (NCBI taxonomy): Bacteria > Pseudomonadati > Pseudomonadota > Gammaproteobacteria > Pseudomonadales > Pseudomonadaceae > Pseudomonas > Pseudomonas sp. AF03-9. The sequence goes on along the minus strand of NZ_JAHPJF010000006.1, from coordinate 163,364 downwards.
GGAAGGTAGTCTCACCAGAGCCCAGATCAGCGAAAGGGTCATTCAGCTGTTCGTCGAAATCATTGGCTTTATCGACCGAAGCCAGGTGTCGGAGCAAACGGACTTCATCCATGACTTCAAGATCATCGATGACGACCTGACCTGTTTCATCATGCAGATCAAGTGGCAATTCAACCTGCATGCGACTCAGGAAGATTGGGATCACATCACCACGATCAAGCAGGTTGTCGATCTGATTGAACAGCGCTCAAGTCCGCTGTGAGGCAACTGACGTCATCGCAGGCAAGCCAGCTCCCACAGTTGAATGCATTCCAACTGTGGGAGCTGGCCTGTTCATCGTTCCCACGCTCCGCGTGGGAATGCCTCCTGTGACGCTCCGCGTCACGACTTCAAGAATCGACGCAGAGCGTCCAGGGCTGCATTCCCACGCAGAGCGTGGGAACGATCGGAGTCAGCCGCCATTTTTCCCATTGCTCTCCAACTGCGCCAACGGCACCCGCCGCTCTATCGCGCTGGACAAGATGATCGACGTCTTGCTGAACCCGAACTTCGCCACCCGGTTGATCAGGTTCTCCAGCTCCGGCATAGAACCCACCGCCGCTTGCATGATCACGCACGGGTCGCCCGTCACCCGGTGGCACTCCGTCAGCTCGGGGATTTCCGCCAGGGCGTCGTACACCTTCTGGCTGCCGTGGTTGGTCAACCGCAGTTCAATCACACACTGAATCGGCAAGCCGACCTTGGACAGATCCACCTTGGCCTGATACCCCGTGATCACCCCGCTGGCCTCCAACTTGGCCACCCGCTCAGCCACGGCCGGGGCCGAGAGGTTTACTGTGCGCGCCAGTTGCGCGTAGGACGCACGGCCGTCGGCGAGCAGGGCGCTGAGGAGCATGCGGTCGTATTTGTCCATGATAAGGCTCCAATGCTGGGTGGCTTTCGAAAGCATGGGTTATAGCCCTCACAACCATGCTTTGAAAAGTGTATGGTCGGTTTAAACAGGTTTTGTAACTTAAGTTTAAGGGCCTGCCTTTTTAGAATAAGCATCCCATCTCCTGCCATAGAGCCACCCAATGCCTGGCCCACGTCGCTTTCCCTTACCGTTGATCGCCGCCTTTTTTGCCTTGTATGTGATTTGGGGGTCCACCTACCTGGTGATCCGCATCGGCGTGGAGTACTGGCCGCCACTGATGCTCGGCGGGATTCGCTTTTTGGCGGCGGGGGCGGTGATGTATGGCTTCCTGCGCTGGCGCGGGGTGCCGGCGCCGACGTGGGAGCAGTGGAAGGCGTGCGCGAAGATCGGCATTTTGCTGCTGACCTTCGGCAACGGCGCGGTGACGTTGGCCGAACATTCCGGGGTGTCGTCCGGGGTGGCCGCGCTGGCGGTGGCGACGGTGCCGTTGTTTACTTTGCTCTGTGGATATTTCTGGGGTGCGCGTAATACCCGTCTGGAGTGGGCGGGTGTGATCCTGGGGATTGCCGGTATCGCCATGCTCAATATGGGCAGCACCTTGCAATCGAGCCCGATGGGCGCTGCGTTGCTGCTGTTTGCCGCCGCTTCGTGGGCGTTCGGTTCGGTGTGGAGCCGGCGCTTGCCGCTGCCCCAGGGCGCGATGGCCAGTGCGGCGGAGATGTTGGTGGCGGGCGTAACGCTGCTGATCGGCAGCGCACTCACCGGCGAACGCCTGCACGCCATGCCTCCCGTCGAAGGCTGGCTGGCCCTGGCGTACCTGGCCGTGTTCGGCTCGATCATCGCCTTCAACGCCTATATGTACCTGCTCAAGCACGTCCGTCCGGCAGCGGCGACCAGTTATGCCTATGTGAACCCGGCGGTGGCGGTGTTGCTCGGGATTGTGTTCGTCGGCGAGACCATCGGCATGGAGGAAGCCCTGGCGATGCTGGTAATCATCAGTGCCGTCCTGCTGATCAGCCTGCCCCAGTGGCGCAAGCCCAAGCCGGAAATAAGGTAAACTGCGGCGCATTGCGTGCTTGCGCTGAATTTTCCTACGGTAACTACATGACTTTCGCCTCCCTTGGCCTGATCGAACCCTTGCTGCGCGCCCTTGAGACGCTCGGCTACCAGACCCCGACGCCGGTGCAGGCGCAAGCCATTCCGGCGGTATTGGCCGGTCGCGACCTGATGGCTGCGGCCCAGACCGGCACCGGCAAGACCGCCGGTTTCGCCCTGCCGCTGCTGCAACTGCTGACCATGGAAGGGCCGAAAGTCGCCGCCAACTCGGCGCGTGCACTGATCCTGTGCCCGACCCGCGAGCTGGCCGAGCAGGTGCACGCCAGCGTCGCCGAATATGCGCAAAATCTGCCGCTGACCACTTACGCGGTGTACGGCGGTGTGAGCATCAATCCGCAGATGATGAAGCTGCGCAAGGGCGTCGACATCCTGGTCGCCACCCCTGGCCGCCTGATCGACCTGTTCCGCCAGAACGCGCTGAAGCTTAATCAGCTGCAAACCCTGGTGCTGGACGAAGCCGACCGCATGCTCGACCTGGGCTTCTCGGAAGAGCTGGCGAACATCTACCGCATGCTGCCGAAAAAGCGCCAGACGCTGCTGTTCTCCGCGACCTTCTCCGATGATATCCGCCTGCTCGCCGGGCAGATGCTCAACGACCCGCTAAGCATCGAAGTCAGCCCGCGCAACGTTGCCGCCAACACCGTGAAGCAGTGGGTTGTGCCGGTGGACAAGAAGCGCAAGCCGGAGTTGTTTGTGCACTTGATGCGCAAGGGTCGCTGGAAACAGGTGCTGGTGTTCGCCAAGACCCGTAACGGCGTGGACGCGCTGGTGGACAAGTTGCAGGGCCTGGGCATCAACGCCGATGGCATCCACGGCGACAAGCCGCAGGCGACCCGCCAGCGTGCGCTGGACCGCTTCAAGGCCAGCGAAGTGCAGATCCTGGTGGCCACCGACGTGGCAGCCCGTGGCCTGGACATCGAAGACCTGCCGCTGGTGGTCAATTTCGACCTGCCGATCGTGGCCGAGGACTACATCCACCGCATCGGCCGCACCGGGCGTGCGGGCAACACCGGCGAGGCGATTTCCCTGGTGTGTGCCGATGAAGTGAACATGCTGTCGGCCATCGAGATGCTCACGCGTCAGACGTTGACCCGCAAGATGGAGCCGGACTTTGAACCGGAGCACCGTGTGCCGGACACCGATGCCAGCGGCCAGGTGGTGAAGAAACCGAAAAAGCCGAAGAAACCTAAAACTTCCGGTGGTGGCGGCAAGCGCAACCTGGGCAAGTGGGTGGACAGTGGTGACGCGGCGCCGGCCGAGCCTTCGATCAAGCCGGTGCGCAAGGTACCTGTGTTTAATACCGGGCCGCGTAAGAAGAAGTGATTTTGCGCTGTGGCTGATGGCCCCTTCGCGAGCAAGCCCGCTCCCACACTCGACCGAGTTTCGACATGAACATGCGGTCAAAATGTGGGAGCGGGCTTGCTCGCGAAGAGGGCTTTGAATCCAATTCTCAGCGTTTAAGCCACTCCACCATCCCCCGCCCAGCCGCTCGCCCGCTGGCAAAACACCCCGTCAGCAAATACCCGCCCGTCGGCGCTTCCCAGTCCAGCATCTCTCCGGCACAAAATACGCCTGGCAATTGCTTGAGCATCAAGCGCTCATCCAGCGCTTCGAACGGCACGCCGCCGGCGGTGCTGATCGCTTCGTCCATCGGCCGGGTTTTCACCAGGGTCAGCGGCAGGGCCTTGATGGCGGCGGCCAGCTGCGCCGGATCGTTGAAGTGTTCGGCGGGCGCCAACTCGCGTAATAACGCCGCTTTCACGCCATCCAGCCCCAACTGGCTGTGCAAGTGTTTGCTCATCGAGCGCGAACCACGGGGCTTGGCCAATGCAGCTTGAACCTTATCCACAGGCTTGCTCGGCAACAGGTCGATATTCACGGTGGCCGAACCGGTTGTATTGATCGCCTCGCGAATCGGCGCCGACAACGCGTAGATCAAACTGCCTTCGATACCGGCGGCGGTGATCACGCATTCCCCCAGCCGGGGTTTGTCGTCGCCCAAGCCGATGGCGACGTTTTTCAACGGCGCACCGGCGAATTTGCTGACCATCAACTCGCTCCAGGCTGACACCTCGAAGCCGCAGTTGCTCGCTTGCAGCGGGGCGCAGGGCACGCCTTTGCCTTCCAGCAGCTTGAGCCACGTACCGTCGGAACCCAGGCGCGACCAACTGCCACCGCCGAGGGCCAACAGTACCGCATCGCCGCGCACGGTTTTTTCGCCGTCGGGACTGTGGATAAGTAAATCGCCGTGGGCATTCCAGCCGGTCCAACGGTGCCGGGTGTGGATAACCACGCCCTGGTCGCGCAGGCGCTTGAGCCAGGCGCGCAGTAGGGGGGCGGCTTTCATGTCGGTAGGAAACACCCGGCCGGAGGTGCCGACAAAGGTTTCGATACCCAACCCATGTATCCATTCGCACAATGCTTCGGCGCCAAACCCACGCAGCAGCGGGGCGATGTACGGCGCTCGTTCGGCGTAGCGCGACAGAAACGCCGGGTAGGCTTCGGAGTGGGTGATGTTCATGCCGCCAACACCGGCCAGCAGGAATTTGCGCCCCACCGACGGCATGCCGTCGTACAGGTCCACGCGCAGCCCCGCCTGGCTCAAGACTTCGGCGGCCATCAGCCCGGCGGGGCCGCCGCCGATGATGGTGACGTGTTGGGGTGCGGTCTGGGGCATGGCGAGGGCTACGGTCGGATAAACAGGCCGAGCATTCTACCCGAGGACAGCGCAAACGCCTGATCAAAAAATGTACAGCTTCCTACAGGCCTTACAGATATTGACTCTTAGGTGCTTACGCTCAAGTTATCCACAGGCCGTTCCACAGGCATTGTGGGTAACGCGCACAACTCAATGACAACCTGATGACGTCCACACCCGTTGTGCGCTGTGGTGCAGGATGCCGTGGCGGCGGGCCAGGGCAGGGCGGTCCTTGCTGTAGCCGCCGCCGATCACGCCCATCACCGGGATGTCGCGGCCCAGGCAGTGGCGCATCACGCTTTCATCGCGGGCGGCGACGCCTTGGTCTGTCAGCTTGAGGTAGCCGAGGGCGTCGTCCTTGTGCACGTCGACGCCGGCGTCGTACAGCACCAGGTCCGGCTGGTAGAGCGGCAGCAGGTAATTGAGCGCATCGTCCACCACCTTGAGGTAGTCGCCGTCGCCCATGCCCATGGGCAGCGGGATGTCCCAGTCGCTCTGGGCCTTGCGTGCGGGGAAGTTCTTTTCGCAGTGCAGCGACACGGTGATGGCCTCCGGTGTGTCATGGAGGATGCGTGCGGTGCCGTCGCCCTGGTGCACGTCGCAGTCGAAGATCAGCACGCGATTGACCCGGCCGCTGGCGAGCAGGTAATGGCTGATCACCGCCAGGTCGTTGAAGATGCAAAAGCCCGCCGGGTAATCGTAGTGGGCGTGGTGCGTGCCGCCCGCCAGGTGGCAGGCGAGCCCGTGTTCCAGCGCCTGTTCGGCGGCGAGGATCGAGCCGCCCACCGCCCGCACGGTACGCCGCGCCAGGGCTTCGTTCCACGGCAGGCCGAGGCGGCGCTGGTCTTCGCGGGACAGTTCACCGCCCATGTAGCGTTCGATGTAGCCGGGGTCATGGGCCAGCGCCAGGATCTCGGGTGGGCACAGTTGCGGGCGCAGCAGTTGGCTGTCCTCGGTCAACCCGCTGGACACCAAGTGGTCACGCAACAGGCGGAACTTGTCCATGGGGAAGCGGTGGTCCGCCGGGAACTCGGGGCTGTAATCATCGTGGTAGATCAGTGGTAAAGGCATGGGATTATCTGACGGGAACCTGCGACGGATCTTACCCGCGTTGTACACTCACGCACATGGCAAGGGAGGGGACCCATGGAGCCGATACTCGAACTGGAAAGTGCGCGCCTGGTGCTGCGCCAATGGCGCGACAGCGACCTGCCGGAGTTTGCGCGCATGTGCGCCGACCCACAGGTGATGCGCTATTTCCCGGCCAGGCTGAGCCACCTGGAAAGCGCCGCATTGATCGGCCGCATTCGTGGCCACTTCGCCGAATATGGCTTCGGCCTGTGGGCCTTGCAGCGCAAGGACAGCGGCGAGTTCATCGGCTTGACCGGCTTGCAGCATGTCAGCTTTGACGCCGACTTCACCCCGGCGGTGGAAATCGGCTGGCGCCTGGCCCGCGAACATTGGGGCCTGGGCTACGCCAGCGAAGCGGCGTGGACGGCGTTGCGCTGCGGCTTCGATCGCTTGCAGCTGGATGAAGTTGTCGCCTTTACCACCGAAGCCAACATGCCATCACAAAAAGTCATGCAGGCCATCGGTATGCATTACGATCCCCTGGCAGATTTTGCACACCCCAAGGTCGCAGCCGATGACCCGCTGCGCCATCATGTGTTGTACCGCATCACCCGCGCCCAATGGTTGGACACGCTGCACGGATAAGCAGACCGGAATGCCCCATAGATTGTAGGAGTTGCTCTATGAGCCAAGTATTGGAAGATCTGGTGGACTTGCTGACCCTGGAGCCGATCGAGGAAAACCTCTTTCGCGGCCGCAGTCAGGACCTGGGTTTTCGTCAACTGTTCGGCGGCCAGGTGCTCGGCCAGTCGCTGTCGGCGGCCAGCCAGACCGTAGAAGAAGCGCGGCATGTGCACTCATTGCACGGCTATTTCCTGCGTCCCGGTGATGCAGCATTGCCGGTTGTGTATTCGGTCGACCGTGTGCGCGATGGCGGCAGTTTCAGCACGCGCCGGGTCACCGCGATCCAGAAGGGCAACCCGATCTTCACCTGCAGCGCCTCGTTCCAGTACGACGAAGAGGGCTTCGCACACCAGAGCATCATGCCCGTGGTGGTCGGCCCGGAAAACCTGCCGTCGGAGCTGGAGCTGACCCAGCAACGCGCGCACCTGATCCCCGAGCATATGCGCGACAAGCTGCTGTGCCCCAAGCCGATCGAAGTGCGCCCGGTCACCGAAAAAGACCCGTTCAACCCGCAGCCGTCCGACCCGGTCAAGTACGTGTGGTTTCGTGCCGACGGCGCGTTGGCCGACACGCCTGCGCTGCACAAATACCTGCTGGCCTACGCCTCGGACTTCGGCTTGCTGACCACCTCGTTGCTGCCCCATGGCAAGACCGTGTGGCAGAAAGACATGCAGGTCGCCAGCCTCGACCACGCGCTGTGGTTCCACGCCGACCTGCGCGCCGATGACTGGTTGCTCTACGCCATGGACAGCCCGTGGGCCGGTAATTCCCGTGGGTTCTCCCGTGGCAGCGTGTACAACCGCGCGGGGCAATTGGTGGCTTCGGTAACGCAGGAAGGCTTGATCCGCCATCGCAAGGATTGGACGTGAGCCTGTCGCACATCAAGCACTGGGTGTTCGACATGGACGGCACCCTGACGGTGGCCGTGCATGACTTTGCGGCGATCCGCCAGGCCCTGGAGATTCCTGCGCAGGACGACATCCTCACGCACCTGGCTGCCCTGCCCAAGGACCTCGCGGCGGCCAAGCATGGGTGGTTGCTGGAACATGAGCGCGAGCTGGCCCTGGGTTCGGTCGCGGCCGAGGGCGCAGTGGAACTGGTGCGTGAACTGGCCGGGCGCGGTTATCGCCTGGGCATCCTGACCCGCAATGCGCGGGAACTGGCGCACATCACCCTGGAGGCGATTGGTTTGGCGGACTGCTTTGCCGTCGAGGACGTATTGGGGCGTGATGATGCGCAGCCCAAGCCGGACCCGGATGGCTTGCTGAAACTGGCGGCGGCGTGGGATGTGGCGCCGAGCACAATGGTGATGGTCGGCGATTATCGCTTTGACCTGGAGTGCGGTCGGGCGGCGGGGGCGCGGACGGTGTTGGTCAACCTGGCGCAGAACCCGTGGCCGGAACTTGCCGATTGGCATGCCGAGGACTGCGCGGCCTTGCGCCGGATGATCTAACACAGACAATGAAGATCAACTGTGGGAGCTGGCTCGTGTGGGAGCGGGCTTGCTCGCGAATACGGTGTGTCAGCTATACATCGATCGACTGACCCACCGCTTTCGCGGGCAAGCCCGCTCCCACAGTTTTATTGCGTGAACAACACCTTCTGCCCCTGCGGCGACGTAAACATCCCATCGCCGTTATGCCCGACACCGGGCACTTCCACCAGCGTATGACGCAACTGCGGATGCCGCTGCTTGAGGTAGTCGAAATAATTGTGCCCACGAATCAACCGATACGCGCCCTGGGTTTGTGCCTCGCAGCCTATATCCAGCGCGTGATGCTTCGGGTCGATGTCCTGCTGGCCCAGCAGGTACGTGACGTCACGTGACACGTAAGCCTGCTCCAGCTGTTCGACGCTGCGGCCTTTGGCATAGGCCGGCAGGTTCTGCATGCCGTATTTCCAGTCGTTGAAGCCTGGGCAACTGGCGGCATCGAACGGCACCGGCCGCTGTGGGCTGAAGTAGGCGTAGGACGAAGGATTCGCCACCACATACCGCAGGCCGATGCCTTCGCTTTGCAGCTTGGGATGATCGTGGCTGGTGAGGGCAAAACGCTGTATCACCTGGCCACCGCCGGAGTGCCCAGCCACCACGATTTCCTTGAGCGCTGGGAACAGCTTGCGGTTGCCCAGGTGCTTGATGATCTGGTCGAGGGCGCCATAGGAACTGATCGGGCCCGGGCCGGTGGACGGTTCGCCGGCCATCCAGCCGTTGTCGGTCCAGCGCAGTATCCGCTTGTCCAGATGCTCGTGCCGCGCATCCGCCTCCGTCAGAAAGCGCGGTGCAATCACCAGGGTGTGGGTGGCTTGCCCGGCATTCTCGGCGGCCTGCTCGCCACTTTGCAGATAGGCCGCGGCATCGCGCAGGCGGCCATGCACGATGATCAGCGCGCGGGTGACGTTTGGCAGCGGCTGGCGCCAGTCCTGGCTCAAGCCCAGGCTGAGATCCCCGGCCTTGAGTGGGAAACGATCGAGGTCGCTGTCCTTGATGTCGTGCCCAGCGGCGAACGTTGAACAGCTGACGAACAGACCCAGCAGCAATGCCAGTCGTTTATTCATTTAGAGACTCTTGGCGGAAAAGGTATCGCATTGAGTGATCTGGCCCTGGGCGAAGCCGGTCTTGAACCAGCGCACGCGTTGCGCCGAGGTGCCGTGGGTGAACGAGTCCGGTACTACGCGGCCTTGGCCCTGTTGCTGCAAACGGTCGTCGCCGATGGCGTTGGCGGCGTTCAGGGCTTCGTCGATGTCGCCGGGCTCCAGCCAGTTCAAGCGTTTTTGCGCACGGTTGGCCCACACGCCGGCGAAGCAGTCGGCTTGCAGTTCCTGGCGCACCAGCAGGCCGCCGTCGCCCTGCATCTGCCGGCCTTGTTGGCGGGCCGTCTGGATCTTGGCCGAGATGCCGAGCAACGTCTGCACGTGGTGCCCGACTTCGTGGGCGATCACGTAGGCCTGGGCGAAGTCGCCGGCGGCCTGGAAGCGTTGCGACATTTCGCGGAAGAAATCCAGGTCCAGGTAGACCTGCTGGTCGGCCGGGCAATAGAACGGGCCGCTGGCCGAGGTGGCGCCGCCGCAGGCCGAATTCACCCGGCCACGGAACAGGATCAGTTTCGGGTTCTTGTAGGTCAGGCCGTTTTCCTGGAACACCTGGGCCCAGGTGTCTTCGGTATCGCCGAGCACGGCGCGGACAAAGTCGGCCTGTTCGTCATTGGCCGCCGGTGCCTGGCGCGTCTGGGTGCTGACCGACGGCGCCTGCTCCATCTGCCCGGTGAGTTGGCCGAGGATCTGCAACGGGTCCTGGCCGGTCAGCCAGCCGATGCCGACGATCAGCACAATCGCGGTCAGGCTCAGGCCCTTGCCGCCACCAAAGCGCATGCCGCCACCGCCGCCGCCACTGTCATCGCGGGCGTCCACCACGTTGTCGCTGCGTCGGCCTTTTTTCCATAGCATGGGGGCAATCCTCTCGATAAGCCTTTTATAAGTTGAAACTTTACTGTGGCAAGTTCGTTGGAGTATGGACGTTATTGGCGGCAGTAGCCTTCGCCACTCGCCACGACTAGGCAGTCCTTTTTATCTGCCAGCCACTTGAGGCCAGTGGCGGCACCGTCGCCGGCGCGCAGCAATTGCGGGCCGTCCGGGCGGGTGAAGGCGATGCCGTCTTCGGCGGCTTCACCTTTGAAGGTGCCGGAGTCGCCGGCGTCGAGGCCGTATTGCATGGTGATGAGGTAATGCCCGCGGCCGACGCTGTCGTCCTTGGCGATGGTCAGGTACAGGCCTTCGACGCCGACCCACTTGCCGACCCACTGGTCGGTGGGCGGGGTGGCCGGCACCAGGGTCGCTTGCACGGAGGCGGGCGCCGGTTTGGGCGCGTCCTTGGCTTCCTGGCCGCAAGCGGCGAGCAGGGCGACGGCAGAGAGAACAAACAGGGCTTTTTTCATAGCGGCAGGCCTTGGATAAAAAGTGTGCAATGCGTGGGCGATCGTGCGAGGTTGGACTCGAATCCCATGATTTAGTGCGCTGTTCGCACAGTGTTTGGTTATGCTCTTGGGGCAGACGCAAGCCCGGCTGCTAGATTACCGGGTTGAGCAGCCCGCGTTCAGCCCGTCATGCAAGAGAACTCAATGACCGTCAGTACTCCCCTCTCCGGCGTCAACCATCCTTTCAAAGGCATCTTGCTGATTGTGGTGGCGACTTTCCTGTTTTCCAGCCACGACGCCTTGTCCAAATACCTGGCCGGGTTCTACCCGATCGTGATGGTGGTCTGGGCGCGCTATCTGGTGCATACCCTGTTGATGGCCGGGATTTTCCTGCCGCAATCGGGCTTGCGCGTACTGCGCAGCAAACGGCCGGGAATGCAGGTGGTGCGGGCGTTGTGCCTGCTGGGTACCAGCCTGTTCTTTACCACGGCGCTGCATTACATCCCCCTGGCGGAAGCCACGGCAGTGAACTTCCTTGCACCGATCCTGGTGACAGCGCTGTCGGTGCCGCTGCTCGGTGAGCACGTTACGCGCGGCCAGTGGCTGGCGGTGATCTGCGGGTTCGTCGGCGTGCTGATCATCATCCACCCCGGTGGCGAACTGTTCACCCCGGCGGTGCTGCTGCCGCTGTGTTCGGCGTTGTTCTTCTGCTTCTACCAACTGCTCACGCGCATCCTGAGCCAATACGACAGCCCGACCACCAGCAACTTCTTCGCCGGCCTGTGCAACACCTTGGTGATGAGTGCGATGGTGCCGTTCTTCTGGCAGGTCCCGACGCTGTGGCATGGCGTGTTGATGCTGGCGCTGGGCACCTGTGGGATGACTGCGCACTTGATGTTGACCCAGGCGTTCCGCTTCGCGGCACCGGCCTTGCTGGCACCGTTCGGCTATTGCCAGATCGTGTTTGCGGGGTTGTTGGGCTGGCTGGTATTCAACCATACCCCCGACTTGACCACGGTGGTCGGCATCGGGGTGATCTGCATGAGCGGGTTGGCCGCTGCCTGGCAGCAGCGGCGCAGGTAGATCAGACGTCTACGGTAGGGATCTTGCGCGGCGCCATGAAGTACATCCAGGTCAGCGCAATGAAGTACATCGCCGGGATCAGGGTGAACAACACGGTGTAGTTGTTGTTGGTCACGGTGAGGATATGGCCGACGATCTGGGTCATGAACATGCCGCCGATGGCCGCACACATCCCGCCGAAGCCGAACACCGTGCTCATCATGTGCTTGGGCGTGTAGTCCATCACCAGGCTCCAGATGTTGGCGGTCCAGGCCTGGTGCGCACCGATGGCCAGGGAGATGGCAAACACTGCGACCCACAGCTGGCTGGAACCGGCCGCCATGATCACGCCGACGATGCAGCAGGCGAACAGCAACATCGACAGCAAGCGCGCCTTGATCGAGTTCATGCCACGGCCGATCAGGAACGACGACAGAATCCCCCCACCCACACTGCCGAAGTCGGCTGTCAGGTAGATGATGATCAGCGGGATACCCATCTGGGTCACGTTGATGCCCAGGTTGTATTGCTGGTTCAGGAACGGCGGCAACCAATACAGGTAGAACCAGAACACCGGCGCGGTCAGCGCGTAGGCAATGGCGAAGGCCCAGGTGCCGCGCATGCGCAGGATGCGGCTGAACGGCACACCCGGTTGTTCGGGTTCGACTTCCCGTTGCACGTAGTCCAGTTCGGATTGTTTGACGCTCGGATGGTCTTCCGGGTTGTAGTACTTCAAGCCCCAGAACACCAGCCAGATCGCGCCGAGCGAGGCCATGCACAGGAATGCCGCCTGCCAGCCCCACACGTGCAGGATCAGCGGCAGCAGCATCGGCGTCATCATCGCACCGACGTTGGTGCCGGCGTTGAAGATGCCGGTGGCCACCGCACGTTCACCGGCGGGGAACCACAAGCGTGTGGTCTTGACGCAGGCCGGGTAGTTGGCGGCTTCGGTCAGCCCGAGGATAAAGCGGCAGACCATGAAACCCACCGCCGAGGTGGCCAGGCCGTGGGCACCAGTCGCCAGGCTCCACAGCAGTACGGCGAAGAAGAACACGCGTTTCACACCGACGCGGTCGATCAGGCGGCCTTGCAGCACAAAGCCGACGGCGTAGCCAACCTGGAACCAGAAGTTGATGTTGGCGTAGTCCATCGCCGTCCAGCTCATTTCCTTGGCGAGGATCGGTTGCATCACGCCCAGGGCGGCGCGGTCGATGTAGTTCAGGGTGGTGGCAAAGAACACCAGGGCCAACATGCCCCAGCGAGTTTTACCCACGGCCAGGGCGCCGCGGATCTTGTCGCCGATGCCGGCGTGCGGGGTGCCGGAGCGCGAGGCCAGGGCGGAGTTTTGCAGAGGCATGAGGTCGTACCCGTTTTTTGAAATTTTTATGGTGTGTTCTGGGTCAGGTTGCGTCGTTGATGGTGCGCAGCGGCTAAAAAATCGTCAATTCGGTAAACGGGCATAGTGTTCGATAATCGCACCAAAAACTAACTGGTTCGTACATTTTAATTGCTGTGGGTAGACTGGGGGCGAATAATTTGGCGCAAACAATAATTGCCGGGAGTCGCCCCATGCAACGTTCCATTGCCACCGTTTCCTTGAGCGGCACCCTGCCGGAAAAACTCGAAGCGATTGCCGCCGCCGGGTTTGATGGCGTCGAGATCTTCGAAAACGACTTGTTGTATTACGACGGCAGCCCCCGCGAAGTCAGGCAGATGTGTGCCGACCTCGGTATCGCCATCACCCTGTTCCAGCCGTTCCGCGACTTTGAAGGCTGCCGCCGCGACCGTCTGGCCCGCAACCTGGAGCGTGCCGAGCGCAAGTTCGACCTGATGCAGGAACTGGGCACTGACCTGGTGCTGGTGTGCAGCAACGCCTCCGCCGATTGCGTCGGCGATGAACGCATTTTGCTCGACGATCTGCACCTGTTGGCCGAACATGCCGGCCGCCGTGGCTTGCGCATCGGTTATGAAGCGCTGGCCTGGGGCAAGCATGTGAACACCTGGCAGCAGGTGTGGAACCTGGTGCGCCAGGTCGATCACCCGGCCCTCGGCGTGCTGCTCGACAGCTTCCACACCCTGTCACTCAAGGGCGACCCGAGCGCCATCGCGCAGATCCCCGGCGACAAGATCTTCTTTGTGCAAATGGCCGACGCGCCGATCCTGGCCATGGACGTGCTGGAGTGGAGCCGGCACTTCCGCTGCTTCCCGGGGCAAGGCGAATTTGACCTGGCGGGCTTTCTTGCGCCGATCATCAAGAGTGGCTACACCGGGCCGCTGTCCCTGGAAATTTTCAACGACGGTTTCCGCGCCGCGCCGACCCGCGCCAATGCAGCGGATGGCCTGCGCTCCTTGCTGTACCTGGAGGAGAAAACCCGCGAGCGCCTGAAGCAGCAAGCACCGGCGCAACCCGTGCAGATCCTGTTCGATACCCCGGCTGCCAGCGAGTACGACGGCATCGAATTCCTCGAATTTGCCGTGGATGAAAGCCTCGGCGCCAAGCTGACTCACTGGCTGGAACGCCTCGGCTTCGTCAAGGCCGGCCAGCACCGCTCCAAGAGCGTGAGCCTGTTGCGCCAGGGCGACATCAACCTGATCCTCAACTGCGAACCCTATTCCTTCGCCCACAACTTTTTCGAGGCCCATGGCCCGTCGTTGTGCGCCACCGCGCTGCGGGTCAAGGACAGCGCCAAGGCCCTGGAGCGGGCGGTGGCCTACAAGGGCCAGCCCTATCGCGGGCTGGTCGGGCCCAACGAGCTTGAGCTGGCCGCCGTGCGTGCGCCGGATGGCAGCCTGATCTACCTGGTGGACCCCAGCGAAGGCACGCTGTACGACACCGACTTCAACCTGCAAGCCGCGCCGGCTGCCAGTGGTGGCCTGTTGCGTATCGACCATATGGCGATGGCGCTGCCGGCCGACAGCCTCGACAGTTGGGTGTTGTTCTACAAGAGCCTGCTGGATTTCGAGGCCGACGACGAAGTGGTGCTGCCCGACCCCTATGGCCTGGTGAAGAGCCGTGCCCTGCGCAGCCGCTGCAGTTCGATTCGTTTGCCGCTGAACATTTCCGAGAACCGCAATACCGCAATTTCCCACGCGCTATCGAGCTATCGCGGCTCAGGTGTGCACCACATTGCCTTCGACTGCGCGGACATTTTTGCCGAGGTGCGCCGGGCCAAAGACGCGGGCGTGCCGCTGCTGGACATCCCGCTCAACTATTACGACGACCTCGCGGCACGGTTTGATTTTGACGATGAGTTCCTCAGCGAGCTGGCGTACTACAACGTGTTGTACGACCGCGACGCCAACGGCGGTGAGCTGTTTCACGTGTACACCGAACCGTTCGAAGGGCGGTTTTTCTTCGAGATCATCCAGCGCAAGAACGGCTATGCCGGTTACGGCGCGGCCAACGTGGCGGTGCGTCTGGCGGCCATGGCCAAGTCCCGCAGCGGTGCGGTACGCCAAGCGCGGTTGTGAGCGGTGGTGCGGTGCTTCCTTCGGGGAGCGCCGCAGCCCATAATCGGCGCCTGCACAATAAAAACGGCCGTGAGCGCACCATGACCCTGACTCCCGACCTCTCCGCTGCGTCCGAAGCGCCGCGCAAGAGTCGTAAGAACAACCCGGAAAAGACCCGCGAAAACATCCTGCAGGAAGCGATCGTCGAGTTTGTCCAGCAAGGCCTGTCTGGCGCGCGCGTGGACGCCATCGCCGAGCGCATCCACACCTCCAAGCGCATGATCTATTACTACTTCGGCAGCAAGGAGCAGCTGTACGTCGAGGTACTGGAGAAGCTCTACGGCGACATCCGCAACACCGAAACCCGCATGAACCTCACTGCCCTGGAACCGCGCGAAGCGATCCGCCGGCTGGTGGAATTTACCTTTGATCACCACGATCAGAACGTGGATTTCGTGCGCATCGTCAGCATCGAAAATATCCACAATGCCGAATACGTGAAGCGCTCGGAGTCGATCAAGGCGATGAACAGCAACATCCTCGAAGCGCTGGGCACGACCTTGCGCCGGGGCGCGGAGCTGGGTTTGTTTCGTGAGGGGCTGGAGCCGTTGGACGTGCATCTGCTGATCAACTCATTCAGCTTTTACCGGGTGTCCAACCGCCATACATTCAGTGAGATTTTTCAGATTGAGCTGTCGGATGAGGCCATCAAGCAGCGACATCGGGAGATGATCTGTGAGTCGGTGATGCGCTACCTGCAAGCCTGACGCTTACGCGACTCTTCGAGTGGAATGCAACCTGAATGTGGGAGCGGGCTTGCTCGCGAATACGGTGGATCAGTCAGAAAACCTTTGGCTGACACTGCGCATTCGCGAGCAAGCCCGCTCCCACAAAAGCGGCTCCATATTTGAATTTGTTTCGCCTGTTAGATATTCATGGCCTGAAAGTGCGCCAGCATCCGCTGCGCATCCGGCACTTCGCCACTGAACAACTCAAACGCCTTCACCGCCTGGAACACCGCCATATTGCCGCCATCCAGCGTGCGGCAACCCAAGGCGCGGGCGTCGCGCAGCAGTTCGGTTTCCAGCGGGAAATACACAATCTCGGCCACCCACAGTTCGGCCCGCAGCAGGGCCGCCGGAACCGGAGTGCCAGGCAGCTTGGCCATGCCCATCGGCGTGGTGTTCACCACCCCATCCGCCTCGGCCATGGCGCTTTCCAGGTGGCTGCCGACCTGGGCGCGACCGCTGCCGAAACGCAGGGCGAGGTTGTCCACCAAGTCCTGGGCGCGGCTGCTGTCCAGGTCAAAGATGCTCAGGCGTTCAACGCCTTCGGCCAATAGCGCGTGGGCCACTGCCGCGCCTGCGCCGCCTGCGCCCATTTGTACGACGCGCTGGCGCAGCACATCACTCAGGTTGCGTCGAAATCCTTCGGCGAAGCCCAGGCAGTCGGTGTTATGGCCGATACGTTTGCCGTCCTTGAACACCACGGTATTGACCGCGCCAATCCCCCGGGCCTCGTCGGACAAATCATCGAGCAGCGGCAGGATCGCCTGCTTGCACGGGTAAGTAATGTTCAGGCCGGTGAACTGCATCAACTCGGCAGCGTCGAGCAGGTCGGGCAGGGCATCGACGGTCAATCGCAGCGGGTCCAGGTCGATCAAGCGATACAGGTAGCGCAGGCCTCTGGCGTCGCCTTCCTGTTCATGCAAAGCCGGGGTGCGGGAAGCCTGGATGCCGGAGCCGATCAGGCCGGCGAGGATGCGCGGTTTCATCGGGCTGATCCTTTCAAGATCTGGCTGAAGTGTTCCAGGGCCAGGTGGTAGCCATGACTGCCAAATCCTGCGAGCACGGCCTTGGCGATGGGCGACACAAAGGAGTGATGACGAAACGCCTCGCGTGCATGCACGTTGGATAAATGCACTTCGATCACCGGCACTTCACTGGCCACCAGCGCGTCACGGATGGCGACGGAGGTGTGGGTCCACGCGGCCGGGTTGATCACGATACCGGCGCAACGGGCACGGGCGCCGTGGATCCAGTCGAGCAGTTCGCCTTCGTGGTTGGTCTGGCGAAATTCGATTTTCAGCCCGAGCTTGTCAGCGCTGCGACCGCACAAAGCGGCCACGTCAGCCAGGGTTTCATGCCCGTAGGTCGCCGGCTCGCGGGTGCCGAGCAGGTTGAGGTTGGGGCCGTTGAGCACCAGCACGATAGGCGGCATTGGAGGGTCTCCACAGTTATTGTTAGTTGTGGAGGTAAAATGTACTGAATGGTTAATTTGGTCAATCGACGGCGAAGGATATGTTCGATTACCGAACGGTTATGCGCGGTAACAACACGGCATTCGACGCTTCGTTGGCGGTCACTAGCCTGAGAAACAGCGCCAGGATTCTGGAGCCGGTTGTCGGGTGGCACGGGGTGAAATTGTTACCGGGACCTGGACGTGTCCATCACCGGCCTGATCGCCACGAGCCAGCCCCTGATGGACCTGGCCGCCAGCCTGGTGGCTTCGCGCAACGGTCGCAAGAGCAGCGCCGCCAAAGCCGCCGCTGCTCGCGCCAATGGCAAGAAGGGCGGGCGGCCGCGCAAGGATACGACAAAGCCCGACGATTCAACTGATGCATGAAAAGCTGTGTTGGGAGTGGGCTTATGTGGGAGCGGGCTTGCTCGCGAATGCGGTTTGTCAGCGTAAGCCGCTGTGACTGACACTCTGCCATCGCGGGCAAGCCCGCTCCCACACAAGCCCGCTCCCACAGGCGGATTGCCAGTGGCTGTAAGTTTCAGCGACGCGTCAGCAGGACGCCCGACTCCATATGATGCGTCCACGGAAACTGATCAAACATCGCACACTGGGTGATGCGGTGCGTGTCATGCAGTTGCGCGATGTTCGCCGCCAATGTCTGCGGGTTGCACGAGATGTACAGGATATTGTCGAAGCGTCGAGTCAGCTCGCAGGTGTCCGGGTCCATGCCGGCGCGGGGCGGGTCGACGAACACGCTACCGAACTCATAGCTCTTGAGGTCGATGCCGTGCAGGCGGCGGAACGGGCGCACTTCGTTGAGCGCTTCGGTGAGTTCTTCGGCGGACAGGCGCACCAGGGTGACGTTGTCCACCGCGTTTTCAGCGAGGTTGCTCAGCGCGGCGTTGACCGAGGTCTTGCTGATCTCGGTGGCCAGCACTTTGCGTACGCGGGTCGCCAGCGGCAGGGTGAAGTTGCCGTTGCCGCAGTACAGCTCCAGCAGATCATCCGGGCGGTCGCCCAGGGCTGAGTACGCCCAGTTGAGCATCTTCTGGTTCACCGTGCCGTTGGGCTGGGTGAAGGCGCCTTCGGGTTGGCGATAGCTGAAGGTGCGACCACCGACTTCGAGTTGTTCCACCACATAGTCGTGGCCGATCACATCGCGCTTGCCCTTGGAGCGGCCGATGATGCTCACGTTCAAGTCAGCCGCGAGCTGGTTGGCAGCGGTGTGCCAATGCTCGTCCAGCGGGCGGTGATAGCACAGCGTGATCATCGCATCGCCGGCCAGGGTGGTGAGGAACTCCACCTGGAACAGCTTGTGGCTCAGGGCGGCGCTGGCTTGCCAGGCGGCCTTGAGTTGCGGCATCAACTGGTTGATGCGCAGGCTGGCGATGGGAAACTCTTCGATCAGGATCGGCGTGCGCTTGTCGTCCTGGGAAAACATCGCGTAGTGGCGTTCACCGCCTTCGCGCCACAGGCGGAACTCCGCGCGCAGGCGGAAGTTCTGCAGCGGCGAGTCGAAGACCTGCGGCTCGGGTGCATCGAACGGGGCCAACAGGTCACGCAAGCGCGTGACCTTGTCTTGCAGTTGAGCGGTGTAGCTTGCGGCGTCGAAAGTCATGCGTTGAACCAGCCCAGCTTGATCACGAACAGGATCGACAGGATCACCAGCGCCGGGTTCAGCTCACGGTAGCGGCCCGAAAGCAGCTTGATGGCGGTCCACGCGATGAAGCCGAAGGCGATGCCGTTGGCGATGGAGTAAGTAAACGGCATCGCCAGGGCGGTGATCACCACCGGCGCTGCAACAGTGATGTCATCCCAGTCGATTTCCGCCAGGCCCTGGGTCATCAGCACGGCCACGAACAGCAGCGCGGGGGCAGTGGCAAACGCCGGGACGCTTTGCGCCAGTGGCGAGAAGAACAAGGCCAGCAGGAACAGGATTGCGACAACGATGGCGGTCAAGCCGGTGCGGCCGCCGGCGCTCACGCCCGCGGCGGATTCGATGTAGCTGGTGGTGGTCGATGTACCCAGCAGCGAACCGGCCATGGCAGCGGTGCTGTCGGCGATCAGCGCACGGCCCATCTTCGGCATGTGGCCGTCCTTGCTCATCAGGCCGGCGCGCTTGGCGACGCCGATCAGGGTGCCGGAGTTGTCGAACAGGTCCACGAACAGGAACGCGAAGATCACGCTGACCAGGCCGATGTCCAGCGCGCCCTTGATGTCCAGTTGCAGGAAGGTCGGGGCCAGGGACGGTGGCATCGACACCACGCCGTTGAACGGGGTCACGCCCAGGGCGATGGACGCAATGGTCACCGCGAGGATGCCGATCAGCACCGCGCCGCGTACGGCCAGGGCTTCCAGCGCAACGATCAGCACGAAACCGAGGGTGGCCAGGATCGGCGCGGCCTTGGTCAGGTCACCGAGGCCGACCATGGTGGCTGGGTTGCTGACGACAATGTCGGCGTTGTGCAGGGCGATCAACGCCAGGAACAGGCCGATACCGGCAGCAATCGCCGAACGCAGGGGCAGCGGGATGGCGTTGATGATCCATTCACGGATACGGAAGATCGACAGCAGAAAGAACAACACCGCCGAAATAAACACCGCACCCAGCGCTACCTGCCAGGTATGGCCCATGTGCAGGACCACGGTGTAGGTAAAGAAGGCGTTGAGGCCCATGCCCGGCGCCAGCGCAATCGGGTAGTTGGCGATCAGGCCCATCACGGTCGAACCGATGGCCGCCGCCAGGCAGGTCGCGACAAACACCGCGCCCTTGTCCATGCCGGCCTGACTGAGGATGCTCGGGTTGACGAACAAGATGTAGGCCATCGCCAGGAATGTGGTGATACCCGCGAGAATCTCGGTGCGCACATTGGTGTTGTGGGCTTTGAGTTGAAACAGCTTTTCCAGCATGCCGGCTCCCTGTGACGCTATTTTGCGTCGTGATTTGTTGACCTCTAAGTCAAAGCACAAACTGCGCCAAGCGCCTGTGGTTTCAGAGAGGATCGGAAAAAGCGGCGCATCATACCAGCAGCCGAGGCCGTGTGGTGTGCGGGCTGGCCGTTGTGAGCAATCGCCCTTGATCATGACCTTGAGGCATACTGCGCCGACGTTTAATCCGGGGTCATTCACAGCATGAAAAAAGCCAACGCGTGGAGTCTAGCTCTGATCCCCTGTATCGGCCTGTGGCTCGGCGCAGCACCGGCGTGGGGCGCGACTGCACCGCCGTTGAGCGAGGTGCGGGTGTTCCAGGTTCAATCGGCCGGTTGCACCGAAACCATCCCGGAGCGCGCGCAAGGCACCCAGATGTGTACGCACCGTGGGCCCACCAAGGTCTCGGTGATGGAAGTCGGGCTGGGCAACAACCCCGTGGGCCGCTTCAACGGCGCCGAATTGAACGGGCAGCGCACGCCGGTGTGCCAGGTCGGCAACGTCAGCCAGGTGTGCAGTGGCGCGGGCACGGTGATGGGTTACATCTACGTGTTCGACCTGAATGTCGAGGACCAGGGCTGGTTCGAATACAGCAACTCGTCGATCAACGGCCCGCAGAACACCCTCAAGACCCTGCTCAATATCCGCTGATCAATCATCTTGAACGCTCAAAACCCCGGGAAGTCGTACCCCTGAGACGGCGAATTTCCTGAACGCCGCGGATGTACACCAACCCGTGAGGTGTTTATGAGCGCAACTTCCCATGGCGCGACGGCTCAGCCGTTCGTCAGCCACTCGATCCGCCTGCGCCTCAATGGCCAGGAACGCCAGTTGGACGTGCTGCCCTGGACCACCCTGCTGGACTTGTTGCGCGAGCAGCTTGACCTGATCGGTAGCAAAAAAGGCTGCGACCACGGCCAATGCGGCGCCTGCACGGTGTTGCGTGACGGCAAGCGCGTGAATGCCTGCCTGACCCTGGCGGTGATGTGCGATGGCGCCGAGTTGACCACCGTCGAAGGCCTGGCCGACGGTGACACTCTGCACCCGATGCAGCAGGCGTTTATCCAGCGCGACGCCTTCCAGTGCGGTTACTGCACGCCGGGTCAGATTTGCTCCGCAGTGGGCCTGATGAATGAAGGCCGTGCCCATGACGCCGCGCAGATCCAGGAACTGATGAGTGGCAACCTGTGCCGCTGCGGGGCTTACAGCAACATTCGCGAGGCGATTGAAGACGTCGTGGGAGGTGAGCGATGAACCCCTTCCACTACAGCAAACCCGTGGATGTGCGTGAAGCGGTGCACCTGAGCAGTGCCACCTCGCGTTTTATTGCCGGTGGCACCAACTTGCTGGACCTGATGAAAGAAAACATCAGCCGTCCCCAGCACCTCATCGACATCACGGGCCTGCCGCTGCATGACATCAAGGCAAGCGCTGATGGCGGCCTGTTGATCGGTGCGATGGTGAGCAACGCCGACCTGGCCTGGCATCCGCTGATCGAGCAACGCTACCCGCTGCTGTCCCAGGCGATCCTGGCCGGCGCCTCGCCGCAACTGCGCAATATGGCCAGTACCGGCGGCAACCTGTTGCAGCGCACCCGCTGTTACTACTTTTATGACACGGGCGTGCCGTGCAATAAGCGCGAGCCCGGCAGTGGCTGCCCGGCGCTGACCGGCCTGAACCGCATCCACGCGATCCTCGGTGCCAGCGACCAGTGTGTCGCCACCCATCCTTCCGACATGTGCGTCGCCCTGGCCGCACTCGAGGCACGGGTCCATGTGGAGGGGCGCGGCGGTGTGCGGATCATTGAGTTTGCCGACTTCCACCGCCTGCCCGGCGATACGCCGCAGCGGGACAATCTGTTGGCCGACGATGAACTGATCACGGCCATTGAGTTGCCGGCTGATCAACTGGCAAACCACAGTCGTTATCTGAAGGTCCGCGACCGTGCGTCGTACGCCTTTGCGCTGGTGTCCGTCGCCGCGGCGTTGGAGCTGGACGGCGACCAGATCATCGATGCGCGCCTGGCGCTTGGCGGCGTTGCCCACAAACCCTGGCGTGATCGCGCCGTGGAAGCGTTGCTGATCGGCCAGACGGTCAGCCGCGAAACCTTCAGTGCCGCGGCGGACGCGCTGCTGCAAGACGCCGTGCCGCTGGCGCACAACGGCTTCAAACTCAAACTGGCGCGCCGCGCGATCATCCGTGCCTTGAGCGACGCCGCTGTCGCGGGAGAACAACCATGAGCGCTATCGGTAAACCCTTGGACCGTGTCGACGGCCTGCTCAAGGTCACCGGCCAGGCGCGTTATGCGGGTGAGTTTCCCGAAGACGGTCTGCTCCACGGCAGCGTCGTGTCCAGCACCGTCGCCAAGGGCCGAATCATAAAGGTCGATGCCTCCAAAGCCCTGGCGTTGCCGGGCGTGATCATGGTGCTCGACCACCTCAACCGGCCAAAGATCGCCAGTTATGACGAGGCTTTCGCCGACGCCGATGCGGCGGACGGCTCGCCGTTCCGCCCGCTGTACAACGACCGGGTGCTGTACAGCGGTCAGCCACTGGCCCTGGTCATCGCCGATAACCTGGAACTGGCGCGCCATGCCGGTTCGCTGGTGGAGATCGAGTATGCGAGCGAAGCCTTTGACACCGACTTGATCGCCCAGCAGCAACACGCCTACCCATCGCCCCAGACCCCGCCGAAGCCGCGCGGCAACTTCCAGGCGCAATGGCGCGCCGCCGCCGTCAGCCTGGACCTGAACTACAGCACCCCCATCGAACATCACAACCCCATGGAGCCCCATGCCAGCACGGTGCTGTACCAGAGCGATGGCACGCTGCACATCCATGACAAGACCCAGGGCCCGCAGAACTGTCAGGCCTATGTGCAGAAAGTGTTCGGCCTGGATAAAAGCCAGGTGCGGATCTTTGCCGCGTTCGTGGGCGGCGCGTTCGGCTCCGGCCTGCGCCCGCAGTACCAGTTGCCACTGGCGGTGATGGCGTCGCTGGCGCTCAAACGCTCGGTTCGCGTGACCCTGACGCGCCAGCAGATGTTCACCTTCGGCTACCGGCCGCGCACCTTGCAGCGTCTGCAAGTGGGCGCCGCCGTCGATGGCAAGCTGGTCGCACTCGGCCACACCGCCACTGGCCAGACCTCACGCTTCGAAGACTTCAGCGAGCATGTGGTTGAGTGGAGCGGCATGCTCTACCACTGCGACAACGTGCAACTGGCCTACAACCTGGTGCCGCTGGATGTGTTTACCCCGCTGGACATGCGCGCCCCGGGTGCTGCACTGGGGGTGACCGGTCTGGAGTGTGCAATGGACGAACTGGCCTGCGCGCTGGGGGTCGACCCGGTGCAACTGCGCCTGACCAATTACGCCGAGCGCAACCAGAACGAAGACAAGCCCTGGTCCAGCAAGGCGTTGCGTGAATGCTACAGCGAAGGCGCCGAGCGTTTCGGCTGGCAGCGGCGTAACCCGGAACCGCGCAGCATGCGCGAGGGGCGCCAACTGATCGGTTGGGGCATGGCCGGTGGTGTGTGGGAGGCGATGCAGATGAAAGCCAGCGCCAAGGCGCGGATCGACGCCGAGGGCAAGCTCACCGTCAGCAGCGCTACCACCGACATAGGCACCGGCACCTATACGGTCATGACCCAGATTGCGGCCCAGGCCAGCGGCGTGGCGCTGGAAAATGTCGAGTTTCTGCTCGGCGATTCCTCATTGCCCACGGCCCCGCTGCAGGGCGGCTCGTTCACTGTGTCTTCGGTGGGCACCGCCGTTCAGCAAGCCTGCGAAGCATTGGCGGCCAAACTGCTGGAGATTGCGCGCCAGACGTATCCGGTGTTCAAGGACGCCGAGTCAGTGCGCTTTGACGACGGCCACCTGCACACCGGTGATGTGAGTGTGTCGCTGGCCCAACTGGTCAAGGACAGTGGTGAAGGCGCGTTGCAGGTGCAGGTCGACAGCGAGCCGGACAAGAAACGCGGGGGCTATGCCAGCGCCACGCATTCTGCGGTGTTTGTGGAAGTGCGGGTGGATGAAGACTTGGGCACCATCCAGGTCAGCCGAGTGGTCAGCGCGATTGCGGCCGGGCGCGTGGTGAATCCGAAAATGGCGCGCAGCCAGATTCTCGGCGGGGTGGTGTGGGGCATCGGTATGGCCCTGCATGAAGAAACCCAGACCGACCACCACTTGGGGCGCATCATGAACCACAGCCTGGCCGAGTATCACATTCCGGTGAATGCGGACATCGGTGAGATTGACGTGGTATTCGTCGAGGAACACGACGAGATCGTCAATGCGCTGGGGTCTAAGGGGGTGGGTGAGATCGGTATTGTCGGGGTGGCGGCGGCGGTGGCGAATGCGGTGTATCACGCCACGGGCAAGCGGGTCAGGGACTTTCCGATCACCCTCGATAAAGTGCTTTGACAGCACTTTACCGGCCCTGCCCAGCACCCGTGTGGGAACCGGGCCTTATGCCTGTGTTTCTTCAGTCGGCACGTGCATGCGGTCGCGGTTGGCCAGGGTCGGGAACAGTTTGATCCACACCCCGGTCACCACCAGCGTGCCGATCCCGCCCATGACCACCGCCGGCACGGTGCCGAACCAGTGGGCGGTAATCCCCGATTCAAACTCGCCCAACTGATTCGACGCGCCGATAAACAGGCCGTTGACCGCGCTGACGCGGCCGCGCATTTCATCCGGCGTCTCCAGCTGCACGAACGATGCACGGATCACCATGCTGATCATGTCTGCCGCGCCCAGCACCACCAGCACCGCCAACGAAAACCAGAACGAAGTGGACAGGCCGAACGCAATGGTCGCCACACCGAACACCCCGACGGCGGTGAACATCACGCGGCCGACGTGGCGGTCCACCGAGAAGCGCGCCAGCCACAACGACATCAACAACGCGCCCACCGCCGGTGCCGAACGCAACAGGCCCAGGCCCCAGGCGCCGGTCAGCAGGATGTCCTTGGCGAACACCGGCAGCAATGCGGTGGCGCCGCCCAACAATACGGCGAACAGGTCCAGGGAAATGGCGCCGAGGATGTCCGGGCGGCTGCGGATAAAACGGATGCCGGCCAGCAACGAATCCAGGGTGGCCTTGCCTTTGTTCAGCGGGGTCTGGCGTGCGGGCAGGTTGAGGGTCAGCACGCAGGCAATCAAGTACAGCACCACGGTGGGGCCGTAGACCCACACGCTGCCAAAGGCGTAGAGCAAACCGCCCAGCGCCGGGGCGACGATGGTTGCCAGTTGCTGGGCCGACTGCGACGAGGCCACGGCACGCGGGAACAGCGCGCTGGGCACGATGCTCGGCAGCAGTGCCTGGGTGGTCGGCATTTCGAAGGAGCGTGCGGCGCCCAGCACGAAGGCGAGGATAAAGATCATCTCGCGGGTCACGCTGCCGGTCAGGCCGCCGATGGCCAGGGATAATGCGATCAACGCCTGTACGGTCTGACAGATCGCGGCGACCTTGCGTCGCTCATAGCGGTCGGCGACATGCCCGGTGTGCAGCATGAACAGTACGCGTGGCACGAACTCCACCAGGCCGACCAAACCCAGGTCCAGCACGTTGCCGGTCAGTTGGTAGAGGTTCCAGCCGATGGCTACGGTGAGCATCTGGAAGCCGCTGGCGGTGAAGATGCGCGCCAGCCAGAACGCGATGAAAGGGCGGTGGTGGCGTAACAGCAACGCGGGTTCACTGGGCATCGGGAATTCAGGTCAAGGCCGAAGGGAGCGCCGAGATTAGCATCAAGTTGTAACAGATAGTTGCAAGAACTGAGCTGAGACAGTCTGTCACGCGGCAAAAGACCACGCCGTCCTGCGGCGAATTTGGGGCTACTCTTTCACCAATGCTTGATCCAGATCAAAACCCGTCATGGGGATTGCCCTGGCGGCCGAGAGGCCAGATTCCCTACGTGGTTGGTTAAAAAAAGAACGAATTGAAATTCGACACACTCCATATCCGTGGGGGCAGTGGGTGCAGGCTCCCGCCAGCAGCCGGTATTACCTGACAGAGGAAGACTTATGTTCGGTTTGGAGGCGCTAGATCTCGCCCGAATTCAATTCGCGTTCACCATCTCGTTCCACATCCTGTTCCCGGCGATCACCATCGGCCTGGCCAGTTACCTCGCGGTGCTGGAAGGTTTGTGGCTCAAGACCCGCAACGACACCTACCGTGACCTCTACCATTTCTGGTCGAAGATCTTTGCCGTCAACTTCGGCATGGGCGTGGTTTCCGGCTTGGTCATGGCTTATCAGTTCGGCACCAACTGGAGCCGCTTCTCGGACTTCGCCGGTGCCGTCACCGGGCCGCTGCTTACGTACGAAGTGCTTACGGCCTTCTTCCTTGAGGCCGGTTTCCTTGGGGTGATGCTGTTTGGCTGGAACAAGGTCGGGCGCAACCTGCACTTCTTCTCCACCGTGATGGTGGCCATCGGTACGTTGATCTCCACCT
This sequence comes from Pseudomonas sp. AF03-9, assembly GCF_020515815.1. NCBI lineage: Bacteria > Pseudomonadati > Pseudomonadota > Gammaproteobacteria > Pseudomonadales > Pseudomonadaceae > Pseudomonas > Pseudomonas sp. AF03-9. The sequence goes on along the minus strand of NZ_JAHPJF010000006.1, from coordinate 136,838 downwards.
TCTGGATCCTCTCGTCCAACAGCTGGATGCAGACGCCCCAGGGCTTTGAAATCATCGACGGCCGAGTGATTCCGACCGATTGGTTCGCCGTGGTGTTCAACCCGTCGTTCCCGTATCGCCTGGCGCACATGGCCACGGCGGCTTTCGTGGCGACCGCGTTCTTCGTCGGCTCCTCGGCGGCCTGGCACTTGCTGCGGGGCAAAGACAACCCGGCGATCCGCAAAATGCTCTCGATGGCAATGTGGATGGCCCTGATCGTCGCGCCTATCCAGGCGGTGATCGGCGACTTCCACGGCCTCAACACCTTGAAGCACCAGCCGGCGAAAATCGCCGCGATTGAAGGCCACTGGGAGAACATCGGCAACGAGCCGACCCCGCTGATCCTGTTCGGCTGGCCGGATATGAAGGCCGAAAAAACCAAATACGCCGTGGAAATCCCGTACCTGGGCAGCCTGATCCTGACCCACTCCCTGGACAAGCAGGTACCGGCCCTCAAGGAGTTCCCGCCGCAAGACCGCCCCAACTCGACCATCGTGTTCTGGTCGTTCCGGGTCATGGTCGGCCTGGGCTTCCTGATGATCTTCACCGGCCTGTTCAGCCTCTGGCTGCGCCGGGGCGGCAAGATGTACACGTCCAGGCCGTTCCTGTACCTGGCGTTATGGATGGGGCCGTCCGGGTTGATCGCGATTCTCGCCGGCTGGTTCACCACCGAAATCGGCCGTCAGCCGTGGGTGGTCTACGGGTTGATGCGCACGGCGGATGCGTCCTCCGGGCATAGCCTGGCGCAGATGACCATCACCCTGGTGCTGTTCGTGGTGGTGTACTTCGCGCTGTTCGGCGCCGGCCTGGGCTACATGATGCGCCTGGTGCGCAAAGGTCCGGTGGCCCACGAAAGTACCGAACCGACTCACGGTGGCCCTGGCCAGAAACGTACACCGGCGCGTCCATTGTCGGCGGCCGATGATGGCTCCGACGACGACCACGTCGACATCCAGCACAAGGGGCATTGAGATGGGTATTGATCTTCCGCTGATCTGGGCCGTGATCATCATCTTCGGCATCATGATGTACGTGGTCATGGACGGCTTCGACCTGGGTATCGGTATCCTCTTTCCGTTTATCCCCGGCAAGACCGACCGTGACGTGATGATGAACACCGTCGCCCCGGTGTGGGACGGCAACGAAACCTGGCTGGTACTGGGCGGCGCGGCGTTGTTCGGCGCCTTCCCGCTGGCCTATTCGGTGGTGTTGTCGGCGTTGTACCTGCCGCTGATCCTGATGCTGATCGGGCTGATCTTCCGCGGCGTGGCCTTTGAGTTCCGCTTCAAGGCCAAGGACGCCAAGCGTCACCTGTGGGACAAGGCGTTCATCGGCGGCTCGCTGGCGGCCACCTTCTTCCAGGGTGTGGCGCTGGGGGCGTTTATCGACGGCATTCCGGTGGTAGACCGCCAGTTTGCCGGCGGTTCGTTGGATTGGCTGACGCCGTTCACGATGTTCTGCGGTGTGGCGTTGATCGTCGCCTATGCATTGCTGGGCTGCACCTGGCTGATCATGAAGACCGAAGGCCCCTTGCAGGAAAAGATGCACAACCTGGGGCGGCCGTTGGCCTTCGGGCTGTTGGCGGTGATTGGCATCGTCAGTATCTGGACGCCGCTGGCGCACCCGGAAATCGCCTCGCGCTGGTTCACCCTGCCGAACCTGTTCTGGTTCATGCCGGTGCCGATCCTGGTGCTGGTGACCTTGTACGGGCTGATCCGCGCGGTGGCGCGCAACGCGCATTACACGCCGTTCCTGCTGACGCTGGTGCTGATCTTCCTCGGCTACAGCGGCCTGGGGATCAGCTTGTGGCCGAACATCATTCCGCCATCCGTGTCGATCTGGGACGCCGCCGCGCCGCCGCAAAGCCAGGGCTTCATGCTGGTGGGCACGCTGTTCATCATCCCGTTCATCCTGGGCTACACCTTCTGGAGCTACTACGTGTTCCGCGGCAAGGTCACCCACGAAGACGGTTATCACTAGGAGGCTCGTTTCATGTCCGGCAAACCTTCGTTGCACGAGATTGAGCAGGCCGAGAAGCAGCCGTTGTGGCGGCGCCTGGGGTGGTTGGCGATGATCTGGACCGGCAGCGTGCTGGCCCTGTTTGTCGTGGCCAGCCTGATGCGCATGTTCATGAATGCGGCCGGCCTGACCACCCACTGACATCCCAACCGGGCTTGACCGCCCGGCTTTTCAACCCTGCTTTTCGCGAGAGAAGCAGGGTTTTTTTATTTGCGCGCTTTGAGGATGACGAATTTCGGCGTGGCGGCCACTTGTTCGACACCACGGAACAGCCGCGCCAATTTGCTGTGATAACCCAAATGACGGTTGCCGACTATATAGAGGGCGCCACCGACCACCAACGCTTCGCGCGCCTGCTGGAACATGCGCCAGGCGAGGAAGTCGCCGACCACCTGCTGCTGGTGGAAGGGCGGGTTGCACAGCACCACGTCCAGCGAATCAGGCTCCTGGCCGGCCAGGCCATCGGCGGCGCGCACGTTCACGTCGCGTTGGCCGAGGGCGGCGTGCCAGTTTTCCTGCGCCGATTGCACGGCCATGTAGGACTCATCCAGCAGGGTGTACTGCGCCTCGGGGTTTTGCAGGGCGCTGGCAATCGCCAGCACGCCATTGCCGCAGCCGAGGTCGGCCACGCGGGCGTTGCCGAGGTTTTTCGGTAGGTGCGGGAGGAAGGCGCGGGTGCCGATGTCCAGGCCTTCGCGGCAGAACACGTTGGCGTGGTTGAGCAGTTCGATAGCCGGGGTATCCAGCGTGTAGCGGGTTGGGTAGGGCGAGACCGCTGCGGGGCGCTCTTCAACGGTGGCGATCAACAGGCGAGCCTTTTTGACCGCGAGCGAGGCGTGCATCGGGCCGATGTAGCGCTCCAGCAACTCCCCGGCTGCCCGCGGCAGGTGCTTGATCATGGCCCCGGCGATCACTTCGGCGCCCGGTGCGAGTTGGCCTTGCAGGCGGATCAGTTGTTCTTCCAGCAGCGCCAGGGTCTTGGGCACGCGGATCAGTACGCGGTCGAAAGGCCCGCCTGGCGTTTGGCTGGCCGGAATGAAGGTCACCGCATCGAAGGCCTGGCCGTTGCGCACCAGGTTTTTCTCAAGGCCCTGGGCCGCGAGAAACGAGTCGCCGCTGGACGTCACCTGCACCTGGCCAACAAGGCTGGCGGCCAGGGCGCCGAAGCTGTCGTTGAGTACCAGTACGCGGGTGGCCGCGTCTGGTTGTTGCTGCGCCAGATGGCTGAGCAGGTACTCGTCGGCGGCGTCGAAGGCTTGCAGCGGATCGTTGTGTTGCTCTGGCTGGCGGATCAGATCGAGCTGGGCGAAGGGGCTTTCGAGCAGGGGCATGGCGGGGGAGGCTCTGGGTCATCGATGGGTGTTCGGCGGGCATCGGCCAAACCGTCTGAGTGAACGACGAAGCCACACCCGGGGGCTGCTTCATCACTCAGAATTAGCCGTAAATGTTACGTTTTTTTCGCTGCGATTACATGCGGTGTTTCTACGTCAGCTAGAAAAGCCCTGCCCTGGACGCACAAAGAACGGCGGCGATCTTGTTGGTAACGCCAAGCTTCTTGAGTGCGCTGCTGATGTGAAAGCCCACCGTACGCGGCGAAATCGAGATAATGCTGGCGATTTCTTCCGCGGTCTTGCCCATCCCTGACCATTTGAGAATCTCCGTTTCTCGCGACGTCAGTGTGGTGGGAGCGTTGATGCCGGACCTGTCTGCGTATTGCTGTGCAACGACCGCGTGCATCGCATGGCAGAGCCACAATACGTTGCCGGCCTTTTCATACAACTCTTGCGGGCTGACCTCGCCGCTGCTGCGCCCCAACGTCAACATGCTGTAGATGCCCTGGAAGTCGTGCACGGGTTGGGTCCATGCTTGATGCACGCCGAGGGATTGGGCCAGCGACCATAAGCCGGGTGTCGCGTTGAAGGCCTTCTCCTCCCAGACAATGGGAAGTACACAGCGTTTGCAGTGCGCAACTATCGGGTCTACTTCGAAGAAGTGCGCTTGTTGATAAAGTGCGCTCCATTCATTTGGATAGTTGTTGATGTGAATCGGTTTGGTGTCGTTGCTGGGTAGTTGAGAGCTCATCGTAAAGGAGCAGTATTGGAAGCCGAGTTCATGGATATGGTGGGTGACCATGTCAAAGACAGTTTCGATCTCGCTTTTATCTTCCAGTTTGGGGAGCCGAGTATTTCGCCAGTTCACCATTGGTAAATCTCCATGGGGTTCTACGTGGCCTGGGTACGTCCTGATCCCATTGCTGCACGAAAACTAGTGTAGGACATGACTTACGTAATAAAGCAAAAAAAACGTTATATGAATCGTGTTTTTACGCCTTGTTGGCCTGTACATTGCCTGGAGTTTTGTATAAGTAATTCGGTTTGTCTGGGCATCTTTATTGTATTTAAGGGTTTGAGGGTAGTATCAATTTGATAGCTGCTTAGAGGGGTAGTTTGATCTGGTGTGTTGGCGGGTTAGTGTTAATAGCCAAATAGTTAGTCCCAACTAGTGGGTGTGATTTCCCCCCGGTTGTATCGCCAAATTAACAGTCTGATCCTGTTTTTAGTCGCAGCCGCTTTGGAGCGCGGTAATGCCAGTACAAAACAACGGTGTTTGCGCGCCTGGCTTTGAGGGACACTAGGGGCCTGTGCAAAACGGAGTTCCCCATGACGGCCAGTGCTGAGAAATTTACCCGGCAGACGTTGCTCGACGTGCAATCGCTGACCCCCAGCCTCTTCACCCTGCGCACCACGCGTGACCCAGGCTTTCGTTTTACCGCCGGCCAGTTCGTGCGCCTGGGCGTGACCAAGGCCGATGGCAGCACCGTGTGGCGCGCTTATTCCATCGTGTCATCGCCGTTTGACGAGCATCTGGACTTTTTTTCCATCGTGGTGCCCGGCGGTGAGTTCACCAGCGAGCTGAGCCGCTTGCAGGTCGGCGACACCTTGATGGTGGAGCGCCAGGCCACGGGGTTCCTGACCCTCAACCGTTTTGTCGACGGGCGTGACCTGTGGCTGCTGGGCACCGGCACCGGGGTGGCGCCGTTTCTGTCGATCCTGCAGGACTTTGAGGTCTGGGAGAAATTTGAACGCATCGTCCTGGTCTACAGCGCTCGCGAAGCCCGGGAGCTGGCCTACCAGTCGCTGATCAAGGACTTGGGTGAGCGTGAATACCTGGCCGAGTACGCGCACAAACTCACCTACATCCCTATCGTCACCCGCGAGCAGCATCCGGGGGCGTTGAACGGGCGCATCACCACATTGATCGAGAATGGCGAGTTGGAGCGTGCCGCTGGTGTCGAACTCACGCCGGAGCACTCCCGCGTGCTGATTTGCGGCAACCCGCAGATGGTCGATGACACCCGTCAGTTGCTTAAACAGCGTGACATGCAACTGAGCCTGAGCCGACGCCCAGGCCAGGTGGCGGTGGAAAACTACTGGTAATAAAAAAGGCGCCTCAAGCAGGCGCCTTTTTCATGCCGGCTTTTTGTTAAAGCGGCTTGTCGTTCTGTGCCTTGAGCAGGTCACGGATCTCACCCAGCAACACTTCCTCCTTGGTCGGCGTCGGCGGCAGGCTTGGGGCCACGGCTTCTTCGCGCTTGAGGCGGTTGATGGCCTTTACGCCCATGAAGATCGCGAACGCGACGATCACGAAGTCGATCACGCTCTGGATGAACTTGCCGTACGCCAACACCACGGCTGGTACATCGCCTTGTGCGGCCTTGAGCGTTATCGCCAAGTCACCGAAGTCCACGCCGCCGATCAACAGACCGATGGGAGGCATCACCACGTCGCCTACAAACGAGGAAACAATTTTGCCGAAGGCAGCGCCGATGATAATACCGACGGCCATGTCGACCACATTACCTTTGACCGCGAAGGCCTTGAACTCACTGATCACGCCCATAGGTTATTCCTTGTTACAGATGAGGAGGGTGGAGGTCAGTGTAAGTCAGTCGTAGAGGGCTTGCCTGAAACAACCGTTAACACTGTTAGTTTTTATCGACACATTAAAACGCAAATAGTTTGCAAAGTGCCACCAATCGCGCGCGAAATACGCGCCAAATCAGTGGCTTACCAGATTATTTTATCAATCGGGTTGTTACGGCTTTTCTATTTATCTTCTGACTCGCGGGTCACTAGCCTCTGGCAAGCACAACTGAATGTGCACTAAAAAAACCAGAGGAAACCTCGATGAAGAACCCAATGAACCGCGGGCCTGTTGCAGCGCGATCCGCGCTGGTACTGGTGACCGCCAGCTTGCTTTCCCTGTCTGTACACGCCGCCAACCTGACCCGCGACAACGGTGCTGCCGTGGGCGATAACCAGAACTCGCAAACCGCTGGCGCCAATGGCCCGGTGCTGTTTCAGGACGTGCAACTGATTCAAAAACTGCAGCGCTTCGACCGCGAACGTATCCCCGAGCGCGTCGTACACGCGCGTGGCACTGGCGCCCACGGCACCTTTACTGTCACTGACAGCCTCAGCGACCTGACCAAGGCCAAGGTGTTCGCCGCCGGCGAAGCCACCCCGGTGTTCGTGCGCTTCTCCGCCGTGGTCCATGGCAACCACTCCCCGGAAACCCTGCGTGACCCACGCGGCTTTGCCACCAAGTTCTACACCGCTGACGGCAACTGGGACCTGGTAGGCAACAACTTCCCGACGTTCTTCATCCGCGACGCCATCAAATTCCCGGACATGGTTCACGCCTTCAAGCCGGACCCGCGTACCAACCTGGATGACGATTCGCGTCGCTTTGACTTCTTCTCCCATGTGCCGGAGGCGACTCGTACGCTGACCGAGCTGTATTCCGACTCCGGTACGCCAGCCAGCTACCGCGAAATGGACGGCAACGGTGTGCACGCCTACAAGCTGATCAACGCCAAGGGTGAAGTGCACTACGTCAAGTTCCACTGGAAGAGCCTGCAAGGCATCAAGAACCTCGATCCCAAGCAGGTCAGCGAAGTGCAGGGCCGTGACTACAGCCACATGACCAACGACCTGGTCACCCACATCAACAAGGGCGATTTCCCCAAGTGGGACCTGTACGTGCAGGTGCTCAAGCCTGAAGACCTGGCCAAGTTCGACTTTGACCCGTTGGATGCCACCAAGATCTGGCCGAACGTGCCTGAGCGCAAAGTCGGGCAAATGGTGTTGAACCGCAACCCGGCCAACGTCTTCCAGGAGACCGAGCAAGTGGCCATGGCCCCGGCCAACCTGGTGCCTGGCATCGAACCGTCGGAAGACCGCCTGCTGCAAGGCCGGGTGTTCTCCTACGCCGACACCCAAATGTACCGCCTGGGCGCCAATGCCCTGCAACTGCCGATCAACGCGCCACGGGTGGCCGTCAACAACGGTAACCAGGATGGGGCGATGAACCTTGGCAAGACCAGCAGCGGCGTGAACTATCAGCCAAGCCGCCTCGAGCCGCGGCAAGAGCCGCAAACCGCGCGCTACAGCCAGTCGGCGCTGGTGGGCAGCACCCAGCAGGCGAAGATCCAGCGTGAGCAGAACTTCAAGCAGGCCGGCGATTTGTACCGTTCCTACAGCAAGAAAGAGCGTCAGGACTTGATCGACAACTTCGGCGGCTCCCTGGCCACCACCGATGACGAGAGCAAGCACATCATCCTGTCGTTCCTCTACAAGGCTGATCCGGAGTACGGCACCGGCGTGGCCAAGGTCGCCAAGGGTGACTTGGCGCGCGTGAAGGCGCTGGCAGAAAAACTGACTGACTGATCCGTTGGTTGTGGTCGGCGCCCGTGAGCGGGCGTCGACCTTTGGCAGGAGAACACCCATGCGTATTTCTATCGGCCTACTGATGGCCATGCTGGCCTTTGTCGCCCAGGCCGAGTCCCCTGACCCGGCGGCGCTCAAGGCGCAGTTGCAGGACTACTATTTCGACGCCGCCCGCCGTGGCGACCTCGACATGCTCAACACGTTTATCGACTCCGGCTACAGCCTCAACACCCGGGACGACAAGGGCTACACCGCGCTGATCCTCGCCGCCTATCACGGCCAGGCACCCTTTGTGGAGCGCCTGCTCGAGGCTGGCGCCGACGCCTGCGTGCAGGACAACCGCGGCAACACTGCGCTGATGGGCGCGATCTTCAAGGGCGAGCTGAAAATCGCCCAGCGTCTGCTGGCCACCGACTGCAACCCCGACCAACGCAACGGCGCCGGGCAGACGGCGGCGATGTACGCCGGGCTGTTCAAGCGCATCGAGTTGCTGGACGCGCTCAAAGCCAAGGGCGCCGACCTCAACGCTGAAGACCCGGCCGGCAACAGTGCTTCACGATTGGCTGACGGTGAAATCCGGACCCCGACGCCGCGCTGAGCTATCATCGCGGTTTTTCGGTTGGAGGTTCTCATATGGCAAAGGCCAAGCGCATGTACGGCTGCACGGAGTGCGGCGCGACCTTTCCCAAATGGGCCGGCCAGTGCGGTGAATGCGGTGCGTGGAACACCCTCACCGAAACCATGATCGAAAGCGGCGGCGCGGCAGCCCCCACCGGTCGTGCGGGCTGGACCGGGCAACAGGCGCAGATCAAGACCCTGGCCGAAGTCAGCGTCGAAGAGATCCCGCGTTTTTCCACCGCGTCCGGCGAACTGGACCGCGTGCTCGGCGGCGGCCTGGTGGACGGCTCGGTCGTGTTGATCGGCGGCGATCCCGGCATCGGCAAGTCGACCATCCTGCTGCAAACCCTGTGCAGCATCGCCAGCCGCATGCCGGCGCTGTATGTCACCGGCGAAGAATCCCAGCAACAAGTGGCCATGCGCGCCCGTCGCCTGGGTTTGCCCCAGGACCAACTGCGGGTGATGACCGAAACCTGCATCGAAAGCATCATCGCCACGGCGCGTATCGAAAAGCCCAAGGTCATGGTGATCGACTCGATCCAGACCATTTTCACCGAGCAACTGCAATCGGCACCGGGCGGCGTGTCCCAGGTGCGCGAGAGTGCGGCGCTGCTGGTGCGTTATGCCAAGCAGAGCGGCACGGCGATCTTCCTGGTGGGCCACGTGACCAAGGAAGGCGCACTGGCCGGGCCACGGGTGTTGGAGCATATGGTCGACACCGTGTTGTATTTCGAGGGCGAATCCGACGGCCGCCTGCGTTTGCTGCGGGCGGTGAAGAACCGCTTCGGTGCGGTGAACGAGTTGGGTGTATTTGCCATGACCGACCGGGGGCTGAAAGAAGTCTCCAACCCCTCCGCGATTTTTCTGACCCGTGCCCAGGAAGAAGTCCCGGGCAGTGTGGTGATGGCGACGTGGGAAGGCACCCGGCCGATGTTGGTGGAGGTGCAGGCGCTGGTGGATGACAGCCATCTGGCCAACCCCCGGCGTGTCACGCTGGGCCTGGATCAGAACCGCTTGGCCATGCTGCTGGCGGTATTGCACCGGCACGGCGGCATTCCGACCCACGACCAGGATGTGTTCCTCAACGTGGTGGGCGGGGTCAAGGTGCTGGAGACCGCGTCTGACCTGGCGTTGATGGCGGCGGTGATGTCCAGTTTGCGTAACCGGCCGTTGCCTCACGACCTGTTGGTGTTTGGTGAGGTGGGCCTGTCTGGCGAAGTGCGGCCCGTCCCTAGTGGCCAGGAGCGCTTGAAGGAAGCCGCCAAGCACGGCTTCAAGCGTGCGATCGTACCCAAGGGCAACGCGCCGAAGGAGTCGCCACCGGGGATACAGATTATTGGGGTGACCCGCCTGGAACAGGCATTGGATGCACTTTTTGAATAACTCAGGGATAGGCGTCATGCAACGAATGAATCGCTGGGGCGTGCTTGCCCTGTTCATGACCTTGGCCGGATTGCCCGCCATGGCGCGGGCCGACGTGCCAGCGGGGTATCGGCTGGCACAAACGCTGGTTACCCAAGAGGGCAGCAGCTTGCAGGTGCTGGAAGACCAGCGCATCAGCGCCCAATTGCACAAGGACAGCTGGGGCAGCGGGCTGGATGAAGACTCGTTCGACGAGCCCGGTGATCTGGTTGAAAACCCGTTGCGAGAGGCCCAGGTGCGGTTGGTGTCGGCCTCCGGCGCGGTGATAGCGCACAAGGACCTCGGCTACCCGCTGGCCAAGGTCAAGAAAGCCGCGCTCAACGGGCAGCCGGAGCCCGTGTATTTTTTGACCATCGACCAGACCGCCCCTATGGGCAGCTACAGCGGCCCGGCCACGCAATTGTTGCTGCCTGCCAAGCGGCAACTGGAGCCGGTGGGCTACCAGGACGCGGATGGCAAATTCAAGCCACTTATCCTGGCCAGCACCGGCAAGGCGGCCTGGAAGGTTTCGACGCCTGCTGGCGGCGGTGCGGATGAACTCTTGCAAGTCTCGTCATTCATGGACGGCGACGGTGACGATGATTTTGCCACGCGCTACCAGACCTACCGTTGGGTAGGGGGGCAGTGGCATGGGGCATCCACGCAGAAAGCGGGTTACTGGGACACGGAAAGCGACTTCCCGGCACGTACGGCATTTCCCTGAGCCCTCACACCTCCAGCAGCGCCCCCAGCTCCCGCTCCAACTCTTCCTGGTCGCCCAGATTCAACTCGATCAGCCGCCGCAGGTGGCTGATCGACTCCAGGTCGATGTCTTTGCACACAAAGCCCAACTGGCCGCGATCATCATGGGCCAGTCGTACCTGCATCTTGATATGGGCCTTGGGGTCCAGGCGTATGTCGACGTCGAACGGCAACGCTTTGTTGCCCTTCCAGTCCTCGGGCCGTTGTACCAACAGCCCCTTTAGCGACAGATCCACCAATTGCACTGGCCATTCCCGGCCGTTCTGCCGCAGTTCAGTCTTGGCGTCAAAGGCGATCCTGCGGAAACGGCGGCGGTCAGACGGTTGCTCGGTCATGGTGAAGCCCTCTGGAGATAGAAGGATTGTAGCCCTGCGCCATTATTGGGCTGGTATTTCTGCTTTTTTTGCCCGCTGAAGGCTCTAGACCAACGTAGGGGGGTGGTCTTTAAAGCCAACAGCGCTAAACTCGGAGCGGCTGTCCTTTCTGTCCACCCTGGCTGGAATATAAAAATGAAAAATAATAATAGCCTGCTACGCCACCTACCCTGGCTGGTGCTGGCAATCGTAGGAGCGTGCGCCCTTGGCGTAGTGGCCTTGCGCCGCGGCGAGGCGATCAACGCCTTGTGGATTGTGGTCGCTGCTGTGGCCATCTACCTGGTTGCATACCGCTACTACAGCCTGTTCATCGCGAATAACGTGATGCAACTCGATCCACGGCGGGCCACCCCCGCAGTGATCAACAACGACGGTCTGGACTATGTGCCGACCAACAAACATATCCTTTTCGGTCACCACTTTGCGGCGATTGCCGGTGCAGGCCCCTTGGTCGGCCCGGTGCTGGCGGCACAAATGGGCTACCTGCCCGGTACGCTCTGGCTGATTGCCGGTGTGGTACTGGCCGGCGCGGTGCAGGACTTCATGGTCCTGTTCCTGTCCACTCGGCGCAACGGCCGTTCCCTGGGGGATATGGTCCGCGAAGAGATGGGCCGCATTCCGGGGACTATCGCGCTGTTCGGCTGCTTCCTGATCATGATCATCATCCTTGCGGTGCTGGCGCTGATCGTGGTCAAGGCCCTGGCCGAGAGCCCGTGGGGCATCTTCACGGTGATGGCGACCATCCCGATTGCGATGTTCATGGGCGTGTACATGCGCTACATCCGCCCGGGCCGCATTGGTGAAATCTCGATCATCGGCGTGCTGTTGCTGCTGGGTTCGATCTGGCTGGGCGGGCAGATTGCCGCTGACCCGGTGTGGGCCAAGGCTTTCACCTTCACCGGCATTCAAATCACCTGGATGCTGATCGGCTACGGTTTCGTCGCGGCGGTACTGCCGGTATGGCTGATCCTGGCGCCGCGTGACTACCTGTCGACCTTCCTGAAAATCGGCACCATCATCGCCCTGGCCATCGGCATCCTGGTCACCATGCCAGAGCTGAAAATGCCCGCGCTGACCCAGTTCATCGACGGCACCGGCCCGGTGTGGAAGGGCGGCCTGTTCCCGTTCCTGTTCATCACCATTGCCTGTGGCGCGGTCTCGGGTTTCCACGCGCTGATCTCCTCGGGCACCACGCCCAAGCTGCTGGATAACGAAACCAACGCCCGCTACATCGGTTACGGCGGCATGTTGATGGAGTCGTTCGTGGCCATCATGGCGATGGTTGCGGCTTCGGTGATCGAGCCTGGCGTGTACTTCGCCATGAACAGCCCGGCCGCCGTGGTCGGTGCCGATGTCGTTGCCGTTGCTCAAACCGTCAGCAGCTGGGGGTTTGCGATTACCCCGGAGGCGCTGCAAGCCGTCGCCCATGACATCGGTGAAACCACCATCCTGGCCCGTGCCGGCGGTGCGCCGACCCTGGCCGTGGGTATCGCGCAGATCCTGCACAGTGTGCTGCCGGGTGAAAACACCATGGCGTTCTGGTATCACTTCGCGATCCTGTTCGAAGCGCTGTTCATCCTGACGGCGGTTGACGCCGGTACCCGCGCCGGTCGCTTCATGTTGCAGGACCTGCTCGGCTCCTTCGTGCCTTCGCTCAAACGCACCGAATCGTGGACCGCCAACCTGATCGCGACTGCCGGTTGCGTGGCCATGTGGGGTTACCTGCTGTACCAAGGCGTGATCGACCCACTGGGCGGCATCAACACCTTGTGGCCGCTGTTTGGTATCTCCAACCAGATGCTCGCGGGTATCGCGCTGATGCTGGCGACCGTCGTGCTGATCAAAATGAAACGCCAACGCTACATCTGGGTGACCATGCTGCCGGCAGTCTGGCTGCTGATCTGCACCACTACCGCAGGCTTCATCAAGCTGTTCGACGCCAACCCGGCGATCGGCTTCCTGTCGCTGGCGAAGAAGTACAGCGATGCATTGGCCAATGGCCAGATCCTCGCCCCGGCGAAGAACATCGACCAGATGCAGCACGTGATCTACAACGCGTACACCAACGCAACGCTGACGGCGATGTTCTTGTTCGTGGTGTTCAGCATCCTGTTCTATGCGCTCAAGGTCGGCGTAGCCGCCTGGGGCAACAAAGAGCGTACGGATAAAGAAGCCCCGTTCCAGGCCCTGCCGGACGCGTGATAGAGGATTGCAGCCATGTTCAATGACATCAGTCGCCTCGGTAAATACCTCGGTCAGGCCGCGCGCCTGATGGTCGGCATGCCCGACTACGACACGTACGTCGAGCATATGCAAACCAAGCACCCGGACAAACCGGTGATGGACTACAAGGCGTTCTTCCGGGAACGCCAGGAAGCCCGTTACGGTGGCAAGGGTGGGCCCAAGTGCTGTTGACCCGGTAGCCCGGGCTGGCGGTGATCCCATGTGGGAGCGGGCTTGCTCGCGAAAGCGGTTTGTCAGTTGATGTATGTGCTGGCTGACACATTGCTTTCGCGAGCAAGCCCGCTCCCACATTTGTTTTGTGTTCCTTCAGTTATAAGGAGAACTGTCTTTGTCCTCTCCCATCCCCGTAACCATCCTCAGTGGCTTCCTCGGCGCCGGCAAGACCACCTTGCTGCGTCACCTGCTCAAAGCCGAGCACGGCCTGAAAATCGCCGTGATCGAAAACGAATTCAGTGATGCCGGTATCGACACCCAACTGTTGGGCGATGAGCCGGTGCAAGTCATGACCCTGTCCAACGGCTGCGTGTGCTGCACCATCCACACCGACCTGACCAAGGCCCTGTACCTGCTGCTCGAACGCCTGGACAGCGGCGAAATTGCCTTCGACCGCCTGGTGATCGAGACCACCGGCCTGGCCGACCCGGCGCCGGTGGCACAGACCTTTTTCATCGACGAGGAACTGCGTGAGCGCTACATCCTCGACGGCATCATCACCCTGGTGGACGCGGCCCACGCCGAGCACCACCTGACCCAGACCATCGCCCAGGCCCAGATCGGCTTTGCCGACCGCCTGCTGGTGAGCAAGCGCGATCTGGTGGATGACGCCACCTTTGACGCCCTCAGCGAGCGCCTGACCCGCATCAACCGTCGGGCGCCGATTCGGGTGGTCGATCACGGCACCATCGACCTGGCCGAATTGCTCGATGTGCGCGGCTTCAACCTCAACGCCGGCATGAGCCTGCGCCCGGTCAGCAAGGCGCCGTCCATCGACCGTATCTCCAGCCTGGTACTGCGCACCGAGCAGCCGCTGGACATTGACCGTCTCAGTGAGTTCATGAACGCGCTGCTGGAAGATCACGGCAAGCAACTGCTGCGCTACAAGGGCGTGCTGAACATCGCCGGGGAGGATCGCAGGATGGTGTTCCAGGGCGTGCTCAAGCTCTACGGGTTCGACTGGGATACCGAATGGGAGGACGGCGAGGCGCGGGAGAGTGTGATTGTGTTTATTGCCGATGAATTGCCGGAGGAAAAAATCCGCGAAGGTTTTGCGAAGGTTTACCAGCGTTGAATTGAAGCCCGCTCCCACACAAAGATTGCATTTCAGGCTGAGAAAGCAGTGTTTCAGGCACAAAAAAGCCCGGCTCAAGAGCCGGGCTTTTCATTCAAGCAACTGCAATCAAGCGCCGTACACCGGCAGCTTCTTGCAGATGGCCTTGACCTTCTCACGTACCGCGTCGATCACGGCTTCGTTGGAAAGATCTGCCAGGATGTCGCAGATCCAGCCTGCCAGTTCCTTGCACTCTGCTTCCTTGAAGCCACGAGTGGTCACAGCCGGGGTGCCGAAGCGCAGGCCGGAAGTGACGAACGGCGAACGTGGGTCGTTCGGCACGGAGTTTTTGTTCACGGTGATGAAGGCTTTGCCCAGGGCAGCGTCAGCATCTTTACCGGAGATTTCCTGCTTGATCAGCGACAGCAGGAACAGGTGGTTTTCAGTACCGCCGGAAACCACGTCAAAACCGCGCTCGATGAACACGCTGGCCATGGCCTGGGCGTTCTTGACCACTTGTTGCTGGTAGACCTTGAACTCAGGCTGCAAGGCTTCCTTGAAGCAGATCGCCTTGGCCGCGATCACGTGCTCCAGCGGGCCGCCCTGGGCGCCCGGGAATACGGCGGAGTTCAGCTTCTTCTCGATGTCGGCGTTGGCGCGAGCCAGGATCAGGCCGCCACGTGGACCGCGCAGGGTCTTGTGGGTAGTGGTGGTGACCACGTCAGCGAAAGGCACCGGGTTCGGGTAGACGCCAGCGGCGACCAGACCGGCCACGTGGGCCATGTCGACGAACAGGTAGGCGCCAACCTTGTCGGCGATAGCGCGGAAGCGTGGGAAGTCCAGGATCTGCGAGTAGGCAGAGAAACCGGCCACGATCATTTTTGGCTTGTGTTCAACAGCCAGGCGCTCGACTTCGTCGTAGTCGATCAGGCCGTTGCCATCGATACCGTATTGAACGGCGTTGTACAGCTTGCCGGAGGAAGAAACAGTGGCGCCGTGGGTCAGGTGACCGCCGTGGGCCAGGCTCATGCCCAGGATGGTGTCGCCCGCTTGCAGCAGGGCCAGGTACACGGCGCTGTTGGCTTGGGAACCGGCATGCGGCTGGACGTTGGCGTAATCGGCGCCGAACAGTTCTTTTGCACGGTCGATGGCCAGTTGCTCAACCACGTCGACGTACTCGCAACCGCCGTAGTAGCGCTTGCCTGGGTAGCCTTCGGCGTACTTGTTGGTCAGAACCGAACCCTGAGCCTCCATGACCGCTGGGCTGGTGTAGTTTTCCGAAGCGATCAGCTCGATGTGCTCTTCCTGGCGCACGGCTTCTTGCTCCATGGCGGCGAAGAGATCGGCGTCGTACTTGGCAATAGTCAAATCACGGCTGAACATGGCGGTCCTCAAGGATCGGGGGCAGAAAAGGAGGGCATTCTAACCCAACCGCTTTTAGATGGCATATGAAAGGACGTCATGTCGCGGACAAGTGGGGCTCATCTGGGGATGGGTGGTGGCTGTGAGGGCCTCTTCGCGAGCAAGCCCGCTCCCACATTTGACCGAGTTCCAACTTTGAAATGCGGACGAATGTGGGAGCGGGCTTGCTCGCGAAGAGGCCAGCAGCCTCACCACAAAGTCTCAGTCGAACATGAACAGCGCATCATTGCTGAACTGCGCTTCAAACCGGCTCGCCGGCATCGGCCGTCCAAACAGGTAGCCCTGCACTTCATCGCAACCATGCTCACGCAGGAAGTCGAGTTGCTCATGGGTTTCCACGCCTTCGGCGATCACCGCCAGGTTCAGGCTGTGGGCCATGGCGATAATGGCGCGGGCGATCTGGGCGTCCTGTTCGCCAGACGGCAGGCCGTCGACAAAGGTGCGGTCGATCTTCAGCACGTCGATGGGGAATTGCTTGAGGTAGTTGAGCGACGAGTAACCCGTGCCGAAGTCGTCGACCGCAATGCTCAGGCCCAGGTTTTTCAGGCCGTCGAGGATGTGCAGGGCTTCGTTGACTTCGCGCATCAGGATGCTTTCGGTCAGCTCCAGTTCCAGGCACGCCGGCGGCAGGCCGGTGTCTTCCAGGATGCTGGCGATGCGTTCGCCCAACTGGCCGTCGGAGAACTGCCGCGCCGAGATGTTCACCGAGACTTTCGGCACGCGCACCTTGTTCTGGTGCCAGGTCTTGAGCTGGCGGCACGCCTCGCTGATTACCCAGTCGCCCACATCCACCACCAGGCCCAACTCCTCCAGCACCGGGATGAAGTCCCCCGGCGGCACCAGCCCGCGACGCGGATGACGCCAGCGCAGCAAGGCTTCGGCGCCGGTCAGGCGCTTGCCGTCGCCGCTGAACTGCGGCTGGTAATAGAGCACGAACTCGTTCTGGTCCAGGGCATGGCGCAGGTCGCTTTCCAGCTCCAGGCGCTCCAGGGCGCTGGCGTTCATGTCGGCCTGGTAGAACTGGAAGTTGTTCTTGCCGCGTTCCTTGGCGTGATACATCGCCGTGTCGGCGTTTTTCATCAGCTGGCTCAGCTCGTTGCCGTCCTGCGGGCTGAGGGCAATGCCGATACTGGCGGTGACGAAGAATTCGCGGCCTTCGAGCACAAACGGCTTCACCAGGCTGGCGAGGATCTGTTCGGCCACGTGGATCGCGCGGTTCAGTGCCATTTCGCGGCTGATGCGCGGTTGCAGCAGCAAGGTGAACTCGTCGCCACCCATGCGCGCCACGGTGTCGTCTTCGGCGACGCAGCCAAGCAGGCGCGTGGCCATTTCCTTGAGCATGCGGTCGCCGGCGGCGTGGCCCAGGGAATCGTTGATCGGCTTGAAGCGGTCGAGGTCGAGGAACATCAGCACGACCCACGACTTCTGCCGTTCGGCCGATTGCAACGCGGTGTGCAGGCGGTCCTGGAACAGCGTGCGGTTGGGCAGGTGGGTCAGGGCGTCGTAGTAGGCCAGGCGGTGGATACGCTGCTCACTGGCCTTGCGCTCGCTGATGTCGCTGAAGAAGCACACGTAGCTGGCCAGGTCGCCTTCGTCGTCGAACACGGCGGTAATGCCGACCCAGGCCGGGTAATGCTCGCCGTTGCGGCGTTTGAGCCACACTTCGCCTTCCCAGGTGCTGTGCTGGTGCAACTGCTTGAGCACGTAGCGCAGATGGGCTTCTTGCTGTTCGTCGACGGTGAGCATGTTCGGCAACTGGTCGAGCACGTCGGCCACGCTGTAGCCGCTGACGCGGGTGAATGCGTCGTTGGCCTGGACGATATAGCCGGCCGGGTCGGTGATCAGGATCGCCGAGGTGGAGTGTTCGAATACCGTGGCCGCCATGCGCAGGTCTTTCTCGGCGCGGCGTTGCTGGCTGATGTCGCGGCCGACGCCAAGGATGCCTTCGAACGTGCCGTGTTCATCCCACACCAGCACCAGGCGCAATTCGATCGGCACTTTGCGCCCGTCGGCGCGCAGGCAATCGAACAGGAACAGCTGGGTCCGCGCTTCGTCGCGCAGCCTGGCCAGCGCGTCGGTATCACCGAGGGCGCGGCTGACCTGTTCCACCAGGCTGTAGATGCCGGTCAGTTGCTGCGGGTTGGCGATGATCGACTGCCAGCCGTTCTTGAACACCCAGTCCACGTCGTAGCCCAGCACCGCGTTGACCGACGGGCTGATGTAGTTGAGGGCCAGTTGGCTGTCGGTGGAGCAGATCACGTCGCTGATGCTTTCGGCGAGCATGCGGTAGCGCTGCTCGCTGTCGCGCAGGGATTCACTGGCTTCGATCTGGTCGGTGATGTCCTTGGCCACGCCGATGATCCGCGTGACCTGCGCCGCCTTGTCCCGCGCCAGGGCCTGCTCGCGAATTTCGAAGCGGCGCCACTGGTTGTTGCGGTGGCGGAAGCGTAACTGGCATTGCAACTGGGTCGAATAACTGGCCTGGCGCTGTTGTTGGCGCAAGTCGTGGTAGCGCTCGGCGTCTTCGGGGTGCAGCAGGATTTCCCAGAAATACTCGCCCATTTGCAGCAGTTCGGCTTTGTTGTAGCCGAGGGTGTGGCCCAGGTGATGGTTGCTGAAAATCATGCGCTGGCTGATCACGTCCTGCACATACAGGTGGTCGGGCACGGTGCGGACCACGTCCGACCAGAAACTCTCGCGTTCCACCAGTGACAGCTCGATCAGCTTGCGGCTGGTGATGTCGCTGATGCTCAGGATCACCGCCTTGAAGTCGTCCTGCTGCTCCGGCAGGCGCATCACCAGCCACAGGTATTGGTCATTGCCGGCGACATCGTTGAGGTGGATTTCCAGCTCCAACTGCTTCTGCTGGGTCAGCACCGCTTCCAGCACCTGGTAGCCGATGGCCGTGGCGTTGTGCGGGCAGTCATCGATCAGGCGTTCCCAGGCTTCATCGCATGAGCCGACGTTGAGCAAGCGCACTGCGACCTGGTTGACCTCGGTGATGCGCAGTTCCCTGAGCAGTTGCTGGCGCTGTTCGCGGTTGCCTTGTAGCCAGTCGTGCAATTGTTCGCGGGTTTGCAGCCTGGCCTTGTCAAAGAACGTGTTCAGTCCCGACAGGTCCAGCACGCACAGGGCCACGCCGGTGCCCTCGAAAATATCCTGGTAGCGCCGCCGACCTTCATGCACCTGGCGCTGGCGGCGGCGCATGTTGACCAGCACGAATACCGGGATCAGCGAGAACGCGAGGCCGAGCAGGCACTTGCCGATGAAGGCGGGCAGCAGTTCTTCCAGCACGGCATTGCGGTCGAACAGGCCGCGCAATTGCCAGTCGCTTTTGCTCAGGGGGGTGATGAGTACACTTTTATTCAATTCGTCCGGGGTCAGCGCCACGGCCCATTGCGCCGGCATGCCGCTGTCACGGCCGACCACGCGGTGATTGATGCGGTTCTCGATGGCCCACGTCGGTCGCTGGCCCTGGCCATCCTGGCGAGTCAGGTTGACCAGGTAGGCGGGCGCCAGGCGCAACACCCAATACACCCGCGAGCCGCCAGTTGGCTGGTGCAGCAACAGATAGATGATCGTGCCGTCGTTGCTGTTGCTCAGGTAGTAAGGCTGGGAATGGCTGCGTTGCACCAGCTCTTCGAGCCAGGCCGCGTCCTGGCTGTCACTGGCGCTGTCGCTGATCATTGCGCCGCTGGGGGCCAGCAAGGCGATGCTGCGCAACTCCGGCAGGGAGCGCTGCAACGTATGCACCAGGGCCTGCTGCTGTTCGCTGTTGCGCGGCGGCTCGACCATCGGTAGCAGGTTCAGGGCGATTTTTGCGCTCAGGGCCATGTTCAGGCTGATCTGCTCAGCCAGGTCGGCGCTGTAGTCGATGGTGTATTGCTGCTGGTTTTTCTGGTTTTGCTGCAACTGGTCCAGCAGTTGCCAGAACAAAAGCGCGAGCAACAAAAGGACGAGCGTCGCCAACGCGCCTTTCAAGGTGCCATGCAGGGGCGCTCCCGGCGCGATATGAGCGGCGCGTAGGGGAGTAGGCGGCGTGACTTTGGACAAGCTGTGATCCTGCGGGTTGGCTGGACTGGCGTGCGACACGCACTATAAGCCGGACGCCGAAGGGCGGCTAGCATGCCTTGAGTTGTGGCAAAGTGCCAGCCCCGCTTGGCTGGACTGGCCAGGCGCATTCAGGTAGCTTTGCCGGTTACGCGGGGGCGTTCCAGCCCCAGACATTCAGGCTCTTTCCGCACGCAGGCATTGATTACCGTCAACGGCCCGCGCGGCGCATGGCCTGGCACGGGCTTCGCCCGCATTAATTCATCAGTCACTGACGCTAGGTTTACCATGGCTCAATACGTCTTCACCATGCATCGGCTGGGAAAAGTAGTTCCGCCGAAGCGGGAAATCCTGAAAAACATTTCGCTGTCCTTCTTCCCCGGCGCCAAGATCGGCGTGCTCGGCCTCAACGGTTCGGGTAAGTCCACACTGCTGAAAATCATGGCCGGCGTCGACACCGAGTTCGAAGGCGAAGCCCGCCCGATGCCCGACCTGAACATCGGTTACCTGCCGCAAGAGCCGATCCTGGACCCGACCAAGACCGTGCGTGAAGTGGTTGAAGAAGCCGTCGCCGTGATCAAGAACGCCCAGGCGCGCCTGGACGAGGTCTACGCCGCCTACGCCGAGCCGGATGCCGACTTCGACAAGCTGGCCGCCGAACAGGCCAAGCTCGAGGCCATCCTGCAGGCTGGCGACGGTCACAACCTTGAGCGCCAGCTGGAAGTCGCCGCCGACGCGCTGCGCCTGCCGGCGTGGGACGCCAAGGTCGAACACCTGTCCGGTGGCGAGAAGCGCCGTGTGGCCCTGTGCCGCCTGCTGCTGTCGGCCCCCGACATGCTGCTGCTCGACGAACCCACCAACCACTTGGACGCCGATTCCGTCGCCTGGTTGGAACATTTCCTTCACGACTTCCCAGGCACCGTGGTTGCGATCACGCACGACCGTTACTTCCTGGACAACGTTGCCGGCTGGATCCTCGAGCTCGACCGTGGCGCCGGTATCCCTTACGAGGGCAACTACTCCGGTTGGCTGGAAGCCAAGTCCGACCGTCTGGCCGCCGAATCCAAGCAGCAATCGGCCCACGAAAAAGCCATGAAGGAAGAACTGGAGTGGGTGCGCAAAGGCGCCAAAGCCCGCCAGTCCAAATCCAAGGCGCGTCTGCAACGCTTCGAAGAAATGCAATCGCAGGAATTCCAGAAGCGTTCGGAAACCAACGAGATCTACATCCCGGCCGGCCCGCGCCTGGGTGACAAGGTCATCGAGTTCAAGAACGTTTCCAAAGGCTATGGCGACCGCGTGTTGATCGATAACCTGTCGTTCTCCATGCCAAAAGGCGCGATCGTCGGCGTTATCGGTGGTAACGGTGCGGGTAAATCCACACTGTTCCGCATGCTGATGGGCAAGGAAACCCCGGACTCCGGCAGCATCGAGATCGGCGAAACCGTGCAACTGGCCTGTGTGGACCAGAGCCGTGAAGACCTCGACGGCAGCAAGACGGTGTTCCAGCAGATTTCCGACGGTTCCGACCAGATCCGTATCGGCAACTATGAAATCCCGTCGCGCACCTACGTCGGCCGTTTCAACTTCAAGGGCGGCGACCAGCAGAAGTTCGTCAAGGACCTGTCCGGTGGTGAGCGCGGTCGCTTGCACCTGGCCCTGACCCTCAAAGAGGGCGGCAACGTCCTGCTGCTCGACGAACCGTCCAACGACCTTGACGTTGAAACCCTGCGTTCCCTGGAAGAAGCCCTGCTGGACTTCCCGGGCGCCGCCATTGTGATCTCTCACGATCGGTGGTTCCTTGACCGCGTCGCGACGCACATCCTGGCGTACGAAGACGACTCCCAGGCGGTGTTCTTCGAAGGCAACTACACCGAGTACGAAGCCGACCGTAAGAAGCGCTTGGGCGAAGCCGCTGCCCAGCCGCACCGCGTGCGTCACAAAAAACTGGCCTGATTCGGGTTGGTGGTGTGAAAGAGCGGAGCCTTCGGGCTCCGTTTTTTTTGTGTTTTTCTGTAGGACCGAGGTGCATTCATCGCAGGCAAGCCAGCTCCCACATTCGACCGCGTCGCTGCGGATGTACTCGGTCAAATGTGGGAGCTGGCTTGCCTGCGAAGGCGGTTTATTTGTTGGTGCATTGCTTGGGTTGGTAATCCCTTTTAAGGTGCAAAAAGCCCCTGTTTTTTTGACTTATTTATATCTAATGCACCATTTAAATTCACAAAAGCGACATTTTGCCCTGTCGCAGTGCGACATGAATTGATAAAGTCCGGCTCAATCTCATTTAAAAACAATCAATTTGCCGAGACTTTTCATGATCGAATCCGTCGAATCCTTCCTTGCCCGACTCAAGAAACGCGACCCGGACCAGCCAGAATTCCACCAGGCTGTAGAAGAAGTCCTACGCAGCCTGTGGCCGTTTCTCGAAGCCAATCCCCACTACCTGACCTCGGGCATTCTGGAGCGCATCTGCGAGCCCGAACGCGCAATCACCTTCCGGGTGTCGTGGGTCGATGATCATGGCAAGGTCCAGGTCAATCGCGGTTTCCGCATCCAGATGAACAGCGCCATCGGCCCGTACAAGGGCGGCCTGCGCTTCCACCCGTCGGTGAACCTGGGCGTGCTGAAATTCCTCGCCTTCGAACAGACCTTCAAGAACTCCCTGACCTCGCTGCCCATGGGCGGCGGTAAAGGCGGTTCGGACTTCGACCCCAAGGGCAAGAGCGACGCCGAAGTCATGCGTTTCTGCCAGTCGTTCATGAGCGAGCTGTACCGTCACATCGGCGCCGACGTCGACGTGCCGGCCGGCGATATTGGCGTGGGCGCCCGCGAGATCGGTTTCCTGTTTGGGCAGTACAAGCGCCTGAGCAACCAGTTCACCTCCGTACTGACCGGCAAGGGCATGACCTATGGCGGCAGCCTGATCCGTCCGGAAGCCACCGGTTTCGGTTGCGTGTACTTCGCCGAAGAGATGCTCAAGCGCGACGGCCTGCGGGTTGAAGGCAAGCGCGTGGCGGTGTCCGGTTCCGGCAACGTGGCGCAATACGCGGCGCGCAAGGTCATGGACCTGGGTGGCAAAGTGATTTCCCTGTCCGACTCCGAAGGCACGCTGTATGCCGAAAGCGGCTTGACCGAAGAACAGTGGTCGGCGCTGCTGGAACTGAAAAACGTGCAACGCGGGCGCATCAGTGAGCTGGCCGAGCGTTTCGGCCTGGAATTCCGCAAGGGCCAGACGCCGTGGGAACTGGCCTGCGATATTGCACTGCCCTGCGCGACCCAGAACGAACTCGACGCCGATGCGGCGCGCACCCTGCTGCGCAATGGCTGCATCTGCGTAGCCGAAGGCGCCAACATGCCGACGACGCTGGCGGCCGTGGATCTGTTCATCGAGGCGGGCATCCTGTTCGCGCCGGGCAAAGCCTCCAATGCCGGTGGCGTGGCCGTCAGCGGCCTGGAAATGTCGCAGAACGCCATGCGCCTGCTGTGGACGGCCGGTGAAGTGGACAGCAAGCTGCACAACATCATGCAGTCGATCCACCATGCCTGCGTGCACTACGGCGAAGAAAACGGCCGGATCAACTACGTCAAGGGCGCGAACATCGCCGGTTTCGTCAAAGTCGCCGACGCGATGCTGGCCCAGGGCATCGTCTAAACCTCGGGGTCGATGCGCAACACTTCGATCAACTGATCGCCGACGGGGCGCTTCCACAGCACCTCGTCCCCCACCTGGGCCCCGAGCAATGCGCGGCCCAGGGGCGAACCCCAGTTGATCAGGCCTGCCGCAGCGTCGGCCTGGTCTTCACCGACCAACTGAATGCGCTGCTGCACGTCTTGCTCATTGGCGAAGGTCACCCAGCTGCCGATCTGCACCTTTTCGGTGGAAGTGGCCGGCGCTACGACTTGGGCGCTCTGCACCCGCTGGTTGAAGTAACGCAGGTCCCGCTCAAGGTCGGCCTGGCGCTGTTTATCATCTTTGGCGGATTCGACGCTGTAGTCGTGCTGCAACTGCGCGACTTTGGCCTGCAACTGCGCCAACCCCTGCGCAGTGACACGGTTGGGCTGATCACTGACGTGACGCTCCACCGGCTGGTCAGCCTGGGCGGCGACGTTGTCCTCATTTACAAAAGCTCGGCTCATGACAGTCTCCCTCAATGGAGTTTCGGCCATGTTCGCCGCGCTTTAGTTTCAGTGGATGTCTGAAAGCGACCTATTGCGAACGATAGGCCTTGGCGGCGTCGCGGTCCTTCTCATGCTGCCAGGCGCGCTCACGGTCGTCCCAGTGATTGTCCTTGTAGTCGCGCAACTCTTCGTTCTCACGCATGGCCTTGCACTGGCGGAAGCCGTCCTCCCAGCCTTCGGCGTACTCGCGATCCTTCAGATAACGCGGGACGTTCTTGCGAAACTCCCCACTGATCACCCCGGCCGCTTGCCGCCCGCTGCTGCAGCCGTCGTCAAAGCCATCGGCAAAGGCTGGGGGGTAGCCCTTGGCCAATAACTCCTGATGAGTCGACTGGCAACCCGACAACCACACCACCGCGCATAGCAATACCGCATACCGCCACATGACGAACTCCCTGGCCGCTTACCGGCTGATGGGGATAAGTCTAGATAGGGAATTGTCGGGGGGGTGTGAAAGGGAGGTGAGAAAGCTGTTGGGCGCGGGGTAAATGTGCACGCCCCCTCCCACATTTTTTAGCTGGCTTCTCCGAGCTTCGCATGCTCAGCCAGCTCCTGCTGGATAAACGCCGCAATCATGGCGCGATAGACCTGTTCGGTAACGTCCGGGTTTGCGCCGAGCGTGTGGGACAAGTCCCGCACCTTGGCGATGACCTGTTCAACCCGTTGGGGCGCCTTGACGCTATCGGTGTCTTTTTTGAAGCGCGCGGCCTGGGAGACATAGTTGCCGCGCTCTGCCAGCAGGGTGACGATTTGCTGGTCGAGGCGGTCGATGTTGCTGCGCACGTGTTCGAGGGTGGTGCAGGTAACGGCCATGTTGGTTGAGCTCCTTTAGGTGTATCTGAATGGTTGCGGGCCCGATGTGGGAGCGGGCTTGCCCGCGAATGCGGTGGGGCAGTCGATACGCAAGTGGCTGACACTCTGCATTCGCGAGCAAGCCCGCTCTCTCATTTTTGATCTGTGTCGGGCTTTGGGACGGGGTCAGTAGTGGTACCACTTCACTTCGAGCATCACCTCGTTGATGGGGGTCGACAGGTGGCTGTACTCACGCTGCGCACTCAGGCGCAGGCCCAGGTTGCGCGACAATTCCCACTGCTGGTTCAGGCTGAGACTACGGCGTACTTCGCCATTGGTAAAGAAATCCCCCCTGGCTTCCAGGCTCAGGTTGCCCAGCGGGTTTTTCCACAACACGCCGGTGTTGAACCCTGCCGCCGGGGAGATGGCCTCGTTGAAGTCGTTGTTGTGTTCCACGCGCACGGTGCCGAGGGCGAAGCCAAGCATGTCGTCGCGCAGTTGCCAGGTGCCGCCGGCGCCGCCGTTGACGTGGGCGACAAGGGTTTCGTCGTCGTGTTTGCCCGGTACGCGCTCCAGGCCGCCGGTGACTTGCCAGGACAACGGTTGCAGCAAGGCGTTGCGCGGGGTCAGGGAGCGGATGGTGGCCAGGTCCAGTTGCTGCAATTGCCAGTGGTTGCCTTCGTACTGGCGCAGTTTCATTTGCAGGATTTCGATCTGCGCGCCGAGGGGGAAGCCTTCGGCGTTGTCGTTGAGGTCGTGGTAGGCCATGCGCAGGCCGTATTCGCCAAAGGCTTTGTCACCCCGGGTGCCGATGCCGGCTTGCCAGGTGCGTGACTCATGACCGTTTTCCGGCAGGCCTGGCGGCTGGATCTTCAGGTCCGGTGCCGGGTTCTGGTTGATTGCGCGCAGCAGTTCGAAGCTGCGCTGGGAGCGGGCCGGGTCACGCTCCAGGCCGTTGGCGCGGTAGCGGCCCAGGCGGTAGGCGGCGTCGATGATCAGGGCTTGGCGGTCTTTGGCGAGTGCCTTGAACGCGGGGTCCTGCAAGTGTTTCTGCTCTTCGCTGACCTTCAGCACCCATTGCTGCTCATCGCTGTCCAGGGGCTTGGCGCGTTCCAGCAGCTCGCGTTCGCGCGATGGGCGGTAGTCGATCTTCTCGACAAGGCCGGCGTCCTTGACGGCCTTGACCGTGTCGGTGGGGATCGCGGTCAGTGGGAACTGTTCGGTCAGGCGCAGGCCGGGGCGGGCGACTTGCAGCAATTCCAGCAGGCGATAGGAGCAGTTTTCGTCGAAGAAGAAGTAGTCGAACTTGATCTGCTTGAGCTCCCACACGTGCTCGACCATACGCTCGGTCTCGACCTGGGTCAGGTTGAGGCGGTATTCCCACAGGTCGCGGTTTTCGAGGCTACGGTACTCGGAAAGCTTTTCCTGGTAGGGGACCAGCGCAAACAGGCCGGGATAGCCGCCCATCAGGCCTTTCCAGGCGTAGAGGATGCTGTTGTCCGAGCCTTCGATATACGCGCCGAAGTTGATCGCGTAGCTGAGCAGCGCGGTGTTGTCTCGTTGCACGTCGGCCTGGTCGATGCGCAGCAGGGTGTGACCGAACATCGACGACGGGCTGTTGAGGTAGGCCGCCGGGAAGATCATCACCGCGCTGTGGGGCGCGACGTCCTTGAACCATTGCTTGAATTCGCTGCAGTCCACGGCGGGCAGGCCGCTCAGGTGCAATTGATCCTTGAGCCAGCGGGTACGTGCGGGGTAGACGCATTGGGCGTGTTTTTCACCCAGGCTTGCGGGCGCATACAGCGCGTCGACGGTCGCCTTGAGTTCGGCATCCGGGTGGTGCGCGCCGTCGGCGGCGAGGAAGAATTTCTGGTCGCTGACATAGCTGCGCCAGCCACTGATTTTACCGGCTTCGTAATGGCCCAGAGACAGCCAGAACGGGTCGTTGGCCAGTTGCTGCAAACGTTGATCATCAAGATGCGGGGCCGCGTACAGCGGGGCGCAGGCGAAGAGTGCCATCCAGGCAAGGCGTTTGAGCATAAGGGCAACTTAAGTCGGAAAAAGTGAGACCCAAAAGGGGAGCGGGTCCAAACGTAAAACCCGCGCCTGGGGAGGCGCGGGCTGGTCGAGCTTAAGCTTGGGTTGCGTATTTCGCCAAGCGTGCATCACTTTTCAGGACAGCGAGGGTGTTGTTGTGCACGTCGTCAGCGGTCACGTCAGCCTTGCTGAAGATCTGCTGGAAGTGTTCGTGGGTCACGGCCGCGAAGTGCTCGCGATCTTCTGGCGCCACACCCAGTACCACCGCGTAGGTGGTCAGTGCTTCGCCATTGCCCTTGGCCATGTCTTCGGACAGCTCGTTCATCATGCCGTTCATGGCAATCCAGGACTTGCCGCCGTAGGTCAGGGCGCTGTTGGTGCTGCAACCGTTGGTGCCCGAAGTCATGCCGAAAGTGGCGTTACCGGACGTGCCGTTGGTGGTGGAGGCGAGGAAGTGTGCCGGCGTACCGCGTTGGCCTTCGAACAGCATGTTGCCCCAACCGCAGTTCGGGCCGCCTGGGGATTCTGCCATTGCATTGAGGGAGACAACGGTGAAGAGAGTACCGAGAAGGATCCGTTTCATAGCTTTTTTCTCTTTGTGTGCAAACCAATGGACAAGGGTCAGGCGCGTTGCAGCGCCTCAGGGGCCAGTTATTATTTGTCCGACCCGCGCAGTTTGGAGTTTAGGCAGGTTCCAGGGGTTCCGTGATTTTTTACTAACAATCAGAGTTTTCGCGATTTTTATGTAGGACCTGTTACGTATCCGAGCTTTCCCAACGTCGCGCCTTGCCAGAGCGCGCAAGCGAGAGCCAGAATGCCGTCATCTGCCCCGCCTGATGTAAGGAAGCCCGATGCCTGATCCTGTTGCTGCCAGCTTGCGTCTAGCGCCCGAAGCGCTGACTCGCCCTTTCTCCGCTGAACAGTTCAGCTTCTCGACCACCAATGATTTGGAGCCCTTTCGCGGTGTGCTTGGCCAGGAACGTGCGGTTGAAGCCTTGCAGTTCGGTGTGGCCATGCCACGCCCCGGTTACAACGTGTTTGTCATGGGCGAGCCGGGGACCGGTCGCTTTTCGTTCGTCAAACGCTACCTGAAGGCCGAAGGTAAACGCCTGCAGACCCCATCGGACTGGGTCTACGTCAATAATTTCGATGAGCCTCGCGAGCCGCGTGCCCTGGAATTGCCAGGCGGTGCGGCGGCAGCGTTCATTGCCGACATCAACGGCCTGGTCGACAACTTGGTGGCGACCTTCCCGGCCGTTTTCGAGCACCCGACCTACCAGCAGCGCAAAAGTGCGATCGACCGCGCCTTCAACCAGCGCTACGACAAGGCCCTGGACGTGATCGAGCGCCTGGCCCTGGAAAAGGACGTGGCGCTGTACCGCGACAGCTCCAACATCGCCTTCACCCCGATGCTCGACGGCAAGGCGCTGGACGAGGCGGAGTTTTCGCAGTTGCCGGAAGCTGACCGCGAGCGCTTCCACACCGATATTTCCGAGCTGGAGGAGCGCCTCAACGAAGAGTTGGCGAGCCTGCCGCAATGGAAGCGTGAGTCGAACAACCAACTGCGCCAGTTCAACGAAGAAACCATCACCCTGGCCCTGCAGCCTCTGCTTGCGCCGCTGTCGGAAAAATACGCGGAAAATGCTGGCGTCTGCGGTTACCTGCAAGCCATGCAGGTGTACCTGCTCAAGACCGTGGTCGAGCAACTGGTCGATGACGCCAAGACCGACGCCCAGGCGCGCAAGCTGCTCGAAGAGCAGTACTGCCCGAGCCTGGTGGTGGGCCATCCGGTCAACGGCGGCGCGCCGGTGGTGTTTGAACCACATCCGACCTACGACAACCTGTTCGGTCGGATCGAATACAGCACCGACCAGGGCGCGCTCTACACCACTTATCGCCAGCTGCGTCCCGGCGCCTTGCACCGTGCCAACGGTGGTTTCCTGATCCTTGAGGCCGAGAAAATGCTCGGCGAACCGTTTGTGTGGGACGCCCTCAAGCGTTCCCTGCAATCACGCAAACTCAAGATGGAGTCGCCGTTGGGCGAACTGGGCCGCCTGGCTACCGTGACCCTCAACCCGCAGATGATCCCGTTGCAGGTCAAGGTGATCATCATTGGTTCGCGCCAGCTGTATTACGCGTTGCAGGACGCCGATCCGGACTTCCAGGAGATGTTCCGCGTGCTGGTGGACTTCGACGAGGACATCCCGATGGTCGACGAGAGCCTGGAGCAGTTCGCCCAGTTGCTCAAGACCCGCACCTCGGAAGAAGGCATGGCACCGCTGACCTCGGACGCGGTGGCGCGGTTGGCCACGTACAGCGCGCGGTTGGCGGAACACCAGGGGCGCTTGTCGGCGCGGATTGGGGATTTGTTCCAACTGGTCAGTGAGGCCGATTTCATTCGTCACCTGGCCAGCGATGAAATGACCGACGCCGGGCATATCGAGCGCGCACTCAAGGCCAAGGCCACCCGCACCGGGCGTGTGTCGGCGCGGATTCTCGACGACATGCTCGCCGGCGTCATCCTGATCGACACTGACGGCGCGGCCGTGGGCAAGTGCAACGGGCTCACGGTGCTGGAAGTCGGCGATTCGGCCTTCGGCGTGCCGGCGCGGATTTCCGCCACGGTGTACCCGGGCGGCAGCGGTATTGTCGACATCGAGCGTGAGGTCAACCTTGGCCAGCCGATTCACTCCAAGGGCGTGATGATCCTCACGGGTTACCTGGGGAGCCGTTATGCCCAGGAGTTCCCGCTGGCGATTTCGGCGAGCATTGCGCTGGAACAGTCCTACGGTTATGTGGACGGTGACAGCGCGTCCCTGGGCGAGGCGTGCACCCTGATCTCGGCCCTGTCGAAGACGCCGCTCAAGCAGTGCTTTGCCATCACCGGCTCGATCAACCAGTTCGGCGAAGTGCAGGCGGTGGGTGGGGTCAACGAAAAGATCGAAGGCTTCTTCCGTCTTTGCGAAGCCCGCGGCTTGACCGGCGAGCAGGGGGCGATCATTCCCCAGGCCAACGTCGCCACGCTGATGCTCGATGAGAAGGTGTTGCAGGCCGTGCGTGCCGGGCAGTTCCATATCTATGCGGTACGTCAGGCGGACGAAGCCTTGAGCCTGCTGGTGGGCGAGCCGGCCGGTGCGCCGGATGAAGAAGGGCAGTTCCCGGAAGGCTCCGTCAATGCGCGGGTGGTTGAGCGTTTGCGCGTGATCGCGGAGATGATCAGCGAGGAAGACCTGAAGGACGCGGAGAAGGAGCTGGCGCAGGAGGCGCTGGCCGAAACCAAGCCGACCTGACGTTGTAGTGAGCGGGCTTGTCCCGCGCCGGGTGGCGAAGCCGCCCCAAATCCATACGCCGCGGTCTGTCTGAAACACCGCGGCGTTCCGTTTGGGGCGGCTTCGCCACCCGGCGCGGGGCAAGCCCGCTCACTACAGTCATAAAATTGGCGGTGGAGGGGGGGTGATGGCCGTTGGTCTCTACGGTCTTGGTTTGTAGCGATTTTATTCTATTCTCTGCTCAAGGGATTTCTACAGGAGTCGCAGGATAGAAACAGCCTCGCCGTGTGTGATCGAGGCTGAACGCCGATCTAACGAGGGTCGCCGCCATGTCGCGCAACCTTTGCCTTACCCGCCAGTGTTTTGGCCTGGTCACCCGTATCGAATGCTCCATTCGCCCTCTCGCGGGGGATAACGGGCTGTGGACCTTGTTGTTTGCCGCCGGAATGACCGGTGAGCAGCCGTCCACCATCAAGTCCCAAGGCCCGTTCCATGGGCCTTTTGTGGCGGAAAGCATGCTGGAATCAATCGTCGACAGCCTCACTTCCCATGGCTATGAGAAGGCGGGCGACCCGCAGATCTGGAGCCTGCACATGCAGGCCCATCTGCGACAGCTCAATGGCGACACCCAGCACTGAGCGCTATTTGCTCTCGGGCTTGTCCAGCTTGACCTCGAAACCGTATTGCACGGTGCTCAGGTCAGTGCGCTGGTAGCTTTCCAGGGTGGTTGGCTGGCCGTAGAAATAGTGCACGTCAAACATCGCCGTGCCGAATTCCTCGGCGCGGTGGCTCACACCGAGAATTTCCTTGAGGTAGTTGCCACTGGCGTCCTTGGCATAGAAGCGCCAGCTGTCAGCGGGGAATTCCTTCTGGTCGACAATCAGCGCGTTGTCCTTGAGCGACAGGCCCTTGGGCAGCTTGGCGACATCGATCGTGGCTTTGTCGATGGTGGCGAGGAACAGCGGCACCGAGCCCACCACAAACGCCGGGTTTTCCGGGAACAGGTTGAGGTCGTAGGTCAGCGTGCCGCGTGCCGGGTTCAGCTCGAAGGCTTCGGTCGGCAACTCGATCGGCTCACCGCGCTCGCCCTTGTCATCGGCGGTGAAGAAGGTAATCGGCGATTCGCTGCTGTTGCGCTCGGCGCCGACCAGGTCGTCATTGAAGGTGAACGGGTGGTCGAACACGATATGGGCGGCACTCGCGTCTTCGGTCGACTGGCTGATGGTGACGCTGTTTTTCAGCTGGTCTTCGGTCATGCTCGCGTCTTTGAGCCAACCGGCGGCGCCGTCGTCATACACCGTGACCGGCATCGGCAAGGCTTGCACGGTTTTCTGCAGGCTGTTCTTGTCGAAGCGCAGCACTGGTAGATCAAGGTCTTTGCGGGTGAGCGTGGCGGTGGAGAAATCCAGCACGTTGACGTGTAGCTTGTCGATCACGCCATTGAAATAGACTTTGGCGTAGTGGCTGGTTTGTTTGTGTTCGAAGGCTTTCTGCTCATCGACGAGTTTTTTCTCGAACGCATCCGACCAGACCGTCTGCTTTTGCATCTCGGCCAGTTGTTTCTCGTAGAACGCCACCTGCGCTGCGCTTTCGTTGATCGAACCCGAACGCGTGAGGAATTGCCCGGTGCTGTCTTGCGCTTGTACCAGCAATGGGTTGGGCGATTCGTCGCCCACTTCTGCGGCGAGTGGCGCGCTGTTGGTCATCTCGATTTCGGCGTAGTTCTTTTCCAGTAACAACAGCTTGAGGCTCACAGTGCCGTCGGTGCGGGTGCGGCCGACGTCCTGTTTCGACAGCTCGAAGTTCAGCAGCTTGCCCGGCGCGACCACTTCTACCGTGCCCTTGAGGCTGACGGGCTGTGGTTGGCTTTTGTTTTCCGTCTCGACGCCTTCGATGAACGGGTAGGTTACTGTCAGGTCATCGGGGTTGGTCAGGTTGGAACTGCTGGGGCTCAACTGGATGCCAGGGTCGGTTTCCGACCATTCCGGCTGGAATGGGATGACTTTGTTGTTGCTCAGCGTGACCGACTGCCATTCCAGCCCATGGGGGAAGGGGAATTGGTCCGGGGCGTTGAAGCTGAACGGGAAGACCGGTTGCAGATCCGTCAGGTAGTCGGAATGCGAGGCTTTGCGCAGTACGAAAAGGCCGTTGATATAGGTGTCCACCAGCGCCTGGGGCGTAGGGTAATGCGTTAGCAGGGCGAGGGAGTTTTCACCGTATTCGGCTTCGACGGGTTTGTCGGCGAGTTTGACCCGCGCCCGTTCCAGCAACAGCAGCGAGCCGCCAAGGTCGGCGATGGCGTCGCGCAGTTTGGGGTCCTGGATGCTGTCGAGGGATTGCTCGAACTTCGCGGTTTTCTCTTCGAGGGTGGCCTGCTTCTGCTCATCTTTGGGGGAGCAGCCGCTGGCCATCAGCAACGCCGCACACAGGCCGATGTTGGCCAAAGGGGATCGCACATCCATCATCTGAGTCTTCCTGTCCGACATCATCGAGCCGATTTAATGGCCTCGACACTAGCAGAAAAATTCTCTTACAAGTGCCGGCCAGGTCAGTTTTCTCGCGGTTACAGGTGTTTGACAGCGGCTGGTATACTCGCCGCCATTTTTAGCCACGCTGTGTGAGATCCCATGGAACGCTTTATCGAAAATACTATGTACGCCTCACGCTGGCTGCTGGCGCCGATTTACCTGGGGTTGTCCCTGGGCTTGCTGATCCTGGCGCTGAAGTTCTTCCAGGAAATCATCCACGTGCTGCCCAACGTGTTCACCATGTTGGAAGCCGACGTCATCCTGCTGCTGCTGTCGTTGATCGACATGGCGCTGGTCGGTGGTTTGCTGGTGATGGTGATGATCTCCGGCTACGAGAACTTCGTCTCGCAACTGGACATCGATGACAACAAGGAAAAGCTCAACTGGCTGGGCACCATGGACTCTTCCTCGCTGAAGATGAAAGTGGCGGCGTCCATCGTGGCGATTTCCTCCATCCACTTGCTGCGCATCTTCATGGACGCCAAGAACGTCGATCCACAACACCTGATGTGGTACGTGATCATTCACATGACCTTCGTCGTCTCGGCGTTTGCCATGGGTTACCTGGACAAGCTGACCAAGCACTGATCCCCCACGCAGGCCTTACTGCTCTATGAAGTAGTAAGGCTTGCGACTGATCGCCATCT
This sequence comes from Pseudomonas sp. AF03-9, assembly GCF_020515815.1. Taxonomy (NCBI): domain Bacteria; kingdom Pseudomonadati; phylum Pseudomonadota; class Gammaproteobacteria; order Pseudomonadales; family Pseudomonadaceae; genus Pseudomonas; species Pseudomonas sp. AF03-9. The sequence goes on along the minus strand of NZ_JAHPJF010000006.1, from coordinate 103,464 downwards.
CCTTGATGACCTTCACCGGTTCCTTCAGCACACTGGTTTGATCCGTCAACGCAACGTTGCCGGGTTTGGCGCTGAGGAATGCCTGCAACTCGGCCTCGGTTTGCAGGAGCGGCACATAGCCCTGCATATAAAAAACCCCGGCGCCGGCAATCCGCTCGTTGGGCTGAAACATCGCCACTTCTCGACCTTCTGCTTGCAGCGCCTGGAGCTGGCTGATCACCGGCACGAATGACTCGCGCTTGTCGGCCTTGGGCGCGAACACGAATGCAGCGCTCATATAGCTGGCAATCAGTACGGCGAACACGCCGCCGATCACCTGCCGATGGTAGCGGTAGAGTGCGGGCTTGCGGTCTTTCAGGCGGTCCAGCAGCACCCGCGCATATTCTGCCGCGAGCACCGCGGCGGCTGGCGTGAGCGACATCAGGTACACGGTGCGCTTGCTCGAAGCCAGCGTCAGCAGGGTGAATTGCGCCACCAGCCAGATGCAGAAAAACAGCAAGTAGCGATTGCGTGCCAGGCTCTTACGCAAGTGCCACAGGCCCAGGTACACCAGGATATTCCACGGCAGAAAGGCTTCGGGCAGCTTGGCAAGGTAGTAGTAGAACGGTTCGTAGTGCCCAGCCTCGACGAACGAACCGCTGAAGCGCCCGACGCTGTTGGTCCACAGCACTTCGCCGACGGCTTGCATACCGCCGCGTTGAAACAGGAACCCCAGCCAGATCAGCAGCGGCACCAACGCCAGCAAGGTGAACAGCCCGGGCTTGAGCCAGTCGCCGATGCGCAGACGTTTGTCGATCACGCTTGTAACGACCAGATACACGAAGATCACGATGCCCGGCATCGCCAGGCCCAGCACGCCTTTACTCAGGGTGGCGATCACCATGCCGAGGGTAAACAGCGCCCAGGCGCCGGACTTGGAGCCTTGGTTCTCAGGACGCATCGCCTGGTAGAACCCCAGCAGCGCGGTGGTGACGCCGAGGCTGAGCAGCGAGTCTTCACCCACGCCGCGTACGTTGCTCCAGTAACTGGCCATGGTCGCAAGGATCAGCGCGGCGCTGAACGCCAGGGTCTGCGGGCGGCCGAACTTGCGCAGCATCCCGTAGAACAGCATCACGCTGAACAAACCGGCAAATGCCGAGGCCAGGCGTACCGCCCAGGTGGTGCCGCCGAACAGGCGAATCGCCCCGGCGTCGAGCCACAGGCTCAGGGGCGGTTTTTCCAGGAAGGGTTCGCGAAACAGTTGCGGCACGACCCAGTTGTTGTCCAGGTGCATGGCCATTGCGATCCCGGCGACGCGGGCTTCGGTAGAACCTTGCAGTTCGTGGCTGCCAAGGGCAAAGAAGAACAACAGGGCAACAAGCAGAAGCAACAGAGGAACAGGACGCGTCATGGATTCTGGCTACCAGGGCGGGGGAGCGCTCGGGGGGAGCGGTCATTGCAATGGGCTAGTATCGGTCGGCGATTCTGAATATTTCGTGAATGAGCGCGGGATTTTTCTACGCCCAGGTCTCTTACGGTGCCTGCAAGCTCGGTAGTGCCGCTTTACCTTGTGCCGTCAGGACCGGCGCCAGTTGCTCCCAGGTGAAGCTCAACTCGTTGTCACAACCGTCGCCTTGGGCGGGGGTGGAGAGTTGCAGGCCCTCGGTGTTGAAGCTCAAGTCGAAGGTGGAGTAACTGGTGACCGCCGGGCAGCCTTCGTCGACGCTGGTTTGTTTGGTCAGCCAGGCGCTGAACGTGGCCGGCAGCTGGACTTGGCCGGAGTAGGGGCTGTCCCACTGCGCCTGGCCGCCGAGCCATGTCCACGGGTCGACGCTCTCGCCGGTGTGCAGGTTCCAGCTGTGCAGGCCCCAACTGATGCCGCCACGGCCGTAGCCTGCCGCCCAGTGGTAGAACCGCACGGTGATCCACTGCGAGGACCAGTAGAACGGCTCCACCGTGATCTCACTGGTATAGGTGCCGCCGCTCTGGTCCAGGGCGTTGCGGCGCTCTCGGTAGAACTGCGCCTGGCCTTCGGGGCTGATGGCCATGCGCGCGAGGTCTGCGTTGATCTTGCTGATGGCCGGGCCGTCGCCGTCAAGACTCAGGGTGACTTGCCCGCCCTGGGTTTTGACCTGATAGGCGTGTTCGTTGAAGGTCTTCTTTTCCACCGTTACCGGCGGCGGCGACGCTTCGAGCGGGTTGTTGTAACTGTCGCTGGCGCAACCCTCCGCGTCCGCACGTTTTAGGCGCAATGCCAGGCCTTTGCCGCCTATGGCCTTGCTCCAGGTGCCGGTGAGTGTGTCGCCTTGAGGGTCGTCCAACTGCCAGAACCCGGTTTGCCCGTCTTCTACCCAGGGCTCGCTCGCGTTGGCCTGGGTCAACTGAATCGGGCTGAGGATACGCTGGTAGTAGTAGCTGCCATTGGCGCCGTGGGCGCCGTTGAAACACGCGGTGATCGCGGACTTGCCCAGGGTGCCGGTCCACACGCCGGCCAGGTCGGCGGCAGTGGCGAGCAAAGGGGTGCAGGCGAGGGTCAGGACGGCAAGGGGCTTGAACACGGGTATCGGACTTCCGGTTGTCTGATAGAGGGCGCTAGGGTAATGGGAAGTGCGTGCGGAACCAACCTATACCGAAGTTCGTGCCCCATCGCGATTGAGTTTCACGACCTGCTCTTTTTGTTTACCTGTATGAACGCACAACGTGGACGCGACCTGCTGTTTTACTTAGGGTGTGGCGATTCAATATCAGCCATAAGGCAGTCTGCATGAAGCGTGAACAGTTCCTGACACAACCTGAAGTCGCGTCGTTTGTTGAATGGTTGCAGGCCAATTTGCCGACGCTGACCTTCAACCTGAACTTCAAGGCCAGCAAGTTTGTGCCCGGTGGCTTGATTGCTCAGGTGCAGGGCTTCGAGCAGGTGATCGGGCACTACCGCTGGAAGGCCAGCTGGCAGGATGCCCACCAGCAGAGCGTCAATTCGCAGAGCTGGGTGCAGACCCGGCAGTCCCTTGGACAGTTGGGCGCTTGGCTTAAACGCGCAGTCGACGCGGGTGACGAGCCGCAAGCGCTGCAAGCCTGCTTGCAGGTGCTGCGTTGGGGCGGGGTACGCGGCGCCATTCCGTTTTTGCAGCGATTGGCGACCAACGGGGAATTGTCGGCGTATTTGCGCAAGATGGCCGGGCTGATAGCGCTCGACGGTGAGCAGGACCTGGATGACCTCAACGCCAGCAGCGTCCAGCGTTTTGATGCGGGCCTGACCAAGATCCATGCCCTGCTGGATGCGTCGGGGTCGCCGATTTATGACAGCCGTGTGGGGGCGGCGATGGGGATGTTGTATTCGTTGTTTCGTCAACAGTGGAGCGGCGGCGGCAAACCGTTGCTGGCGTTTCCCTCCGGTGGTGCGCGTGGCAGCCAATTGCGCAACCCGGGCGCGTTTGTGAACGGGTTGGCGGCGCGGCAGTTTTCGTCGATCAGCTATGAAACCTGGGCCCGCTCGCAGGTGCGCCTGGGCTGGATCATCCGTGAGCTGCTGGGGCGTACGAAGTGGTTCGCCGACCAAGGGACGCTGCCTGCGCGCTGCCATGCGTTTGAGGCCAGCCTGTTTGTGTTGGGGTATGACTTGCGCTGTTTTGGACTGGCGCCGCAGGTTGTCGTGCCGGTTGCAGGTCAGAAGGCGCGTAAAGCTGACAGCACGGGGTGGGTGCCGACGGGGAACACGTTCGATCAGGCTATCAAGGACTACCTGGAGTATTACCGCAACGGCGGCGAACCGGAAAAAGCACCGTTCGTTGATTGGCTGTCGACCCATCGCTCTATCTCTCGCGGGACCGCGCAGGGTTACTGCTTTGCGTTTTCCATGCAGGAGTTCGACCTCTTCGACTGCTCGCTTGAAGTGCTTGAACGGATCGTGGCAGGTGGTGAGGACGGCTTGCGTGCAGCCCTTGCGAGCGAGGTGCTGGAACCCTTTACCTTGGGGGATGAACGGGTCAGTGTGTGCCTGGTCGATGTGTTGATCACGGGGCGGGCGTACCAGCGTGAAACAACTGGCAAGGCACGCGTCGCATCTATCGTGAGCGCGGGTTATGCCGGTACGCCCAATACCGCAAACACCCTGATGCACCTGGGGCGCAACGTCGGCCAGCACTTTGGCCTGCTCAACGCGCAATACCTGCCCACGCCGCTGTTCGAGCGGTTCTTCGGTGATTGCGACCTCGACGCCTGAGGCGTTCTAGCGCCTCGATCTTTGCGCGCTGGCCGTCAGTCGCCAGCGCGCAGCCCTCAATCGAACGACAGCCACGGCCGCAACTCTTTCAAGTTGCTGACCACAATCTGCTGCGCCTCTGGCGTGGTGGCCAGGTTTCGCGGGTCGATCTGATAGCGGCGCAACACGTACCGCACCAACGCCTTGCGGCTGGCGACCACCAGTTGCCCATCGGTCATGCCGAAGTCGGTTTCGATGATCGCCTGCTGCGCGGTGTTCAAGCGGCTGTCGGGGGCGAAGATGATCGGCACTTCGGTGTTCCAGTCGTCATCTTGCTCGCGTGTGAACGCTGACGCGTCGAGCAACTCCGGCTCGCCGCGCAGGCGGCTCAGCACGAAGTCACGGTACTGGCGGTTTTTCTCGCAATAGGCGCGCACGTGCCAGCGCATGCCGGTGTACACCAGGGTGTGCGGGGCGATCAGGCGGATTTCCACGTTTGGCGTGTTGAACGAAACGTACTCGGTCTCCAGGCGCAAACCGTCGCGACAGGCCTTGAGCAACGGCCGCAGGATTTCCGGACGGATTGGCCGGTCGGGCACTTCCAGCACCTTGGTGTGGGCGTAGGCCAGGGCCAGCCCATCGATGTGCGGCGCCCGTTCATTGTTCTGGTACAGCAGGTGCAAATAGGCACTGGCGCTGTCCTCGATGAACCGCGGCTTGAAGTGTTTGCTCGGTACGTAGCCCTTCAGCTGCTTGTCATATGTCAAGTTTCGGGGCGCATGTTCATTGATGTAGGTGTTGATGTCCTTGGAGGCCTGCTGGCGGCTGATGCCAAAGCTCTGCATCAAGTGCCCCGTGGTCAGCCGGCCTTCCCACCAGGCGACGGTCTCGATGAGGCGATAGCGAAGTGCCAGGTCCCAGCGCACTTGCTCGATGGATTGCTTGCGTTTCATGGCTGCTCCATGTGTGTGAATACTTTACCTGTATAAGTCTACATTCTAGACCTGTCGTGAATCACTACATATCGTGTTGCTGTCTTCGAAATACCTCGAAGGCTTGAAAGGACGTGAACATGAGTATGTCGGAAGTGGTTTCGACGGGGGCATTGGTGGTGATGGGGATCATCCTGCTGGTGCTGATCCAGCATTGCCTGAAACTGAGCGAACTGTGGAAGATGGTTGCGCACTACCAGAAAGACCTGCGCTGGGCGCAGATCTGGGAAGTGGAGAACCGCGAACTGCGCTCGGCATTACGTGCCGAGCGTGAACACGTTGCGCAGTTGCAGCGCAAGTTGGAGTTGTTGCAGGCGATGATTCCGGTGGAAGGCTAGCTCAGCGGTGTCAGATTGCGGGCTGTTTGCAACTCAGATTTCAATCGCATCCGCGAACTCATCCTGCATGCGGCGACGGACCAGGAACACCGGTTTTTCTTCGTCTTGAGTACGCGGTTTTTCCAGTTCGAGCTCTTTGCTTTTGAACTTGGCTTCGACGATTTTTTGCGGGGTTGGGAAGTCGCCTTTTTCTAGCAGATACTGCTGGTAAATAGGCTTCAGCGGCCGCAGCAGGCTGGAGAGTTCGATAAAGTTGCTGCCCTCCAAAACGTCCAGGCGTGTCTTGATCTCGGCTTCCACCGCCTGGGTATAACGCGCTTTCAGATCCTCCTTCAGCGCACGCAGGTCGAGGCCTTCTTGGGCGATCAATTCCATCGTGGCCTTGAGGTCATCAGGGTTGTGTTCCTTGATGAGCCGCAGGGCTTGGAGGAAGTCTTGACGCTGCAAGGCGGCGGGGATTTTTTTCAGCAGTTCGCGGTTCTTCACGCCGTCGCGGTAGGCCTTGATGATCAGGTAAGGGATGCTGATAGGCAGGGTCACAATGCCCAGCGCACAGATCGATACCCACTTGGTGACGGACCAGGCGTGTTTGAGGATGATCCCCGCGAAGCCGATCGCCAGCAGCAATAAAAACCCGTAGACAATAATGATCATGGTGACTCTGCTATCCGACAAATAGAACAGTGGAGAGCGTGCACCGGCACGCTCCGCTTAAGGCATCAGGCCGTTGGTTTGTCGTACGTGTAGGCGATTTTTTTCTCGGCGCGGATACGCGCCTGGTCCTCTTTCAAGAAGTAGAGGTCCAAGGGTTTCGGCGTATCGATGTGAGCGCTTTTAACCCATTGTTTATTGGCGTCCGTGAAGTAAAGGTCTACGCCAAAGACGAACTTATCCTCGTCCTGCAGCGCAATGAAAACCTCACCTGAAACGAAGTCCAACTGTTTGGCTGTTTGCTCGTGAAGAATGTAGGGGTCGAGGCCAGTGGTTTTTTGAGCCAGGTAGTCATCGACTGAGACTTGGCCTTCCTTGATCAGTTTTTCGCCCTCTTTGAGCAACTCTCTCAAACCCAGCTTGACCGCCTTCTTGAAGTCTTCCAGCAGGGCGCCACCCAATGTCTTGTCGTCGTGATTCATGAGTTACAGCTCCAGCTTGAGTTCTTTGGCAATGTCTTCTGAAATGTCCACCGGCGCTTGGGTGCTTTCCAGCTTGCGGCGAATATGCTCGGGCACATCTGATGCGGGAATGGTCCGCGTGGTGACGGTTTCTTCCCACTGCTGATCTTCATTTTTCGAGTAGAACTTGTTCAGCGCCTGTAAGCCTGCGGCAATCCCGGCAACCACATTCTGGGTTTTGATGTAGGCGGTCAGGCCGACGATAGTTGCTTTGACGATTTGGCGTACGTGTTTGACGGAGGCTTCCAGAAAGTTCTTTATCTTGTCCCAAAATGCAGAGGCCACCACGGCGCCGGCGAACAGTGCCGCGCCCAACAAAATAAATGGGATCATTCCAGCACCATCCCTGTTTGCTTTTCGACGTAGTCCTTGGAGACCACTTTGGTTGTAGTTGTGTATTCGCTTTTTGCGTTTGCCTGTTTGCTGGCAAGGGTGTTGTTTATTTCCTTCAAAATGTCCTCTTCGCAAAGGCAGGTCGACTGCTTGTAAGCGGCCTTGAAGGCGGCCATCAGTGTGATGTTCTCGATGTCCGCCGCACTCAATCCCTGCGCCGCCTGTGCATAGGTTTCCAGCGCCAGGCCGGCTTGCAGCGGTTGCGGGATGTAGCGTTGGAACAGCGCGACGCGGTTGTCATGGTCCGGTAGCTTGAAGTGGATGTGCTTGGCGATCCGGCGCATGAAGGCGGGGTCGTAGTTGGAGATGAAGTTCGTGGCGAAAATCAGGATGCCGCTGAAGTCATTCAAGATATTCAGAAGTACCGAGCGGGTCTGGTTGACACTGGTATCGGTGGCGCTGGTCATGTTGGTGACCCGTCGACTCAAGATGGCATCGGCCTCGTCGAAGAAAATCACACAGTCCATTTCCTTGGCGAAATCAAACACCTTCTTCAGGTTCTTCGGCGTGTCGCCCACATACTTCGATTCAATCTGTGAGTAGTCGACGACCAGCAGATCCTTGCCAAACGCTTGGGCAACCGCGTGCGCCGTGATGGTTTTACCGGTGCCAGGCTCGCCATAAAAATTCAGTACGAATTTGTCTGACATCTTGTGGGTGCTGGCGAAGCCGAGGGTCTTGTAGACGAATTCACTGTCTTTGCGCAGGGCAATCGCAGAGAGAATTTCGTCTTTGGTGTGGCTGTTGACCACGACGTCATCCAGGTTGTATCTGGGAACAATGACTTCAAAGTCATACGCCGGTGCTGCGGGCGCTTGCTCCTTGCTATGTGGCTCGGCCTTGGCCAGCGGTCTTCCGATGGGCATATCTACTCCAGGCTTGGAAAATCAAACGCGTGCATAGGAGGGGTCATGGGTGCTTGAATCCACGCTCGTTACCCCAATGCACACGTGCAAAAAACACCACGGCGACCACCGGCACCAGTGCCGAATAACCGGGCTTCAAGGCGGTCTTCAAATTGGTCATCCAGCGCCCCACCGGGGTCATGTCCAGCAGGCTCGGGAGCGCCGAAACCACATTCCAGGTGGCGAGGCCGCTCAGGTTGATCTCGCCACGGGTAACCGCCAACTCGCCTGACGGCTCAGCCTGCGGTGGGGTTGACGGGCTCTTGAGGTAAGAGGCCAGGGTCAGCCGTTCCGCCAACGCGTCCACATGTTTGAAGTAGGTGTCGGCGGGCATGGCCTTGACCACGGCAATCGTTGAACGACTGAACGCATGGCCATCCGGAAACGCGTTATCGAACACTTGTCGAATCAGCAGGGCTTCGAGCTCTACTACGGAGCTACAGGTTTGCCGGCCATTGCCCAAGTCGAAATGACTGACTAACCCATCGAGCACGTTGGCATAGGCAAGGCCGCGCCCGCGGGTCAAATTGGCCAGGCAATGCCCGCCCAGCAGTTGCAGTTCCTGGATGAAGGAATACAGCGGCTTCTGCTCGTCGAAGGACACCCAACTGCTGCTTTTAAGGTGCTTGATGCCTTGCTCCAGCACGGCTGCTGGCGCGCTTTGCATCAGACCGTAGAGCAGCGCGTCAGTGTGGATTGGGTCCTGCGACATCACCGCGCCGAGCCGCTGGCCGCTAAAACCCGCGAACCGCGTGCGCAGCAAGACGTCATGCAGCTTGGGCCAATAGTCCAAGTGGCCGAAGTCGGTCATTTCGACATTTTTAAAGTGCGGTACCTCGTGTCGACCCACGCAGGTCTCATCCACATTCATCAACAAGATGGCATCGGATTTTGAATAGGCGTTAATCACCCGCCCCGCCGCGCAGTTGTTCAATGCCTGGGCCTCGTCTGCCGAAACCTCGACCGCCGCAGCCATCAACAGCACATCGCCGATGATCAGCTCACAAGACTCGGGATGGCTGGCCAGCTTGCGCAACGCACTGACCACCACCCGCCCGCCCAGGGAATGGCCGACCAGATTGACGTGGGTGACATACGGATAGTGCTCCAGCAGATGGGCCTCCAGCTCCTCAAGCAGCGCTTCGCCAATGCGGTTCGCCCGCTTGCGAACCACCGCGAAATGCACCGACCGATCCAGAGCAAATGCAGCAATACCCGCACCGGGATGCAATCGCGAAGCGCCCATGATGACGTTGCGTGACATCGAACTGATTGAGGAATAGTGGCTGGAGCGCCAGAACGCCAGGAGGTTGATGTCACCATCCAGCGCTTGCGGGATCTGGCTGGACAGAAGAGTACGATCACCCAGGTTATGGCCCGCCGAGTAGCCGTGGATAAACACGTTGGCGATGGTGCTGGCGCTGAAGGACTGGGTAGTGAAGCTGAAGTGTTTTGTTTCCAACGCTGAGATTCCGTTCAGTCGCGTGGTTTGGGGGAGCGTTAGGTTATCGGCTGGGAGGGGGGGGACTTTAGGGCAGAAGGCCATCATTCTTGTTGGGGGAAGGGGAGGGGGATTTGGAAGGGGGGGAGGAGTTGCAGGCACAAAAAAAGACGTCCGTGGACGTCTTTAGATGTTGAAGTGCCGGGGTAATTTGAATCCGCTTAGTATGTTATTGATTTATAAGATTAATATCGATTTTTATTTTTGGTTGGAATACCAATTGGAATACTGCACTCCACTTGGCCACCCATTTTCATTCAATCTGACCAGCACGCTTCGTTACCCTGATTGGCAGTGAACTGCCCTCTGCGCTTAGCCCAAACGTGCTATCCCCACTAAATTTCAGAAATGGGTTAAGTTTTTCTTCTGTCACTGCTGTGATCCAGCTGCAATGCGGTCATCGCCGCTCTAGTAGTTCCGCTGTCGCCATACGCGATACGACCTTGTTCGAGGCTATCGGGGTTATCATGTCAGGCCGTGGCCGGCACGAAGGTTGAAGCACTCAAGTGGCCTAGTCATCATCCGCAAAATTAACGGCTTAATTCGCCGTACTCGTTCATACGCGATCTGGACAGTGGTAAATCATGAATGCAGTAGAAATTGAGTCCGCTATTTCGGACCTGGCCCTTGAGCCCTTTGACGCGGTGGAATTTCCGTTTGTCTTCCTGGCCGCTTTTGGCAATAAGGAAACAGCCCTCAAACGCTTGCGTGCCGGCAACAACAACGCTTCCGACGTGCCTGGCGGCGTGCTACTGCGCAATAACATTCATATCGCCGCATGCGAATCTGGTAGCGTGGGCGAAACGCTCAAGGCATTGCGCGCCAGCCCGGCTACCACAAAGGCCAAAGCAAAGTTCATCCTTGCCACAGACGGGCAAACGCTGGAGTCCGAAGAGCTCATTACGGGTGAAACCATCGCCTGCGACTACCCGGACTTTCCCAACCATTTCGGCTTCCTGTTGCCCTTGGCCGGTATCTCCACCATTAAGGAGATCAAGGACAACCCCATCGACGTGCGCGCTACCAGCCGCCTGAACAAGCTATACGTCGAGTTGCTGAACGAGAACCCTGACTGGGCCAAAGACGAACGCCGTGCCGACATGAACCATTTTATGGCGCGGCTGGTGTTCTGCTTTTTTGCTGAAGATACCGACATTTTTAATGGCGATGGCCTGTTTACCAAAACGGTTGAGCAGTACAGCGAACGCGATGGCTCCAATACCCATCAGGTGCTGTCTGAAATTTTCCGCGCTATGAACATCAAGCTGGCCGAGCGAGCCACTGTTCAGCCTCGCTTGCCCAACTGGGCCAACAGCTTCCCCTACGTGAATGGCGGCCTGTTTTCAGGCAGTACCGAGGCACCGCGCTTCACACGCATGGCACGCACTTACTTGTTTCACGCCGGCAAACTGAACTGGAAAAAAATCAACCCAGACATATTCGGCAGCATGATCCAAGCCGTAGCCGATGATGAGGAGCGCGGCTCACTGGGCATGCACTACACCAGCGTACCCAACATCCTCAAGGTGCTGAATCCGCTGTTCCTTGATGACTTGCGTGCTCAGCTCGATGTGGCAGGAGACAACAAAGCCAAGCTGCTCAACCTCCGCAAACGTATGGCGCGTATCCGCGTATTTGACCCAGCCTGCGGCTCCGGGAACTTCTTAGTCATCGCCTATAAGCAGATGCGCGAGATCGAGGCAGAGATCAATCGCCGCCGAGGCGAGGCCAACAACAGGTCTGAAATTCCGTTGACCAACTTTCGCGGTATTGAGTTGCGCGACTTTCCGGCAGAGATTGCCCGCTTGGCGCTGATCATCGCCGAGTTCCAATGCGATGTGCTTTATCGCGGCCAGCAGGATGCTCTGGCGGAGTTTTTACCGCTGAATGCGCAGAACTGGATTGTTTGTGGCAATGCGCTGCGAATGGATTGGTTGAGTGTCTGCCGGCCTACGGGTACGGCGGTCAAGATAATTGCGGATGACTTATTTGGCACGCCACTAAATCAGGCGGAAATCGATTTCGAGAACGAAGGTGGCGAGACGTACATATGTGGTAATCCGCCTTATCTTGGTTCAACTTGGCAGACTGATGAGCAGAAGGCAGATTTGGAAGCCATCTTTGCCTCCCGCACAAAAAACTGGAAATCGCTAGACTATGTGGCGGGCTGGTTTATGAAAGCTGCCGACTATGGTGTCAAAACCAAGGCAAAAGCTGCTTTTGTATCTACCAACTCCATTTGTCAGGGTCAGCAAGTACCGATTCTCTGGCCGTTAATTTTTGCAAAAAACTACCAGATCGTATTTACATACACCTCATTTAAGTGGGCAAATCTTGCAAGTCACAATGCAGGTGTGACCGTTGTAATTGTCTGTATTTCTAACGACCCTGAGAGGAGTCGGCGGATTTATTCGACCAATAGCAATGGAGAGGTGGCGGTTAAAGAGGTCGATAGAATCAATGCTTATTTGGTATCCGGCGCAGACGTCATAGTCGATAAACAGACGTACCCCGCCGATGAAAGAAGCCAGATGGATGCCGGTGGTAAGCCGGTCGAAGGTGGGAATTTGCTTTTCGCAGAGGAGGAAAAGCAAAGGCTAGTAGAAGGTAATGTGGAGGTAGTTAAATTTCTTAAGCGCGTATATGGTGCAAGTGAGTATATTCGAGGTGAAGTGCGTTTCTGCTTGTGGATTTCTGACAGCCAAGAGCAAGAGGCTAAGTCTAATCGTGACATCAGTTGCAAATTAAATGCGGTTGCTGCTTTTCGATTAAAAAGCCCAAAGGCTGCCACTAAGAAAGGTGCCGCATGGCCTCACAAGTTTGAAGAGGTTAAACAAGTAGGCAATGAAGTCGTAACGATTGTTCCGAAGGTTTCGTCGGAGTCCCGTGAATATCTTCCCGTAGGATTACTTCCCAGAGGCTCAATCGTCACAGACTTAGCCTTTGCTCTTTACGATGCACCTCTTTGGAATATGGCCCTTATCGCTTCCCGTTTGCACCTGGTTTGGATTGGTACTGTTTGTGGCAAAATGAAAACAGACTTTCGCTACTCCAACACCCTCGGTTGGAATACCTTCCCGATCCCCCTGCTCACAGAGCAAAACAAGGCCGACTTAACCGCCTGCGCTGAAAACATCCTGTTGGCCCGAGAGGCGCACTTCCCCGCCACCATTGCCGATCTGTACAACCCCGACAGCATGCCGGACAACCTACGCCGTGCCCACGAGCGCAACGATGAAGTGCTGGAGCGCATCTATATTGGTCGTCGCTTCAAGAACGACACCGAGCGGCTGGAAAAGCTGTTTGACCTCTACACCAAGATGGCGGCAAACGCAGCGAAGGCCGCGCCGAAAAAGCCACGAGGGATAAAGGCATGAGCGACACCCCTGTTAGCCTGAGCATGCCACCCGAAGGCTACGGCGACTGGCTGACCGACCTCAAAGGCCGCATCCATAATGCTCAGCAGCGCGCCACGCTGGCGGTGAACCGCGAACTGGTGCAGCTCTACTGGCAGATCGGTCACGATATTTTGACCCGGCAAGCACAGCAGGGCTGGGGTGCCAAGGTAATCGAGCGCTTGGCGCAGGATTTGCGCGCAGCCTTTCCCGATATGAATGGGTTTTCGCCACGCAACCTCAAGTACATGCGTGCCTTTGCCGAGGCGTGGCCTGACGCGGAGTTTGTGCAACAGGCTGCTGCACAATTGCCTTGGGGTCACAATTTGGTGCTGCTGGACAAGTTGCCCGGCCCGGAAACCCGCCGCTGGTATGCCGCCAAGGCCATAGAGCACAACTGGTCGCGTAACATTCTGGTGATGCAGATCGAGGCTCGTCTGTTGGAGCGCAGTGGCAAGGCAGTCAGTAACTTCGAGAGCCATCTGCCCAAACCGCAGTCCGACTTGGCCCGCGAGTCGCTGAAAGATCCTTACCGCTTCGACTTCCTTGGCCTGACCTTTGATGCGCAGGAGCGTGAGATCGAAAACGCTCTAGTCAAGCATGTCACCGAGTTCCTGTTGGAACTCGGTGCAGGCTTTGCCTTCGTCGGTCAGCAAGTGCTGCTGGATGTGGGCGGTGACGAGTTTTTTATCGACCTACTGTTCTATCACCTCAAGCTACGCTGCTATGTGGTGATCGAACTCAAGGCCGGCAAGTTCAAGCCCGAGCACCTGGGCCAGTTGAGTTTTTACCTCACTGCAGTGGATGCCCAGCTCAAGCACCCACAGGACGGCCCCACCATCGGTCTGCTGCTGTGCAAGAGCAAGAACAAGGTAGTGGCCGAATACGCCCTGCGTGATAACGCCCGCCCCATCGGTGTGGCCGAATACCAATTGGTGGAGTCCCTGCCGGCAGAGCTGCAAACCAGCCTGCCCAGCATCGAACAGATCGAGCGCGAACTGGCAAGTGATGACGCATCCATGGACGATGACTCGCAATGAACGAACAGAACCACAACCCAACCAACTCTTACACGGTGCCATCGGTATCCATCACCACGGCGCACACCGGGGCTTCCAGCAAAGCCAATGAGTTGGGTATGCGTACCATGCAGGAACGCGCCTATACCAAGCGCGGCGAACAGTACCTACTGATCAAGTCGCCCCCCGCATCAGGCAAGTCCCGCGCCCTGATGTTTATCGCGCTGGATAAGCTGCATAACCAGGGCTTGCAACAGGCAATTGTCGTGGTGCCGGAGCGCTCCATTGGCGGCAGCTTCGCCGATGAGCCGCTGAGCAAGTTTGGTTTTTACTGGGACTGGCAAGTGGCTCCACAGTGGAACCTATGCAATGCTCCTGGCATCGATGAGCCGCGTGTGGCCAAATCCAAGGTGGAATCCGTACGCGCTTTCCTGAAAAGCGCCGACAAGACACTGGTCTGCACCCATGCCACCTTCCGCTTTGCCGTGGAAGAGCTAGGTATCGAAGCCTTCGACAATCGCCTGATTGCCATCGACGAATTCCACCACGTTTCAGCCAACCCGGACAACAAGTTGGGCGGCCAGCTAAGCGCGTTTATCGGCCGCGATAAAGTGCATTTGGTGGCCATGACTGGCTCTTATTTTCGTGGCGACAGCGAGGCCGTGCTGGCCCCGGCGGAAGAAGCCAGGTTTGAGACGGTGACTTACACCTACTACGAGCAGCTTAACGGCTACCGCTGGCTCAAGTCGTTGGATATCGGCTACTTCTTCTACACCGGTAAGTATGTGGATGCCGTCGCCAAGGTGCTGGACCCAGTGCTGAAAACCATCATCCATATCCCTAATGTGAATGCCCGCGAAAGCCTCAAAGACAAGGAGCGCGAGGTCAACGAAATCATGAGTGCGCTGGGCGATTGGCAGGGTGTCGACCCGGCCACCGGCTTCCACCTCATCAAAACCAAGGACGGTTGCACGCTGAAAGTGGCCGACCTGGTGGATGACAGCGACGCGACCAGACGCTCCAAAGTGCTCGGCGCGCTGAAAGACCCGGCGCAGAAGAACAACCGCGACCACGTGGATGTGATCATCGCATTGGGTATGGCGAAGGAAGGCTTTGACTGGATCTGGTGTGAACATGCACTGACCATTGGCTACCGCAGCAGCCTGACCGAAATTGTGCAGATCATTGGCCGTGCAACGCGTGATGCTGAGGGTAAGGAGCGCTCACGCTTCACCAACCTGATCGCAGAGCCCGCAGCCGATCAAGCCGCTGTTGCTGAGGCGGTGAACGATATGCTCAAGGCCATTTCCGCCAGCTTGCTGATGGAACAGGTGTTAGCCCCGCGCTATGAGTTCACCCCGAAAGATACAGGACCGAAAGAGGGTTTCACTTATGGGCCTGATGGTTATCAACCAGGCGGCACCAACTTGGGTGTAAATGAAACCACAGGCCAGTACCATGTCGAGATAAAGGGGCTGATCACGCCGCAAAGCGCAGAGGCAACGCGCATCTGCAAGGAAGATTTGAATGAAGTGGTGACCAACTTCCTGCAGGACAAAACCGTGCTGGAACGCGGCCTTTTCGACAAGGAAAATACCCTGCCCGAAGAGCTGACCCAGTTGCGCATGGGCAAGATCGTACGTGAGCGTTACCCAGACTTGAGCGACGTCGATCAGGAAGCCATCCGCCAGCACGCCATCGCCGCCATGAACATTACTCAGCAGGCCAAGTTGGCCTTGGGCCAGGCCGATGTAAACGGTGGCGATGCAGTGCAGGGCAGTACGGCGCTGTTGGATGGTGTGCGTAAGTTCGTTAACGTGCGCGAGCTGGACATTGATTTAATCGATCGCATCAATCCCTTCGATGCCGCCTATGCTGTGCTGGCGAAAGCGATGGATGAAAGATCACTGCGTCAAGTCCAAGCCAGCATTTCTGCCAAGAAGGTTAGCATCCCGGAAGACGAAGCACGCGACCTGGCGAAGCGTGCGTTGCAGTTCAAGAACGAGCGTGGACGCTTGCCAGACATTAATTCCGCTGATGGCTGGGAAAAGCGCATGGCCGAAGGTGTAGCTGCTTTAACACGTTATCGTGCTCAGGCATTAGCAGGCCAAAAGGGGCTACCAATACCCAAAGAAACACCAACTATGCCAAAAGTAGCAGCGCCTAAAAAGACGGAAAAATAGCCGAGCAGAAAAGCTTATTAGCGACTTGTTTTAGCTTGATTGGTTTTATTAATGTCGGTGTCGGGGATGTAAAGGATGGCGCAAGAGCGATTTTGGAAAGAACTTCATGAATTGAAGTTCAATATTGGTTTCGTTCAGCGGCTCTTGCTTGAAGCTGAGGCAAAAGAGCGCCTCATTAAAGCAGTCATAGCAATAACTTCTAGCGCAAGTATCGGTGCTTGGGTTGTCTGGAAAGAACTGGCTGTGCTCTGGGGTGCTATTATCGCAGGCTCACAGGTGCTCTCAGTCATCTACCCTTTACTCCCCTACGCGGATCGTCTCAAAACGTTTTCGTTGATGCTTAAAGATCTTGAGCTTTTATTTATTGAGGCTGAGCATAAGTGGCAATCTGTTGCGGACGGAAGCATGTACGCTCAGAAAATAGATAGTGAGCGCACACTGCTGCACAAACAGAAGAGCAATATTTTAAATAAGTATATGCCTACCAGCATTTTTCCGGAGAACCCTAGGTTTGCTGACCGGGCTGAGCAGGATGCGGCAAACTACTTCTCTCGCTACTACCCTGAAGAGTATGAACCCTCCAAATCGTTCGGCACCACAAAAGAAGCCGCTAAAGATGGAGCGCTAACATGAATGATGACGACCTACTGGATGCTCTAGGGGTAGAGGTTCCCTCTCTCAAAACAGTCACTCGAACCCCTCGTGAAGAACGCATCATCGCTGGTTTCGAGGACATTCTGCGCTTTTATCAGACCCACGGTCGCGCGCCACTGCATGGTGAAGACCGTGATGTTTTCGAGCGTTTGTACGCCGTACGCCTGGATCAGCTGCGCAAATTACCGGAAGCGCAAATACTACTGGCTGAGCTGGATGGCCCCGATCTACTGACCGGGACCGTAACGCTGGATGTGAATGACCTAGATGAGGACGCCTTGCTGGCCGAGCTGGGTATTGGCGGTGAACCCGCAGACCAGGACGACATCACCGTGCTTCGTCATGTACGCTCCAGCACTGAAAAACGTGCAGCTGAGGAAATCGCCGACCGTACGCCATGTGCGGATTTTGACAGGTTTCAACCACTGTTCGAGCTGGCTGAAAGGGATCTGAAATATGAAGTTCGCAAAACCTTGCGCTTTGGTCGCGATGCCAGCATTGAATCGGGGAACTACTTCATTGTCGGCGGGCAGTTGGCCTACGTGGCGGAAATCGGCGAAACCATCAAGGCGCCCAATGGCGAAAGCGATGCACGCCTGCGTGTCATCTACGCCAACGGAACGGAAAGCAACTTGTTGCGTCGTTCGCTCCAACGGGCGCTTTACAAAGATGAAACCGGTCGGCGAGTAACCGATCCGGACATGGGACCGTTGTTTGGCAATGCTTCAGAGCCCGACGATATTGAAAACGGGACAATTTATGTGCTGCGGAGCCTGTCTAGCCACCCATTTGTCGCCGAGCACCGCGAGCTGATCCACAAGATCGGCGTGACCGGCGGCAAAGTGGAGACGCGCATTGCTAACGCGCAAAAAGATGCGACCTATCTGCTGGCCGACGTTGAGGTTGTCGCCACCTACAAGCTGCATAACCTGAACCGCACTAGGCTAGAAAACATCTTCCACCGTCTGTTCGGTGGGGCTCAGCTCGACTTGACCATCGAAGATCGCTTCGGCCATCCGGTCAAGCCAAGGGAGTGGTTTTTAGTACCTCTCCATGTAATTGACGAAGCGGTTGAGCGCATTCGGGATGGGTCGGTTACCGATGTGGTCTACGATCCCCACTCGGCTCGCCTGGTCAGCTAAAGACACTGATGAGGTATAGCGATTACTAGATCGATGCCGCGCGCAAACGCGCGATATCGATCTAGTCTGATCCCGAAACTCCTCTGGGCGTCCGCTAAATTGTTCTGCTAACTGCAAGTGGCGGTACTGCCGATGTCAGTATGGTATGCACGATATCTACAGGTCCCGGCTTTCGCGCCGCCACTCGTTCTGCTTTACGTTTTCTCGTTCCTGAGCTTTTGCCTGCGACTACCCCGCCCGCCCGCCCGACGGACTGACAGGAAGGGTGTTATCCACTAGATGTCTAAATAGTGGCATTGAATCGCTTTTTAACGAATGATGGCGGTTATGAAGGCGATGCTGCGTGTCTGTGGCAGAAAGTCCAGCTCGTAAGCAAGGGATGGTCCGCAAGCAAGGAGGCTCAGATGTGGGCTGATGTCGATACAAAAAACGATTTTCTGAATTACTCAGAAGTGGCGGATCTGGTTGTGGACGTCATCCGTGATCCGTCCATGCGTCCGGTTACAGTAGGCGTGTTCGGTTCCTGGGGTACTGGGAAGTCCACGCTGCTCAATCTGATCGAGCATGGACTGAACCCCCCTCAGGGAGCATCTGAATTCGTCGTCGTTCGTTTTGACGCCTGGTTGTATCAGGGCTTCGATGACTCCCGCGCCGCGCTGATGGAGGTCATCGCCTCCACCCTTATTGACGCTGCCGAAGAAACCAGCTTTCTACCTGAGGCGAAGAAGCTTTTTGCGCGGGCTAACAAAATGCGAATGCTTGGTCTCATGGTCGAAGGCGGAGCGCTTGCTTTTGGTATGCCTGCTTTCGGTTTTGGGGCGAAAGGGGTGGAAGCTCTGGGGAAGCTCTTTTCCGGTGAAGCGGATCATGACTCGTTAGGAACTCTCAAAGATGAAGGTGGTAAGGCGAAGGACAGCTTTACCGGGCTGCTTGGCCCAGAAAAGCAGCAAACTCCCCCCAAACAGATCGAGGCGTTCCGGAAGGAGTTTTCAGATGTCCTCATCGGTCTCGACAAAACGTTGGTCGTTTTTGTCGACAACTTAGATCGCTGCTTGCCCAAGCAGACGATCCATACCTTGGAGGCTCTGCGTCTATTCCTCTTCATGAACCATACGGCTTTTGTCGTGGCGGCAGATGAGGAAATGGTTCGCCATTCGGTCAGTGAACATTTCAAAGATCCTGGTGATCGTCATGTCACTGATTACTTGGACAAACTTATTCAAGTGCCTGTTCGTGTGCCAAGGTTGGGCGTTCAGGAAGTTCGGGCGTACCTATTCATGCTGTTTGCCTCGGCCGGTAACAAGGTCCCTGGCGAGCGCATCGAGGCCTTGAGAGTCGGACTTGAAGATAACTTGCGCAAGGCATGGAGAGACGAGCCCATCAGCACAGAGAGGGCCTTGGAGCTGCTGGGCTCTAATGTGCCAGTGGAAGTTGCCGAAGCTTTGCCGATTGCTGATCGAATTGCGCCAATGCTCGCAAGCTCCAGCTCCGTGTTGGGTAACCCCAGGATCGTGAAGCGTATGCTCAACGTCGTTCGAATGAGGGTACGGGTAGCGGCACTGCGTGAAATGCCTGTAGACGAGGCCCTAATCGCCAAGGTGGCTCTTTTTGAACGTTGCATGGAGGAGAAAGCGGTCGCCCATCTTTACTCGATGATCAATGGTGCTGCCGGTGGCAAACCTGAAGTGCTGGCCGAACTGGAGGGCCTGCTGGAAGACCCCGTGAAGTTTGCGGGGGCTTGTCCGGATTTATGGACCAAAGTAGATCTCGTGCGAGATTGGATCAGGCTTGAACCGCAGCTTTCGACTGTAGACCTTCGTCCGGTCGTTTATCTGAGCAGGGAAACCACTCCCTTACGGGTGTTGCGTGCAGGTCTTTCTGCTGATGCAGCCGAA
Source organism: Pseudomonas sp. AF03-9 (assembly GCF_020515815.1). Taxonomy (NCBI): domain Bacteria; kingdom Pseudomonadati; phylum Pseudomonadota; class Gammaproteobacteria; order Pseudomonadales; family Pseudomonadaceae; genus Pseudomonas; species Pseudomonas sp. AF03-9. Next base: position 83,695 of record NZ_JAHPJF010000006.1, on the reverse strand, counting down.
GCGCTTGCCGTGCTCAAACGGACGTCCAACACCTCGTCGCCCTCTGCCAAAGCTGTTCTACAGACGATCTCCGGCGGTGAGCAGGCGGCCGTCATGACCCAGCTGATTGAATCGATGCGGGCGCATTCTGAGTGGACAAGCAAGCCTGTTGGCTTCGACGGTGCGCAGTTGCTTGCCGAAAAATCGCCAGAAGCCGGTGCACTGCTGTCGGACTTCATTCACACCGTTATGCCGGACAAAATTCGGCCTTGGCTCAGCAGCAAGCTTAAGGGCGCGAGCTGGTACAAGGAGCGGGAGAAGAAATAATGGGAACCTCTACGTCAAGCAAAGGGCCTGGGGGCAATTCTCCATTTGTGCCAGGGTGGGTGGACACCGACGGGCAGCAGGTACCGGAAGCTCCTCCGCAGCGATTTAAAGACTTCCGTACAAATCTGGGGAGATTCGTCTCCACAGGAGACGGTGATTACCTTCGGTCTGCGATAAGCAGCTATGCAGGCGGTGCAACCGGTGGCAGTGGCATCGGACCTGCCCGGTTTGGCTCCATGGCCGGAGCTGGTGGAGCCTTATTTGGTGCGATGGCCGCACTGAGGGAAGGGCAATCCCCCCCGGGACTGGATCTCGCTGCGTTGAACGGCCAGGACACGGACATTGCTATCGACATGCTCGTGCAGGCGCTTGCCACTGAGGACGGCGATTCTGATCGCGTTCGGGTTGCGATGAACGAGGCGCTCTCTGAATGCCTAGAGGGTTACCAAGAGTTTGATTTCGCGAGCATCACTGACGAGATGCTTGTACAGATGATGCTGGTGTACGTCACCAAATGCGTGTTTGGGCAAGTGGTGCTCGATTCGAACGATGCATTCGCAAAAGCTGAATCACCTGGCCAAGTCGAGCAGGCCGAAAAGGAACTGTACTCCCTCGTTGAGTCGGTGACCGACAAGCACATGCGTCCCTTGTTGGGAGGCAGCCTGAAAGCGTTCTCCAGCACTCAAATTGAAAAGATTCAGATGGCCGCCATCCGCGAAGTGTGGAGTGAATGGGAGGCGTACCAAGAGTGACAGACCTCATTTTCCATCACGAAGTTGATCAGCTTCGCTCGCAAACGGCTAATGGAATTCCCGTACTGATGTACGGCAGTCGCCCACCGGCGCGGGGCACTTGCTCTATCGGGGGGCCGGTTCGCGCCGCAGTGAGGCGTTTGGGTGCTCCAGTCAGTAGAACCGGGTTCGATTTGTTGACCATAGCCATGGCTATAACGGCCGCAGATACTTTTGTTGATAAAGCAGAAGCTGATGATGGTTGGGCACGGGACCTTCGTTTATTCATCCCTATCGCTGATCCGCAACTTTGGCAGCCCGCGATACCGCTTTTACAGAAGGCTCTGCATTTCTTAAGCGGCGATCTTTGGGAGATCATCCTATTGCCTGATGGACCCAGGCAGCTCACATCTCAGAACCGTGGTCGCATCACCGTTATGGCCGGCCACGATTGTGTCAGTTTGTTTTCGGGGGGTATGGATAGCGGCATTGGAGCGTTGAATTTATTAGCTGAGGGCAGACGCCCATTGCTGATAAGTCATGCATACCGGGGTGACTCGGAAAAGCAAATCATGGTTCGGGATCATCTACCGGTGGAGGTCTCAAGATTCGCTGCGGTGGCAAATCCGGTGTCCTTGACTGGGAGAAAAACCGATGTGCAGATGCGCACTCGAAGCTTCAACTTCCTCGCCTATGGTGCACTGGTTGGAGCCACACTGGCGCAGCTACGAGTCGCTGGCACACCAGTAGAACTCTTCGTTCCCGAGAACGGGCTCATTGCGCTGAACCCTCCAATGACTGCTCGCCGCATTGGCGCGTTGAGTACTAGGACGACGCACCCACATTTTTTAGGTCTATTCCAACAAATCCTGGACACGGTTGGCCTGCCTGTACGAGTCGAGAATCCGTACGCGCTTCAGACGAAGGGAGAGATGCTTTCAGGGTGCTTAGATCAAGCGAACTTGAGGATCCTGGCATCGGAAACGGTATCGTGTGGTAAGTGGAAGCGGACACACCAGCAGTGTGGTAAGTGCGTCCCGTGCATCATCCGACGCGCCTCGTTCCACGCTGCCGGAATAACGGACGGCACCGCGTACCATGCCAAAGGAGCGGATCTGACTTCAGTAGTTCGGGATGCGAATGCCAGAGATGACCTGATGGCCATGATCCTGGCGGCCCGCAGATTGCCCGCAGAGGATGTCGCGAAATGGGTGCGTCAATCCGGCCCGCTTCCACTCCACCGCCAGTCTCGTGATTATTTAATAGGTGTGGCCACCAGAGGCATGGGAGAGGTTAGAAACTATCTATGGTCTCTTGGTCTGCTCTGAAGGGGGGACTGTAATCTCGAGATGCCAGATCAGCAATTCGCGGTCGTTCCCTAATCTCTTCCAGATTAATAGGGTGGTGAGTCGATAGTAATACCGGGTGGTGTCGGAATGGTCTTTCAGGTGCTGAGCGAGAAACCAGCGCACATGCTTGAGCTGCCAGGTCCAGGGATTATCTCGCTGCCATCGCTGTTGAATGGCCGCTTGCATGGTACGGGCTTGCCGTAGGTGGCGTTGCTGAGTGGCCTTAGAACCGGTCAGTACGCCGCTCAGGAACAGCGTCATATCGAAGGGCTTGGTCACGCTCTCCCTCCAATGTAGGCCGAAACCACATCGATCCGGTTATGCCCGAGTTCAACGCTGATTTGTTGGCGCGCCTGCTGATCAAGGGCGCGGTCAATGCGATAGCAGTGACCACCATTGACCGGTGCGGCGTGGCCAGTGAGCTGCTCGTAACGTTCGCAAGCGTAGGCCGCTCGCAGTTCATGGAAACCCTTCAGCCCGTGTTCATGCAGCGTTTCGCGGGCGGGGAATACAGTCTGTTGCAGGAACACGGAGTAGCTTTCGTCTCGGGCCAGCAAGTTGCGGCTGTGGGTCGGCGACGCATGACAGGCCAACTGCAGCGCCGCCTTCACCTCTGCATTGGCTACGACCCATCGCGGCGCTGAAGCCCCTGAACGACCGCCTTTGGTGCCGTCCTGGATGTTGATGCGGCCTAAGTGTTCGGCTTCGCGCTGCAGTCGTGGCAGGTCAGCCAGGATCGCTTCGCGCAGGCGCATGCCGGTTGCTCGGGCCAACAGGACAATCGCGGCCACCCGCTCGTGGTGCTGTTCGCCGAGCACCTCCACGACTCGTTGAACCTGTTGGCGGTTCTGGCCGTCCGGCGCGCGGGTGCGTACGCTTGAGCGCTGCTTGCCTAACGCCTGGCTCGGACTGGCGATCCTGACATCCTGATCACCGCGCAGCGCCGCGAGGGTACGGTTGACGCTGCTCAGGCGGTTCTGCGCGGTAGCGATGCAGAGTTCACCTTGCTGGATCTGCTGGCGTAGATACGCGGCGTAGTCATGCAGCGTCTGTCGATCAATCTGGCGCGCATCGTTGTAACCTGGGCCGTCCACTGATCGACACCAACGCACGAACGCTTGCCAGCGATCGCTATGTGCTTTGACCGTGGCGAAATGGCCGCCGGCAAACAGATCGTTGAGCGCTTGTGGACCGGCGTAGCTCAGTTGGCGGCCATAGCCAAAGTTGCGTCCATCACGCCGACCGACCAGAGCCATCATCATCACCGTTTTCGTTGTCTTGCAGGTAGAGCAGTAGGGCTTTCCAGTGAGGGCTGAGCCTGTCCATCTGTCGCCAGTGTGTCGGGCGGATCAGAAGGGTGTTCTCTTGGTGTTGCAGCAATGCCCCTTCCTCACGCAGTTGCTCGATCAGCAGGGCGAGGTTGTCAGGGTCAATTGGTGGTGTGGCGACAGCGGCGACAGTGGCGACAACCCGCGTCGTTTCTGGCCTGGCACGTAGCGACAGGTTGGCGACAGAGGCGGCGACACGTCGCGATTCTAGTGGCGATTGATGTTGCGCCTGGTAGCGGCGCACCGCGTCATTGAGGCGAAACATGGCGGACCTCGAAAGTTTTGGCATCGCGACTGTTCAGCCAGTTATGCGTGATCAGCTCGACGAGCAGTGTGGCGGTGTGATGGCTGCTCTTGCGGGCAAAACGAGGGCCGTTGCGATTGAGGTCGCGGATGGTAAATTGGGTCCAGCCTTTTTGCGTCAGCCAGCGCAGCAGTCGATCCGCTTCCTCACGTAAAGTGTTGATTGGCTCTTGTTCGGTCAGGCGTTGGATCTCCGCCAGGTAGTAATCCATCAGTGTTGAGGCGCGTTGAATATGGGCCTCACTCACTACATTCGCATCTTCAATTACCGCGAGCACACCGGCGATGCGCAGCACATTCGCCGCCGCTTTTCCTGCGACGGATTGGACACCCGCCAGCTCACCGAACTCGCCGGACTGGCATTCGATGGTGTCGTGAATATCAATCCAGGCAGTGCGAGCGCTGGGCGTCAGTTCCAGTCTGGCGGGGTTAAGTGAACCGTCTTTGTGCAGCGACAATGGCTTATCCAGTAGGGCGGTGATGCGCGTTTGGTAGCGCTGGACCTTGGCATCTCGCGTCAGGTCGACTGCCTTGTACAAGCGCCGACCGACCAGACGTTCGGGCCAGCTGATCAGGCAGCGGCCGAGGATGCCTTGGCCATTGATCACCGGGTCTTTGAACAGCTGGTTGGCCAGGTAGGGCTGCAGCATCAAATGCAGGCTGAGGCGGCGATCATAGGCACGCAGGCTTTCCCCAACCATGGAGCGCGCCCGGTCGATCGGGCTGCCATCCCACAGTGTCGACAAGGTGGTGATCGCCTTGAGCAGATTCTCTTTGCTCATGGTGCTGCTGCCCAGGAACTGGCCACCTTCATCATTGAACAAGCCCATGCTGGGCAAGCCCTGGCACAGGCTTTTGATCAGAGCCTCAATGGTGGGCTCGGCAATGATCAGCCTCGGCGGTACCGGCTCAGATAGTTCTCTGCCTTCCGCCTCCGCGTGTTTCTTTGAGGTTTTGGGTTTGGCCATGATGCTGGTAGCGGCGCGATAAGCTTTGAGCTTTTCCGCATACAGGGTCCACTGCTGTCGTTCCCATTCGCGCGCCGTCTTCAGTGCCAGATGATCCACCGCGCTTTTGCGATCACCCGAGGACGCCACCGTCAGTAGGTAAAGGGACAGCGGATAAGTTCGGCCGTCGAGTTGGACATTGGCATGACCCTGGCTCACCAAGGCAGTGGTAGCCAGCACCGATTGCGCGGCCATGGCGCAGGGCACGCCGATCACTTCGGCCAGTCGTTGGACCGTAGGGCCCAACAGTTCTCCGAGGGCTTCGACGGGGTAGGGCAGTGGCGCCTGCTGGTATTCCAGCAATGGTTGTGGTGGCTCGAACGCTTCGCACAGTTGCATCGCTATTCTCCTCAGATTATCGACTTCGTCCTCACTCATCCCGCCACGGTTGTTGAGTGTTATCAGGGATCAAGGCCCCTGCGACCTGTGAGGGTTGTCCTCTCACGCGGGACTGGCGGCTCCTTACGACCGGGAGCTTGGGCATCTCATGATCTGGCCTCCTGAGCACTTCCGAAGAAGTGGGCGGGTGGAGGCTGCACTGGCTGACGAGACCGGCCGCGAGATCCTGAGTCAGGTGAAGGCAGTGAGGCGATGACTGGGGCATGCCTGACTGTCAGTCAGGTGCAGTCCATTCCTTGGGCTGCGGCACCATCATCGGCATCGCTGTGGCGAGTGAGCATTCGGTGTTTGTCACGCCGATTGTCACGAGGGGGAAAGCCGCAAAGGCCCGTGTTAGAAGGGCTGCAGCAGTGGTAGGAGCGCCCGTCTCTTTAGGGGGCAAAGAGACGGGCAACAGGTTGGCGCAAGGAAATGGCCAAGCGGAAAGGTTGCTGCAGGGCAGCTATAAAGGGGTATGAGTTGCCGCAGTGGCACTCTGGTAGAAGTAGGCATCCATCACATCACTGTGAGCGTGCGAGCCGCCGGACGCTAATCGCACTTGGGGGGAACCACCACGATGTGGCGTAGCCTCAAAGGTTCTGGCTACCTGGGTGCTGTCGAGGACAGCGCTGGTACGGTTCTGGTTTAGCGCTCGTTCTGTTGGCGGTCAACCGTATTTTGGGGGGGACTCTTGCGTCCATTGGTAGCGCTGGAAGACCTTGGCGGCCGGTGGTTTTCCATGGCCGGGTGGTCGTTCGTCGGTTTTTAATGTGAGCCCATGCGAGTGGGAATGCGGAGCCTTCCCGCTCGCGTGGGCTTGGCCGAGAAAGCCCCAAGATCTAGGCTTGCAATGGCGACAGTCGCCACACCAGTCGCCATGCTGCAGACCAGGAATTACGCGGGTTGTCGCCAGTGTCGCCGCTGTCGCAAAATCAACCATCACTCTATCTTGGGCTCATTTTCGGTTACCTGCGGCGTTCGGTGAGCGCTCACCGTATCGGCACGACGTTGTGGTCCCTGGTTTGATTGATCGCAGATGCCGACAGGTTGCCAGTGGCCGCTTTCTGGATGTGCTCACTCCACCAAGCCATCATCGGACGCCGGCGCTCGATGTAGTCCGCTCGGTTGTAAGCGCTTCGGACTTCGTCCTTGTCGACATGCGCCAGCGCGACTTCGATTAGCTCCGGATCCCACCCATGTTCGTTCAGGATGGTGCTGGCCATGGAACGCATGCCGTGGCTGACCAAGCGGTCCTGAAAGCCCATGCGTTTCAACGCCATGTTGGCGGTCTGACTGTTGGCGTGGGTGCGCGGGTTTCTATCTGCCGGGAACACGTATTCCCTGTGGCCGCTGTGGAGCTTGAGCGTCTCCAGTAACGCGAGTGCCTGTTCGGTCAGTGGGACGGTGTGCGGACGACGCTTTTTCATGCGCTCCGGAGGGATGGTCCAGATGCGTTTGTCGAAGTCGATGTCTGCCCATCGGGTGGTAGCCGCTTCGGCAGGGCGGGTCATGGTGTGCAGTTGCCATTCGATCAGGCAGCGGGTGATCCGCTTGATGCTGGCGTTTGCGATTTCGATCATGAGCTCGGAAAGCTCATCGGGTCGTAGCGCGGCCATGTTCTGTTTCTTGGGTTTCTTGAATACTGCGCGAATGCCACTGAGGGGGTTCGCAAAGATCAGTCCTGAATTGACCCCATAGGTCATGATCTCGTTGAGCCGTTGGCTCAATCGCTTCACTGTCTCGAGGCTGCCTTTGGCCTCGATTGGGCGAAGCAGTTCGATGACCATTGGTGCGCTGATTTTTGAAAGCGGCGTTGCTTTCAGGTCTGGAAATACATGCAGCGTGAGCGACCGCCAAATGTCCTCGGCGTAGGCCGGCGTGACCGAGTCTTTCTTAAGCTCGAACCAGGCGGTGGCCACGTTCTCGAAGGTATGTTCCGTTTCTGCGCGCTTGGCCTCATTCAGCGTATCGCGCTGCACCTTCGGATCGATGCCTTGGGCGAGCAGCTCGCGTGCTTCGACCGCCATCTTTCGGGCGTTCGCCAGCGAGAGCTCTGGGTAGGTGCCCAAGCCCATGTTGATGCGGTTCTTGGTCACCGGTTCACGGTAATTGAAATTCCACAGCAGAGAGCCGTTGCTGCGTACACGGAGTTGCAAACCGTCACCGTCGGTGAGGACGTAATCCTTGGACGCGGGTTTGACTTCCTTGAGCTGTCGATCAGATAGACGGAGGGCTGGAGCAGGCATGAGATTTTCCTCAGGCACTGATTTGGTATTCCAAAGGTTAGCACCGAATGGGTTGGAATACCGTTTGGAATACCCGAATGGCTGGAACTCAAAAAATATCAGAAGACCGCAAAAGCGCTGGAGGCCGCGTATTTACTGGATCGCAGGCACAAAAAAAGACGTCCGTGGACGTCTTTAGATGATGAAGTGGTGGAGCCGGGGGGATTTGAACCCCCGTCCGCCAGTACTCCGCTGTCGGTACTACATGCGTAGCCGTTTCTATTAAGTTAACCCTCAGCGACCCGAAGGGCAGGGTGCTTTGGGCGAGTTGTGTAAGTTTTAGCCGCTTCGTCCACAACGTACTGCACGGCGATTCTGTTCTATATGACAATCACTTTGGGTTTACAGACATCCCCTGGTGATTGCTGGACCCGAAGGTACCAGAAGCTCAGGGCTAAGGCTGCTTACGCAGCGAGAGCGAATTCCTGGCCGTAGTTTTCGTCATTGGCAACTATAAGAAGTTGCAACAGTGGATTTACGAGTTCTGTTACCAACTCGGCATGCACCTAAAGTTTCGCGACCGGCGTCGAATCCTAAACGGCCCCGTGCTTGTAACTCGTTGTTTCATAGTGAGTGACAAGCCTGTGCAGTGTACGCCAAACAGCGCGGGAAGGCCAACCCGAAGGTTGGCCTCACGGCTGTGGGATTATTTACCGCCTTTGTCGAGGTCTTGCAGGTCTTGCAGCGCCTTGCTGGTGATCTCGATGCACTTTTTCTCATCGCCGGCAGCGTGGGCGGCTTTGGCCTGGGCGACGGCGGTGTCGATTTCGCCGCTTTTACCGCTGGAGTCGGTGGCGAGCAGCGCTTTGCCGTTGTTGATTTTGTTGAGGTTGATCTCGCAGAGGTCTTTGTCACCGGCGGCGAAAACAGGGGAGGCCAGCATCGCAGCGGTGATGAACAAGCCAGCAAGAGCGGAACGCTTCATAGGGTATCTCCTCGCAAATAGGGCTCGACGCTGCTGGCGTTCAACGGCTGCCAGCGACATCACTGATGAGCCTCGTTCGCCGAGGCCTATCTAGATGACTACGCGGGTGCGCGGGGGTTCTGTTTTTTTTGTCGGATCAATGGGCGCGTGCCTGTGTGACACGATCCACGAGGTACACGAGGCCGTGGTAATTGATACCGCCATGCTGGCTCAGGCCGATCTCGCAGGTGCGGCTGGTGGAGATGCCTTCGCTGCAATGTTGCACCGCGTCTTTGAGGGAGCGCAGTGAGTGGGCGTTGAGTTGCGGCGTGGTAAAGCCCTTGTCGCCGGCAAAGCCGCAGCAATGGATGCCTTCCGGGATGATCACCGTGTTGGAGCAGCGTCGGGCCAGGTCGATCAGCGCTTGGCTTTCGCCCAGGTGTTGGGTGCTGCAGGTGACATGCACGGCGATCGGTGCGTCTTGCGGCGTGAAGTCGAGGCGGTCCATCAAGTGGGTGCGGATAAAACGCACCGGATCGTAAAGGTCCAGGCGTGTTTCGCCGAGGTCTTGCACCAGGCGCAGGGTGCATGGGCTGGTGTCGCAATAGATCGGGTCGAGCCCGCCACGGCTGGCGTGGAGCAGGGCGCCAATGAGTTCCTGGCGTTTGTGTTCGGCTTGTTCGGCGTAGCCTTTGGAGGCGAAGGGCTGGCCGCAGCACAGGCTGTCCTGGTTGTCGGGGAAGACGACCTGGTAACCGGCTTTTTCCAGCAGGCCGCGGGTTTTGTCGTACAGCGACATCTGCTCTTTATCCCCGGCTGCCGGGCCCATGGTGCGTGAGACGCAGGCCGCGAGATAGACCACGCGTGGCCGCTCGTCGGTCACCGGCGGACTGAAGCGGATAGCCTTTTCCGGCTGCGGCATGGCGTTGGTCCATTGTGGGATTTGCCCCTTGGACAGCCTGGTCACCGTGGCCGACAGTTTCGCCAGGCGCGGGGCGCCCAACAGCATGCGTGCGCCATTGGCCACGTGCAGGGTAAAGCGCGCGCCTTGCAGTGCGGTGGCGAAATGGGTGGCGAGCCATTCGGCGGTTTTCGTGCGGTCGGCGTCGCGACTACGCAGCTTTTTCACCAGGTCGCCGGTGTTGATTCCTACAGGGCAGCGCTGGGCGCACAGGCCGGTGGCAGCGCAAGTTTCGATGCCTTGGTAGTGGTAGGCCGCTTCCAGTTCGGTGGTGTCGACGCCAGCGCGCTTCTTCGCCTGGATGTCGCGCCAGATCACAATGCGCTGGCGCGGGCTCAGCGTCAGCCCTTTGGACGGGCACACCGGCTCGCAGAAGCCGCACTCGATGCACTTATCCACAAGCTCGTCGGCGGCGGGCAGCGGTTTGAGGTGTTTGAGGTGGATCTGCGGGTCTTCGCTGAGTACCACGTCCGGGTTGAGGATGCCGTTGGGGTCGAGCAGGCGCTTGAGTTGCCACATCAACTGATAGGCATCGCTGCCCCATTCCAGTTCGACAAACGGTGCCATGTTGCGACCCGTGCCGTGCTCGGCTTTCAGCGAGCCGCCGAATTCCACGGCCACTAACTGGGCGACGTCATCCATGAACGCTTGATAGCGTGCGACTTCCTGCGCACTGTTGAAGCCTTGGGTGAATACAAAGTGCAGATTGCCTTCCAGAGCGTGTCCGAAAAGGATGGCTTCATCGTAGTGATGTTTGTCGAACAGTTCGATCAAGCGGTTCACACCGATGGCCAGTTGTTCGACGGGGAAGGTTACGTCCTCGATGATCACTGTAGTGCCGGTTTTGCGCACGGCACCCACTGCTGGGAAGGTGTCTTTGCGGATCGCCCACAGACGGGCGTTCTCCACGGGGTCTTCGGTAAAGTCGACCTGTTTTTCCACCGCAAATGCGGCCAGGGACGCCATGATCAATGCCAATTGCTCGTGCAGCAGTGACGGCGAAGCGGCGCGGGATTCGATCAGCAACGCGCAGGCATTTTCCGATAGGTGTTGTACGAAAGCAGGCATGCCCGGTTTGTTCTGTACCGAGCGCATGCTGCGCCGGTCCAGCAGTTCAACGGCTGAAACTGGTTGGGTTTTCAGTACCGTTACCGCGTTGCAGCAGGTTTCCACATCCGGGAACACAATCAGCGCCGAGGCTTTGTTCGGATGGTCGACCACTGTGTCGTAGGTTACTGCGCTGATAAAGCCCAGGGTGCCCTCGGAGCCCACCAGCAGGTGGCTGAGGATGTCCAGCGGTTCGTCGAAATCCACCAGGGCGTTGAGTGACAGGCCGGTGGTGTTTTTCAGACGGTATTTGTGGCGGATCTTAGCCGCCAATTCAGCGTTTGCCCGCGTCTCGCGCCCCAGTGTCGCCAGGCGCTCAAGCAGTGGGCCGTGTTGTTCACGAAAGGCCGCGATGCTGCTTGCGTCTTCGGTATCCAGGCGGCTGCCGTCAGCGAGTACCAGGCGGATGCCTGCGAGGGTGTGATAGGTGTTTTGCGCCGTGCCGCAGCACATGCCGCTGGCGTTGTTGGCAACGATGCCACCAATTTTGCAGGCGTTGATCGACGCCGGGTCCGGCCCGATCTTGCGCCCGAATGGTGCCAGCCACGCGTTGGCCTGGGCGCCGATGACGCCAGGTTGCAGGCGGATTTGCGTGCCTTGCCCGCGAATCTCGCGGCCGTTCCAGTTGTCGCCCAATACGATCAGCACGGAGTCGCTGATGGCTTGCCCGGACAGGCTGGTGCCGGCTGCGCGGAAAGTGACGGGGACGTGGTCGCGTTGGGCCAGTTGAAGCAGTGCGACGACTTCGTCTTCTGACTCCACACGGATAACCAGCTGTGGGATCAGTCGGTAAAAGCTGGCGTCAGTGCCGAAGGCGAGGGTGGAAAGTGGGTCGTCGAAGCGTCGATCCTGTGGGATCAGCTGTGCGACATCGCGCAGAAAAGCAGCAGGCAGGCTCATCGGTCCTCCAGAAATAGCTGACGCCGGAACCGTGGTCCGGCGTCGATTCTTACTCTATTGCGTGCAGGTCTTAGTGCACCAGCATACCGGTGAACCAGTAGGCCTGGGCCAGGGTGATCAGGCCGACGATGGTGGCAAAGAACAGGCTGTGCTTGAGTGTGAAGCGGAACAGGTCTGACTCTTTGCCGACCAGGCCGGTGGCGGCGCAGGCCACGGCGATCGATTGCGGCGAGATCATCTTGCCGGTGACGCCGCCGCTGGTGTTTGCCGCGACCAGCAGGGTGTCATTGACGCCGATCTGGTGTGCGGTGGTGGCTTGCAACGAGCTGAACAGGGCGTTGGATGAGGTGTCCGAGCCTGTCAGGAACACGCCCAGCCAGCCGAGGAATGGCGAGAAGAACGGGAATGCCGCGCCCGTGCCGGCCAATACCAACGCCATTGTCGAAGACATGCCGGAGTAGTTGGTGACGAAGGCGAAGGCCAGCACCATGCCGATGGACAGGATCGGCCAGCGCAGTTCGTAGAAGGTCTCTTTCAAAGTGGTAAGACCAGTTTTGATATTGATCTTCAGTACCAGCATCGAGATCAGTGCGGAGAAGAAAATCGCCGTGCCGGTCGCCGAGATCGGGTCCAGCTTGAACACTGCCGGGATCGCGGTCGGATTGGTCACGATGGGGGCGACCTTCACTACCATCTGGTCCAGGTGCGGAATCGCGAAGTTGAAGACCCAGCTGTACATCGAGCCGCCCGCAGCGAACATGGCCTTGAACGGTTTGAGGGTCCAGATAGTCACCAGTACGGTGAGGATCAGGAACGGCGACCATGCCTTGAAAATTTCCCCCAGGCTGTAGGGCGATGCAACCGTGGTGCGTGGTTGACCGAAACCGCCGGCACTGGCGGTGACAGTGGCGCTGGCGGTGGCGCCAGCAATCTGCGCGCCCGCGGTGCGCTTGGGTTGCCAGACCTTCAGGAACAGGGTCAGGGAAATCAGACTGGCCAGAGCCGAGGTGATGTCCGGCAGTTCCGGGCCAATGAAGTTGGATGTGAAGTACTGCGTGATCGCAAAGCTCAAGCCTGCGACCAGTGCCGCGGGCCAGGTTTCGCGAACGCCGCGCAGGCCGTCCATCATGAACACCAGCCAGAACGGTACGAACAGCGACAGTAGCGGCAGTTGGCGACCAGTCATGGCGCCGATTTTGAACGCGTCGATGCCGGTTACCTGGCCTGCCACGATGATCGGGATCCCCAGGGCGCCGAACGCCACGGGTGCGGTGTTGGCAATCAGGCACAGGCCGGCCGCGTACAGCGGGTTGAAACCCAGGCCCACCAATAGCGCGGCGGTGATCGCCACGGGCGCGCCGAAACCGGCAGCCCCTTCGAGGAAGGCGCCGAAACAGAAGCCGATCAGCAGCACTTGCAGGCGCTGGTCGTCGGTGATCGACAGGACCGAACTGCGGATGACCTCGAACTGGCCGCTCTTGACGGTCAGTTTGTAGAGGAATACCGCGGCGACGATGATCCACGCGATCGGCCACAGGCCATAGGCAAAACCGTAACCGGCCGCGGCGAACGCCATGTCCACCGGCATTTGGAAGGCAAAGATCGCCACCAGGATCGAGAGGGCCAGCGTGATGCTGCCGGCTACGTGGCCTTTGAGGCGAAACACGGCCAGGGCCAGGAAGAAGAATACGATGGGAATGACGGCGGCCAGTGCGGACAGGCCGAGGCTGCCGAGCGGGCTGTAGAGCTGTTGCCAAGTTTGCATATGGGGTGGCCCCTAATTGTTGTTGGTCAGGCACTGTTTAGTCGATTTGGATAATTGGTAATACCAATTTACAATCGCTGTTGGCTAGGTTAAAAGCCTTCGGGGGATGTGTCAATTTGCCGCCTGCGAAACTTTCGTCGTATGAAGTTGGGCGAGGGGATCTGATCGGATAAATCCGAGGCGCTCTGATAGGTGCTGCAAGCGCTGCGATAGGCGAGAATAGAGGGCCCGGCGAGTGGTCGGGATGGTGGAGAGTGAGTTATGGGGTTTGATCAGGTGCGTCAGCGCCGTTTGTCCGACGATATTGTCGAGCAGCTTGAGGGCATGATCCTTGAGGGCACGCTGAAGTCGGGCGAGCGCTTGCCCGCCGAGCGCGCATTGGCGGAGCGGTTTGGCGTGTCGCGACCGTCGTTGCGCGAGGCGATCCAGAAGCTCGCGGCCAAGGGGTTGCTGGTCAGTCGCCAGGGCGGGGGTAACTATGTCGCTGAATCGTTGGGGTCTACGTTCAGTGATCCGCTGTTGCACCTGTTGGAGAACAACCCCGAGGCGCAACGGGATCTGTTGGAGTTTCGCCAGACGCTTGAGGCGTCATGTGCGTATTACGCATCGTTGCGTGCCACCGAGGTTGACCGTGAGCGGCTGACAGCGGCGTTTAATGCGTTGCAGGATTGCTACTCGCGGGTCGATGAGGTCAGTCGGGCGGAGGAGGGGGCGGCGGATGCGAGCTTTCACCTGGCGATTGCCGAGGCCAGTCATAACGCCGTGTTGCTGCACACCATTCGCGGGCTGTTCGATTTGCTCAAGCGCAACGTGGTGACCAATATCGGTGGGATGTATCAGCAGCGTACGGAAACCCGCGACATGCTGATCAGTCAGCACCGGGATTTGTATCTGGCGATTATCGAGGGGCGGGCCGAGGCGGCGCGTGAGGTTTCCACGCGTCATCTGCAGTACGTGCAGGAAGTGTTGGAAGAGGTGCGTCAGGAGGTTCAGCGGGTTGCGCGGGCTGAGCGGCGTAAAGGCATGTAGCCAAGGGTGATGCACCCAAGGCTACATCGCTGCAAGGATTACTCTTCCTTGCCCTTGTTGCGCACGGCGCGGTGCAGCTCGCGATTGGAGTCGCGTTCACGCTCGGTATCGCGCTTGTCGTATTCCTTCTTGCCCTTGCCGAGTGCGATCTCGCATTTGACCAGGTGCTTGCTCCAATACCAGGACAGGCAGACGCAGGCATAGCCTTTCTGCTGTACGGCGGCGGCGAGTTTTTCCAGTTCGCGCGCATTGAGCAACAGTTTGCGCGTGCGCACCGGGTCGGCAATCACGTGGGTGCTCGCGGTGGTCAGCGGGGTGATATGACTGCCCAGCAGCCACGCCTCGCCATCCTTGAGCAGCACGTAGCTGTCGACCAGTTGCAGCTTGTTGGCACGCAGACTTTTTACTTCCCAGCCGGCCAGGACCAGACCAGCCTCGAACCGATGTTCGATGAAGTAATCGTGTCGCGCCTTTTTATTTTGCGCGATGGTCCCTGTGGGGTGTTTCTTTTGTTTAGCCATAGGGGCTGCATTATAGGGAGTTGCGAGCGAGTCGGCTACGGTCAACCTGCGTGCTTGAGCGTGTTGGATGAATCCCGGACAATACGGGCAGTTCTTTGGTTTTTTTCTCTCGCGGATCGGGCTGTTGTTTCGCGATGTTTGCCTCAGCAGTGGAAATAACGCTCACATGACGACGCATATTCAACGTTCGGCCTTGTTGCCTTATCCGGCGCAAGCGCTCTATGACCTGGTCAACGACGTGGCGCGTTACCCGGAATTCCTGCCCTGGTGCTCAGCGGCCGAGGTGCTGGAAAGCAGTGATGAGCATATGGTTGCCAGCGTTGGTGTGGCGAAAGGGGGCATTGGCCAGCACTTTGTTACACGTAACGTGTTGGTGCCCGGGAAATCCATCGAGATGAATCTGCAGGAAGGGCCGTTCACCCAGTTACATGGCGTATGGGTATTCAAGGCGCTGACTAACAAGGCTTGCAAGATCAGCCTGGATCTTTCTTTTGATTACGCGGGGCCGCTTGTTCGCGCGACACTGGGGCCTTTGTTCAACCAGGCGGCCAATACGTTGGTGGACGCGTTCTGTCAGCGAGCCAAGCAACTGCATGGTTGAGATTGAAGTGGTGTATGCCGGCGTGGATCGCCAGGTCTTGCTGGCAGTGGCAGTGGCGCCCGGCACCAGTCTGCGGGCGGCGGTGCAGGCTTCGGGGATTGCGGCGCAATTTCCCGAGCTGAATCTGGCTGATTGTCCCTTGGGAATATTCGGCAAGGTCGTTGCGGATGCAGAGGTGCGCGCCGTACAGGCGGGTGATCGGATTGAGATCTACCGGCCCTTGCTGGCGGACCCTAAGGAGGTGCGTAGGCTGCGTGCAGCCAAGGCGGCCTTGGCCCGGCAACAGAACTCCTGAGCTTGCCAAGCGGCAGGCAACAAAAAGCCCGGCATGCCGGGCTTTTTTGAGCGCCGCACACTTACTGCGGGCTGGTGTCCAGAGGCTGTGGCGTTGGGACTGGAACAGTTTCCACGCCGTCGACGTCTTTCTGGATCTTGTCGAGCAGAGAGCCTGGTTTGGCAGGGACTTCGGACTTCGGCTTCTCGGCTTCCTGCGCAGGCGCAGTCACGTTGGTGCCGTTGTCCTTGCCGAGCAAGGCTTCATCGCGGCTTACGCCAGGCATGAAGTCACCGGACAGGCTCACAAGCTGGTCGTTGCCATTAAAAATGACGCTGACGCGTTCCTGCTGGCGCTCACCGCCACCAGGTTGGATGCTGTAGAGATAATCCCAGCGATCAGCATGGAAAGTGTCGGTCAGCAGGGGATTACCCATGATAAACCGTACTTGCCGTCGGGTCATTCCCGGGCGTAACTGGTCTATCATGTCCTGCGTGACGACATTGCCCTGCTGGATGTCGATTTTGTAAACCCCGGGGAATGAACAACCGGCGAGTGCGAGCAGTCCCACAAAGGTGAAACTGGTTAGCAAGAGCTTGGTGTTTTGCATCGGTGGGCGACTTCCACTATCTTGGCTGGGACAACGTAAACGCCGATCATACCCGTATTAAGAGAAGCTGCGAAGCAGCATCCGCGAGAAAGCTAACCATGGTTGAAAATAGCGAACTACGTAAAGCCGGTCTTAAAGTGACTCTGCCACGAGTCAAGATTCTACAAATGCTCGATTCTGCTGAGCAGCGTCACATGAGCGCCGAAGATGTCTACAAGGCGCTGATGGAGTCTAACGAGGACGTTGGCCTGGCCACGGTTTACCGTGTGCTGACCCAGTTTGAAGCCGCAGGGCTGGTGGTTCGTCATAATTTCGACGGCGGTCATGCGGTATTTGAACTGGCTGACGGTGGTCATCACGATCACATGGTTAACCTGGATACCAACGAAGTTATCGAGTTCACCAGTCCGGAAATCGAAGCGCTCCAGCACAAAATAGCTGAAGAGCATGGCTTCGATTTGATTGACCATAATCTCGTGTTGTACATCCGTAAGAAAAAGTAAAAATAGCGCAGATTTGTTCTGCGAAACGCACGAAGGCGACCCTGGGGTCGCCTTCGTGCGTTCTATATAAAGGTAAAAGCGTCAGGTCAGGCCTTCGACGCCACTACCATTTTTTTCGCGTGCGCCAAGGACTCCTTGGTCAAGTCGATGCCGCCGAGCATCCGTGCTACTTCTTCCACGCGTTCCGATTTGTTCAGCTTGGACACGGCCGTGTGCGTCGCATCGCTACCGCGGACTTTGTGCACGAACAGGTGTTGATGCCCCTGGGCCGCCACTTGCGGCAGGTGAGTGACGGTAAGTACCTGACCGCGATCTCCCAGTCGGCGTAGCAGTTGGCCCACAATTTCCGCGGTCGGCCCACCAATCCCTACGTCCACTTCATCGAATACCAGCGTTGGCACGCGAGATGTCTGTGCGGTGATGACCTGGATGGCCAGGCTGATCCGG
Source organism: Pseudomonas sp. AF03-9 (assembly GCF_020515815.1). NCBI lineage: Bacteria > Pseudomonadati > Pseudomonadota > Gammaproteobacteria > Pseudomonadales > Pseudomonadaceae > Pseudomonas > Pseudomonas sp. AF03-9. Next base: position 66,386 of record NZ_JAHPJF010000006.1, on the reverse strand, counting down.
GACAGCTCGCCGCCGGACGCTACTTTTGCCAGTGCCTTGAGCGGCTGCCCAGGGTTGGCGCTGACCAGTAGTTCTACCTGTTCAAGGCCGTGAGGTTGCAGTTCGGCGTTGGAGTTGGCGCGTAGCTCGATGGTGAAGCGTCCGCCTGGCATGCCCAGGCGCTGGATTTCCAGTTCCACTGCGCTGGCGAGGCTGGTGGCGGCCTGTTGGCGCAGGTCGCTTAGTTCGCGGGCCTTCTCTTGATAGTGGCGGGCGAAAGAGGCGAGCTCATCGCCGAGTCGCTCGATGGATTCGTCATTGGCATTCAGGGTTTCGATTTCATCCAGCAGCTTCTGCTGCATCGCTGCCACTTCGGTGGGCTGGATTCGATGTTTGCGCGCCAGGGTATAGATAGTGTCCAGGCGCTCTTCGATTTCCTGCAGTCGTGCCGGGTCGGCGTCGAAATGGTCGAGGAAGCGATTCAGCTCGCCGACGGCTTCTTCCACTTGAATCTGGGCGCTGGTCAGCAGGGTGGTGGCTTCGCAAAGGGAGCCAGAGGCGTTGTTAACGCTGGACAGGCGATTGAGGCTGGCAGTCAGTGCGTTGAGCACATTGCCGGAGTCGCTTTCGCTGCACTGCTCGACCACCTGGCGGCAAATACCCAGCAGGGTTTCGGCGTTGGTCAGGTTTTTGTGTTCCTGCTCAAGCTGTTCCAGTTCGGTCTCGCCCAGGCCCAGGCTTTCGAGTTCTTCGAGTTGGTAGCTGAGTAGCTGGTGGCGAGCACGCTGTTCGTCGCCGGAATTGGAAAGGCGTTCCAGTTCCTGGCGGGTCTGGCGCCAGCGTTGGGCGGCCAGTTGCACTTGTCGCGCAAGGTCGGTGGCGCCGGCGTACTCGTCAAGCAGGCGACGATGGGTGTCGGTTTTTAGCAGGGACTGGTGTTCGTGTTGGCTGTGGATGTCGATCAGTAACTCGCCCAGGGCTTTCAGGTCGCCAAGGGGGCAGGGCGTGCCATTGATATAGCCACGTGAGCGGCCTTCGGCGGTGATGACCCGGCGCAGGATGCATGGGCCGTCATTATTAAGGTCGCGTTCGGCCAGCCAGGCTTCAGCCTCGGGAATGTCTGCCAGGTCGAAGGTCGCGAGGATGTCGGCCTTGTCTGCGCCTGGGCGCACCACGCCGCTATCAGCGCGGTCACCGAGGGTCAGGCCCAGGGCGTCGAGCATGATCGATTTACCGGCGCCGGTTTCGCCCGTGATTACGCTCATCCCGCGATCCAGTTCGAGATCCAGGTGTTCAACGATGGCGTAGTTATGTACAGACAGGTGCACGAGCATGAGGGCGCTCCCAGGCGTTAGGTCTGGTTATTTATACAGTGTTTTGTTCTGGGCTGACAATCCTGATGCTTAGCTCGATTTGCTTGATCGGCTGTTTTTTTTAGCGCGATGAGGAATGATCGTGCAGGAACTGATCCGGAGCACGTGAACGACTTTTGGTAACGCTCTGGCCCTTGAACCTGGAAATTGTGGCCCCATATACCGGAACAGAAGCGCGAGTTGAGTTCGCGCATGATTTTGAAAGGAGAAAACTATGGCTGACGAACAGACGCAGGATACGCAAACTCCAGACGCCAATTCGGCTGTCGGTGATGAGCTGGCAACGCGTGTGCAAGTGCTCGAAGAGCAATTGGCTGCGGCGAATGATCAGGCTCTGCGTGTTGCCGCCGATCTGCAGAACGTCCGCCGCCGTGCCGAGCAGGATGTGGAGAAGGCTCACAAGTTCGCGCTGGAAAAATTCGCTGGCGACCTGCTGCCGATTATCGACAGCCTGGAACGTGGCCTTGATTTGTCCAACCCGGACGATGAAAACATCCGCCCAATGCGCGAAGGGATCGAGCTGACCCTGAAAATGTTCCAGGACACCCTGAAGCGTTATCAGTTGGAGGCGATTGATCCGCAAGGCGGCGAGCCGTTCAACGCTGAGCATCACCAGGCCATGGCCATGCAGGAAAGCCATGACCTTGAACCGAACAGCGTGTTGAAAGTGTTCCAGAAGGGTTATCTGCTCAACGGTCGCTTGTTGCGCCCGGCAATGGTGGTGGTAAGCAAGACGCCGGCACCTGTTGCACCTTCTATTGATGAGCAGGCTTGAAATCCGCCGCAAGGCCCCCATCTATAAGTCAAGCGTTTAAGTGCTACCGCAGTTAGCCACCACTGCTGCGGCAACCAAATTCAAGTTTCGGGAGAGTAAATCATGGGCAAAATTATCGGTATCGACCTGGGGACCACCAACTCGTGTGTCTCCGTTCTGGAAAACGGTAAAGCTAAAGTTATCGAAAACGCCGAAGGCGCGCGTACCACGCCGTCGATCATTGCTTACGCCAATGACGGTGAAATTCTTGTAGGTCAGTCGGCCAAGCGCCAGGCTGTCACCAACCCGCACAACACTCTGTACGCGGTAAAGCGTCTGATCGGTCGTAAGTTCGACGAAGAAGTCGTGCAGAAAGACATCAAGATGGTTCCGTACAAAATCGCCAAGGCTGACAACGGTGACGCCTGGGTTGAAGTAAACGGCAACAAGATGTCTGCACCGCAGATCTCGGCTGAAGTCTTGAAAAAGATGAAGAAAACCGCCGAAGACTACCTCGGCGAGCCAGTGACTGAAGCGGTCATCACCGTTCCGGCCTACTTCAACGACAGCCAGCGTCAGGCAACCAAAGACGCCGGCCGTATCGCGGGCCTGGACGTAAAACGTATCATCAACGAACCTACTGCGGCCGCTCTGGCTTACGGTATGGACAAGGCCAAAGGCGACCACACCGTGATCGTTTATGACCTGGGTGGTGGTACTTTCGACGTCTCCGTGATCGAGATCGCTGAAGTTGACGGCGAGCACCAGTTCGAAGTGTTGGCCACCAACGGCGACACCTTCCTGGGTGGTGAGGACTTTGACATTCGCCTGATCGACTACCTCGTCGACGAATTCAAGAAAGAAAGCGGCATGAACCTCAAGGGTGATCCGCTGGCGATGCAGCGTCTGAAAGAAGCTGCTGAAAAAGCCAAGATCGAACTGTCGTCCAGCAATGCGACCGACGTGAACCTGCCGTACATCACTGCAGACGCCACCGGTCCTAAACACTTGAACGTGAAGATTTCTCGCGCCAAGTTGGAATCGCTGGTCGAAGACCTGGTTCAGCGCACCATCGAGCCTTGCCGCATTGCATTGAAAGATGCCGGTATCGACGTTGGTTCCATCAACGACGTGATCCTGGTCGGCGGCCAGACTCGCATGCCGCTGGTACAGCAAAAAGTAACCGAGTTCTTCGGTAAAGAAGCACGTAAAGACGTTAACCCGGACGAAGCGGTTGCCATGGGTGCTGCTATCCAGGGCGCGGTATTGGCCGGCGACGTGAAAGACGTGTTGCTGCTGGATGTCAGCCCGCTGACCCTGGGTATTGAAACCATGGGTGGCGTGATGACTGCGCTGATCGAGAAAAACACCACGATTCCTACCAAGAAATCGCAAGTGTTCTCGACTGCCGATGACAACCAGGGCGCTGTGACCATTCACGTGCTGCAAGGTGAGCGTAAGCAGGCTGCGCAGAACAAGTCCCTGGGCAAGTTCGACCTGGCCGAGATTCCACCAGCACCACGTGGCGTGCCACAAATCGAAGTGACCTTCGACATCGACGCCAACGGCATCCTGCACGTTGGTGCGAAAGACAAGGCTACCGGCAAAGAGCAGAAGATCACGATCAAGGCCAACTCCGGTCTGTCTGATGAAGAAATTCAACAGATGATTCGTGATGCTGAAGCCAACGCTGACGCGGACGCCAAGTTTGCAGAGCTGGCCGCTGCCCGTAACCAGGGTGATGCATTGGTTCACTCGACGCGCAAAATGGTCGTTGATGCTGGCGACAAAGTGACTGCCGAAGAGAAGACCGCGATCGAAGCTGCCGTGGTTGCCCTGGAAGCCGCCATCAAGGGCGACGACAAGGCTGCCATCGATGCCAAGGTTGAGGAGTTGTCGAAAGTCTCCGCGCCGGTTGCTCAGAAGATGTACGCCGAACAACAGGCTCAGCCTGAGGGCGGCGCGCAACAGGCAGAGCCTGAAGCCAAGCACGACGACGTGGTTGATGCTGAGTTCGAAGAAGTCAAAGAGCAGAAGTAAGTTGCTCGTCCGGTTGACCGCTATCAAGCGGTGACTGGTAGGATGTCGCCGCGCGGGAGCTTGCTCCCGCGTTGGCGTGTCTGGGGTATGGGAATTTTTACAGCATGCGACATCGCTCGGATGCTGGCGGTGTGATCGGGAATGCTCCTGCTTTCCGAGCAGTAAATACCGCATTTTTGGCCAGGTCCCTGGCTAAAAGTAGTTATGACCAGGATCGTTGAATTGACGTGAGTTGGGTCCGGGCCTGTATTGGGGCTCAACGAGTTTGGCAAGGCTCAGGAGGGTCTGGCTGAACGTCCTACAAGAGTGCAAAGACTTATGGCAAAGCGTGACTATTACGAAGTGTTGGGTGTGGAGCGCGGCTCCAGCGATGCGGACCTGAAGAAGGCCTACCGTCGCCTGGCGATGAAGCACCACCCGGACCGTAATCCGGATAGCAAAGAATCCGAAGAGATGTTCAAAGAGGCCAACGAGGCCTACGAATGCTTGTCTGATCCCAATAAGCGTGCGGCCTACGACCAGTATGGCCATGCCGGCGTCGACCCGAGCATGGGTGGCGGTGGTGCCGGGTTTGGTGGTCAGAATTTCTCCGATATTTTCGGCGATGTGTTCAGTGATTTCTTCGGCGGTGGTCGTGGCGGTCAGCGTGGCGGGGCCCAGCGTGGCAGCGACTTGCGCTACACCCTCGAGCTGAACCTGGAAGAGGCCGTGCGCGGCACCAGCGTCAACATTCGTGTGCCGACACTGGTTAACTGCAAGCCGTGCGACGGCTCGGGTGCCAAGAAAGGCTCCTCGCCGATCACTTGCCCGACGTGCGGTGGTATTGGTCAGGTCCGCATGCAGCAGGGCTTCTTCTCGGTGCAGCAGACCTGCCCGCGTTGCCATGGCCAGGGCAAGATCATTTCCGACCCGTGCGATTCATGCCACGGCGAAGGGCGTGTCGAAGAGTACAAGACGCTGTCGGTGAAAGTGCCGGCGGGCGTGGATACTGGTGATCGCATCCGCCTGTCGGGTGAGGGCGAAGCGGGCACTCAGGGCGGGCCAACGGGCGACCTGTACGTGGTGATCAATGTGCGCGAGCACTCGATCTTCCAGCGTGATGGCAAGCACCTGTTCTGCGAAGTGCCGATCAGCTTTGTGGATGCGGCGCTGGGTGGCGAGCTGGAGATTCCGACGCTGGATGGTCGGGTCAAGCTGAAGATCCCTGAGGGGACTCAGACCGGCAAGCAGTTCCGTATCCGTGGCAAAGGCGTTGCGCCGGTGCGCGGTGGCGGTGCTGGCGACCTGATGTGCCGTGTGGCGGTTGAAACGCCGGTCAATCTGAATCGTCGTCAGCGCGAGTTGCTTGAAGAGTTCCGCAGTTCGCTGGAAGGTGATGACTCCCATTCGCCGAAAACCACAGGCTTTTTCGATGGCGTGAAGCGCTTCTTCGGCGACCTGTAAGGAATGAATATGCGACGTATAGCCGTAATGGGCGCTGCCGGGCGCATGGGCAAGACGCTGATCGAGGCGGTGCAGCAGCGCTCGCCGGTTTCCGGGCTGACGGCGGCGATCGTTCGCCCCGGCAGCACGTTGATCGGTGCGGACGCCGGTGAGTTGGCCTCGTTGGGTCGGATCGGCGTTTCGCTGTCGGGCAGCCTGGAGCAGGTGGCGGATGAATTTGACGTCCTGATCGACTTCACCCTGCCGGACGTGATGCTGAAGAACCTGGCGTTCTGCCGCAAGGCGGGCAAGGCCATGGTCATCGGTACTACGGGCTTGAGTGCTGAACAGAAGCAGGTGCTGGTGGAGGCGGGCAAGGAGATTCCTGTCGTGTTCGCGGCCAATTTCAGTGTCGGCGTGAATCTGTCGCTCAAGTTGCTGGATCTGGCGGCGCGGGTGCTGGGAGATGAGGCGGACATCGAGATTATCGAAACCCATCACCGTCACAAGATCGATGCGCCCTCGGGCACTGCGCTGCGCATGGGTGAGGCAATTGCCGATGCGTTGGGTCGTGATCTGTCGAAGGTTGCGGTGTACGGTCGTGAAGGCCATACCGGGGCGCGTGCGCGTGACACCATCGGCTTTGCGACCGTGCGCGGTGGCGATGTGGTCGGTGATCACACGGTGCTGTTCGCCACCGAAGGCGAGCGTCTGGAGATTACGCACAAGGCATCCAGCCGCATGACCTTTGCCAAGGGTGCGGTGCGTGCTGCGCTCTGGTTGGACGGCCGTGAGCCGGGTCTGTATGACATGCGTGATGTGCTGGATCTGCACTAATCAGTAGCTAAAACGGGGTGTCAGGATTATCCTGAGGCCCCGTTTTTACCCGCTAAGCGACGTCCTGTCGCATTCCCCTGCCTTTTAGGCTCATTAGCGGTGGACCCAAAAAGCCTTTTTCTGTAAGCTACAGCTTTAGTGTGTCCACTAAAAGCGCGCAGATTAATTCAGTGAAGAAGCGGGGTGACGTGTCCATACGTCACTCCGCTTTTTTACAACCTGCGATCGCCCTTTCAGGCTTTATTTACGGGAGGTCTTCTTGACTAAGCCAGCCATACTCGCCCTTGCTGATGGCAGCATTTTTCGCGGCGAAGCCATTGGAGCCGACGGTCAGACCGTTGGAGAGGTGGTGTTTAACACCGCCATGACCGGCTATCAGGAAATCCTTACCGATCCTTCCTACGCCCAACAGATCGTTACCCTGACCTATCCACACATCGGCAACACCGGTACTACACCGGAAGACGTCGAGTCTGATCGTGTCTGGTCGGCTGGTCTGGTGATTCGTGACCTGCCACTGGTTGCGAGCAACTGGCGTAACACGATGTCGCTGTCCGATTACCTGAAAGCCAACAATGTTGTGGCGATCGCCGGTATCGATACGCGCCGCCTGACACGCATCCTGCGTGAAAAAGGCTCGCAGAACGGCTGCATCATGGTCGGTGACAATATTTCCGAAGCTGCTGCAATTGCTGCTGCGCAGGGTTTCCCTGGCCTGAAAGGCATGGACCTGGCAAAAGTGGTCAGCACCAAGGAATCGTATGAGTGGCGCTCCACTGTCTGGGAATTGAAGACCGACAGTCACGCGACCATCGAGGCCGCCGAGCTGCCTTACCACGTTGTGGCCTACGACTACGGCGTCAAGTACAACATCCTGCGCATGCTGGTCGAGCGCGGCTGCCGCGTGACCGTGGTGCCGGCGCAAACCCCGGCCAGCGATGTCCTGGCCCTGCAACCGGACGGCGTGTTCCTGTCCAACGGCCCGGGCGACCCTGAGCCGTGCGACTACGCCATCCAGGCGATCAAGGACGTGCTGGAAACCGAGATCCCGATGTTCGGCATCTGCCTCGGTCACCAACTGCTGGCCCTGGCCTCCGGCGCCAAGACCCTGAAAATGGGTCACGGCCACCACGGCGCCAACCACCCTGTGCAGGACTTGGACACTGGCGTCGTCATGATCACCAGCCAGAACCACGGTTTTGCGGTGGATGAAGCGACTTTGCCGGGCAATGTCCGCGCCATTCACAAGTCGCTGTTCGACGGCTCCCTGCAAGGCATCGAGCGCACCGACAAGAGCGCGTTCAGCTTCCAGGGCCACCCGGAAGCGAGCCCTGGCCCGAACGACGTAGCGCCGCTGTTCGACCGTTTCATCAATGAGATGGCCAAGCGACGCTGACTGAGCGGCCTGCGGGCGGCCCCGTACCTCGGTGGCCCCCGCAGGCTCTTCAAAGATTGTTCAAGACGGCTTGCCGACTGACCTGCGGATTTGAGTGACAAACCCATGCCAAAACGTACAGACATAAAAAGCATCCTGATTCTTGGCGCTGGCCCGATCGTTATCGGCCAGGCCTGCGAATTCGACTACTCCGGCGCCCAGGCCTGCAAAGCCCTGCGCGAAGAGGGCTACCGCGTCATCCTGGTGAACTCCAACCCGGCCACCATCATGACCGACCCGGACATGGCCGACGCCACCTACATCGAGCCGATCAAGTGGCAAACCGTTGCCAAGATCATCGAGAAAGAGCGTCCGGACGCACTGTTGCCAACCATGGGTGGCCAGACTGCCCTGAACTGCGCCCTGGACCTGGAGCGCGAAGGCGTCCTGGAAAAGTTCGGCGTAGAGATGATCGGTGCCAACGCCGACACCATCGACAAGGCTGAAGACCGTTCGCGTTTCGACAAGGCGATGAAATCCATCGGCCTGGCGTGCCCGCGTTCCGGTATCGCCCACAGCATGGAAGAGGCCAACGCGGTCCTCGAGACCCTGGGCTTCCCGTGCATCATCCGTCCGTCCTTCACCATGGGCGGCACGGGTGGCGGTATCGCTTACAACCGTGAAGAATTCGAAGAAATCTGCGCCCGCGGCCTGGACCTGTCGCCGACCAAAGAGCTGCTGATCGACGAATCCCTGATCGGTTGGAAAGAATATGAGATGGAGGTTGTCCGCGATAAGAAGGACAACTGCATCATCGTCTGCTCCATCGAAAACTTTGACCCGATGGGCGTGCACACCGGTGACTCGATCACCGTGGCTCCAGCGCAGACCCTGACCGACAAGGAATACCAGATCCTGCGTAACGCCTCCCTGGCGGTACTGCGCGAGATCGGCGTGGAAACCGGCGGTTCCAACGTTCAGTTCGGCATCTGCCCGAACACCGGCCGCATGGTCGTGATCGAAATGAACCCGCGTGTATCCCGCTCTTCGGCTCTGGCCTCGAAAGCCACCGGCTTCCCGATTGCCAAGGTCGCGGCCAAGCTGGCGGTGGGTTACACCCTGGATGAGCTGTCGAACGACATCACCGGTGGCAAGACTCCGGCGTCCTTCGAGCCGTCCATCGACTACGTCGTGACCAAGCTGCCACGTTTCGCCTTCGAGAAGTTCGCCAAGGCTGACGCGCGCCTGACCACCCAGATGAAATCCGTGGGTGAAGTCATGGCCATCGGCCGTACGTTCCAAGAATCCTTGCAGAAAGCCCTGCGCGGCCTGGAAGTGGGCGTTTGTGGCCTGGACGAGAAGCTCGACCTGAGCAATCCGGAAAGCATGAGCGTGCTCAAGCGCGAGCTGACCGTGCCGGGCGCCGAGCGTATCTGGTACGTGGCTGATGCCTTCCGTGCCGGCCTGTCCGTCGAAGACATCTTCGGCATGAACATGATCGACCCGTGGTTCCTGGTGCAGATCGAAGATCTGATCAAGGAAGAAGAGAAGGTCAAGACCCTGGGTCTGGCCAGCATCGACCGCGACATGATGTTCCGCCTCAAGCGCAAAGGTTTCTCCGACCAGCGTCTGGCCAAGCTGCTGGGCGTGACCGAGAAAAACCTGCGGACCCATCGCCACAAGCTGGAGATCTTCCCGGTCTACAAGCGCGTTGACACCTGCGCTGCCGAGTTCTCCACCGATACCGCGTACCTGTACTCCACCTACGAGGAGGAGTGCGAAGCGGCGCCGTCGGGTCGCGACAAGATCATGATCCTGGGCGGCGGTCCAAACCGTATCGGCCAAGGTATCGAGTTCGACTACTGCTGCGTACACGCCGCTCTGGCCCTGCGCGCAGACGGGTACGAGACCATCATGGTCAACTGCAACCCGGAAACTGTGTCCACCGACTACGACACTTCTGATCGCCTGTACTTCGAACCAGTGACCCTGGAAGACGTACTGGAAATCGTACGCGTCGAGAAGCCCAAAGGCGTGATCGTCCAGTACGGCGGCCAAACCCCGCTGAAACTGGCTCGCGCCCTTGAAGCTGCTGGCGTGCCGATCATCGGTACCAGCCCTGACGCCATCGACCGTGCCGAAGACCGTGAGCGCTTCCAGCAAATGGTTGAGCGCCTGAACCTGCGTCAGCCGCCAAACGCCACTGTGCGCAGCGAAGACGAGGCCATCCGTGCAGCCAGCAAGATCGGCTACCCGCTGGTGGTGCGTCCGTCCTACGTGTTGGGCGGTCGGGCGATGGAAATCGTCTACGAAGAAGAAGAGCTCAAGCGTTACCTGCGTGACGCCGTGAAAGTGTCCAATGACAGCCCGGTGCTGCTGGACCACTTCCTCAATTGCGCCATCGAAATGGACGTGGACGCTGTCTGCGACGGCACCGACGTGGTGATCGGCGCGATCATGCAGCACATCGAACAGGCTGGCGTTCACTCCGGTGACTCCGCGTGCTCGCTGCCGCCGTACTCGCTGCCGGTGCACATCCAGGACGAGATGCGCGAACAGGTCAAGAAAATGGCCCTGGAGCTGGGTGTGGTCGGCCTGATGAACGTACAGTTGGCGCTGCAAGGCGAAGACATCTACGTTATTGAAGTCAACCCGCGCGCTTCGCGTACCGTGCCGTTTGTTTCCAAATGCATCGGTGTTTCCCTGGCCATGATCGCTGCCCGTGTGATGGCTGGTAAGACCCTGAAGGAAATCGGCTTCACCAAGGAAATCATCCCGAACTTCTACAGCGTGAAAGAGGCGGTGTTCCCATTCGCCAAATTCCCTGGTGTGGACCCGATCCTGGGCCCTGAAATGAAGTCCACTGGTGAAGTGATGGGCGTGGGCGATACCTTCGGTGAAGCATTCGCCAAGGCCCAGATGGGCGCCAGCGAAGTGCTGCCGACCGGCGGTACTGCGTTCATCAGCGTGCGTGATGACGACAAGCCACTGGTTGCAGGCGTTGCCCGTGATCTGATCAACTTGGGCTTCGAAGTCGTGGCCACTGCCGGGACCGCCAAGCTGATCGAGGCTGCCGGTCTGAAAGTGCGTCGCGTGAACAAGGTGACGGAAGGCCGTCCGCACGTGGTCGACATGATCAAGAACGACGAAGTCACCTTGATCATCAACACCACTGAAGGTCGCCAGTCGATCGCGGATTCCTACTCCATTCGTCGTAACGCCTTGCAGCACAAGATCTACTGCACCACCACCATTGCTGCTGGCGAAGCTATCTGCGAAGCGCTCAAGTTCGGTCCGGAAAAGACCGTGCGTCGCTTGCAGGATCTACACGCAGGATTGAAGGCATGACCAAATACCCAATGACCGTCCAGGGCTTCAAGGCCCTGGAAGAGGAACACGCCCATCTGACCAAGGTCGTCCGTCCAAAGCTGAGCCAGGACATCGGTACGGCCCGCGAGCTGGGTGACTTGAAGGAAAACGCTGAATACCACGCTGCTCGCGAGCAGCAGGGTATGGTTGAGGCGCGGATCCGTGACATCGAAGGCCGCCTGCAGAACTCGGTGGTGATCGACGTGACGACCATTCCGAAGACCGGCAAGGTGATTTTCGGCACGACCGTGGAAATCGCCAATGTCGAGACTGACGAAAGTGTGGTCTACCACATCGTTGGCGAGGACGAAGCTGACTTCAAGCTCGGCAAGATCTCCGTCGGTTCACCGCTGGCCCGCGCCTTGATTGCCAAGGAAGAGGGGGATGTGGTGGCCGTCAAGACGCCGGGTGGCGTGATCGAGTACGAGATTGTTGAAGTTCGTCACGTCTGAAAGGCGGCGCCCGCTCCGTGCGGGCGCCATGCTTTGGCAGCTCTCCCAGATGCTTTGGGTGGGTGGCCTGTGGTTGTTGCACATTGGTGTTTTACCGGCGCTGGGCCTGATAGGCCTGGCACCGTTGCTGATCGATGAGATCGACGGATTACTGAGTGCGCTGTTGGTGGGTTTTGCGGCGGCGTGCGTGACACTCCAGGCGTTGGTGCTGGTCAAGGCCGAAGGCTGGGGGAGTTTGTGGCGGGATATTCGCGGCCAACTGCTGTTGATGGCGCTGTATGCGTGTGCAATGTTTTGCATCGTGCATGTGTGGCTGCCGGAAGCGTTGCGCTGGCAGTTGTTCAGCTATCTTGTGCTAGGGTTCTCTGGCTTGGTCCTGGTTGTGCAACCTGCACCGGGATGGAGCGGCAGGGCGCGCGAAGCACGCCCGTGACCCTTTGAATCATTTGAAGCGATGAACGTTCGACAGCTGTTTGTTGACGCTGAAGTTCTTGCGATACAGCAGCGCCATCTTGCCGATGACCTGAACCAGGTCGGCCTTGCCCACCTTGCACAGTTCTGCAATGGCGGCCAGGCGCGCTTCGCGGTCAAGGATGTTGACCTTGATCTTGATCAGTTCGTGATCGCCCAATGCGCGTTCAAGTTCGGCTAACACACCTTCAGTCAAACCGTTGTCTGCCACAATCAGAACTGGTTTCAGATGGTGGCCAATGGATTTGTACTGTTTCTTCTGCTCTTGAGTGAGCGGCATAATCTGACCCCTGCGTCTGATCTTGTAAAAAGCGGCGGCCAGTTTACCCGAGCGAGTCCGGGACCGCCCAGTTAATCACAACCCGTTTTATTTTCGAGGTGGCCCGTGGCCCGTTCCAAAACTAGCCTCAAGTGGCTGCAAGAGCATTTCAACGATCCTTACGTCAAAAAGGCGCAAAAGGACGGCTATCGTTCCCGTGCCAGCTACAAGCTGCTGGAGATCCAGGACAAGGACAAGCTGATCCGTCCAGGCATGAGCGTTATCGATCTTGGTGCAGCCCCTGGTGGCTGGTCCCAGGTGACCAGTCGTCTGATTGGTGGGCAAGGTCGCCTTATCGCTTCCGACATCCTCGAGATGGACAGCATCCCGGACGTGACCTTTGTTCATGGTGACTTTACCCAGGACACGGTGCTCGCCCAAATCCTTGAGGCTGTGGGAAATTCGCAGGTAGACCTTGTGATTTCCGACATGGCCCCCAATATGAGTGGATTACCGGCCGTCGATATGCCGCGTGCAATGTTCCTTTGCGAGCTGGCACTGGATTTGGCGGGTCGGGTATTGCGTCCCGGTGGCGATTTCCTGGTGAAGGTCTTCCAGGGTGAAGGTTTCGACGAGTACCACAAGAACATACGCAAGTTGTTCGATAAGGTGCAGACGCGTAAGCCAGACTCTTCCCGGGACCGGTCCAGAGAGCAATACCTGCTGTGCCGTGGCTTCCGTGGCGTCGAAGGTGCGACGAGTGAAGAGCGTTTTTGAGAAAGGCGAGGAGGGCGATAGGTTTTTTTATGTCGCTTTCGTCACGAAGCTTTACGAATATTGTGTAGTCAAAGTTTCACAAAGGGTTACAGACGGCGCCTGCCAGAGTTGTAGGTAATGTAGTAAGTTAGGCCGGTGAATATCATGCGAAGCGCGCGCCAGTAGCGGAGCTTGCTTCAGAGGGTAGTTAATTGAACGATATGGCAAAGAATCTGATCCTGTGGTTGATCATCGCGGCTGTCCTTGTGACGGTGATGAACAACTTCTCCAGCCCTAACGAGCCGCAGACCCTCAACTACTCCGACTTCATCCAGCAAGTCAAGGATGGCAAGGTCGAGCGTGTAGCGATTGATGGCTTTGTGATCAACGGCAAGCGCAACGACGGCGATAGCTTCAAGACCATTCGTCCGAACATTCCGGACAACGGCCTGATCGGCGATCTGGTGGACAACCACGTCGTGGTTGAAGGCAAGCAGCCTGAGCAGCAGAGCATCTGGACCCAGCTCCTGGTCGCCAGCTTCCCGATCCTGGTGATTATTGCCGTGTTCATGTTCTTCATGCGCCAGATGCAAGGTGGTGCGGGAGGCAAGGGCGGGCCGATGAGCTTTGGCAAGAGCAAGGCGCGCCTGCTTTCCGAAGATCAGGTGAAGACCACCCTGGCTGATGTTGCCGGTTGCGATGAAGCCAAGGAAGAAGTCGGTGAGTTGGTCGAGTTCCTGCGCGATCCGGGCAAGTTCCAGCGCCTGGGTGGTCGCATTCCACGTGGTGTGCTGATGGTAGGCCCGCCAGGTACGGGTAAAACCTTGCTGGCCAAGGCGATTGCCGGCGAAGCGAAAGTGCCGTTCTTCACCATTTCCGGTTCTGACTTCGTCGAGATGTTTGTCGGTGTCGGCGCCAGCCGTGTTCGCGATATGTTCGAGCAGGCCAAGAAGCACGCACCCTGCATTATCTTCATTGATGAAATCGACGCCGTTGGTCGCCATCGTGGCGCCGGCATGGGCGGCGGTCATGATGAGCGTGAGCAGACCCTCAACCAACTGCTGGTTGAAATGGACGGCTTTGAAATGAATGACGGCATCATTGTCATCGCTGCTACCAACCGTCCGGATGTATTGGACCCTGCGTTGCTGCGTCCGGGCCGTTTCGACCGCCAGGTCGTGGTCGGCTTGCCGGACATCCGTGGTCGTGAGCAGATTCTCAAAGTGCATATGCGCAAAGTGCCGATGGGCGACGACGTGGCTCCGGCCGTGATTGCCCGTGGTACTCCTGGCTTCTCCGGTGCTGACCTGGCCAACCTGGTTAACGAGGCTTCGCTGTTTGCGGCCCGTACCGGCAAGCGCATCGTCGAAATGAAAGAGTTCGAACTGGCGAAAGACAAGATCATGATGGGTGCCGAGCGCAAATCCATGGTCATGTCCGAGAAAGAAAAGCAGAACACTGCTTATCACGAAGCCGGTCACGCCATTGTTGGTCGCGTTGTGCCAGAGCATGACCCGGTCTACAAGGTATCGATCATTCCTCGCGGTCGGGCGCTGGGTGTCACCATGTTCCTGCCGGAAGAAGATCGCTACAGCCTTTCCAAGCGTGCGCTGATCAGCCAGATCTGTTCGCTGTACGGCGGCCGTATCGCGGAAGAAATGACCCTGGGCTTTGACGGTGTGACCACCGGCGCGTCCAACGACATCATGCGTGCCAGCCAGATTGCGCGAAACATGGTGACCAAGTGGGGCTTGTCGGAAAAACTCGGTCCTTTGATGTATGCCGAGGAAGAAGGTGAGGTGTTCCTGGGTCGTGGCGGCGGCGGTCAAAGCGCCAGCTTCTCCGGTGAGACAGCCAAGCTGATCGACTCCGAAGTGCGCAGCATCATCGACCAGTGCTACGGCACGGCCAAGCAGATCCTGACCGATAACCGCGACAAGCTCGACGCGATGGCTGACGCGCTGATGAAGTACGAAACCATTGATGCCGACCAGATCGACGACATCATGGCTGGCCGCACCCCGCGTGAGCCTCGCGATTGGGAAGGTGGTTCGGGTACTTCGGGTACGCCGCCAGTGGTCCAGAATGAACGCCCTGAAACCCCGATCGGCGGCCCTGCGGCTGACCATTAAGGTTTGAAATGACTTCTGTGCTGTCCTCCACCCGGTTGCCTTGCGGCAATCGGGTTCTTGATTTGGCCCATACGCATGTCATGGGCATTCTTAATGTCACTCCTGATTCCTTCTCTGATGGTGGTCGCTTCAGCCAGCTTGATGCTGCGTTGCGCCACGCCGAGGCGATGGTGTTGGCTGGTGCGACCTTGATCGATGTGGGAGGGGAGTCCACCCGTCCCGGTGCTCGTGTGGTTTCTCCCTTGGAGGAGCTGGAGCGGGTTGCGCCGATTGTCGAGCGCATCGCCCAGGAGCTGGATGTCATTATCTCGGTTGATACCTCGACCCCGGCGGTGATGCGCGAAACCGCGCGGCTGGGGGCTGGGCTTATCAATGACGTGCGTTCCTTGCGGCGTGACGGTGCCCTGGATGCGGCAGCAGCTACCGGTCTGCCGGTGTGCCTGATGCACATGCTGGGGGAGCCTGGAAATATGCAGGACAATCCGCACTACGACGATCTCGTTGGTGAGGTGAGCAGTTTCCTGGCTGAGCGGATCGCTCAGTGCGCTGGAGTAGGCATCGCTCCCGAGAAGATCATCCTTGATCCTGGGTTTGGCTTCGCCAAGACCCTGCAACATAATTTGAGTCTGTTTAAACACATGGAGTCCCTCCATGCGCTTGGTCGTCCCTTGTTGGTTGGGGTTTCGCGCAAGAGCATGATAGGGCTGGCATTGAATCGTCCAGTGGGTGAGCGGTTGTATGGTGGCCTGGCGCTTGCGGCGCTTGCCGTGACCAAGGGCGCACGCATCTTGCGTGTACATGATGTCGCCGAGACGGTCGATGTGGTGCGCATGATTGCCGCTGTAGAATCCGCCGAATAAGAATGATGGAGCACTTATGACTAAAAAATACTTTGGCACCGACGGTATCCGTGGTCGGGTCGGCGAGTTTCCGATTACTCCTGACTTCATGCTCAAGCTGGGTTGGGCGGCAGGCATGGCGTTCCGCAGCATGGGCGCGTGCCGCATCCTGGTGGGCAAGGACACCCGCATTTCGGGTTATATGTTTGAGTCTGCGCTCGAGGCGGGTTTGTCTGCTGCCGGTGCTGATGTGATGTTGCTGGGGCCGATGCCGACGCCGGCGATCGCCTACCTGACGCGTACCTTCCACGCTGAAGCCGGTATTGTGATCAGCGCTTCGCACAATCCCCACGATGACAATGGCATCAAGTTCTTTTCCGGTCAGGGCACCAAGTTGCCTGACGAAATCGAGCTGATGATCGAAGAATTGCTCGACGCACCGATGACTGTGGTCGAGTCCAGTAAGCTGGGCAAGGTGTCGCGCATCAATGATGCCTCTGGGCGTTACATCGAGTTTTGCAAAAGCAGTGTTCCTACCAGTACCAATTTTGCCGGGCTGAAAATTGTTGTCGATTGCGCACACGGTGCGACCTACAAGGTTGCCCCGAGCGTGTTCAAGGAGTTGGGTGCCGAAGTAACGGTGCTGTCGGCGCAGCCTGATGGTTTGAATATCAACGAGAACTGTGGCTCCACGCACATGGAGCAGTTGCAGGCAGCCGTGCTGGCCAAGCATGCTGACTTGGGTATTGCCTTTGATGGCGATGGCGATCGCGTGCTGATGGTGGATCACACGGGCGCGGTGGTCGATGGCGATGACCTGCTGTTCATCATTGCTCGCGACTTGCATGAGCGTAACAAGCTGCAGGGCGGCGTCGTTGGTACGTTGATGAGTAATCTGGGATTGGAGTTGGCCCTGGCTGACCTGGGGATTCCCTTTGTTCGTGCCAATGTCGGTGACCGTTACGTAATCGCCGAGCTGCTGGAGCGTAACTGGCAAGTGGGTGGCGAGAACTCCGGGCATGTTGTCTGCTTCCAGCACACCACTACTGGCGACGCAATTATCGCGGCGCTCCAGGTATTGCTGTCTTTGCGTCGTCGTGAAGAGAGTCTTGCTCAGGCGCGTCAGGCGCTGCGCAAGTGCCCGCAAGTGCTCCTCAATGTGCGCTTTGCAGGGGGTGAAAACCCAATCGAGCACCCGGCTGTCAAAGATGCCTGTGAGCGTGTGACGCTGGCAATGGCGGGGCGTGGGCGGGTGTTGCTGCGCAAGTCCGGCACAGAGCCTTTGGTGCGCGTCATGGTCGAAGGTGACGATGAAACGCAGGTTCGCGAGCATGCAGAAAGCCTGGCAAAACTGGTAAGTGAAGTTTGCGCCTGAATTCGGCTTGCCAGTGGTGATGTGGTTGGGTAACATCTGCGCCCACTTTGACCGACGGGGTACAGCATGCGTCGCACTATGGTAGCTGGTAACTGGAAGATGCACGGTACCCGCGCCAGTGTCGCTGAGCTGATCAACGGCCTTCGTCACCTGGCCTTGCCTAGCGGCGTTGATGTGGCGGTTTTCCCGCCTCTCTTGCATATCACCCAAGTGGTTGATGGCTTGAAAGGCAAGTCGATTCAGGTCGGCGCGCAGAATTCTGCGGTGGAAGCCATGCAAGGTGCGTTGACCGGTGAGATTGCACCGAGTCAGTTGGTTGATGCGGGTTGTTCCTATGTGCTGGTTGGGCACTCCGAGCGTCGCCAGATGATGGGCGAGCGGGATGGGACACTCAATCGCAAGTTCGCAGCGGCACAGGCTTGTGGCTTGATTCCAGTGTTGTGCATAGGGGAAACCCTTGAGCAGCGCGAATCGGGCAAGACTCTTGAAGTTGTCTCGCGTCAGCTAGGCAGCATCATCGAGGAGCTGGGTGTCGGTGCGTTTGCAAAGGCAGTAATCGCTTACGAGCCGGTCTGGGCCATTGGTACCGGGCTGACTGCAACGCCGCAACAGGCGCAGGATGTGCACGCAGCCATCCGCGCGCAGTTGGCGGCAGAGAATTCTGAAGTCGCACAAGGTGTGCGTCTTCTATACGGCGGCAGCGTGAAGGCGGCCAATGCGGTCGAACTGTTCGGCATGCCGGATATCGATGGGGGGCTCATTGGTGGAGCTTCCCTGAATGCAGATGAGTTCGGTGCGATCTGTCGCGCCGCGGGAAACTGAAAAAATGCTGGAAACAGTCGTAGTCGTTTTTCATCTGTTGGCCGCACTGGGCGTAGTTGCCCTGGTTTTGCTGCAACAGGGTAAAGGTGCGGATGCTGGTGCGTCTTTCGGTGCAGGTGCTTCAAATACTGTGTTCGGAAGCCAAGGTTCCTCTACCTTTCTTAGTAAGTTTACTGCTATACTTGCCGCCGGTTTCTTCATAACCAGCTTGGGGTTAGGTTACTTTGCTAAAGAGAAGGCTCATGTGCTGACTCAGGTAGGTCTCCCAAACCCAGCAGTGTTGGAAGTTCCAAAAGCAAAACCGGCTTCTGATGATGTCCCGGTGCTTCAAGAGCAAAAGTCGGCTACTCCAGCGACTGACGTGCCTCCAGCTCGAGAGCAAAAGTAAGAAGGGTTGTAAACGCTGTATTGCCGAGGTGGTGGAATTGGTAGACACGCAACCTTGAGGTGGTTGTGCCCATAGGGTGTAGGGGTTCGAGTCCCCTTCTCGGTACCAATTATCAGGAGAGCCCGCTGTTGCGGGCTTTCTTGTAGGTGGAAGGTTACATTGACCCTGCAAGGGATCGGTCGTATACTTCCGCCCCAGCTTTGTCGCGGGGTGGAGCAGTCTGGTAGCTCGTCGGGCTCATAACCCGAAGGTCGTCGGTTCAAATCCGGCCCCCGCAACCAGTTTTAGCGGAGCCCCTTTTAAGGGGCTTTTTGTTAGCTGGACACTTTCAACGCCGCTGTTCGACGGCGTTTCAAGGATGGGCGTTTCGCCCATTTT
The DNA here is from genome assembly GCF_020515815.1 of Pseudomonas sp. AF03-9. NCBI lineage: Bacteria > Pseudomonadati > Pseudomonadota > Gammaproteobacteria > Pseudomonadales > Pseudomonadaceae > Pseudomonas > Pseudomonas sp. AF03-9. The sequence goes on along the minus strand of NZ_JAHPJF010000006.1, from coordinate 47,365 downwards.
TTTATTTTGCACAGCATGCACATACATGCACGAGGGGGTTCAGGTGTCGAGCAAGCTAGAAGAGTTGCAGGCCTTGCTGGCCCCGGTGGTCGTGGCCCTAGGCTATGAATGCTGGGGTATTGAGTTTTCGGCTCAAGGTCGCCACTCAATGTTGCGCGTTTATATCGATAAAGAGGGCGGTGTGCTGGTGGACGATTGCGCCATTGTCAGCCGTCAGATCAGCGGTGTCCTGGATGTTGAAGATCCAATCGCCGTTGAATACACCCTCGAAGTTTCCTCGCCAGGCATGGAACGCCCACTGTTCACTATCGAGCAGTTTGCTAAATATGTCGGTGAACAAGTGAAGATCAAGCTGCGATCCCCGTTCGAAGGGCGACGCAATTTTCAGGGCCTTCTGCGCGGTGTAGAAGAACAGGATGTCGTGGTGCAGGTAGAAGACCATGAGTTCCTGTTGCCGATCGATATGATCGACAAGGCCAACATTATTCCCAGTTTTGACTGAGACGCGGATCCCGCGGATCCAATGGCTTGCGAAAGGCGAGGCGTACGATGAGCAAAGAAGTACTGCTGGTTGTTGAGTCGGTATCCAACGAAAAGGGTGTACCGGCAAGCGTGATTTTTGAAGCGTTGGAGCTGGCCCTGGCCACTGCTACCAAAAAGCGCTTTGAAGACGAAGTTGATCTGCGTGTGGAAATCAACCGCCACACCGGTGCCTACGAGACTTTCCGTCGCTGGACGGTGGTCGAAGAGGACGATCTTGATGATCCGGCCATCGAAACCTGGCCGAGCAAGGTTGCGCAAACGCATCCTGGCGCCAAGGTCGGTGATGTCGTTGAAGAGAAAATCGAATCCATCGAGTTCGGCCGTATTGCTGCACAGACTGCCAAGCAGGTCATTGTGCAGAAAGTCCGCGAAGCCGAGCGCGCTCAAGTCGTTGACGCTTATCGCGAGCGCCTGGGTGAAATCATCTCCGGCACCGTGAAAAAAGTCACCCGCGACAATGTGATCGTCGACCTGGGCAACAACGCAGAAGCGTTGCTGGCTCGCGAAGACATCATTTCTCGCGAAACCTTCCGTGTCGGCGTGCGTCTGCGTGCGCTGCTCAAGGAAATCCGCACCGAGAACCGCGGTCCTCAGCTGATCCTGTCGCGTACCGCGCCGGAAATGCTGATTGAACTGTTCCGCATCGAAGTGCCGGAAATCGCCGAAGGCCTGATCGAAGTCATGGCTGCGTCCCGCGACCCGGGTTCGCGCGCCAAGATCGCGGTCCGCTCCAAGGACAAACGCATCGACCCGCAAGGCGCTTGCATTGGTATGCGCGGTTCGCGCGTCCAGGCAGTGTCGGGCGAATTGGGCGGTGAGCGTGTGGACATCGTCCTGTGGGACGATAACCCGGCGCAGTTCGTGATCAACGCCATGTCGCCAGCTGAAGTGGCGGCAATTATCGTTGACGAAGATGCCCATGCAATGGACATCGCCGTTGGCGCAGACAATCTGGCTCAGGCCATTGGTCGTGGTGGTCAGAACGTGCGTCTGGCCAGCCAACTGACCGGCTGGACCCTGAACGTGATGACCGAATCGGACATCCAGGCTAAGCAGCAAGCTGAAACCGGTGACATCCTGCGCAACTTCATCGACGAGCTGGAAGTCGACGAAGACCTGGCGCAGGTGCTGGTAGATGAAGGCTTCACCAGCCTGGAAGAGATTGCCTACGTACCGTTGGAAGAAATGCTCAACATCGACGGCTTTGACGAAGATACCGTCAACGAGCTTCGCGCTCGGGCCAAGGATCGTTTGTTGACTAAAGCCATCGCTACTGAGGAAAAGCTGGCAGACGCCCATCCGGCCGAAGACCTGCTCTCGCTTGAGGGTATGGACAAGGATTTGGCGATGGAACTGGCGGTGCGCGGCGTAATTACCCGCGAAGACCTGGCCGAGCAGTCTATTGACGACCTGCTCGACATCGACGGCATTGACGATGATCGTGCCGGCAAGTTGATCATGGCCGCCCGAGCCCATTGGTTCGAGTAATTAGGCGCGGCCTGAGGAGAGAAGTGCATGACGCAAGTCACGGTGAAACAACTGGCCGATGAGGTCAAAACACCGGTAGAGCGCCTGTTGCAGCAGATGCGTGAGGCAGGTCTGCCGCACACCGCCGCCGATGAAGGTGTGAGCGATAGTGAGAAGCAGTCTTTGCTGACTCACTTGAAGAGCAGCCACAAGGCGAAAGTGGAAGAACCGCGCAAGATTACATTGCAGCGCAAAACCACCAGCACACTGCGTGTTGCTGGTAGCAAGAGCATCAGCGTTGAAGTACGCAAGAAGAAAGTCTTCGTACAGCGCAGCCCGGAAGAAATCGAAGCCGAGCGCAAACGCGAACTGGAAGAGCGTCGCGCAGTAGAAAATGCTGCTCGTCAGAAGGCTGAAGAAGAAGCCAAGCGTCGCGCCGAAGAAGAAGCGCGTCGCCAGCCTGCTGCTGCGCAACCTGCTGCCACTGAAGCGGTCGCTGCGCCTGTTGAAGCTGTGCGTGAGGCCGCTCCGGTTGCCGCTGCACCTGCTCCGGCAGCTGACGCCCGCAAGCGTGACGAACCTCGTCGCCCGGACAAGCCACGTGCCGACGATAACAATCGTCGCAGCGGTGGTGGCGATGGCGAGCGCAAAAACGCTCCGCATCGTGCTTCGGTCAAAGAGAAAGCGCCTGCTCCACGCGTTGCCCCACGTACTACCGACGAAGAAAGCGATGGCTTCCGTCGTGGTGGTCGCGGCAAGGCCAAGCTGAAGAAACGCAACGCCCACGGTTTCCAGAGCCCAACCGGCCCTGTCGTGCGTGAAGTGAAGATCGGCGAGACCATCACTGTTGGCGATCTCGCCCAGCAGATGTCGGTCAAGGCAGCTGAAATCATCAAGTTCATGTTCAAGCTGGGTACTCCGGCCACTATCAACCAGGTACTGGATCAGGAAACTGCCCAACTGGTTGCTGAAGAGCTGGGCCACAAAGTGACCCTGGTCAGCGATACCGCCCTGGAAGATTCCCTGGCCGAGTCCCTGAAGTTTGAAGGTGAGGCGGTTTCCCGTGCACCGGTCGTGACCGTAATGGGCCACGTTGACCACGGTAAAACTTCCCTGCTCGACTACATCCGTCGTGCCAAGGTTGCTGCTGGCGAAGCCGGCGGTATCACCCAGCACATCGGTGCGTACCACGTTGAAACCGACCGTGGCATGGTGACGTTCCTCGACACCCCTGGTCACGCCGCGTTTACCGCAATGCGTGCCCGTGGTGCCAAGGCGACTGACATCGTGATCCTGGTGGTTGCAGCTGACGACGGCGTGATGCCACAAACCATCGAAGCCGTTCAGCATGCCAAGGCTGCTGGCGTTCCGCTGGTTGTTGCGGTGAACAAAATCGACAAGCCGGGCGCTGATCTTGATCGCATCCGTAGCGAACTGTCGGTTCACGGCGTGACATCCGAAGAGTGGGGTGGCGACACTCCATTCGTACCAGTCTCCGCGAAGATGGGTACTGGCGTTGACGAACTGCTCGAAGCCGTTCTGTTGCAAGCCGAAGTCCTGGAACTGACTGCTACTCCCTCGGCTCCTGGCCGTGGCGTTGTGGTTGAGTCCCGTCTCGACAAGGGCCGTGGCCCGGTTGCGACCGTTCTGGTTCAAGACGGTACCCTGCGCCAAGGCGACATGGTCCTGGTCGGTTCGAACTACGGCCGTGTACGTGCCATGCTCGACGAGAACGGCAAGCCAATCAAGGAAGCAGGTCCTGCTATCCCGGTCGAGATCCTCGGCCTGGACGGTACGCCGGACGCTGGCGACGAGATGAGCGTAGTGGCCGACGAGAAGAAAGCCCGTGAAGTGGCTCTGTTCCGTCAAGGCAAGTTCCGCGAAGTCAAACTGGCCCGTGCTCACGCAGGCAAGCTGGAAAACATCTTCGAGAACATGGGCCAGGAAGAGAAGAAGACGCTTAACATCGTCCTCAAATCTGACGTACGTGGTTCCCTCGAAGCGTTGAACGGCGCCTTGAACGGCCTGGGTAACGACGAAGTGCAAGTGCGCGTTGTCGGTGGCGGTGTCGGTGGTATCACCGAATCTGACGCCAACCTGGCACTGGCTTCCAACGCTGTACTGTTCGGCTTCAACGTGCGTGCCGATGCTGGCGCTCGCAAGATCGTCGAGCAGGAAGGCCTGGACATGCGTTACTACAACGTCATCTACGACATCATCGAAGACGTCAAGAAAGCCCTTACCGGCATGCTTGGCAGCGACGTCCGGGAGAACATCCTGGGTATCGCCGAAGTACGTGACGTGTTCCGCTCGCCGAAATTCGGCGCGATCGCGGGCTGCATGGTTGTCGAAGGCACTGTGTACCGTAACCGTCCAATCCGCGTACTGCGTGAAGACATCGTTATCTTCGAAGGCGAGCTGGAATCCCTGCGCCGCTTCAAGGATGACGCTTCCGAAGTACGTGCCGGCATGGAATGCGGTATCGGCGTCAAGAGCTACAACGACGTCAAGGTTGGCGACAAGATCGAAGTCTTCGAGAAGGTTCAGGTTGCTCGCAGCCTCTAACTCGCGCACTTCCGGAGCCACGCAGCGAGTGGGCATGCAAATGCCCCGCGCAGCGTACGGACTCTAAACGCAACGCCCGGTCTGGCTTTTGTCAGGCCGGGCGTTTGCCGCTTTCAGACCCCACGGGTTTCACCGTGTGGCAGTAACAGGTAACAAGACATGGCAAAAGAATACAGCCGTACCCAGCGTATCGGCGATCAGATGCAGCGCGAGCTGGCCCAACTGATCCGTCGCGAAGTCAAAGACCCACGGGTTGGCCTGGTCACCATCACCGCCGTTGAAGTGAGCCGTGACGTTGGTCACGCCAAGATCTTCATCACCGTGATGGGGCAGGACAACAGTGAAGAAATCGCGCAAAGCATCAAGGTGCTCAACGCTGCGGCAGGTTTCCTGCGCATGCAATTGGCCCGTGAAATGAAGCTGCGCAGCGTTCCCCAGCTGCACTTCCACTACGACGAAAGCGTCGTGCGTGGTGCGCATCTGTCGGCACTGATCGAGCGCGCCGTGGCGGAAGACAGTCAGCACCCGTCCACACCTGAAGACGCCAAGGAGTAAGCGGTGGCTCAGGTCAAACGTATCCGTCGCAACGTCAGCGGCATCATTCTGCTCGACAAGCCCATTGGCTTTACCTCCAATGCCGCTTTGCAGAAGGTCCGCTGGCTGCTCAATGCCGAGAAGGCCGGGCACACCGGCAGCCTTGATCCGCTGGCCACCGGCGTGTTGCCGTTGTGCTTTGGCGAGGCCACCAAGTTCTCGCAATACCTGCTCGATTCCGACAAGGGTTACGAAACCCTCATGCAACTGGGCAAGACCACCACCACGGCCGATGCCGAAGGTGATGTTTTGCAGGTTCGCGATGTGACCGTTGGTCGTGCGGATATTGAAGCGGCTTTACCCGGTTTTCGTGGGCAAATCAGTCAGATACCGCCGATGTACTCGGCGCTCAAGCGTGATGGGCAGCCACTTTACAAGCTGGCACGTGCGGGCGAAGTAGTGGAGCGCGAACCGCGTTCTGTTACTATTGCGCGCTTGGAATTGCTCGCCTGTGAAGGTGACACTGCGCGTCTGGCCGTGGACTGCAGCAAAGGCACCTATATCCGTACCCTGGTGGAAGATATTGGTGAAAAGCTTGGTTGCGGCGCGTACGTTGCAGAACTGCGACGCACCCAGGCCGGCCCTTTCACCCTGGCCCAGACGGTCACGCTGGAAGAGTTGGAAGCGGTGCACGCCGAAGGCGGCAATGAAGCAGTTGATCGCTTCCTGATGCCATCGGACAGCGGTTTGCTGGATTGGCCATTGCTGCACTTCTCGGAGCACAGCGCGTTCTACTGGCTCAACGGCCAGCCGGTACGTGCCCCGGATGCCCCGAAGTTCGGCATGGTGCGGGTACAGGATCATAACGGTCGCTTTATCGGTATCGGTGAAGTGAGCGAAGACGGGCGCATCGCGCCGCGTCGACTGATTCGGTCAGAATGACCGAACGAGTGTGGCTGTTAACAGGCACGGTCAACACTCATTTTTAGATACAGGGATTTGTCCCTGGCCTGTTGAGACCGCCCTTTGGGTGGTTTCCTGAAAAAAGGATTGCCTCATGGCTCTCGACGTTCAAGAAAAAGCACAAATCGTTGCTGACTATCAGCAAGCTGTTGGTGACACTGGTTCGCCAGAAGTGCAAGTTGCACTGCTGACCCACAACATCAACAAGCTGCAAGGTCACTTCAAGGCCAACGGTAAAGATCACCACTCCCGTCGTGGTCTGATCCGCATGGTAAACCAGCGTCGTAAGCTGCTGGATTACCTGAAAGGCAAGGATCTGGGTCGTTATCAGGCTCTGATCGGTCGCCTGGGTCTGCGTCGCTAATAAGCGATTGCGCTAGAGGTTGGTTGTCTGCCGTGTGTCAGTGGGATTCCCGCTGGCCCATGGCAGGCTCCCAGCCTCAAGTTTTATCTGGATACACGTTTTACCCTGGACTAGCGTCGGGCCGATTCCCGGCATTGCCCAAGAATTTCGCAAGAAGACAAGTTCCCCAAGAGCCACAAAGAAGGTAGGACACCGTGAACCCGGTTATCAAAAAATTCCAGTTCGGTCAGTCGACCGTTACCCTCGAGACAGGCCGTATCGCCCGTCAAGCCTCCGGCGCAGTGCTGGTTACCGTTGACGACGACGTGACCGTATTGGTGACCGTTGTTGGCGCCAAGACCGCTGACCCAAGCAAAGGCTTCTTCCCTCTTTCCGTTCACTACCAGGAAAAGACTTACGCTGCCGGTAAGATCCCTGGCGGTTTCTTCAAGCGTGAAGGCCGTCCTTCCGAGAAAGAAACCCTGACTTCCCGACTGATCGACCGTCCGATCCGTCCGCTGTTCCCAGAAGGCTTCATGAACGAAGTGCAGGTTGTCTGCACCGTCGTTTCCACCAGCAAGAAAACCGATCCGGACATCGCTGCGATGATCGGTACTTCGGCTGCCCTGGCTATCTCGGGCATTCCGTTCGACGGCCCGATCGGCGCCGCTCGCGTTGCTTTCCACGAAAGCACCGGCTACCTGCTGAACCCGACTTACGAGCAACAGAAAGCATCGAGCCTGGACATGGTCGTTGCCGGTACCTCGGAAGCCGTATTGATGGTTGAATCGGAAGCCAAAGAGCTGACCGAAGACCAGATGCTGGGCGCCGTACTGTTCGCCCACGACGAGTTCCAGGCGGTCATCAAGGCCGTTACCGAACTGGCTGCCGAAGCCGCCAAGCCTACCTGGACCTGGACTGCTGCCCCGGAAGCCACCGAGCTGCTGAGCACTATCCGCTCCGAGTTCGGCGCTGCGATCTCCGACGCCTACACCATCACCGTCAAGGCCGACCGCTACGCTCGCCTGGGTGAGTTGAAGGATCAGGTCGTTGCCAAGCTGTCCGGTGAAGAAGGTCAGCCTTCCTCCAGCGATGTCAAAGCGGCTTTCGGCGAAATCGAATACCGCACCGTTCGCGAAAACATCGTCAACGGCAAGCCACGTATCGACGGTCGCGACACCAAGACCGTACGTCCGCTGAACATCGAAGTCGGCGTTCTGCCAAAGACTCACGGTTCGGCGCTGTTCACCCGTGGTGAAACCCAGGCCCTGGTTGTCGCGACTCTGGGTACTGCCCGTGACGCACAACTGCTGGACACCCTGGAAGGCGAGAAAAAAGACCCGTTCATGCTGCACTACAACTTCCCTCCGTTCTCGGTGGGCGAGTGTGGTCGCATGGGTGGCGCTGGTCGTCGTGAAATCGGCCACGGCCGTCTGGCCCGTCGTTCGATTGCAGCCATGCTGCCGGCTGCCGACGTGTTCCCGTACACCATCCGTGTCGTATCGGAAATTACCGAATCCAACGGTTCCAGCTCCATGGCTTCGGTCTGCGGTGCTTCCCTGGCACTGATGGATGCTGGTGTGCCGATGAAGGCGCCGGTTGCCGGTATCGCCATGGGCCTGGTTAAAGAAGGCGAGAAGTTCGCCATCCTGACCGACATCCTGGGCGACGAAGACCACCTGGGCGACATGGACTTCAAGGTAGCCGGTACCGCCAAAGGCGTCACCGCGCTGCAGATGGACATCAAGATCAAGGGCATCACCGAAGAGATCATGGAAATCGCCCTGGGCCAAGCCCTGGAAGCGCGCCTGAACATCCTCGGCCAGATGAACCAGATCATTGGTCAGTCCCGTACCGAACTGTCGGAAAATGCTCCGACCATGATCGCGATGAAAATCGACACCGACAAAATCCGTGATGTTATCGGTAAAGGCGGCGCGACTATCCGTGCGATCTGTGAAGAGACCAAGGCTTCGATCGACATCGAAGACGACGGCTCGATCAAGATCTTCGGCGAAACCAAGGAAGCCGCTGAGGCAGCACGTCAGCGCGTCCTGGGCATTACCGCTGAAGCCGAGATCGGCAAGATCTACGTCGGTAAGGTTGAGCGCATCGTCGACTTCGGCGCATTCGTCAACATCCTGCCGGGCAAGGACGGTCTGGTTCACATCTCCATGCTGAGCGACGCTCGTGTTGAGAAAGTGACCGACATCCTGAAAGAAGGCCAGGAAGTGGAAGTGCTGGTACTGGACGTGGACAACCGCGGCCGTATCAAGCTGTCCATCAAGGACGTAGCAGCAGCCAAGGCTTCGGGCGTTTAATCACCCTCAGGCTTTTCGCTGAAAAAAGGGACTCTTCGGAGTCCTTTTTTTATGCCTGGAGGAAAATGCCTGGAAATCAGGTGCTTACCCAGATCCAAAAGCCGCAACTTGCATGCAGAGGCGAGGGGTTTCATGCAAGTTGCACGATTACAAAAAACAGCTGTTTTCGTAACTCGTTGTTTTGTAAGGTTTTAATTGCCTGATGCGACTTGGCACACTGTCTGCAATATCCCTGTTAACGCTGCAGCATCAAGGTTTACGTACTGCAGACTTTTAATAAAACAGGAGTTACTCGTATGAAGAAGTTCGCTCTCGCTACTGCTACCGCTCTGACCCTGGCCATGGGTGCTAACGTAGCCTTTGCTCAGACTTCCCAAGCCCCTATGACCCTGGCGGCCGGTGAAGTGACCAAGGCTAAAGAGTCCACCTCGGACACCTGGATCACCACCAAAGTGAAAGCTGATCTGCTGACCGAGAAAGGCATTCCTGGTTCGGACATCAAGGTTGAGACCAATAAAGGCGTGGTTTCCCTGTCTTCGACAGTCGCGATCTCCGACGCTCAGAAAGCCACTGCCGTAGCCATCACCAAGAAAATCAAAGGTGTTACCGCCGTTTCGGCTGACGGCCTGATGGCTGGCGGCGCTACCAAGGCTGACAATATCGACAAAACCAAAAGCGCAGCGGCTGACGCCAAAGAGTCCACTTCGGACACTTGGATCACCACCAAAGTAAAAGCTGACCTGGTGACCGAGAAAGGCATTCCTGGCACCGACATCAAAGTCGAAACCAACAAAGGCGTAGTGTCCCTGTCTTCGACCGCCGCGGTCACTGAAGCTCAGAAAACTACCGCGGTGAACATCACCAAGAAAATCAAAGGCGTTAAAGCTGTATCGGCCGACGGCCTGAAAGCAGAGTAACGCACCCCTTTTCGTCTGAACTGGACGGCGGCGGCTTAGGGTGAGTTAGACATCCACCTGATGCACCTCTGGAGTTCATGCGAGCGACCACACGGATGTGGTCATTACAGGCCCCGGCACTTGTGTCGGGGCCTGTTCTATTGTGGGTGGCGTTAACTGTAAGCGCCGGCGATCAGGCCCTCGACCCGTCGTCGATTTCAAGGCTGCATCGCCGGCAAGCCGGCTCTTGCAAGGGGCTTACTCCGCGTCCAGGTGCATCGGTGTGACGACACGCCCATCCTTCTCGGCCTGGCCCAAGTTGGCATCAATGAAGTACACCCGGTCATCTTCCAACTGTCCCTTATCCACCAGGTAGTCCTTGATGGTGCTGGCACGGTCTTGGCCCAGCTGGCGCAGCAGTACATCACTGCCACTCCAGAACTTGATCACCCCGTCACGAAGCTTCGCGCTACGTTCATCGTTGCTCAGGTCTTTCCATTCGGCTGGCGGTTGCTGTTTCAGGCGGGTGCGGTAAATGCCTTCAAGTAATGGTGCTTTTTCCTTCTCGGGTACCACCAGCAATGACGCTTGGGCGGGAACCTTTTCTCCACGACGCTGAAGAATCTTGTAGTAGTTGTACTGGTACTCGCGCTCCAGTCGCTGAGCGGCAAGGAAAGGCCCGTCGCTGCTGGCCGCCGCGGTGCCTTCGATCTCCAGACGCAGGCTAGGGCGTTCTTTCAGTGCTTTGGCCAGCGTGTTCAGGGCGCCTTCAGCATCCTTGTCCAATTCGCTGGAACCGGCGGCGAACGATACATTGCCGAGGTCTTCCGAACCGCCGCCCGTTACCAGCCCACCGATAAACTTAAACGGCGCTGTCGCTGCACGCACTACCAGGTTACGCAGGGTCTGCCAGACAATCGGCATGACACTGAACTGCGGGTTATTCAGATCGCCAGTCACCGGCAGTTCGATGGAAATCTTGCCGTCGGAGTCCTTGAGCAGCGCGATTGCCAGACGAATCGGCAAGTCCACGGCATCGGCGCTGTCGACTTTCTCGCCCAGTTGCAATTGCTCGACCACCACTTTGTTCTCAGCCTTCAGCTGGCCCTTGGTGATCACATAGTGCAGGTCGAGGTTCAGTCGCCCCTTGCGGATGCGGAAACCGGCGAACTTGCCAGAGTAGGGCGTGAGGGTGGTCAGTTCTACGCGTTTGAAGCTGGTTGCAATATCCAGCGCCGCCATCGGGTCAAACGGGTTCACGCTGCCCTTGATCGTCACGGGGGCGTAGCGATCCACCTTGCCCTTGATGTCGACGCTGGCCGGTTTGGCCTGGCGGCTGTCGATGGTGCCAATTTGTCCGTTGAGCTGTTGAATCGCGGTCGCGAAGTTGGGGGTCAGGCTGAAGTCGGCAAAGTTGGCGGAACCGTCGTTGATCGCAATCTGCCCGATACGAATGCCCAGGGGCTTTTCTTTGCTGACAGGTTTCGAGCCTTTGTCCGGTGGTTGCGGGATCAACAAGTCGTCGACGTTGGTGGTGCGGTCGTCGTTGATCATGAAGCGCGCATACGGCTGCAGCAGGTTGACCTTATCGATCGACAGGCTATCGCCGTGCTGATAGTTCACGCCTTCGAGCACCAGGCGCTGCCATTTGAGGAAGTCGCGGGTCTTGAGGGTGTCCAGGGTGTGCAACTGGTCCACCTGCGCCCGGCCGGTGACCTGGAACTTCAGAGGATCAGTGCTTTTAAGGTTCACATCAAGATTGCTGCCGAGCATGCCGCTACGCAGTTCCAGGCGGATGAACGGGCTGATATAGGACTGGGCGACTCGCAGGTCGATGTCCTGGGTATTTACTTTCAGCTTGGCGCTGACCGGGTTGAGGTTGACCTCGCCAGTCGCCTGGACCTTGCCTTGCTTGCCCAGGCCCGTGTCGAGTTTCAGCGTGAACGGGCTCTGGTTGAGGCTATCGAAGTTCTGCACATCGACATTCAGCGGGCCGACTTCCAGTGCGACCGCCGGCTTGGCCTGGCGGTCAGCCAGGTGCACCTGATAGTTACGCAGTTGCACATCCTTGAGCAGCACTTGCCAAGGTTTGCTTGGCGCCGCGGGCTCGGCTTTTGGCGAGTCGGCGGTGGCGGGGGCATTTTTCGGCTCCGGCGCCTTGGTTGGTTTGCTCGGCTGGCTGGCGAACAATTTCTGCCAGTCCAGTTGCCCATCCGCTTCCAGCGCCGCCCAGGTTTCCAGCTTGTTGCTGCGGATCTTGCCGACAACGACCTGCTGTTTGGCCAGGTCCACGGTGGTTTCGCTGACGTCCAGGCGCTCCAGGCGCACCAGGGGGCGGCCATCCGGTGCCTTGATGGCAAACGGTGCGATGCTGGCGGAGGTGTTGGTCAGGTTCAGCTCGGTCTCTTTGGCCAGGCTGAATTTATACTCGGTGCTGAAGTTGAGCACGCCGTCTTCAAGCACCAGCGGCAGGGCATCGCGCACGTAGGGCCACCAAGCCTTCATCTTGCCGTCGGTGACTTTCAGTGTGCCCTGGGACGTGATTGGCACCAGGCTGAAGTTGCCTTTCCAATCGATTTGCCCGCCTGCCGGGCCTGCCGCGACGAGCGTCATGTCGGCATTGTCTTCGGGCAGGGTGCTGAGGTTCTTCAGCTCGAAGTCGAGCTTGTCGTAGAGGAATTCGATGGGCTCGCTGGGGCGCAAGTCCTCAAAGTGCACATAGCCGCCGGCCAGCTTGATGCCGTCGATACGCAGAGGAAACGGTTTGGCATTCGGGTCGGTCGGAGTTGGTTCGCTCGGCGGGATTTTGAACAGTTGCGCCAGGTTCAACTGGCCGGACTTGTCGAACAGCAACTCAGTCTTCGGTTTGTCCAGTTGCACATCGGCCAAGTGCAGCGCGCGGGTCCACAGGCTGTCGACCTGCAGGTTGGCGTAGAGGCGCTCGAAACCCACCTGCTCCTTGCCGGGGTCGCCGATCTTGAGGCCCCAGACGGTCAGCTCGAGGCTGAAGGGGTTGAGTTCGATCCGTTCGATTCGCGCCGGCACCGTGGCGTAATTCGCCAGTTGCTGGTTGGCAATCCGCAGGGCAATTCCGGGCAAAATCAAGAAGCCCAACAGGCTGTACAGGGCAAGGGCGGTCAACAAGGCGCCAACGGCGCGAATCAATCCTTTGTGCATGGGGCGGCGCCATCTATGTCAAACAGGAGTGCCTTGGAGTATGGCACGGGTTTTCGGTTCCGAAGAACGAGGGCTTTGGGAAGCGTCCTACAGCTGGAGTATCAATGTTTTCAGGGGTGGCTGCTGGTCTTGTGAAGGAAAATCCGCCCCCGGCGTCATGATTTGCCAGTCGCGTACCGCACGTCCGGCTTTTTCTGCGCAACGCAGTACCTGTTCGCGCCAGTCATCCATGCTGACCTTCGCCAGGTTGTTGCAGCAAATCAGTACACCGTTGTCGGCCGTGGCGAGCAGTGCGGGCTTGAGCAGGCTTTGGTAGTCGCGCAACAGGTCGACGGTGCCGAATGCGCTCTTGGCCCAGGCCGGAGGGTCGAGCAACACCAAGTCATACTGGCGCTGCTCCAGGCGTGGATAACTCGGCAGTTTCTGGCCGCGGCGCTGGGTGATTGGCAGGCCGGCCAGTTGGCGAATCGCCGGGAAGTAGTCGGACTGCACGAACTCCATGGTCGGCAACTGCGGGTTCAGCAGGCCGTTCTCGCGGCCGACCGCCAGGTTGCCCTCGGCGAAGTCCAGGTTGCACACCTCCCGCGCCCCGCCGGCCGCAGCGCTCAGGCCGACGCCACAGGTGTAGGCGAACAGGTTCAGCACGCTTTTGCCGGCGCTATGGTTCTTGACCCAGCCGCGGGTGTTGCGCAGGTCGAGGAACAGCAGCGGGTCCTGCCCGGCATGCCGTCCGCGTACGCGGTAATTGAGCCCCCATTCATGGCCGACCAGATCTTCCAGTGCCGCCGGCTCGGCGCGGTACACCGTGTCTTCACGGTCGACCCGCGAGTTGCCACGGGAACGGTCGTTGTACACCAGCAGCAATTCCAGGCCCATGTACTGGTTGATCAACTGGTGCAGGTCCAGCAACTCCTCGGTATGCAGTGACTGATGGAAGCTCTGCACCAGCAGTTGCGGGCCATAACGGTCGATGGTCAGGCCGCCGGCGCCTTCCTGGCTGCCATGGAACAAGCGATAGCAGTCGGTGCCCTGGGCGTGCAGCTCGTTGATCAGGTCTTGGCGATGATCGAGGGCGGCGCGCAGCGCCTGATTCAAGGGAGACATGGAGCGCGCCTTGCTTAAGTAATGGGGGTAAATGTGGGCGCGGAGTTTAACAGTTATAAAGCCTCGCCTACATCAACCCCATCCGCCGATGCGCCCGTTGTACCGAACCGTTGCGCATCGCCCAGCGCAGCAACGGCGCGCTGCGTTTGACCGCGCCCCGGATCATCTGGCGTTGCAGCGGGCTCTGGTGTTGATCGAGCATGGCGCTGGCCCAGTCTGGCAGCAGGTCGATGCCGGCCTGCATCATCAAGGCTCCAAACGGCTTGGCCATCGTGCTGGGTGCCGGGGCATTGAGCAGCAGGCGCAACACTTCACGACTGCGCGCGTCGCACAGTAGTTGCGGGCGGATACGTGCCAGGTAATCCGAAACTTCCTGCCGCGAACGCGGAACATGCCGCGCGCCCAGTTGTTCGGCGACCAAGGCGATCTCGCTGTAGTAACGGTCCTGGTCCCGACCCGAGAGCAGCGGGTTGCGATAGCGCAGGTGAGCGGCGAGGAAGTTGCTGACCTCGGCCACATGCACCCAGGTGAGCAGTTCCGGATCGCTAGCTGCATAAGGTCGGCCGTCCGGCGCATGGCCAACCACTTGCAGGTGAATGGTGCGCACTTTTTCGATCAGCCACTGCGCGTCCTTGCGCGAGCCAAAGGTCGTGCCGGAGATGAACTGCGAGGTGCGCCGCAAACGCCCGAGCATGTCCTCGCGAAAGTTCGAGTGATCCCACACCCCAGCCAGGGCCAGCGGGTGCAGGGCCTGCAACATCAAGGCGCTGATGCCGCCGATCAACATGCTGCTGAAGTCGCCATGCACTTGCCAACTGACCGAACTCGGTCCGAACAGGCCTGGGTCGCCCTTGGGGTTTTCCAGGTCCAGCTGGCCCAGTGAGAGCCCTGTGAGGCTCATCAATTGGGTTTCGATACGGCTGCGGATAAATTCCATGGCGACGCTGGGTTTCCTATCGGTTCAGGCGTTTTTCGATCAGGCCGTCGACAACGCTGGGATCGGCCAGGGTGGAAGTATCACCGAGGCTGCCCAGTTCGTTGCAGGCGATCTTGCGCAAGATCCTGCGCATGATTTTGCCGGAACGGGTCTTCGGCAACGCGGGTGCCCATTGGATCAGTTCCGGCTTGGCAAAGCTGCCGATTTCCTTACTGACCAAGTCCAGCAGGTGTTTTTTTAGCGCATCGTCGGGCGCTACGCCATTCATCGGCGTGACAAAGGCGTAGATGCCCTGGCCTTTGACATCATGGGGGTAGCCCACCACGGCGGCCTCGGCCACCAGGTCATGCAGGACCAGGGCACTTTCCACCTCGGCGGTGCCGATGCGGTGGCCGGAGACGTTGATCACATCGTCGATGCGCCCGGTGATCCAGTAATCGCCGTCCTCGTCGCGTCGCGCGCCGTCGCCGGTGAAGTAGTAGCCGGGGTAGGGTTTGAAATAGGTGTCGATCATCCGCTGGGGGTCGCCGTAGACGCTGCGGATCTGCCCCGGCCAACTCGCCTTGATCGCCAGTACGCCACTGCCGGCGCCGGCAAACACCTTGCCGTGCTCATCCAGCAACACCGGTTGTACGCCAAACATCGGTTGCGTGGCGCAACCGGGCTTGATCCGCTGCGCGCTCACCAGCGGGCTGAGCATGATGCCGCCGGTCTCGGTCTGCCACCAGGTGTCGACGATCGGACAGCGCTGCTCGCCGACGGCATTGAAGTACCAGTCCCACGCTTCGGGGTTGATCGGCTCGCCGACGCTGCCGAGCAAGCGCAGGCTGGCGCGCGAGGTGTTTTCCAGCGGGCCGTGGCCCTCGCGCATCAAGGCACGCAGGGCCGTCGGCGCGGTGTAGAAGATATTGACCTTGTGCTTGTCGATCACCTGCCAGAACCGCGAACTGTCCGGGTAGCTCGGCACGCCCTCGAACATCAGCGACGTCGCGCCATTGGCCAGCGGGCCGTACACGATGTAGCTGTGGCCGGTGACCCAGCCCACGTCGGCGGTGCACCAGAACACTTCGCCGTCCCGGTAGTCGAGCACGTACTTGAAGGTCATTGCCGCTTGCAGCAGATAGCCGCCGGTGGTGTGCAGCACGCCTTTGGGTTTGCCGGTGCTGCCGGAGGTGTAGAGGATGAAGAGCGGGTCTTCGGCGTCCATCGGCTCGGGTGGGCAGTCGGCGCTTGCGGCGTCCAGCGCCTGTTGATACTTGAGGTCGCGGCCTTCGCTCCAGTTCACGGTCGCACCGGTGCGTTCCACTACCAATACGGTGCTGACGTTCGGGCAGTTGGCCAGGGCTTTGTCGACATTCTGTTTCAGCGCCACCGGCTTGCCGCCGCGTACCCCTTCGTCGGCGGTGATCACCGTGCGGCAGTCGGCATCCAGGATCCGGTCGCGCAGGGCGTCCGGCGAAAAGCCCCCAAATACCACCGAGTGCACCGCGCCAATACGCGTGCAGGCCAGCATGGCGTAGGCCGCTTCCGGGATCATCGGCATGTAGATGCACACCCGATCACCTTTCTTCACGCCACGGCCTTTCAGCACATTGGCCAGGCGACTGACGTTTTGGTGCAATTGGCGGTAGGTGATTTTCGAGGACTTTGTCGGATCATCACCTTCCCAGATGAAGGCGGTTTGCTCAGCGCGTTGCGCCAGATGACGGTCGATGCAGTTGTAGCTGACGTTCAGTTGCCCGCCCGCGAACCATTGGGCAGCGCCCGTGTGGATGTCTGATTGCTGAACGTTATGCCAGGGCGTGATCCAGTCCAGAAAGCCCTTGGCCTGTTCGGCCCAGAAGGTATCCGGTTGCTCGATGGATTGGCGGTAGAGGCGCTGATAGTCCTCTTGACTGAGTTGCGCAGCGCGGCGGACGGCATCGGCGCTGGGGAACGTGCTGATATCGAACATGAGCGGTCCTTATTCTTGTTTTTGGCACAAGTCATAAAGATGCACGCTGTGGGGGGAGGGTTCAAGGCCAACGTCCAAACGGACGTTGGCCCTGGAGTGGCCGGATCAGCCGCGGTGACGACCGCGGAAGTAGTTGATCAGACCCTGGGTCGAGGCGTCATCCGCCACGGCTTCTTCAGTGCCGGTCAGGCGGTTGTAGACGCCCTTGCCCAGCTCTTTACCCAGTTCCACACCCCATTGGTCAAAGGCGTTGATGCCCCAGATGACGCTCTGCACGAACACCTTGTGTTCATACATCGCCACCAGTGCGCCCAGACGACGCGGGCTGATGCGTTCCACCACCAGGGTGTTGCTCGGACGGTTGCCCGGGATCACCTTGTGCGGTGCCAGCTTCTGCACGTCTTCTTCGGCGATGCCCTTGTCGCGCAGTTCGGCCTCGGCCTCGCTGCGGGTCTTGCCGAGCATCAGCGCCTGGCTCTGGGACAGGCAGTTGGCGTATAGCCACTGATGGTGGTCCGACACGGGGTTGAAGCTGACAATCGGCACGATGAAGTCGGCCGGGATCAGTTGGGTCCCTTGGTGCAGCAACTGGTGGTAAGCGTGCTGGCCGTTGCAGCCTACGCCGCCCCAGATCACCGGACCGGTATCGGTGGACACCGGAGTGCCGTCCTGGCGCACGCTCTTGCCGTTGGATTCCATGTCCAGTTGTTGCAAGTGCTTGGTGATGTTACGCAGGTAGTGGTCGTACGGCAGGATCGCATGGCTCTGCGCGCCCCAGAAGTTGCCGTACCACACGCCCAGCAGGCCCAACAGTACCGGCATGTTGGCTTCGAACGGCGCGTTCTGGAAATGCTGGTCCATGGTGTAGGCACCGGACAGCAGTTCCTTGAAGTTGGACATGCCGATGGCCAGGGCGATTGGCAAGCCGATGGCCGACCACAGCGAGTAGCGGCCACCGACCCAGTCCCACATCGGGAAGATGTTTTCTTCGCGGATACCGAACGCCACGGCCGCGGCGTTGTTGCTCGATACGGCGATGAAGTGGCGGAACAGCTCGGCTTCCGACCCCCCCTGGGCCAAGTACCAGGCGCGGGCGGCCTGGGCGTTTTTCAGGGTTTCAAGGGTGTTGAAGGATTTCGACGAGACGATGAACAGTGTGGTCTCGGCGCGCAGCTTCATGGTCAGCTCGTGGAACTCGCTGCCGTCGATGTTCGCCAGGTAGTGGCAGCGCACGCCTTTGTGGGCGTAGGACAACAGCGCTTCGGAGACCAGCTCCGGGCCGAGGAACGAGCCACCGATACCGATGTTCACCACGTCGGTGATCGGCTTCTCGGTGTAGCCACGCCACAGGCCGTCGTGGATGCGGCCGACCAGGTCAGTCATCTGGTTCAGCACCTTGTGCACGTCCGGCATGATGTTCACGCCGTTGACCGACAGCTTGTCACCCACCGGGCGGCGCAGGGCGGTGTGCAGGGCAGGGCGGCCTTCGGATGAGTTGACCGGTTCGCCAGCGTACAGCGAGTTGATCGCGGCCTTGAGGTCGACTTCCTTCGCCAGAGCCACCAGCAGGTCACGGGTTTCGCTGGTGATCAGGTTTTTCGAGTAATCGAGGAAAAGTCCGCAGCTGCTCAAGGTGAATTGGGAAAAACGCTGGGGATCGGCATTGAACGCGTCGCGCATGCTGAAATCCTGCATGGCTTGGCGGTGTTGATTGAGCGCTTGCCAGGCGGGCAGAGCGGTAACGTCGTGAGGAGTGCGGTAGTACGCCATCGCTGCGGGTTTCCTTTTATTACGGGGACTGCCTTTAGGACACTTCTAAGCCCGGAACGTCCTGCCTCTCATCAAGCGGCGGACTCCGGACAGCGCTAACCAAGAGCGCAGGGCGATTACATTAAACCTAGCGTGTGAATATGTCTTGGCTTTGTCTGCGCTATGGCCGGTACTTTTTTATACCGGCACAGAGAGGAGGGCAACAGGCGGGGGTCAGTCGAGGTTCAGATGCAGGTTGTCGATGAGGCGGGTGGCGCCCAGATAGGCCGCAACGAGGATGACGACATCACGGTCTTCAGGCGTTGCCGGGCGCAGGTGCACGCCTTGGTGCACTTCGAGGTAATCGATGCGCAGCCCGGCGGCTTCGATCTGCCGGATGTGTTCGGCACGCAGCTTGGCGAAGTCGTGGTCACCGGCTTGGATGGCCGCGGCAATCTGGCTGAGGCTGCGGTACAGCACCGGCGCGATGGCGCGTTGTTCGTCGCTGAGGTAACCGTTGCGCGACGACAGCGCGAGGCCATCCTCGGCGCGCACGGTGGGCTCGCCGATGATCTGGATCGGCATATTCAGGTCATGCACCATGGCGCGGATCACTGCCAACTGCTGGTAGTCCTTTTGGCCAAACACCGCGATGTCCGGCTGGACCATGTTGAACAGCTTGCTCACCACTGTCGCCACGCCTTCGAAGTGCCCGGGGCGACTGGCGCCGCACAGGCCCTCCGACAGCAGCGGGACGCTGACGCGGGTCTGGCCGCTCATGCCGCCGGGGTACATCTCGTCGACGGAGGGTGCGAACAGCAGGTTGCAACCGGCTTGCAGGAGTTTCTCCTGGTCGGCGGCCAGGGTGCGCGGGTATTTGTCCAGGTCTTCACCCGCGCCGAATTGCAGCGGGTTGACGAAGATGCTGGCGACGACAAAGTCCGATTGTTGCGCAGCCTTGGTCACCAGTGTCGCGTGGCCGCTGTGCAGGTTGCCCATGGTCGGCACAAAACCGATGCGTTTGCCGGCGTTGCGCGCGTGGGTCACAGCGGCGCGCAGTTCGCGTAGGGTTTTTACGGTGTTCATGCAGAGAATCCGTGTTCGGCGCCTGGGAAGGTCACGCCTTTGACTTCGGCGACGTAAGCGCTCAATGCCGCGTGGATGCTGTCTTGGCCGGTCATGAAGTTCTTCACGAACTTCGGTACGCGGCCGCTGATCGACAGGCCGAGCATGTCGTGCAGCACCAGCACCTGGCCATCGGTGGCCGAGCCGGCGCCGATACCGATGACTGGCACTTTAACGGCTTGGGTGATTTCCGCCGCCAGTTCGCTCGGCACGCATTCAAGCAGGATCATCGCCACGCCGGCCTGTTCCAGGGCGATGGCATCGGCGCGCATCTGGCGCGCCTGGGCTTCGTTGCGGCCCTGAACCTTGTAGCCGCCGAGGATGTTCACCGACTGTGGCGTCAGGCCCATATGGGCGCACACCGGCACGCCGCGTTCGGCCAGCAGGCGGATCGACTCGGCGAGCCAGACGGCACCTTCGACCTTGACCATATGTGCACCGGCACGCATCAGCTTGCCGGCGTTGTGAAAGGTCTGTTCGACGGTGGCGTAATCCATGAACGGCAGGTCGGCAATGATGAATGCGCCATCGTTGCCGCGTTTGACGCTGGCCGTGTGGTAGGCCAGTTCATCGGTGGTCACAGGCAGGGTGCTGTCATGCCCTTGCAGAACCATGCCCAGGGAGTCGCCCACCAGTAACACTTCGACTCCGGCCTGGCAGCAGGCGTGGGCGAAGGTGGCGTCGTAGCAGGTCAGCATGGTGATTTTTTCACCTTTGAGCTTGAGGCTCTGCAAGGTGGTCAGGGTAATGTCTGGCATGAAAAGGGTCCTCGTTCAGGCGCTTGGAAACAGCGAGTAACGCGCGTGAGTCTTCGTTTATACAGGCGCACTGTCTTGAGAGCAGTGCTTATAAGGCCTGGATTGCGCCCTTCAGTGCCGGGTTGGCGGCAGCGGGACGCCTATAGTCGTGAGGAGGACACGGGAAGTCAATTGGATGTGTTACCGCATTGTTACGATGGCGGTGTTACCGCTGTTACTGATGCGATTCAGCAGGGATCAGCCGTTTTTACAGTGCCGAAGCGCCCACATTGATCGAGTCAGTCTGGAAGGATGCGTTCCAGTCCGACGAATGGGCACGCAGCCAACAGGTCACTGAGTTGCCGGCCGTCGGATAACTGCAGGGTGCTCGGCGCCAGTTCGGCCAGCGGGTACAGCACGAAGGGCCGCAAGTGCATCTGGTAGTGCGGCACCTTGAGGCGCGGCTCGTCGATCAGGCGATCGCCAAACAGCAGGATGTCCAGGTCCAGCGTGCGTGGGCCCCAACGCTCAAGGCGCTCGCGGCCCTGGTCGTTTTCGATGGCCTGCAGCGCATCCAGCAGGGCCAGCGGCGCGAGGTCGCTGTCCAGCGCGGCCACCGCGTTGGTGTAGCGCGGTTGGCCCGGGAGCAGGGAATCGCTTTGATAGAAGGCGGATACGCCGACGAGCGTGGTGCCGGGCAATAACGCCAGCGCCTCGATGGCGCTGCGCAATTGCTGGTCCGGGGCAGCCAGGTTGCTGCCCAACCCGATGTAGATACGTTCCACGGTTTATTCGCCCGAGGCGTCGGCCGCGCTGCGTTTGCGCTTGCTGCCGCTGCGTCGGCGTTTCTTGGGCCCTTCGCTGGCGCCATCGCCTTTGCTGCCGAGGTCGCGGATCATGTCGCGGCGCTCGCTGTCATTGGCGTCCTGATAATCGGTCCACCATTCGCCCAGGCCGTCGGTCTGCTCGCCGGCGCTTTCGCGCAGCAGCAGGAAGTCGTAGCCGGCACGGAAGCGCGGGTTGTCGAGCAGCAGGTCGGCGCGTTTGCCGCTGCGGCGCGGCAGGCGCTCCTGCATGTCCCAGATCTCGCGGATCGGCATGGTGAAACGTTTGGGAATGGCAATGCGCTGGCACTGCTCGGCAATCAGCTCGTGAGCCGCTTCCTGCATGGCCGGAATCGGCGGCATGCCGCGCTCTTGCAGGCGCAGGACGCGTTTCGGCAGGGCAGGCCACAGCAAGGCAGCAAACAGGAAAGCCGGGGTTACCGGTTTGTTCTGCTTGATGCGCAGGTCGGTGTTGATCAATGCCTCGCTGATCAGCGTGTGGGTGTACGTCGGGTTGTACTCCAACGCCTCGGCGCTGGCCGGGAACAGGGGGTCGAACAACTGCAGGTCGACGAGCATTTCGAAGGTATCGGCGGCGTGGCCCGAGAGGAACAGCTTGAGCACTTCTTCGAACAGGCGCGCCGAAGGGATTTCCCGCAGCATCGGTGCCAGCTCGCGAATCGGCGCGGCGGTGTGTTTCTCGATACCGAAGTTCAGCTTGGCGGCAAACCGCACCGCCCGCAGCATGCGCACCGGGTCTTCCTGGTAGCGCTGCGTCGGGTCGCCGATCAGGCGGATCAGGTTGTTGCGAATGTCGTGTACGCCGTTGGCGTAATCGAGGATGCGCTCGCTGACCGGGTCGTAATAGAGGGCGTTGATGGTGAAGTCGCGACGTTGCGCGTCTTCTTCCAGGCTGCCATAGACGTTATCGCGCAGGATGCGTCCGCTTTCGTTGCGGGAAGACTGGTTGGTGTCTTCCTCTTCATCGTTTTGCGGGTGGCCGGCGCGGAAGGTCGCGACCTCGATGATCTCGCGACCAAAGTGGATGTGCACCAGCTTGAAGCGACGGCCGATGATGCGTGCATTGCGGAACTCGGCGCGCACTTGTTCAGGCGTGGCGCTGGTGGCGACGTCGAAATCCTTGGGCGTGATGTTGAGCAACATGTCGCGCACACAGCCGCCGACCAGGTAAGCCTGGTAGCCAGCGTTCTGCAAGCGTTCGACGATATTCACCGCATAACGGCTGAATTGAGCGCGTTGCAGCGAATGCTGGCTGCTATTGAGCACTTCAGGCGTGCTGCGTTTGTGTTGCGTACGACGCAAGGGGGAACGGAATGACTGGAACAACTTCTTCAGCATGGGATGCACTGTTTGAAGGAATGTTCGGCCATAACGAAGAATGACCGCATGATGGGCGGGGATTCTAGCATTTAGTCAGGGGATGGTGTAGGAACAAGCTACAGGCATTGCGCCATAAGCCTTTGGTGGTCAAATTCCGGAAACTACAAGGGGAGCCGAAGCTCCCCCAGAAGTAGTTGCGTGCTCTATTTTTATTATTGATTGCGGGCTTCTTGTTTTTGTTGATCGCCCTCGCCATGAAGCTTCACCTTCATGACACTCCCAATCGGGAGTCAAGAGCAAACGGATTGCTTTGGTCGCTGTGTTGCTGATCTACGATCCAACCAGTTCAGGCTCTGCCTTAGGGCAGTTTTTGTTGTTCTCGGCCTGGTTGCGGGGCAAGCCCCAAATGCAACGCCTCTCCAAAAGAATCAGTTAGCTGCGCCTCCGCCGTGTTGTTTTTGTTATGCGTGAGTCGATTCGTCTTATTTTTATTGTCTTGTACAAAGCTTGTTATTGTTTTTGTACTAAGCATATAGCAGGGTGCGTGCCAACTTTTGCACCGCCCAATAAAAACGGGGGTTTGAGCGGTTTTTGGGCTTTTGGCGGGCAAAAAAAAGCCGGGGCTTCGTTACCGTAAGCCCCGGCTTTTGTTACGTGAAAATCATCGGTAACAGTTTTTTCACATCTGAGGGTGTTACCTGTGGGGTCACACCCTCAGCTTTCGCTGGCCACCCCGGTCTTGCGCCGTGGGATGCCCAGGCGCTGGCGACGTTCCCACAGGCACTTGCGGCTCACGCCCAGCTTGCGTGCCAGTTCGGTTTCGGTCATGTGGTCCTGATGCTCGAGGACGAAGTGCTGGAAGTAGTCCTCCAGTGACAAGTCTTCTGTCGGCTCATGGCTGGTAGCGTTGGCGCCGCCCTGTTGTGGGGCCAGGCCGATGAAGTCGTCGTCTTCCAGGTCGCTGAGCTCTATATCGATACCCAGCAGCTCGGCGGAAATTTCCGGGCTCTCCGACAGAATCACCGCACGCTCCACCGCGTTCTCCAGTTCCCGCACGTTGCCCGGCCACGAGTAATGCCGGATCGCCTGCTCGGCATCCGGGGCGAACTTGAGGTCGGTACGGTTGATGCGTGCACTCTGGCGTTGCAGGAACGCGTTGGCGATCTCGTTGACGTCGGCGCCACGCTCGCGCAGGGCCGGCAGCTTGAGGGCAATCACGTGCAGGCGGTAATACAAGTCTTCACGGAACTGGCCGATCTTGGCCAGGCTCTTGAGATCCCGGTGAGTCGCGGCGATCAGGCGCACGTCGACCTTCTGCGATTGCACCGAACCGACGCGGCGAATCTCGCCTTCCTGCAGTACACGCAGCAAACGTGCCTGCGCTTCCAATGGCAGTTCGCCGATTTCGTCGAGGAACAAGGTGCCGCCGTCCGCCGCTTCCACCAGGCCCGCACGCCCGGCGCTGGCGCCGGTGAAGGCGCCTTTTTCGTGGCCGAACAGTTCGGACTCGATCAGGGATTCCGGGATTGCCGCGCAGTTCACCGAAATCATCGGTGCCTTGGCGCGCTTGGACAGGTTGTGCAGGGCACGGGCCACCAACTCTTTACCAGTGCCCGACTCGCCCTGGATCAGTACATTGGAATCGGTAGGCGCTACCTTGCGGATCTTGCCGTACAGGTCCTGCATCGGCGGGCAGGAACCGATGATGCCGATCTCGCCATTGCTGTTGTCGACACCTGGCTTGTCGGCCGCTTTGCCGGCTGGACGCGGCTCGGCAGGGGTACTGCTGGCCGACTGACGGTCGCGCAGGATACGGGCCACGGCCTGGAGCATTTCATCATGGTCGAAAGGCTTGGCGATGTAGTCCACCGCGCCCATCTTCATGGAGTCCACCGCCGAGCGCAGGCTGGCGTAGCTGGTCATGATCAGCACCGGGGTGCCTTGGCCAAGCTTGATCAACTCGGTGCCAGGTGCGCCCGGCAAGCGCAGGTCGCTGACAATCAGGTCGAACGTGGGAATGCTGAACCGCTCCTGTGCTTCCTGTACCGAGCCAGCTTCGCTGACCTGGTACTGATTACGTTCAAGCAGGCGACGCAAGGCAGAGCGGATAATGGTTTCGTCTTCGACGATCAAAATGTGCGGCATTGATTCAATTCTCTCGACGGTCTCAGTTCACAGCGGACGTCGCTTCGACATGACGCGGCAAGGTCACCCGAATACGGGTGCCGCGTTGGCTTTCGGTGTCAGCCGGGCTGTCGATGGTGATTTGTCCATAATGCTCTTCAACGATGGAATAGACCAGTGCAAGGCCCAGACCGGTGCCTTCACCCGGGTCCTTGGTGGTGAAGAAGGGTTCGAACAATCGGTCCATGATGTTCTGTGGAATGCCGCTGCCTTCGTCCTCGACGATCAGGTCGACCGTATGCTCGAAAGCCTCGGTCTTGACGCGTACCGCACCACCGGCCGGGGTCGCGTCACGGGCATTGGACAACAGGTTGATCAGCACTTGGGCCAGACGCTGTGAGTCGCCATCGACCCAATGGTCCGGGTCGCACAAGTTGAAAAACTGTACTTCGAAATTTCGTCGGTTCAAGGCCAGCAGCCCGATGGCGTCCTGCGCCACTTCGGCCAGGCACACCGCTTCGTCCTGATTTTGATGGGCGCCGGCGTGGGCAAAGCTCATCAGCGACTGCACGATGCGTGATACGCGCTTGGTCTGTTCGAGGATCTGCCCGCTGATCTCGGTGATTTCACCGTCCTCCTCGCGCTCTTCGCGCAGGTTCTGCGCCAGGCACGCGATACCGGTGATCGGATTGCCAATCTCGTGGGCCACACCGGCTGCCAGGCGACCAATACTGGCCAACCGCTCGGAGTGCACCAGCTTGTCTTCGAGCATCTGGGTTTCGGTCAAATCTTCCACCAGCAACACCAGGCCGCTGTTGCCCGGCGCCAGGGGCTCGTCGATGGCGGCTTTGTGCAGGTTCAGCCAGCGGGTCTGGCCGTCGAGGGCCAAGTGCTGTTTGTGCAAGTGCTCGTCGGGCAGGTTGATGAAACCTTGCAGCAACTCTCTCCACGGCTCGCCCAGGGTATTGAGGCGCGAGCCGACGACCCGTTGCGCAGCGATGCCGGTGAGTTCTTCCATGGCCTTGTTCCACATCAGGATCTCTTGATCCTTGGCCAGGGAGCAGACGCCCATCGGCAGTTCCTGCAGCGTCTGGCGGTGGTAACGGCGCAAGGCGTCGAGTTCGGCGGCAAGGCCCGTGAGGCGCGAGTGGTAGTCCTCCAGCCGGCTTTCGATGAAATGGATGTCTTCGGTGACGTAGTTTTCGCCGCCCGCCTTGTAGGGCAGAAAGGTTTCCACCATGTCCTGGGACACGCTGGGACCCATCAGGCCGGACAGGTTGGCCTCGATGCGATCACGCAGACGGCGCAGCGCGTACGGGCGACGTTCGTCGAACGGCAGGTAGAGATCGCGCAGGGCCTGCTCGACTTCCTTTTGCGCGGCCTTGGCGCCCAGTGGCTTCGCCAGTTGCGTGGCGAATTCCTGGGGTGAGGCCGCGTGCAGTTCGCGCCGTTGCGGGCGGCGCACGTTGTCCACCGCGCAGGCTTCGGCGGCGCTGGTTTCCTCGGGACTGGCATTGGTGAACAGCGAGATCAGGGTGAACATCAGGACGTTGGCGGCCAGGGATGCAATCGCCGCCATGTGCCAACTGGTGTCGTCGAGCACGTAGATCATGTTCAGCAGCGGGATGTAGAAGCCCTGCAAGTTGCCGACCAGCGGCAGCAGCATGGTCACCGTCCAGACCAGGATCCCGGCCAGCAGCCCGGCGATGAAACCGCGGCGATTGGCTGTCGGCCAGTACAGCACCGACAACACCCCCGGCAGGAACTGCAAGGTGGCGACAAACGCGACGATGCCCAGGTTGGCCAGGTCCTGCCCGGCGCCGAGCAGCAGGTAGAAGCCGTAGCCGGCCATGATGATCGCGACGATCAATGCACGGCGCGTCCACTTCAGCCAGCGGTAGATATTGCCTTCGGCCGGCGGCTGGTACAGCGGCAGCACCAAGTGGTTGAGCGCCATGCCCGAGAGCGCCAGCGTGGTGACGATGATCAGCCCGCTGGCCGCCGATAAACCGCCGACATACGCCAACATCGCCAAGGCCGGACTATTGGCCGCAATGCCGATACCAAGGGTGAAATATTCAGGGTTGGTGGTCGCGCCCAGCTTGAGGCCGGCCCATAGGATCAGCGGCACCGCCAGGCTCATCAGCAACAGGAACAGCGGCAAGCCCCAACTGGCACTGACCAGCGAGCGGGGGTTGAGGTTTTCAGTGAAGGTCATGTGGTACATGTGCGGCATCACGATCGCCGAGGCAAAGAACACCAGCAATAACGTGCGCCACGGGCCTTCCTGCAAAGGTGTGTGCAGGGCCGCGAGGGCGGTCTGGTTTTGCAGTAGCCACAGTTCCAACTGTTGCGGGCCGTCGAACACGCCGTAGAGCGCATACAGGCCGACGCCGCCGATGGCGATCAGCTTGATCACCGATTCAAAGGCAATCGCAAACACCAGGCCTTCGTGCTTCTCGCGGGTGGCGATATGGCGCGAACCGAAGAAGATCGTGAACAGTGTGATCAGTGCGCAGAACGCCAGGGCGACGCGATGCTGCACGGGCTCGCGGGTGAGAATGCTGATGGAATCAGCCACCGCCTGGATCTGCAGGGCCAGCAGCGGCAGCACGCCGATCAACATGAAAATCGTAGTCAGCGCGCCAGCCCAGGTGCTGCGAAAGCGGAAGGCGAACAGGTCGGCCAGGGACGACAGCTGGTAGGTGCGGGTAATTTTCAGGATCGGGTACAGCAACACCGGTGCCAGCAGAAACGCGCCGGACACGCCGAGATAGCTGGAAAGAAAACCATAACCGTACTGATAGGCCAGGCCCACCGTACCGTAGAACGCCCAGGCGCTGGCATAGACGCCGAGGGACAAGGTGTAGGTCAACGGATGGCGAATGATCGCCCGCGGAATCATTCCGCGCTCACTGATCCAGGCCACCCCGAACAGCGCGGCCAGGTAGGCGGCGCTGACCAGTAGCATCTGGGTGAGACTAAAGCTCATCGGCATCTTTTTGGCTCTGCAGGATGAAAGTCACGACGATCAGGATCAGCCACAGCAGATACGGGCGATACCAGGCGCCCGTGGCGTCGATCCACCAATCCATGATGGCGGGAGAAAACAGGTAGATCCCGACGACCAGCAGCAGGACCAATCGATAGATGTACATGTTGGCCTCTGATTAGAAAACTGCGGCGATGGTAACGGATGGTGGGCAAGCTGCAAGCGCCTTCAGCTCAATTGCGCTTCGGCCAGCGTGAGTGTGCGGGGGATCTGTGCCGCATCCCAGTGCAGGATGCCCCAATCAAGCAGTTCCCGTGGGCTGGCGTGCAACAGCTCGTCGCCGGGTTGCTGGCCGAGGGCGCGCAGTGCCCGCAGTAGCAAAGGCGTGGCCTGGTCTGGCGTCAGCGGTGGGGAGCGGTAGGACTTGCCCAGTTTGTTACCGTCCGGCTGGACGATCAGTGGTACGTGCAGGTAGCGCGGTTGGCGCAGGCCCAGCAGTTCTTGCAGATACAACTGGCGTGGCGTGGAGTCGAGCAGGTCGGCACCGCGGACAATATCGGTAACACCTTGCCAGGCGTCGTCGAGGACCACGGCCAGTTGATAGGCGTACAGGCCATCGCGGCGACGGATGATGAAGTCGCCGACATCGCGGCCCAGGTGCTGTCGGAATTCGCCCTGAACCCGGTCGGTAAAGTGATACTCCAGTTCCGGCACACGCAAACGGATTGCGGCATCTTGCTGATCGTGACCGGCGTTGCGACACAGGCCGGGATAGATCCCGTTGTAGGGCTCCAGCTGTTTGCGCGAGCACGTGCAGGCGTAGGCCAGGCCATGGTTGAACATATCGTTCAACACTTTGGCGTAGGCGTCATGCCGCTCGCTTTGTCGGACCAGTTCGCCGTCCCATTCGAAGCCGTAGCTTTCCAGCGCATGCAGGATGGCTGCCTGGGCGCCGGGCTCTTCACGGGGAGGGTCGAGGTCTTCCATACGCATGAGCCAGCGGCCTTGATTGGCGCGGGCGTCGAGGTAGGAGGCGAGGGCTGCGACCAGGGAGCCAAAGTGCAAATGGCCGCTGGGCGTGGGGGCGAAGCGCCCGATATAGGTAGAGGCTGTCATGGGCCGGATACTACTGGAAAAACGGTAAACGCCAGAAACAAAAATGGGGCGTTTGCACGCCCCATTTGTTCAGCTCGCAAGGATTACTTGCCGACCTGCTTTTCCTTGATTTCCGCAAGGTTCTTGCAGTCCACGCACATGTCTGCGGTAGGACGGGCCTCGAGGCGGCGAATACCGATCTCGATGCCGCAGGACTCGCACCAGCCGTATTCTTCGTCTTTGATCATTTGCAGTGTCTTGTCGATCTTCTTGATCAACTTGCGCTCGCGATCACGGGCGCGCAGTTCGAGGGCGAACTCTTCTTCCTGGCTGGCACGGTCTGCCGGGTCAGGGAAGTTGGCTGCTTCGTCCTTCATGTGGTCAACGGTACGGTCGACCTCCTGCATCAAGTCCTGTTTCCACTTGTTCAGGATCTTGGTGAAGTGCTCGCGCATGGGCTCGCCCATGTACTCTTCGCCCTTCTTTTCCACATAGGGTTCGAAGCCGCTGAGGCCTTGAGTCTGCTGTTGCTTTGCTTGGGTGGACATGAATAGACCGCCTCTCACTCTTCTAATCCATTGCGCAGGATTGCAACATCACCGACACCTGCCGGCCCTGCGGCTGCAAGCGGGCGAACTTACCAGATAGATTCGGGGTGCGCCACTCCCGGTTGTCGAGGCCGTGGCGAAGGCGTCGCAAACTGCGGCGGCCCGTCGTAGCTGGGCATGCACTGTCTCGAATCTTGATTTTAGTCGTTTTGCAGGCGCTTGCCCGGCCTGCGCGGATAGCCGGGCAGGCAATAGAACATGTTTTACCGCGTGGGTTCGGTAGAATCCGGATTTTGTCCTCACCGTTAAGGAAGGCTAATGGTCCAGCCCTACAGTGCGCGCAGTCGCGCCATCGAACCTTTTCATGTCATGGCGTTACTGGCACGTGCCAATGAGCTGCAGGCCGCCGGGCATGACGTGATCCACCTGGAAATCGGCGAGCCGGACTTCACCACCGCCGAGCCGATTATCCGTGCCGGCCAGGCGGCGCTGGCCAATGGCAAGACCCGTTACACCGCAGCCCGCGGCCTACCTGAGTTGCGCGAAGCGATCAGCGGTTTCTACCAGCAACGTTACGGCTTGAATATCGACCCGGAGCGCATCCTGATCACGCCTGGGGGCTCAGGTGCATTGTTGTTGGCCAGCAGCTTGTTGGTGGATCCGGGCAAGCACTGGTTGCTGGCCGACCCTGGCTACCCGTGCAACCGCCACTTCCTGCGGCTGGTGGAGGGCGCGGCGCAGTTGGTGCCGGTGGGCCCGGACGTGCGCTACCAACTGACCGCCGAGCTGGTGGCCAGGCATTGGGACCAGGACAGTGTGGGCGCGCTGGTCGCTTCCCCTGCCAACCCGACCGGCACCATTCTCACGCGCGACGAACTGGCTGGCTTGTCGACGGCAATCAAGGCGCGTCACGGTCACTTGGTGGTGGACGAGATTTACCACGGCCTCACCTACGGCACCGATGCCGCCAGCGTGCTCGAAGTGGACGATGACGCCTTCGTCCTGAATAGTTTTTCGAAGTATTTCGGCATGACCGGCTGGCGCCTGGGTTGGCTGGTAGCACCACCGGCTGCAGTCGGGGAGTTGGAGAAACTCGCGCAGAACCTCTACATCAGCGCACCCAGCATGGCCCAGCATGCCGCGCTCGCGTGTTTCACCCCGGACACCCTGAGCATCCTCGAGGAGCGCCGCGCCGAATTCGGCCGTCGTCGCGACTTCCTGCTGCCGGCCCTGCGTGAACTGGGTTTTGGCATTGCGGTTGAGCCGGAGGGGGCGTTCTATTTGTATGCCGATATCAGCGCGTTCGGTGGTGATGCCTTCGCGTTCTGTCGACACTTCCTTGAAACCGAACATGTGGCGTTTACGCCGGGGCTGGATTTCGGTCGCCATCAGGCCAGCCATCATGTGCGTTTTGCCTACACGCAAAACCTTGAGCGGCTACAAGAGGCGGTGGATCGGATCGCCCATGGGTTGCGGAGCTGGCAAGGCTGATGCGTTTTAATCCTCCCCTCGAAGAAGCGCGGCTGATCCGTCGTTACAAGCGCTTTCTCACCGATATCGAAACCGTTGGCGGCGAGTTGCTGACTATTCACTGCCCGAACACTGGCTCGATGCTCAACTGCATGGTGGAAGGCGGGCAGGTGTGGTTCAGTCGTTCCAATGACCCCAAGCGCAAGCTGCCCGGCACCTGGGAAATCGCCGAGACACCCCAGGGCCGCCTGGCCTGCGTCAATACGGCACGCGCCAATCAGTTGGTCGAGGAGGCGTTGCACGCCGGGGTGATCGCTGAGCTCAATGGCTTCACCGCACTCAAGCGTGAAGTGCCGTACGGCCAGGAGAAAAGCCGCATCGATTTTCGCCTGGAATACCCCGACGGTGTGGCTTATGTGGAAGTCAAAAGTGTCACCCTGGGCTTCGATGGCAGTGCGGTCGCGGCGTTCCCGGACGCGGTAACGCAGCGCGGAGCCAAGCATCTGCGCGAGTTGGCGCACCTGGCCCGCGAAGGGGTACGGGCGGTGCAGTTGTATTGCGTCAACCTCTCGGGGATTGAGGCGGTGCGCCCGGCCGTGGAAATCGATCCCGCTTACGCGGCGGCATTGCGTGAGGCCAAGGCTGCCGGTGTACAAGTGTTGGCGTATGGCGTGCGGGTCACGCCGCTGGAAGTATGCGTAGAGCGTCGCCTGGACGTACTGCTCGACTAGAGTTCCACCCACAAGCCCTGTGCGTCTTCACGGCCGGGCAGGGCGGTGAGGCTTTGGCCGGCGCACGGGCCGTAGATGCACTCGCCACTTTCGATCAGGAACAAGGCACCGTGGGTGGCGCACTGGATCAGGCTGGCGCTGGTGTCAAGGAACTGGTCCGGCTGCCATTCCAGCGGGATGCCGCGATGAGGGCAGCGATTGATGTAGAAGTAGGCAACGCCGTCACGGCGCACCGCCAACAGTTTGCAGCCATCGATTTCAAAACCGCGGCTGCTGTCGTGGGCGAGGGTGTCGGAGGGGCAGAGAAACTTCATTTCAATCCTTAAGTGCCTTGACGTTCAAATGCAAACAATTATCAAATGCAGGCTTCGCCCGTCAGCTGACTGGGCGCCCAGTACGATGCCCGGCAGGGATTATCTGTCACATCGATGAGTGCCCGTAAGGCCCGCCTTTGGAAGGAAACCCTGTTATGCGCTTGAGTGCCAGCGCTATTGCGCTTGTTGTCGGACTGCTGTTCAACCTCGGGGCACACGCCTCTGAACGGCCACAACGCTGGGTCAGTGCCGGTGGGGCGCTTTCGGAGTGGGTGACGGCCCTGGGGGGCGAGTCGAAGCTGGTGGGGGTGGACACCACAAGCCAGCATCCGGCCTCACTCAAGGCCTTGCCGAGTATTGGTTATCAACGACAACTGTCGGCGGAGGGCATCCTGAGCCTGCGTCCACAGATTCTGGTGGGCACCGAGGAGATGGGGCCGCCGCCGGTGCTGGCGCAGATCCGCAGCGCGGGCGTGCAGGTGGAGATGTTCTCGGCCCAGCCGGATCTGCCGACGCTGAAGGGCACCCTCCAGCACTTGGGCAAGTTGCTGGGTGATGAAACCAAGGCCAATGAGTTGTTTAGCGGATATGAGCAGGCTCTGGATCAGCAGAGGAACTGGTTGACCAAGGCCCAAGCCACGCAAAAGGCCCCGGGTGTATTGCTGTTGCTCGGTCATTCGGGTGGCAAGCCGCTGATTGCCGGCAAGGATACGGCGGCGGACTGGGTGTTGCAGCAGGCCGGTGGACGCAACCTGGCGACCCACAGTGGTTACAAGCCGTTTTCGGTAGAGTCGCTGGCTGGCTTGAGCCCTGATGTGCTGGTGTTCTCTGATCGCGCCCTGAGCGGTGATGCGGCGCGGGCGGCCCTGTTCAGGGAGAACCCGATCCTGGCTGCAACCCCGGCGGCCAAAGGGGGGCGGGTGTTTGAGCTGGACCCCACGCTCTTGGTCGGTGGGCTTGGGCCGCGCTTGCCGCAAAGCCTCAAGCAATTGTCCGCCGGGTTTTATCCGTCCCAGGCCAAGCCTGCCCCATGACCACTCTGGTTAAACCCAAGACGCTGTTTATCGGGCTGGCGCTGTTGTGTGTGTTGGCGATTTGGCTCTCATTGGCCCTGGGGCCGGTCAGCCTGCCGTTGTTGGATACGCTCCGCGCGGCTTTGCGCTTGATGGGCGCCCCTGTCGAGGCCCAAGGGCTGGAGCAGGCGGAGCTGATCCTGGGGCAGATCCGTTTGCCGCGTACGTTGCTGGGGCTGGCGGTGGGCGGGGTGCTCGCGTTGTCGGGCGTGGCGATGCAGGGCCTGTTTCGCAATCCGCTGGCGGACCCGGGGCTGGTCGGGGTGTCGAGCGGCGCGGCGTTGGGGGCGGCGATTGCGATTGTCGGCGGCGCTTTTTTTGGCGGTTTGCCGCAAGCGTTCGGCCCTTATTTGTTGTCATTGTGTGCGTTTCTCGGTGGCTTGGGGGTCACCGCACTGGTGTATCGGCTGGGGCGGCATAACGGGCAGACGAACGTCGCGACAATGCTGCTGGCCGGCATCGCTCTTACGGCGCTCGCGGGTTCGGCGGTGGGGCTGTTTACTTATCTGGCGGACGACGCCACCTTGCGCACCCTGACCTTCTGGAACATGGGCAGCCTCAATGGCGCCAGCTATTCGCGGCTGTGGCCGTTGCTGCTGGTGAGTGCCGCTGTCGCGTTGTGGCTGCCGCGTCGGGCCAAGGCCTTGAATGCGCTGCTGCTGGGCGAGTCCGAGGCCAGCCATCTCGGGGTTGATGTTGAGCGGCTCAAGCGCGAGTTGGTGTTCTGTACGGCCCTCGGTGTGGGCGCAGCCGTGGCGGCGGCGGGGATGATCGGGTTTGTCGGCTTGGTGGTGCCGCATCTGGTGCGATTGCTGGCGGGGCCGGATCATCGGGTGTTGCTGCCGGCGTCGGTGCTGGCGGGGGCGAGTTTGTTGCTGTTTGCCGACTTGGTGGCCAGGCTGGCTTTGGCGCCGGCGGAGTTGCCCATCGGTATTGTGACTGCGTTTATCGGCGCGCCATTTTTTCTCTACCTGTTGTTGCGGGGGCGTGCCTGATGCTGCGTGTGGAAGACCTGCAGATCCGTCGCGGCCGCAAAACCGTGCTGGCGGATGTCACCCTGGAGCTGCTGCCGGGTGAAGTACTCGGTGTGCTGGGCCCCAATGGCGCGGGCAAAAGCACGCTGCTCGGTGCGTTGTGCGGTGAGTTGCCGCCGGATCTGGGCGGCGTATGGTTGGATCAGCGCCCGCTGAGCGAGTGGAGTGGTTCGCAGCGCGCGCAACGTTTGGCGGTGTTGCCGCAGTCTTCGTCCCTGGAGTTTGCCTTTCGCGTCGAAGAAGTCGTGGGCATGGGCCGCTTGCCCCATCAGACCGGGCGGATGCGCGATGATGAAATCATCGCGGCGGCCCTGCTGGCGGCGGATGTCGGGCATTTGAGCGGTCGCAGTTATCTCGCCTTGTCCGGCGGCGAGCGTCAACGCGTGCACCTGGCGCGAGTCCTGGCGCAGCTGTGGCCGGGGGAGGCTGGGCAGACATTGTTGCTGGATGAGCCGACATCGATGCTCGACCCCTTGCATCAACATACGACCTTGCAGGCTATCCGCACCTTCGCCGATCGCGGCGCGGCAGTGTTGGTGATTCTTCACGACCTGAATCTGGCGGCGCGTTACTGTGACCGGATCTTGCTGCTGGAGGCGGGGCGTCCCCATGCCCTGGATACGCCAGCACAGGTGATGCAGCCGGAGCCGCTCAAGGCAGTGTTCGGTTTGGATGTGTTGGTACAGCCGCATCCGGAACGGGGGCATCCGCTGATCATTGCGCGCTGAAACGCACTTTTGCGCAGGCAAAAAAAGACCCGGCAAGAGCCGGGTCAAATAACCGTGATTAGCCTGATGAGGAGATAATCTGAGAGTCCGAACCAATGGTCTTTCAGTTATCGGCTGATCTCGCGACCAGTTGTGATAATCATAACGATTCTCATTTGAGAGTCAACATTTGTTTTTGCATGCATTCGTGCTTTTCTCAAACGCTCGTTCGTAACCCCCGTCAACCCTGGCTCTGACCGTCGCGCTAATTCTTCTGGCGCGCCGAGATAGCATCCAATTGACGGTTCAACGCTTCCTTGCGCTCGGCTGGAATGTCATTCCAGTGAACATCCATCAACGCCCCTTCAATTGCATACAGCAAGACTTTCGATGCGCGGAACCCGCGAGTCCGTACAGCTCGGTAGGCGTCGACCGCGCCCAGGCGACGCAGGTCGGACGCACTGTGGATGCCCACCGCATGCAGCCATTGTGCTGACGTCTTGCCGAGGTTTTTCAGGTGTTGCAGCTCATCGTTCATCAAGCCTCCTTGCGACGGCCGAATGGTGCGGTGGGTATCGTGACCAGGCAAGCCTGAAAAGGAGTGTAGCGCTCAGTAGGAAAAGCGTAGTTCTTTGGCCTGAAACGGCCTAAAAGCTTATAAGAATGGTGCGGGGATTTTTTGCAGGACAGGGATGGAGCACCCCGGAGCACTGAATGTGTCCGGGGCTTTACGGCAGGGAATTACTTGGTGCGATAACGCAGGCGTGTACCGAAATTGACCGACATGAGGATCTCGTCGGCGGTCAGTTCGGGCGGGAAGTAAGTACCGGAGATCTGTGCATGGGCCAGGCTGGCGCCTTCGAGCGAGCACTCGCGCAGATCCAGGCCGCGTAAATCGGCCGAGCGGAAATAGGCGTCGGTGAAGTCCACGCCCGCGGCTTCCAGTTCGCGTAAATCCAGCCCTCGGAAGTCGCCACCGCGCATGTCGATCGTGCCGCCTTTTGGGCGCTCTAGGTTGAAGCCGCGAATATCGTCTTTATGCAGGAGCGAGTAGAGCGGTGTATCAAGAAGCTTCGGCTGACTCATGATGGCAACTCCTGTTAGTTTTATGACGCCATTATAGTGCCACTATTGCTTGGCCGTGCGCCGAAAGTCGGTGACACGGCCAAGAAATTTTTCTTACAGCCCAGGCAGGCGCTGACGGATGTGCGCGACCAAAGCGTCCAGTGTCCCGCTTTCATTGGTTTCGACGCGTTTGCTCAGGAGCAGTTCCTCGGCGCTCAGTGGTTCGCGGTTGGCCTGTTGCTCTTCGATAACGGCCAGTGTTGCGTCGGACGGATCGTTTTTGTCGGCCTGACGTTGTGCCAACCAGCTCTCGATAACGGCTTGTGGTGCGTTGCAGTCCAGGATCAGGAACGGTGCGCCGGTGGCTTCGGCAACCTTGGCGGCGGCGTCGCGTTGTGCGCGCTTGAGGAACGTGGCATCCAGCACTACCGGGAAACCGGCGCGCAGCACGATATCGGCGATTTCATTCAAGCGCGCGTAGGTGGCAGCGCTTGCATCGGCTGCGTAGATACCGGCCTTGGGTGTGTTCTCGACCTGCTGCTCGCCGAACAGGCGTTTGCGTTCCACATCCGAGCGCAGGCGCACGGCACCCAGTGCCTCGACCAGGCGCATGGCCACCTGGCTTTTGCCCACCGCGGAAACGCCGTGGGTAATTGCCAGGAACCGCGAAGGAATGGTGCTGTAGCTTTCCGCCAGGTTGGCGTAGTTGCGGTACTGGCGCAGGCTGCTGGCGCGTTGCACCGGGCTGGCGTCGCCCGGCATGCTGAACAGCGCGATCTTGGCGCGTACCAGGGCACGGTAGGCTTTATAGAAGTTCAGCACTTCGAGGCCCTGGTAGTCGCCGGTCAGTTCCAGGTATTGGCTGATAAAACGCCGTGCCAGGGATTTGAGGCCACGGTCTTCCAGGTCCATCGCGAGGAAACCGGTATCCGCGTACACGTCGGTGAAACGGAACGGCTCGTTGAACTCGATGCAGTCGAAGATCACCACCTGGCCGTCGATCAAGGTGGCGTTGCCCAGGTGGATGTCGCCGTGGCATTCACGGGTGAAGCCGTCCTGCTTGCGCTGGATGAACAGTGGCTTGAGGCGTTCGAAGCTGCTTTCGGCCCAGGCTTGCAACGCGTCGAGTTGAATCAGGTCGGCCTTGTCGCTGAGGAAGGGACGGATCTGGTCGAAGTTCTGGCGCACTGGTGCCATCACCTCGTCCGGAGTGCCGGCCGGGTGGTCTTGCGCAACTTTCGGTGCCGTCAGGTGGAACTGTGCGATCTGTTTGGCCATCTCATCGATGTGCGCGCTGGTCAGTTCGCCGTTGGCTTGCAAGGTGCTGAGCAGTTGGCTTTGCGGGAACTGGCGCATTTTCAGCGCGTACTCGATGACCGGGCCTTCACCGCCCAGTTGTGGGGCTTCGGCGGTGCCAGTGATCGGCAGCACCTCAAGATACAAATCCTTGGTCAGGCGCTCGTTGAGGCGCAGCTCTTCCCGGCAGAAATGGCCGCGATCATCCAGGGCCGTGAAGTCCAGAAAGCCGAAGTTCATCGGTTTCTTCAGTTTATAAGCGTAGGGCCCAGTGAGT
This sequence comes from Pseudomonas sp. AF03-9, assembly GCF_020515815.1. Lineage (NCBI taxonomy): Bacteria > Pseudomonadati > Pseudomonadota > Gammaproteobacteria > Pseudomonadales > Pseudomonadaceae > Pseudomonas > Pseudomonas sp. AF03-9. The sequence continues at coordinate 10,059 of NZ_JAHPJF010000006.1, read as the reverse complement.
ATGACCCAGGAAATGTGGGTCTCGATCACTTGGAATTCTTCAACCGGATGAGGGTACAAAGCCGGGTTTTGCAGGGCTGCGATCAGGGACTGGCTCACGGGCGATCCTTCAAAGACTGGGGGAAATCATGGCGGGCATTATGGCTGCTGATGTCTGCCGTGCAAACCGCTGTCCGGCTCATGTTGATCATCAATAAAGTGCGTATAATCCGCCGCCATGACTCGAACCCGATCTCCCCGTTCCCGTAAAAAACCTCCTTCCCGTGGCCTGCGCCCTTGGCTGGGCTGGGCGCTCAAGCTCAGCCTGGTGGGCCTTGTGGTCCTCGCCGGCTTCGCCGTGTATCTCGATGCCGTGGTGCAGGAGAAGTTCTCCGGCAAGCGCTGGACCATCCCGGCCAAGGTGTATGCGCGTCCATTGGAATTGTTCAATGGCCAGAAGCTGAGCAAGGATGACTTCCTAACCGAGCTTGATGCCTTGGGCTATCGCCGTGAGCCCGTGAGCAACGGCCCGGGCGCCGCTGCCGTCAGCGGCAATACCGTCGACCTGAACACCCGTGGCTTCCAGTTCTATGAAGGCCTGGAAAAAGCCCAGCCGGTGCGCGTGCGTTTCTCCGGCGACTATGTGGCCGAGTTGTCTTCCCTCAACGGTTCGAAGCTGCCGGTAGTGCGTCTGGAACCGCTGATGATCGGCGGGATTTATCCGAAGAACCTTGAAGATCGCATCCTGATCAAGCTCGACCAGGTGCCGCCGTACCTGCTCGAAACCCTGGTCGCCGTAGAAGACCGCGATTTCTACAGCCACTGGGGCGTCTCGCCGAAGTCGATTGCACGTGCCATCTGGGTGAACACCTCCGGCGGCAAGATGACCCAGGGCGGCAGTACGCTGACGCAACAGTTGGTGAAGAACTTCTACCTGACCAACGAGCGCAGCCTGACCCGTAAGCTCACCGAAGCCATGATGGCGATGCTGCTGGAAGTGCATTACAGCAAGCAGGAAATCCTCGAGGCGTACCTCAATGAGGTGTTCGTCGGCCAGGATGGTCAGCGCGCGGTGCATGGTTTCGGTCTGGCCAGCCAGTTCTTCTTTGGCCAGCCGCTGTCCGAGCTGAAGCTGCATCAGGTCGCTTTGCTGGTGGGGATGGTCAAGGGCCCGTCCTACTACAACCCGCGTCGCAACCCGGAGCGTGCGCTGGAGCGTCGTAACCTGGTGCTTGATGTGCTTGAGCAGCAGGGCGTTGCCACTGCAGAACAAGTGGCTGCGGCGAAGAAGATGCCGCTGGGCGTGACCACGCGCGGCAAGTTGGCTGACAGTTCGTTCCCGGGCTTTATCGACCTGGTCAAGCGCCAGTTGCGTGAAGACTATCGCGACGAAGACTTGACCGAAGAGGGCCTGCGTATCTTCACCAGTTTCGACCCGATCCTGCAGATGAAGGCCGAGGCGTCGGTAAATGACACCTTCAAGCGCATGACCGGCCGCAAAGGCGCCGACGAAGTTGAAGCGGCCATGGTCGTGACCAACCCGGAGACCGGCGAGGTCCAGGCCCTGGTTGGCAGTCGCCTGGCCAGCTTTGCCGGGTTCAACCGCGCGCTGGATGCGGTGCGACCGATCGGCTCGCTGGTCAAGCCGGCGGTTTACCTGACCGCGCTGGAGAAGCCGAGCAAATACACGCTGACCAGTTGGTTGTCGGATGATCCGCTGTCGGTCAAAGGCGGGGATGGCCAGGTGTGGACGCCGCAAAACTTCGACCGCCGTTCCCACGGCACGGTTTTCCTGTACCAGGGCCTGGCGCACTCCTACAACATCTCCACTTCACGCCTTGGGCTTGAAGTGGGCGTGCCGAACGTGTTGAAAACCCTCGCACGCCTGGGCATTACCCGTGAGTTCCCGGCCTTCCCGTCGATCCTGTTGGGTGCCGGTGCGATGACGCCGATGGAAGTCGCGACGATGTACCAGACCCTGGCCAACGGCGGTTTCAATACGCCGATGCGTGGGATTCGGAGCGTGCTGACTGCCGAAGGCGAGCCGCTCAAGCGTTATCCGTTCCAGATCCAGCAGCGTTTCGATGCAGGCTCCATCTACCTGATCCAGAACGCCATGCAGCGCGTGATGCGTGAAGGTACGGGCGCCTCGGTCTATAAGGTGCTGCCGTCGAACCTGACACTGGCGGGCAAGACCGGCACCAGTAACGATTCGCGCGACAGCTGGTTCGCCGGTTTCGGCCAGGATGTGCTGGCGGTGGTGTGGATGGGCCGTGATGATAACGGCAAGACTCCGTTCACCGGCGCGACAGGTGCGTTGCAGGTCTGGACCAGTTTCATGCGCAAGGCCGACCCGCTGCCGTTGAACATGCCGCAGCCGGACAACATCGTGCAGGCCTGGATTGATCCGCACACGGGGCAGGGCTCTGACGCCAACTGTCCGGGTGCGGTACAGATGCCGTATATTCGCGGCAGCGAGCCACCACCCGGCGCCGCGTGCGGTGGCAGTTTGCCTGCTGACGCGGAGTCGGTGATGGATTGGGTCAAGGGCTGGATGAATTAAGCGAAGAGGGTTTCACGTGAACAAGTGGTTGTTTCCAGCTATTACAACTCTGGCTTTGCTCGGTGGTTGCTCCAGCGTGCAGCGCGGCTCCATCCCCGTGGTGGATTCGAGCACCGCTGTCTCCAACAGCGACCGTATCTCGGCCAATGGCGGTTTCCGCCAGACCGTGACCAACCGTCCCGCCCAGGCCCGGCCGCAGGCTGTGCCGCAGGATTCGGGCGTGGTGGTGATGGTGCCGGGTGCTGGCGCCGCGACATCGGCGCCCATCAGTGCCGAGCCGTGGACGCCGGGGCCAAGCACTTCCGGCCCGATCGATTCCACGCCGATCCAGTCGGCGCCGATCAACCAGGGCACCTACAATATGCCGTCGACGCCGAGTGGCATTCCGTCGTCGTCCAATTCCGGCGGCCTGTCGGCTGACGAGCAACTGGACGGCCCGGTGCTGGCGTTGTTGACCACTGCCCAGCAACAGCAGGCCGGTGGCGATTTGAACGGCGCATCGTCGAGTCTTGAGCGCGCCCAGCGTGTGGCACCTCGTGAGCCGCAAGTGTTGTATCGCCTGGCCCAGGTGCGCATGGCCCAGGGTGATGCGCCACAAGCCGAGCAGTTCGCCCGTCGTGGCCTGACGCTGGCCAATGGTCGCCCCGACCTGCAAGCCAACCTGTGGGCCCTGATCGGCGACGCGCGCGCCGCCCAGGGTGATGCCGCCGGTGCTGCTCAGGCGCGGCAGAAAGGCAAGGTCACGTACTGATGGATGCACGGTTTCCCGCAATTGCCGAGCAATTATTGCTGATCGAGCGCGAATTGCGCGTGCAGGGCTGGTGGGACGAGGTGTCCCCCGGCATTGAAGCGCTCAGCAGTGTCGAGCCGTTTTCGGTGGATACCCTGGACTTCCACCAGTGGCTGCAATGGATCTTTTTGGTGCGCATGAAGCAGATCCTCGAACAGGACCTGCCGCTGCCCAATGCCTCGGGGATCCTGGAGATGGCGGAAATGGTCTACGCCGACCGTCCGCGTGAGAGCCTCGGATTGCGTAACGCGCTGAAAAAGTTCGACCAATTGATCGTCGACGCTCGTTAATTGCCTGACTGCCGGGTTTTCCGGCAGTCTTGCGCACATTTCTACCGCTTGACGACATTCAGGCGAGTTTTATCCCTCCTCAAAGCCCTTTCTTCTACGTTCTCATGCGCTTAGTTGGAAAAAAGCGCAATTATTGCTTGACTTGAACGGCCTGAAACAGAAGAATCCAAAGTCCGCTGTATCGGGACTGCCAGAAGCAGGCCCGCTCAGCAGATCATGAGGCGCACACCCGCGCCGACCTGTTACACCCGCAACGCGTTACCTCGCGCTGGGTGGGAAAAGCCCGCAACACTTGGGACGATCCCAATACTTGCTCAGTCAGTGCTGACGTAGTCGGCGACCACCGTCGCTCATGCTCTGTTGAGAAGTAAACCTATTAAGACCCGTCGGTTTTCAACGGACGGTATTCTGGCGTTTTAGAGGTGAACAACGTGGAGCTTTTATCTGGCGGTGAGATGCTCGTCCGCTTTTTGCGTGACGAAGGCGTCGACTATATCTACGGGTACCCAGGTGGTGCTCTGCTGCATGTCTACGACGCACTGTTCAAGGAACCGGCTGTCAACCACATCCTGGTTCGCCACGAACAGGCCGCGACCCATATGGCGGACGGTTACGCCCGTGCCACCGGCAAGGCCGGCGTGGTACTGGTAACGTCCGGCCCAGGCGCAACCAATGCCATTACCGGCATCGCGACTGCTTATATGGATTCTATTCCGATGGTGATCATTTCCGGTCAGGTGCCAAGCACCATGGTCGGCACTGACGCATTCCAGGAAACCGACATGATCGGTATTTCCCGGCCGATCGTGAAACACAGCTTCATGATCAAGCACGCCTCGGAAATCCCGGAAGTCATGAAAAAGGCGTTCTACCTCGCACAGTCCGGTCGCCCGGGCCCTGTGGTGGTCGACATTCCAAAAGACATGACCAACCCGGCGGAAAAATTCGAATACGTCTTCCCGAAAAAGGCCAAGCTGCGCTCCTACAGCCCGGCCGTCCGTGGGCACTCGGGGCAAATCCGCAAGGCGGCAGAAATGCTCCTGGCGGCCAAGCGTCCCGTACTGTACTCGGGTGGTGGCGTGATTCTCGGTGGTGGTTCCGCACCGCTGACCGAACTGGCCAAGCTGCTCAACCTGCCGGTAACCAATACCTTGATGGGCCTCGGCGCATTTCCGGGTACCGACCGTCAGTTCGTCGGCATGCTCGGCATGCACGGCAGCTACACCGCCAACCTGACCATGCACCACGCCGACGTGATCCTGGCCGTGGGCGCTCGTTTCGATGACCGTGTGATCAACGGCGCGAGCAAATTCTGCCCGAATGCCAAGATCATCCACATCGACATCGACCCGGCGTCCATCTCCAAGACCATCAAGGCCGACGTGCCGATCGTGGGTCCTGTAGAAAGCGTATTGACCGAAATGGTCGCTGCGCTCAAGGACATCGGCGAAACGCCGAACAAGGAATCCGTTGCCAGTTGGTGGAAACAGATCGACGAATGGCGCGGTGATCGCGGCCTGTTCCCTTACGACAAGGGTGACGGCAGCATCATCAAGCCACAGACCGTGATCGAGACCCTGTGCGAAGTGACCAAGGGCGACGCCTTTGTGACCTCCGACGTGGGCCAGCACCAGATGTTCGCCGCGCAGTACTACAAGTTCGACAAACCAAACCGCTGGATCAACTCCGGTGGCCTGGGCACGATGGGCTTTGGTTTCCCTGCGGCCATGGGTGTGAAACTGAGCTTCCCGGACAGCGACGTCGCGTGCGTCACCGGCGAGGGCAGTATCCAGATGAACATCCAGGAACTGTCGACGTGCCTGCAATACGGTCTTCCAGTGAAGATCGTGTGCTTGAACAACGGCGTACTGGGCATGGTTCGCCAGTGGCAGGACATGAGCTACAACAGCCGTCACTCCCATTCCTACATGGAATCGCTGCCGGACTTCGTCAAGCTGGTTGAAGCCTATGGCCATGTCGGCATTCGCATCACCGATCTGAAAGATCTGAAGCCGAAGATGGAAGAAGCGTTCGCCATGAAGGATCGCCTGGTGTTCATCGATATCAAGGTGGATACCAGTGAGCACGTCTACCCGATGCAGATCAAAGACGGCTCTATGCGCGACATGTGGCTGAACAAGACGGAGCGTACTTAATCATGCGGCACATTATCTCCCTGCTTCTGGAGAACGAACCCGGCGCTCTGTCTCGTGTTGTCGGCCTGTTTTCGCAACGTAACTACAACATCGAAAGCCTGACCGTGGCCCCGACCGAAGACCCGACCCTGTCGCGTCTGACGTTGACCACCGTGGGTCACGATGAGGTGATCGAGCAGATCACCAAGAACCTCAACAAGCTGATCGAAGTGGTCAAGCTGGTCGACCTGTCGGAAAGTGCCCACATTGAGCGCGAGCTGATGCTGGTTAAAGTCAAGGCCACGGGCGCCCAACGTGCCGAGATCAAGCGCACTACCGATATTTATCGCGGGCAGATCGTCGATGTGAGCGCCAGCGTTTATACCGTTCAACTGACCGGTACAAGCGACAAGCTGGACAGCTTCATCCAGTCGATCGGGACGGCCTCGATTCTGGAAACGGTACGCAGTGGTGTCACCGGCATTGCCCGTGGCGACAAAGTACTCAGCATCTAAACCAAATTAGCGAATGGCCTTACGGCCTGGATATATAGAGGAACCTCATGAAAGTTTATTACGATAAAGATTGTGACCTGTCGATCATCCAGGGCAAGAAAGTCGCCATCATCGGCTACGGCTCCCAGGGTCACGCGCAAGCTTGCAACCTGAAAGATTCCGGCGTTGACGTGACTGTTGGCCTGCGCAAAGGCTCGGCCACTGTTGCCAAGGCAGAAGCCCATGGCCTGAAAGTGACTGACGTTGCTTCCGCTGTTGCTGCTGCCGACCTGGTCATGATCCTGACCCCGGACGAGTTCCAGTCCTCGCTGTACAAGAACGAAATCGAGCCGAACATCAAGAAGGGCGCCACCCTGGCCTTCTCCCACGGCTTCGCGATCCACTACAACCAGGTTGTGCCGCGTGCTGACCTCGACGTGATCATGATCGCGCCGAAAGCACCGGGTCACACCGTGCGTTCCGAGTTCGTCAAAGGCGGCGGTATCCCTGACCTGATCGCGATCTACCAAGACGCATCGGGCAACGCCAAAAACGTTGCGCTGTCCTACGCAGCAGGCGTGGGTGGTGGTCGTACTGGCATCATCGAAACCACCTTCAAGGACGAGACTGAAACCGACCTGTTCGGCGAGCAAGCCGTTCTGTGCGGCGGTACCGTTGAGCTGGTGAAAGCTGGCTTCGAAACTCTGGTTGAAGCTGGCTACGCGCCAGAAATGGCCTACTTCGAGTGCTTGCACGAACTGAAGCTGATCGTTGACCTCATGTACGAAGGCGGTATCGCCAACATGAACTACTCGATCTCCAACAACGCCGAATACGGCGAATACGTCACTGGCCCGGAAGTGATCAACGCCGAGTCCCGTCAGGCTATGCGCAACGCCCTGAAACGTATTCAGGACGGCGAATACGCCAAAATGTTCATCAGCGAAGGCGCTACCGGCTACCCTTCGATGACCGCCAAGCGTCGTAACAACGCCGCTCACGGTATCGAAGTCATCGGCGAGCAACTGCGCTCCATGATGCCGTGGATCGGTGCCAACAAGATCGTCGACAAAGCCAAAAACTAAGTCGTACGGATCAAGGGAGAACGCGGCTTAGGCCGCGTTTTTTCGTTTGGGGGGCAGGTTCTGGTATAAAGCTGCATCGTTTGCGGGCGAACACTCGCCGCAAGTATCTGTCGAATTTTTTCACACCGTTGCAAGGTAAAGTCCATGAGCGAACGTCCCGAAGAGCCAAACCAGGCTCCTGACGCCGAAAGCCTGCTACCGATCGATGAGCATGTCGAAGAAGGGCATGACGCGGAGGGCCGCAAGGTCCGGCATCGTGGCATCTATCTGCTGCCCAATCTGTTCACTACGGCGAACCTGTTTGCCGGGTTCTATTCCATCATCAACTCCATGAGCGCCCAAAGTGCGCTGGCAGCGGGTGATGCGGTGAGTGCCAGCAAATACTTCGGTTTTGCTGCCATCGCAATCTTTGTTGCCATGGTGCTCGACGGCCTTGATGGGCGTGTGGCGCGCATGACCAATACCCAAAGTGCCTTCGGTGCCGAGTATGACTCGCTGTCGGACATGGTTGCCTTTGGTGTTGCGCCTGCGTTGCTGGCGTTTGCCTGGGCGCTGGGTGATATGGGCAAGGTCGGCTGGATGGTCGCCTTTATCTATGTCGCCGGGGCTGCATTGCGCCTGGCGCGTTTCAATACCCAGGTTGGGACCGCTGACAAGCGTTACTTCATTGGTCTGGCCAGCCCGGCTGCAGCAGGTGTGGTGGCGGGTATCGTCTGGGCATTCAGTGACTACGGTATCCAGGGTTCGAAGATGTCGTTCCTGGTGGCCTTGATGGTTGCGGCCGCTGGCATGCTGATGGTCAGCAACATCAAGTACAACAGCTTCAAGGAACTGGATCTCAAGGGGCGCGTGCCTTTTGTGGCAATCCTGGCCGTTGTGCTGGTGTTTGCAGTGGTCTTCAGTGATCCTCCGCGGATCCTGCTGCTGGCGTTCCTGGTCTATGCCGCGTCGGGCCCGGTTCAGTACTTGCTGCATCTGCGTCGGGACAAAACATTGCCTTAATGTAATTTCCCCCATACTCCGCAGTCTATTGGTGCATCAGTTCTCCAATGCTGCGGAGTTGCCATGTTAATCAAATTGCCAAAAGCGTCCGATTGCCACGAGTCGGATGTCACACCTGAATCCCTTTATTTCTCTCGCCGCAGCTTGCTCGGTGGTGCGCTCGCCGGTATCGCTGCCAGCAGCTTGCCGCGCTGGGCCAGTGCGACTGATGCTTCCCGTTACGCCGATGTTGAGCCGGGCAAGGCACCGAATTGGTTTGCCGAGAAACTGCCTGGCACTCAATGGCAGGCTGTGACGGTGAAGGATGAAGCGATCACCCCCTTCAAGGATGCGACTCACTACAACAACTTCTATGAGTTCGGCACCGGCAAGGGCGATCCGGCAACGAATGCGGGTTCGCTCAAGACCGAGCCCTGGAGTGTTGTGATTGATGGTGAGGTTGCCAAGCCAGGGCGTTATGCCCTGGAAGACTTTATGAAGCCTTATCAGTTGGAAGAGCGGATCTACCGTTTACGGTGTGTCGAGGCGTGGTCGATGGTCATCCCCTGGATCGGCTTCCCTATCTCGGCGTTGCTCAAGCAAGTCGAACCGACCTCCAAGGCCAAGTACATTCGATTTGAAACGCTTCAGGACCCCAAGAGCATGCCGGGCCAGCGTTCGAGTTTTGGTTTGATCGACTGGCCATATATAGAAGGGTTGCGTCTGGATGAAGCGATGAACCCTTTGGCGATTCTTGCCGTTGGCATGTACGGGCGTGAACTGCCCAACCAGAACGGCGCGCCGCTGCGCTTGGTGGTGCCTTGGAAGTACGGCTTCAAAAGCGTGAAGTCCATTGTGCGCATCAGCCTGGTGAGTGAACAGCCGAAAACCACCTGGCAGAGTATTGCGGCGGATGAGTATGGGTTCTACGCGAACGTTAACCCCACGGTTGATCATCCGCGGTGGACCCAGGCGCGGGAGCGTCGCCTGCCGAGCGGCCTGTTCAGTCCCAATGTGCGTGAGACACAGATGTTCAATGGCTACTCGGATGAGGTTGCCTCCCTGTATGCCGGCCTTGATCTGCGGAAGAACTACTGATGCGCTACCCCATCTGGCGCCTCGGCGTTTTTATCGCAGTGGCCGTGTGGCCGCTATTCTGGCTATATGAGGCGTGGAGCTCTGTTCTCGGGCCTGATCCGGGCAAAGTGCTGGTGGATCGGCTGGGCCTGGGGGCGTTGGTCCTTTTGCTGATCACCCTTGGAATGACGCCGTTGCAGAAGCTCAGCGGCTGGGCGGGGTGGATAGCTGTACGCCGGCAGTTGGGCTTGTGGTGCTTTACTTACGTAGTGCTGCATCTGGCGGCTTATTGCGTGTTTGTCCTTGGGCTCGATTGGTCGCAGTTGGGTGTGGAGTTGCGCAAGCGGCCTTATATTATTGTGGGGGCGTTGGGCTTCTTGTCGCTTTTGGTGTTGGCGGTGACTTCAAATCGCTATAGCCAGCGACGTTTGGGGAGTCGGTGGAAGAAATTGCATCGCCTGGTTTACGTGATTCTTGGGCTCGGCTTGCTGCATATGTTGTGGATAGTGCGGGCTGATCTCAAGGAGTGGGCGGTCTATGCATCTATAGGTGTGTTGCTTTTGGCCCTGCGGATACCACCGGTGATGCGCCGAATCCCTCGCCTTGTTGCCAAAAAGGCACCTTCTGCAACAAAAGCGTAATTAAAGGTTGACGGCGAATTGTAAC
>NZ_JAHPJF010000055.1:0-1243 GCF_020515815.1 Pseudomonas sp. AF03-9 | reverse complement strand
TGAACTGGCCTAATGATTTTGGACACTTCAATCGGGCGCTATGATAGCGCCCAAATCTGAGGTGTTTGGATATGCGTAAATCTTATTCGAGTGAGTTCAAGCTCAAGGCTGCCAGCATGGTGTTGGATGAAGGTCAGCCGGTTACCGAGGTCTGTGCCAGCCTGGATATTGGCCCTACTGCTCTGCGCCGTTGGGTCGATCAAGTGCAAAAAGAACGCTTGGGCTCGACTCCGGTGGGAGCCAAGGCAATTACTGCTGATCAACGAGAGATCCAGAGACTCAAAGCCCTGCTTAGGGAGAAAGACCTGGACATTGAAATCTTAAAAAAGGCCAGTGCTCTCCTGCTTTTGGACGCCAAAGATCATTCACGCTGATCGATGAGCTGGACGAGCAGTACGGCGTTAAAAGGTGTTGCCGGGCGTTCGGGGTTAACCGCAGCAGCTTCTATGCCTGGCGCCAGCGCCAGGGCAGAGCCAATCCTGAGCGGGAAAAGCTCAAAGCCGCGCTGGTCAGGCACCACAAGGCGTCGAGAGAGTCGGCGGGTGCGCGCACCTTGTCCAAGGAGCTGCAGGCCAAAGGGCATCGTGTCGGACGTTATATGGCTCGCAACTTGATGCGCGAAGCTGGCATCGCTAGTCGTCAGCGCAGGCGTCATAAGTACAAGTCGCCGGGCGTTGAGGCCTTGGTGGCGCCGCACGTGCTCAAGCGAAAGTTTGATGTGACGACGGTTAATCAGGTGTGGTGTGGCGACGTGACGTACATCAAAGTCGGCAAGCGGTGGATGTACTTCGCCGCCGTTCTGGATCTGTACGCTCGCAGGATCGTAGGCTGGTCGTTCTCGATGATTTCTGATGCCAACCTGACCTGCGAAGCGCTACGCATGGCGGTGGAGTTGCGCGGCCATCCCCAGGATGTGCTGTTTCATTCTGACCAAGGTTGCCAGTACACCAGCCATAAATTCCGAAACGCGCTTGTGAAACATGGGTTTAGGCAAAGTATGAGCCGTAAAGGCGAGTGCTGGGACAACGCCCCGATGGAGCGTTTTTTTGGCAGTTTGAAATCAGAGTGGGTGCCTGAAGCGGGCTACAGACTGGAACATGAGGCCCGGGCAGATGTGCAGCGCTATGTCTCGCGCTACAACATCAGCAGGCCTCACAGCTACAACGACTACCGGTCGCCGGTCGCGAAGGAAAGGTTGGCGGCGTGAACCTTAATCGGTGTCCAAGATTACTTGACCAGTTCA
>NZ_JAHPJF010000054.1:0-1254 GCF_020515815.1 Pseudomonas sp. AF03-9 | reverse complement strand
TCTAACCGGGGACATGGTTTACAGGTTAATACGCATGATCAGGAGGTAACTGATCATGCCCTGGAACCAAGAGTCTCCCATGGATCAACGAATCAAACTGGTCATCGACTGGCTTTCTGGTGACTTCAGCAAAAGCCAGCTAGCTCGGCGCTTCGACGTCAGTCGACCAACTGTAGATAAATGGATCTCTCGTCACGTTGACGGCGATTTGAAGTCGTTGGCAGAGCTGTCTCGACGACCTCATACCAGCCCAAACAAGACTGACGATGAGATCTTGGCTCGCATAGTGGCGATGAAAGAAGCGCACGATAAATGGGGGCCGAAGAAGCTTGTCAGGCTATTACGAATCGAGGATCCGTCAGTCGCCTGGCCATCGCCCAGCACGGCAGGCCAATGGCTTGACCGGCTTGGGCTGGTCAGTAAACGGCGCTTCAAGCGACGGCACAGCACTGCTCACAGGGAAATGCGCGAAGCCAACGAGCCCAACAAGACGTGGTGCGTTGATTACAAGGGGCAGTTCAAGATGCTCAACGCCCAGATGTGCTATCCCCTGACCGTTACGGACCATGCCTCTCGCTTGATTTTGGCCTGCAGGGCCCACCCCAAAATCATGACCTTGCCCGTCAAACAGGCATTCGAGAGGCTTTTTCAAGAGTACGGGATGCCGGAAGTCATTCGCTCTGACAACGGCGTTCCTTTTGCTTCTCCAGGCCTGGCAAGAATGTCCACACTGGCAGTTTGGTGGATCCGCCTGGGTATCTACCCGGAGCGAACCATGCCGGGAAGACCTGCCCAGAACGGCCGGCACGAACGGATGCATCGTAGTTTGAAGTTTGAGTTGCCACTGGGGAAAAACCTGATTGAGCAGCAGCTCCTGCTGGAGCATTTTCGACATGAATTCAATTACATACGACCTCACGAGGCGCTGGGCATGAAGCGCCCGGGTGAGGTATATGTGCCGTCTACTCGACCTTATCCAGGATGTCTGCCGGATGTGGAGTATGCCGCGGAAATGAAAGTACGAAGCGTCAGACAGAACGGCTCAATCATGTGGAAAGGAAAGTTGTTGTTTGTAAGCGAAGCGCTATCAGGAGAGCGGATTGCGCTCAAAGAAGTTGAAGATGATGTTTGGGATCTGTACCTGTGTGACTATCCCCTAGGGAGGCTTGGACGAGGCATGAGCCGCGTCCAAGCCTAAAATGTGTAAACGATGTCCCCGGTTTCAGATGTAAAGGATGTCTACGGTTCTACACC
>NZ_JAHPJF010000053.1:0-1459 GCF_020515815.1 Pseudomonas sp. AF03-9 | reverse complement strand
TCGGTGCCATGCTTGATGTGCTGGCCTTCGAAGGCGAAGAGCAGCTCAGCCAGCCGTTCAAGTACCGCATCGAATTCACCAGCCCCGACCTCGACCTCGCCGCCGACTCCATCCTCGGCCATCAAGCCAGTTTCAGCCTGCACGCCCTGCCACAAAAACTGCCGCTGCTGAGCCTGTCGCCCCCCAAGATCAAACCCCTGCGCACCCTGCACGGCGTCGTCACCACCTTCGCCCGCCAATCCGGCTCCAACGACCAGGCCACCTATGCAATCACCCTGCAACCGCGTCTGGCCCTGCTTGAACGTGGCCGACAGTTGCGTATCTACCAGCACCAATCCGTGCCCGAGATCGTCGAACACATCCTGCGCAGCCGCCACGCTTTCGAAGGCCAGGACTTCCTGTTCACCCTCAAGCGCGACTACCCCCGGCGCGAACAGGTCATGCAATACGGCGAAAGCGACCTGGCTTTCATCAGCCGGCTGCTCGCCGAAGTGGGCATCTGGTATCGCTTCACCAGCGACGAACGCCTGCGCCTAGAGGTCGTCGAGTTTTTCGATAGCCAGCGCGGTTACCAATTCGACGTCGAACTGCCATACCGCCCGCAATCCGGGCTCGGCAGCAGCGGGCAGGACGGCGTATGGGCGTTGCAATCGAGCCACCAGGTCGTCGAGCAACAGGTCAGCGTACGCGCCTACCACCACCGCGACGCCAGCGCCCACCTGAACGGCGGGATCGAGCAGAGCCGCGGCGGGGCCTACGGCGATGCCTACCACTACGCCGAACCCTACAGCGTCCTCGGCAACCGCCTCGATCAAGACGAAGACCTGCCATGCGAAAGCGGCTACTTCTACGCACGCCTGCGCCACGAGCAGTACCTGAACCAGCAGACCCGCCTGAGCGGCCTCAGCAGCAGCGCCACCCTGGCGCCGGGCCAGGTCCTCAGGATCAGCGGCGGCGCACCCCAGGCGTTCCAAACCGGTGCAGTCATCACCCGCCTGACCACCCAGGCCGCGCGCGACCGCAGCTTCGAAGCCGCCTTCGAGGCGATCCCCTATTCAGAAACCCTGTGCTTTCGCCCGGCCCCGCACGCCAAACCGCAAATCGCCGGCACCGTCCCGGCCCGCGTCACCAGCCCCCAGGCCCACGACCCTTACGGCCACATCGACATGGAAGGCCGCTACCGCGTCAACTTCCTGTTCGACCGTGACACCTGGAAACCCGGCGAAGAAAGCCTGTGGCTGCGCCTGGCCCGGCCCTACGCAGGCGACACCCACGGCCTGCACCTGCCACTGATCCCCGGCACCGAAGTGGCCATCGCCTTCGAACAAGGCGACCCGGACCGCCCCTACATCGCCCACGCCCTGCACGACAGCCAGCACGTCGACCACGTGACCCTGCGCAACTACAAACGCAACGTGCTACGCACACCGGCCAATAACAAACTGCGCATGGACGACAC
>NZ_JAHPJF010000052.1:0-1496 GCF_020515815.1 Pseudomonas sp. AF03-9 | reverse complement strand
TCGACGGCTACTACACCATCGTTGGCAACGACGTTGTGCTGACTCAGAAAGGCGCCGACTTCGTTAACGCTGGTAACCAGCTGCCGAAGATCGACCTGACTGTCACCGATCCAGAAGGCTTGAACTCCAGCAACAGTGCTCAGCCGACCGTCAACCTGCACAACGACGTGCCGGTGATTGAAGTCGTTGCTAATACCCTGGAAGAAAACTCCGCCACTGCGGGCACCGTCGCCGGTACCTTCACCGCGACCGACGAAGAAACCCCGCGTGATGGCTTGACCATCTCCTTCACCGGCAACAGCAACGCCGACGGCTACTACAGCATCGTAGGCAACAACGTTGTGCTGACTCAGAAAGGGGCCGACTTCGTTAACGCTGGCAACCAACTGCCGAAGATCGACCTGACCGTCACCGACCCTGAAGGCCTGAACTCCAGCAACAGCGCTCAGCCGACCGTCAACCTGCACAACGATGTGCCAGTGATTGAAGTCGTTGCTAATACCCTGGAAGAAAACTCCGCCACTGCGGGCACCGTCGCCGGTACCTTCACCGCGACCGATGAAGAAACCCCACGCGATGGCCTGACCATCTCCTTCACTGGCAACAGCAACGCCGACGGCTACTACACCATCGTTGGCAACGACGTCGTCCTGACCCAAAAAGGCGCCGACTTCGTTAACGCCGGCAACCAGCTGCCAAAAATCGACCTGACCGTCACCGACCCAGAAGGCCTGAACTCCAGCAACAACGCTCAGCCAGTGGTTAACCTGCACAACGATGTGCCGGTGATTGAAGTGGTCGCCAACACCCTTGAAGAAAACTCCGCCACTGCGGGCACCGTCGCCGGTACCTTCACCGCGACCGACGAAGAGACCCCACGCGATGGCCTGACCATCTCCTTCACCGGCAACAGCAACGTCGACGGCTACTACAGCATCGTTGGCAACAACGTCGTCCTGACCCAAAAAGGCGCCGACTTCGTTAACGCTGGCAACCAGCTGCCAAAAATCGACCTGACCGTCACCGACCCTGAAGGCCTGAACTCCAGCAACAGTGCTCAGCCGACCGTCAACCTGCACAACGATGTGCCAGTGATTGAAGTCGTTGCCAACACTCTGGAAGAAAACTCCGCCACTGCGGGCACCGTGGCCGGTACCTTCACCGCGACCGACGAAGAGACCCCGCGTGATGGCTTGACCATCTCCTTCACCGGCAACAGCAACGTCGACGGTTACTACAGCATCGTTGGCAACGACGTCGTCCTGACCCAGAAGGGCGCGGACTTTGTTAACGCCGGCAACCAACTGCCGAAGATCGACCTGACCGTCACCGACCCTGAAGGCCTGAACTCCAGCAACAGCGCTCAGCCGACCGTCAACCTGCACAACGATGTGCCAGTGATTGAAGTCGTTGCCAACACCCTGGAAGAAAACTCCGCCACTGCGGGCACCGTCGCCGGTACCTTCACTGCAACCGACGAAGAGACGCCGCGTGAT
>NZ_JAHPJF010000051.1:0-1522 GCF_020515815.1 Pseudomonas sp. AF03-9 | reverse complement strand
ATTCTGCTGCTGATCGGTAACCATCGCTTGCAGCAGGTTCTGCCAATGCCGCGCCATGCGCGCAATGGTCGGCGCATCGAACAGATCGGTGCTGTAACCCAGGGATGCCCACAGGCCGTCGCGGCTGTCATGGGTGTCCAGGTCGAGGTCGAAGTGCGCGGTGCGCCGTTCCCAGGCCAGGTTTTCAATGCTCAGGTGCGCCAGCGCCAGCGGTTCACGCGGCCCATCGGTCTGGTAGTTGAACATCACCTGGAACAGCGGGTTGAGGCTCAAGCTGCGCTCCGGTTGCAGCGCTTGCACCAGTTGTTCGAACGGCAGGTCCTGGTGGGCCTGGGCGTCCAGCGCCCGTTGCTTGACCTGCTGCAGCAGTTGGGCGACGGTGGTTTGCCCATCGATGTCGGCCTTGAGCACCTGGGTGTTGACGAAGAAGCCGATCAGGCGCTCGGTTTCGACCCGGTTACGGTTGGCGATGGGCACGCCGACACGGATGTCCTGCTGGCCGCTGTAGCGGTGCAACAGAGTCTGGAACGACGCCAGCAAGAGCATGAACATCGTCACGCCTTCGCGCTGCGCCAAGGCTTTCAGGTCTGCCGCCAGCGCCGCCGGCAACGGCACGTCGAGACGCGCACCGCGATGGCTTTGCTGGGCGGGGCGCTGGTGATCGAACGGCAATTCCAGCACCGGCTGCTCACCGCCCAGCAGGTCGCGCCAGTAGCTCAACTGGCGCTGTCTTTCGCCGGCTTCCATCCAGTCGCGTTGCCACAGCGCATAGTCGGCGTACTGGATCGGCATGGCCGGCAGTTGCGGCACATCACCGCGGCTGTAGGCGCTGTAGAGCTGCACCAGTTCATCAACCATCACCGCCATCGACGCGCCATCGGAGACGATATGGTGCTGCACCAACACCAGTACATGCTCATCGGCCGCCAGGCGCAGCAAGGTCACGCGCAACAGCGGGCCCTGTTGCAGGTTGAACGGGCGTGAGATTTCGGCGGCGACCCGCGCATGCAGGTCAGCCTCGTCGATGTCGGCCAGCTCGATGGGGAGCGCGACCTGAGTACCGATCACCTGCACCGCGCCCTCGCCTTCCTGCTGCACATAGGTGCGCAGGCTTTCGTGGCGCGCGATCAAGCTGTTGAAACTGCGCTGCAAGGCCTCACAGTCCAACTGGCCGGTCAGGCGCAAGGCACTGGGAATATGGTAAGCGGCGCTGTGTGGGTCCAGTTGCCAGAGGAACCACTGGCGTTCCTGGGCGTAAGACAACAGCAGCGGTTGCAGGCGATTGCGCGCTACCAGCGGTGGCGCCTGTTCGCGGCCTTCCAGCGCCTGCACTGCCGCCGCGAAACCGGCCAGCCTTGGTTGTTCGAACACCAGTTTCAACGGTACTTCCTGCGCCAGGACCTGACGCAGGCGCGAGACCACTTGCATCGCCAGCAACGAATGACCGCCCATCTCGAAGAAGTGGTCGTTCAGGCCGACGCGCTCGGCGCCGAGAATCTCGGCCCAGATCGCCGCGATGTGT
>NZ_JAHPJF010000050.1:0-2346 GCF_020515815.1 Pseudomonas sp. AF03-9 | reverse complement strand
CTGGTGGCCTACGTCGTCCCGGCTGATGCCGCCCTGGCCAGCGAAACCGAGTTCCGCGAAACCCTGCGCCGCGCCCTGAAAACCCACCTGCCGGATTACATGGTGCCCGCGCACTTCATGTTCCTTGCCAAAATGCCCCTGACCCCCAACGGCAAACTCGACCGCAAGGGCTTGCCGCAACCTGAAGCCGCGCAGTCCCAGGGCATATGGGTTGAACCGGTCACCGCGTTGCAGCAACAAGTCGCCGCGATCTGGGCCGATGTGCTCGGCGCCGAGCGCGTCGGCCTGACCGATCACTTCTTCGAGCTGGGCGGGCATTCGCTGCTGGCGATGCAGGTGATCTCGCGGGTGCGCCAACTGCTGGCGCGGGAAATCGCCCTGCGTACGCTGTTCGAACAACCGCAACTGGAAGGTTTCGTGTTGGCCTTGCAGGCCCTGCAAAGCGATGAAGCGCCGTTGGCTCCAGCGATGCTGGCCGTGGACCGTGATCAACCGCTGAGCCTGTCTTACGCCCAGGAACGCCAGTGGTTCCTGTGGCAGTTGGAGCCTGAAAGCGCGGCCTATCACGTACCTAATGCCTTGCGCCTGACGGGTGAGCTGGACCGCTCGGCGTTGCAACGCAGCTTCGACAGCCTGCTGGCCCGTCATGAAACCTTGCGCACCGTGTTTGTCAGCGCCGGCGAGCGCACCCTGCAACGCGTGCTGCCGGTGGCCACCCTGCACATCGACAGTCTGGCACTCGATAACCCGACTGCCGAGCAGGTGCAGGCGCTGGTGGAAGCCGAAATCGCCCGCCCGTTCGATCTGCGCCAGGGCCCGCTGCTGCGGGTCAAGCTGTTGCAACTGAGCGCGCAGGAACATGTGCTGGTGCTGGTGCAGCACCATATCGTCTCGGACGGCTGGTCGATGCAGGTGATGGTCGATGAGTTGGTGCAACTGTATGCCGCCTATAGCCAGGGCCATGACGTGCAGTTGCCCGCCATGCCACTGCAATACGCCGATTACGCGCTGTGGCAGCGTGCCTGGATGGACGCCGGTGAAAAGCAGCGCCAACTGAGTTACTGGCGCGAACTGTTGGGCGCGGAGCAACCGGTGCTGGAGTTGCCCCTGGACCATCCACGCCCGGCCGTGCAGAGCTATCGCGGCGCACGCCTGGATGTGGCGCTGGAGGCGAATGTGGTCGCCGGCCTCAAGGCCTTGGCACAACGCGAAGGCGTGACGCTGTTCATGCTGTTGCTGGCCTCGTTCCAGACCCTGTTGCACCGCTACAGCGGCCAGTCGGACATCCGCATCGGCGTGCCGATTGCCAACCGCAACCGCGTGGAAACCGAGCGTCTTATTGGCTTCTTCGTCAACACCCAGGTGCTCAAGGCTGAAATCGACGGGCAAATGAGCTTTGCCCAGGTGCTGCAACAGACCAAGCGCCGTGCGCTGGAAGCCCAGGCGCATCAGGACCTGCCGTTCGAACAGTTGGTGGAAGCGCTGCAACCGGAACGCAGCCTGAGCCACAACCCGCTGTTCCAGGTGATGTTCAACCACCAGTCCGAGCTGCGTGTGCAGCGTGGCGAACAACTGCCGGGCCTGCGCCTGGAAGGGCTGGAGTCCAATAACCATCCGGCGCATTTCGACTTGAGCCTGGACACCCAAGCCTCGGCCGATGGCCTGTTTGCCACGCTGACCTACGCCACCGACCTGTTTACCGACGCGACCATCGCGCGCATGGCCCAGCACTGGCAGCACTTGTTGCACGCAGTGGCCGCCGATGCGCACAGACGTGTCTGCGAGTTGCCGCTGCTGGCCGGGGTCGAGCAAGTGCAATGGAACAACGGCGCTGCTGCATTCCAAAGCCCGTTGGGTGTGCACGGGCTGTTCGAGCGGCAAGCGCAACGCCGTCCCGACGCCATTGCCCTGTGCCTGGATGAGCAGACGCTGACTTACGCCGAGCTCAATCGCCAGGCTAACCAGCTGGCGCATTACCTGATCGCTGAGGGGGTCGGCCCCGAGGTCCTGGTCGGTGTCGCGGTGGAGCGTTCGTTCGCCATGGTGGTCAGCCTGTTGGCGACCCTCAAGGCGGGCGGCGCCTACGTGCCGCTGGACCCGCAATACCCGCGCGAACGCCTGCTGCACATGTTGGAAGACAGCGGCGTGAGCCTGGTGCTGACCCAATCCCACGTACCAATGCCGTTGCCCGCAGGGCTGCGCAGCGTGGCGATTGATCGGGTGGCGCTGGACCCGTGTGCCGAAGGTAATCCGCAGGTAGCAGTTGAACCGCAGAACCTGGCCTACGTGATCTACACCTCGGGTTCCACCGGCAAGCCTAAAGGCGTGGCGATCAACCATGCGGCG
>NZ_JAHPJF010000049.1:0-2426 GCF_020515815.1 Pseudomonas sp. AF03-9 | reverse complement strand
TATCGCACCAGTGCCGTGGAAATGGACTGCGGGCTGGGGTTTGGCTGGAGTCATGCGCTGGCCCACCGGCTGGTGGTTTCCGGTGATTCGGTGGTGTGGACCGATCATGAAAACCGCTCGACGCTGTTGCCCTTGCCGACGGCCTCTCGGCCCGCGATCACCAATAGCCTGGCCGAAGCGGCCATTTATTTGGGTGATTGGCCTGGTGAATTGGTACTGGCCCAGGCCTCACGTTTCTACCACTTTCAAGACGGCTTGCTGACAGCCATCAGCGATGCGTATGACAACCGGCTGCGCATTTGCCGGGATGTGCTGGGGCGCATCGAGCGGCTGGACAACGGTGTCGGGCGTTCGCTGCTTTTGCGCTACGCCTCGCACCGCATTGTTGCGGTGGACTACCAGATTCAGCGCGCCGAGGGCACTGGCCCCTACGTTTGGGCGACAGAGTACAGCGTTGTCTCCTACACCTATGACGACATCGGTCGGTTGGTTTCGGCGACCAACGCCGTAGGCGAAAGCGAGGTGTATCGCTACGACGACAACCACGTGATTGTTGAACGTGGCCTGGCCGGTGGGGCGAGTTTCTTCTGGGCGTGGGAACGTTCCGGCAAGGCGGCGCGCTGTGTCCGGCATTGGGCGAGCTTTTCCCAGATGGACACGCGCTATGCCTGGGACGACGACGGCCGCGTCACGCTGTTCAACGCCGATGGCAGCCAGGAGGTTTACGTCCACGACGGGCGTGCACGGCTGGTGCAGCGGGTCGATCCGGAGGGCGCAACTCACTACAAATCCTACGACGACAAGGGCCGCCTGACAGTCGAGCAAGACCCGCTCGGCGCGGTGACGGCCTATCAATATGACGACGCCGGACGCCTGGTCGCGGTGTTTCCCGGGGATGATCAACCGACGTCCTACGAGCATGACAACGGCTTCGTACGGGTAGTCCGGCGTGGCGAAGCGGTATGGAAATACGAGCGTAACGATCAGGGCGATGTCACCCGCCGGACTGATCCTGACGGCCATGTCACGGACTACAGCTACAACCAACATGGGCAACTGACGGGGGTTTGGTATCCCGATAACAGCTGCCATCGGCTGGTGTGGAACGAGCGTGGGCAACGGGTTGAGGAACAGTTGCCGAATGGCGGCATCAAGCGCTATCGCTATGACGACGTAGGCCGCCTGGTCTCACGCGAGGATGAACATGGCGCGCTGACCGGGTATCAGTGGGACAGCGTGGGTCGGATGATTCGCGTGGTACTGCCGGACGGCGCCACCCGCGAATACAGCTACAACGCCTACGGAAAAGTCACCGCCGAGTGCGATGAACTGGGGCACGTCACCCGCTATGAATATGCGGACGGCCTGCACCTGATCAGCCGGCGGATCAACGCCGATGGCAGCCAGGTCAAGTACCGCTACGACAACACCCGGTTGCTGCTGACCGAGATCGAAAACGAAGCCGGTGAAACCTATGGGTTGCAGTACTACCCCAACGGCCTGATCCAGCAGGAAATCGGCTTTGACGGCCAGCGCACGACGTATGCCTACGACCTCAACGGCAACCTGCAAGAAAAGACCGAACACGGCGATGACGGCAGCCAGCTAATCACCCGCTACGAGCGCGACTTCGCCGGGCGCCTCGTACGAAAAACCCTGCCCGACGGCAGTGTTGTGGATTACGCCTACGACACCCAAGGCAACCTGCTTAGCGTCGACGACGGGCATTGGGCACTGGCCTACGAGTACGACGCACAAAACCGACTCACTGCCGAACACCAAGGCTGGGGCACCTTGCGCTATGCCTACGATGCCTGCGGCCACTTGCACCACCTGCGCCTGCCGGACAACAACCGGGTGGTGTTCAACCGTGCCAAGGGGGGACACCTCGCCACCGTCGAGTTGAATGGCGAAACCCTAACCTCACACCTGTTCAAATCCGGCCAGGAACGTCAACGCCAGCAAGGCCAGCTGTTAAGCCACTACCACTACGACGACCAGCAGCGGCTGCATGCCCACACCGTCACCCAACAGCAGAACCACCTCTACCGGCGGCAGTACGACTACGACAAATCCGGCAACCTGAACCGCGTCCTCGACACCCGCAAAGGCGAACACCACTACAGCTACGACCCACTCAATCGCCTCACCCGCGCCGACCATTCCCAGGACCACCAGGAACGTTTCGTACACGACCCGGCCGGCAACCTGCTCATGCAAAACCGCACCGGCCCGGACGTAGTGGCGGGCAATCGGTTGATGATCCAGGGGGACCGGCACTACGACTATGACGCGTTTGGCAACCTGATCCGTGAGCGTCGCGGCAAGGGGCAGCAGCTTGTCACCGAGTATCGCTACGACTGTCAGCATCGATTAATCAGCGTCACAGCCCCCAACGGGCAAAGCGCCAGTTACCGCTACGACCC
>NZ_JAHPJF010000048.1:0-2517 GCF_020515815.1 Pseudomonas sp. AF03-9 | reverse complement strand
TTGGTGGCCTACGTCGTCCCGGCCGAGGCCAACCTGGCTGATACCGCCGCGTTCCGCGACACCCTGCGCCGCGCCCTGAAAGCCCGCCTGCCGGATTACATGGTGCCCGCGCACTTCATGTTCCTCGCGCAAATGCCCTTGACCCCCAACGGCAAACTCGACCGCAAGGGCCTGCCCGAACCGGACGCTAGCCAGTTGCAGCAAAGCTACGTGGCCCCCGAAACCGAGCTGGAGCAGCAGATCGCCGCCATCTGGGCCGACGTCCTGCGCCTGGAACAAGTGGGCTTGAACGACAACTTCTTTGAGGTCGGCGGCCACTCGTTACTGGCCATCCAGATCACCTCGCGGGTCCAGGCCGAGCTGGGCCTGGAAGTGCCGCTGGTGGAGGTGTTCCAGACCGAAACGCTGCGCGCCTACGTCCAGGCCGCCGCCACCTTCCGTGCCGGCAGCGCGGAAGACTTTGATGATCTTCGTGACTTTTTGAGCGAACTAGAGGCGATTTGAACCATGCTTTCCAACCCTAACATCGACCTGGTGTCGCGCTTTCTTCGCCTGCCTCTGGAACAACGCCAGCAGTTCTACCAACGTTTGCAAACCCGCGGCATGAGCTTCGGGCAACTGCCGATTGCCCCGGCCCGCGAGGCCGGTCAACCACTGCCGCTGTCCTACGCCCAGGAACGTCAATGGTTCCTCTGGCAACTGGACCCGGACAGCGCCGCCTATCACATCCCCGGCGTGCTGCGCCTGAGCGGGCGCCTGGATAAAAGCGCCTTGCAGCGCAGCTTTGATCGCCTGCTCGAACGCCATGAAAGCCTGCGCACGCGCCTGCATCTGGAGGGTGACAACCGCTCCCAGGTGGTGCTGGCCCACGCCGTCGTCGATATCATTGAAAGCACGGCTGCCGAAGACGGGTTGCAAGCGCGGGTGCAGGCACTCATCGCCGAGCCCTTCGATTTGCAGCACGGTGCCTTGTTGCGCGTAAACCTGCTCAACCTGGGCGAAGACGAGCATGTGCTGGTGTTGGTGCAGCACCATATCGTCTCCGACGGCTGGTCGATGGGCGTGATGGTGCAAGAGCTGATGCAGCTCTACGCCGCCTACAGCAACGGCCAGGACTGCCAGTTGGCGGCACTGCCGATCCAATATGCCGACTACGCGCTGTGGCAGCGCCGCTGGATGGAAGCGGGGGAGAAGGAGCGCCAGCTCAGTTACTGGCGTGAACAACTCGGTGGCAGCCAGCCGGTGCTGGAGTTGCCGTTCGATCACCCACGCCCGGCGCGCCAGAGTTATCGCGGCGCGCGTCAGGATGTGGCGCTGGAACCTGCACTGGTCGCCGGGCTCAAGGCTTTGGCGCAGCGCGAAGGCGTGACCCTGTTCATGCTGTTGCTGGCGTCGTTCCAGACCCTGCTGTACCGCTACAGCGGCCAGTCGGACATCCGCATCGGCGTGCCGACCGCCAACCGCAACCGCGCTGAGACCGAACGCCTGATCGGCTTTTTCGTCAACACCCAGGTGCTCAAGGCCGACCTCGACGGTCAGATGACCTTCCGCCAACTACTGGCCCAGGTCAAAGAGCGCACGTTGCAGGCCCAGAGTCACCAGGACCTGCCGTTCGAACAACTGGTGGAAGCGCTGCAACCGGAACGCAGTCTGAGCCACAACCCGCTGTTCCAAGTGATGTTCAACCACCAGGCGCAAACTCGCACAGCCGTGGGCGAGCAGCAACTGTCGGGGCTGGGCGTGACCTCCCTGGAGTGGGCAAGCGAGAGTGCGCAGTTCGACTTGAGCCTGGACACCGAAGAAACCGACCAGGGCTTGTGGGCCTCCTGGACCTTTGCCACCGACCTGTTCGCAGCCGCCACCGTGGCGCGCATGGCGCAGCATTGGCAAACCGTGCTGCACGCGATGGTTGCCAGCGCGGGCAGCCGCCTGGCGCAACTGACGTTGCTGGCCGACGGCGAGCAGCGCGACTTGCTGAACGACTGGAACAACGGCGGCGCAGCTTTCGAAAGCCCGCTGGGTGTGCACGGCCTGTTCGAGGTGCAAGCGCAACGACGTCCCGACGCCATTGCCCTGTGCCTGGATGAGCAAACGCTGACCTATGCCGAGTTGAACCGTGAGGCCAACCGCTTGGCCCACTACCTGATCGGCCAGGGCGTCGGGCCGGAAGTGATGGTCGGCGTGGCAGTGGAGCGTTCGTTCGCCATGGTGGTCAGCCTGTTGGCGATCCTCAAGGCGGGCGGCGCCTACGTGCCGCTGGACCCGCAATACCCGCGCGACCGCCTGCTGCACATGCTCGAAGACAGCCATGTGCGTTTGGTGGTGTGCCAATCCGCCCAGCCATTGCCGTTGCCCGCCGAGGTGGCGAGGCTCGACATCGACAGCGCCAAGGACGCGTTGCAGCGCTGTGCCGAGAGCAATCCGCAGGTGCCGGTCGACCCGCAGAACCTGGCCTACGTGATCTACACCTCGGGCTCCACCGGCAAGCCTAAAGGCGTGGCGATCAACCATGCGGCA
>NZ_JAHPJF010000047.1:0-3089 GCF_020515815.1 Pseudomonas sp. AF03-9 | reverse complement strand
GTTTGGCCGACGCATCAGCAAAACCGTTGAAGGCGTGACGACGGAGTTCTTCTGGCAAGGCGACAAACTGATCGCCGAACACCATGCGGAGCGGCATCGCAGCTACCTCTACGAGCCGGACAGTTTTCGCCCGCTGGCACTGCTGGAAGGTTTCGGTCCCAACGACACCAAACCCTACCACTACCAACTGGATCACCTTGGAACACCCCAGGAACTGACAAACCCCGACGGCGAAATCGTCTGGTCTGCGCACTACCGCGCCTACGGTGAAATAGCCCGTCTCGACGTGGGAACAATCGATAACCCGCTGCGTTTTCAGGGCCAATATTTCGACGCGGAAAGCGGGCTGCACTACAATCGGCATCGCTACTACAATCCGGATATTGGGCGTTATCTGACGCCGGACCCGGTGAAGTTGGCGGGTGGGATCAATGGGTATCGGTATGTGCCCAATCCTACGGGGTGGGTGGATCCGTTAGGGTTGAGTAACTGTCCGGGCACGGGAGGTTGTGAATCTACCGTAGGCCATAACGACCCTGAAAGAAAGGCAAGCGCTGACGACAGAAGCCCTTCGCTTCCACAGCCGACACGGGCTGAAAGACAGATTCGAATCACTGAACTAGCAGAAGAAAATGCAAAAAAACGAGTCGAATCTATTCAAAATCAATATGACATGCACACTATCGACAGGCACAGCCCCGAAATTACTGACACTGCATTGAAACAGAGGGCAATCGACGGAACAGATCCAGGCACAGGATTACGTAGGCCGCATGACAGAGGGAATGTAAGCTCTCAATTTCACAGTTGGCGACTGCAACTGAGCGCCTTGAACAAAGCCTTAACTCGCGAGCCACTTGGGTTAGATCCGTTTAATGGGAAAGACCACAACAACAACCCCATACTCAAACTGGAGTTGCCAGGAGCAGGCCGAGGCTACAGACCCAATAGAAAAACCCCACAGGCTCCGCACCTCAATGAAAACCTAAATTGGTTCGAGGTGAAGTTTGATATAGACGATAACACCAGGCCATTCACTGCTTTTCCTGCCGAGAAAAAATAATGTTGAGAGATCCATTTTTAAACGAACCGTTTGACCCCAACCTGAAATGGTTCATTGGAGTATTTGATGTTTACGACCGCGAGCAGAGCCTTGGTAAGGTGTTAGAGAAATACAACCCGAATAAAAAAGTGGACAGAGAGGTACTCATAAAAAACTACGCGCTGAACTTGAACCACCTTACTTACAGGCATAGATACGTTTTGCTAAAAGCACTGGAAAGCAATCTGAGCGATGAAAGTTACGATTTTCAGAGTCTGTTTGAGATCAGTGAAGAAGATGCTTCTTCATGGCCGAGAGCTGAATGGTATGAACTGGAAAGTCCTAGGGATTTCTTGCTGGATATTTATGTGCTCGCTCAAATCTTGTGGAAAGACGACCTCCAAAAAGCCAGCCAAGAAGACCCATCAACTTGGTAACACCACCAAACCTGTAGTGAGCGAGCTTGCTCGCGCCGGGCCGCGCAGCGGCCCCCACCCAGACAACGCGTTTATTCAACCCGGTCCGGACTGTCCTTGTTGGGGCTGCTTCGCAGCCCAGCGCGAGCAAGCTCGCTCACTACCACTACCCGTTAGCCGGTCCCGAGTGGGTGTTCCTCAATGAGATATTTAGAAACAGAAACTGATGCAGCCTTAGAAACTTATCCATTGAGAAAAAAAGCTCAACACCAGTGAGTTGAAGGTGCTGACTTCCGCCCTTTGCTAAGTTTTCTTTGAGGCTGAAAACCGCTTCCTCTAAAGGGAACCTAGACTTCGCAAACATTGTATGCCGTTGAAGAGTAGAACTCCCGCGGCTCGAGCAATGTAGTAGCCCTCCCAGGCGAGACGGCTGTACTTGGTGTATCGCCATTGTCTGCCTGGGCCTACTGGAAACTACTTCAGGGCCAATACTACGACGCGGAAAGCGGGCTGCACTACAACCGGTATCGCTACTACAATCCGGATACTGAACGTTATCTGACGCCGGACCCGGTGAAGTTAGCGGGTGGGATCAATGGGTATCGGTATGTGCCCAATCCTACGGGGTGGGTGGATCCGTTAGGGTTGAGTTGCATCACCGGGCGTTGCCCGGAGAAAAACGACCAAAGAGCAACGCAAAAACAGGACCCCATCACTCCTGGGGCTATCGACCCCATTCGGTCATCAACCTACGAACAGGCATCAAATAATGCGTTGGAGTGGTTACTCGAAAATGATTTTCGTGCAGAAAAACCGACTTTGGGAAAATTCGGGCCACGAAAAGGAGAACCTGTCGGAATGCAAACAGCAGACGGCAAAACTGGCTACCGTATTGAACATGACGAAAGAAATGGCGCACACATAAATGTTTGGTCAGGCAAGAAAAAAGGACCGCACTATCTCTTCGATAGCAGCCCAAAAACAGTAATACGACTAACTAAAAGGTTTGAGAAAAAATGAGCTATTTAGACGACGAGCTGATTGCAGACCTAAAAGGACTCAATATCAACTTCAGCATTCTCTCTGAAGTCGAACATACTGCAATCGTCAGGAAAATCAATGAGCGTGTCCTTTTTGCTGGAAGTCAAGTTGCTTGGAGCACCTTGGAGAACAGCATCTCCTTCGGATCAGCCTCATCAAACCTGGCGATTTCTATGCTTACCAAAAAAATCAGTGCAATGGCTGACGGTGAATTTATATTTATCGGCGACTCGGCCTGTGACGATGCCTATTCTGTAAAGGTCGAACACCTAGAGCAGGCGCTGAGGGTCTTTTCTGAATTACCACAACATACTTACATTTTGCAGAAGTCAGTGGCTTGGATTGCCTGCATTTCGTTTGAAGGCCACCTAGATTTCGCAAATATTTCCTGTGGTTAAAGAGAGGAGTATCGGGGCTGCTATGCAGCCCAGCGCGGGGCAAGCCCGCTCACTACCACCCCTCCTTCAACATCTGCAATTCCAGATGCTGCAACAACATAATCGTCTTCCCATCCACAATCTCCCCACTCTGCACCATCCCCAGCGCCTGCTCAAACCCCAGCTCCAGCACCTCAATATCCTCGCCCTCCT
>NZ_JAHPJF010000046.1:0-3412 GCF_020515815.1 Pseudomonas sp. AF03-9 | reverse complement strand
CGGAGGGCGAGGATATTGAGGTGCTGGAGTTGGGGTTTGAGCAGGCGCTGGGGATGGTGCAGAGTGGGGATATTGTGGATGGGAAGACGATTATGTTGTTGCAGCATCTGGAGTTGCGGGTGTTGAAGGAGGGGGGGAGTCGGATGAATGGGCGGACTTTGAATCGGTGATTTCTTGCCCCACGGATTGCGCTTTTTGGTGAGTTCAAGCTGTGGGGGGGGCTTGTTGGTGAAGGTTATAGTACTCAGATATTTGTTGGATATAGGTTTGCACGGGTAACTCTTATTTCAATAAAACCCGATTTTTGAGTGATTGGTTCGCTTAGTTCAATGAAGATTAATGAGTCCTCTAGTTTGAGTGCCACCCATTCTTCGTCTGTGTTTTGGGCCATTTCAGCCGTTATATGGGTCGCGCCATTGATGATGGCGATATGTGGTGATTTGCGAGGTGATGCTGTGAGGTTTTCCCCCCAGGAAAAAAGCTCATCCAGATCGAACTCGACATCCAATTCCTTGCCCGCTATGGGCTGAATGCCGATCCATGCGGCGGTGCCACTTCCAGCGGATGAGAGGAAGCTCACATGGATAGTGTTCTTGATGGAGCGGACTTCGGTGACACGTATTTTCATTTTGTTTTTCGATAGTGGATTTTTTCGGTCTTGCTGGCAGTGTTGCTTTTTGGGTTGGGATAGCAAGGTCCGCATTGTATTTGCAGTATTTATATTTTTTGGGTTCTGTTTATGTAGTGGTGAACGTCCTTGATGTTTATTTTTTTAAATAAGCTTTCTATTGTGTCTAGTATAACTATATTTTTCTTCGTTGCCTGGTATATGAGCTGGGCGGCGGCATGTGTTTCTGAATCGTAAAATCTACATAGCAAGTTGTCAGTCGACGACGCTAGGAATGTGCTTATGTTGTCGGGTGTGATTTGACTTTCAAATATTGTCATTTGAGACCAGAGTTCATGTATTTCATGAGTGTTTTTTTGAATTAGCAGAAGTACGTCGTGGGAACCTTCAAATGCTAGGTTTTCTATCTCTCTTGGGTTGCTTGGTCGGTTTTTGATTGTGGAATAGATGTTGGTTTTTTCGTTTTTCTTGCACAGGTCTCCGGCTTGAAGTGTTTTTGTTGCGTTTTTTATGAATAGATATTCTTCGGTTCTTGAGTTGAAGGTGGCAGTCGTTGATGAACGCCACTCTCTTTTGATGGGCCATTCTGATGAAAGGTTTTCCATTATGTTGCACCATGACGTCCAGACGCTTTGGAAGTCATGGTCTATTAATGTCGTAGTGGTGAAACGGGTGTCTTGGGTTGGCTGTATGCTTTCCCAAGGTCTTACTCCGATTTCGTTTATATATACGGTGCTCATTTTCTATCTCTTGAAGTGTGTGTGAGTCGTTGATAGTCTTCAAAGGGTTCTTGATTCTGCTGTATTTTCGGTAATGGAATATGATCCGTGATATGGCGGCTCTGATCACCAATAAGCTCCCGGTAGACTCGGGCAGGCAATGGGGTGCACCAAGTACAGGCGTCTAGCCAGGGAGGGCTACTACATTGCTCGAGCCGCGAGAGTTCTGCTCTTCAGCGGCATATAGTGTTTGCGAAGTCTAGGTGTCCTTCAAATGAGATGCAGGCAATCCAAGCTAATGAGTTCTGCAAAATGTAAGTGTGTTGAGGTGATTCAGAAAAAATCCTGAGTGTTTGGTCTATGTGTTCAACCTTTACTAAATAAGCATCGTCACAAACTGAGTCGCCGATAAATATAAGTTCGCCGTCGGCGACTGCGTTAATTTTTTCGGCAAACATAGAAAGCGCCGCGCTTGATGAGGTTGATCCAAAACTGATGCTGTTTTCCAAGGAGCTCCAAGCAATTTGGCTTCCAGTAAAAGGGATGTGTTCATTTATTTTCCTGATTATTGCAGAGTGCTCAGTTTTGGAGAGAGTGCTGGAGTTTATATTAGATTTTTTTAGGTCTGCGATCAGTTCTTCGTCTAAATAGCTCATTGAGGAATACCCACTCGTGATCGGCTGACGGGCAATAGTAGTAGTGAGCGAGCTTGCTCGCGCTGGGCTGCGAAGCGGTCCCAACAAGGACGACCCGGACCTGACTGAAAAAATGCGTTGCCTGGGGTGGGGCCGCTGCGCGACCCAGCTCGCTCGCCACAGGTTTTTGGGGACTAGGAAGGTTTAAATCTCCACAGCACTGTAGCCGCCAGCAACCACTATAAATATCACCTCTCCACCGTTGCTTGATGTGAAGCAGTAGCTGATTCCTGTCTCACCTAGCTCCAGCCGTTCTTCCTCTTTGGAAAGAAACGAAGTTTTCTCTTCGTACATATCGCATATTTCTGCGCCAACAGCGCTCACACCTTGAAATGCGATGAGACCTTCAAAAGTTATCAGCCATGATTTTTCTTGCCAGTCTGTGAACTCCAACAAGAGGGTATTTCGGTTGCAGGTTATTTTTTCAATTGTTCCATCAGAGACGGGGAATTTTGTCATGTCAGATTCCTGGGTGTCGTTCGCCCGGCAAGAAGCCTGTCCCGTGTTCGGGGTCATAATTTTCGGGTTTTACCTTCAATAACAGTTTTTGTTTTTCAGCCTGCTTCCAACTCAAATTATTCGGTTTGAGTACTATGTGGTAGTGCTCTCCATGATGTCTTGGCGCATAGGGGCCTTTATCTCCTGGATGGCTTTCAAACCTTATTCGAGTATCGCTGTTGGGTCTCCATTCCATTCTTTGAGTATCGTGCTTCGTCTTGGAGACTCTAGGGACTACGCCCAAGACAGTTGTTAAATCATTCGGATCACTTGGGAACCGTTGGTGTGCAGCCGGTAGAGGTGGTGCACCCTCATCGACTTTTTGTTGTCGTGCAGGATTTTCATCTCCGAGTAATTGCGTGCACCTTTTTCCACCCGGACATGTACTCAACCCCAGTGGGTCAACCAACCCCGTAGGGTTAGGCACATACCGATACCCATTGATCCCACCCGCCAACTTCACCGGGTCCGGCGTCAGATAACGCCCAATATCCGGATTGTAGTAGCGATGCCGATTGTAGTGCAGCCCGCTTTCCCGATCGAAATATTGGCCTTGAAAACGCAGCGGGTTATCGATTGTTCCCACGTCGAGACGGGCTATTTCACCGTAGGCACGGTAGTGCGCAGACCAGACGATTTCGCCGTCGGGGTTTGTCAGTTCCTGGGGTGTTCCAAGGTGATCCAGTTGGTAATGGTAGGACTTGGTTTTTGTAGGACCGAAGCCTTCCAGCAGGGCCAGCGGGCGGAAGCTGTCCGGCTCGTAGAGGTAGCTGCGATGGCGCTCCGCGTGGTGTTCGGCGATCAGTTTGTCGCCTTGCCAGAAGAACTCCGTTGTCATGCCTTCAACGGTTTTGCTGATGCGCCGGCCAAAG
>NZ_JAHPJF010000005.1:0-409287 GCF_020515815.1 Pseudomonas sp. AF03-9 | reverse complement strand
TGCCTTTCTTCATATTTCTGTCATATAAGTCAGAAAAGCCCCAAAAACGCAAAAGCCGGCCCCAAGGGCCGGCTTTTGCCTCAAGCGTTACAAGCTAGGGAAAGCAAACTGCGACGCTTCATGGCTGGCCCGTTGCGGCCAACGCTGGGTAATCGCCTTGCGACGGGTATAGAAACGCACGCCATCCGGCCCATACGCATGCAAGTCACCAAACAGCGAGCGCTTCCAGCCACCAAAGCTGTGATACGCCACCGGCACCGGCAACGGAACGTTAACCCCGACCATGCCCACTTCAATCTCGTCACAGAACAAACGCGCCGCTTCACCATCACGGGTGAAGATACACGTACCGTTGCCGTACTCGTGGTCGTTGATCAGTTGCATCGCCGCTTCCAAGCTATCGACCCGCACCACGCACAGCACTGGCCCAAAGATCTCTTCTTTGTAGATACGCATCTCAGGCGTCACATGATCAAACAGGCTGCCCCCCAGGAAGAACCCCTCTTCGTGACCGGCAACGCTCAGACCGCGACCATCAACCACCAACTTGGCACCCGAAGAAACTCCGTCTTCTATATAGCCACTGACCTTATCCCGCGCCTGCCCCGTCACCAACGGCCCCATATCCAGGCCGCAGGAGGTGCCCGCACCGATCTTCAGCGCCTTGACCTGCGGCACCAACTTGGCGATCAACGCATCCGCGACCTGGTCGCCCACGCACACGGCCACCGAGATTGCCATGCAACGCTCACCGCATGAACCATACGCCGCGCCCATCAACGCGCTGACAGCGTTATCCAGATCCGCATCCGGCATCAATACCGCGTGGTTCTTCGCCCCACCCAGCGCCTGCACGCGTTTACCGCGCTTGGTCGCCTCGGCATAGATGTACTCGGCAATCGGCGTCGAGCCCACAAAACTCAGCGCCTTCACTTCCGGCGCTTCGATCAGCGCATCCACTGCGCCCTTGTCACCGTGCACCACGCTCAGCACACCTTTGGGCAAACCGGCTTCCTGCAACAGTTGTGCGATCAACAGCGTCGAGCTCGGATCACGCTCCGACGGCTTGAGGATAAAACAGTTACCGCAAACAATCGCCAGCGGATACATCCACAACGGCACCATTGCCGGGAAGTTGAACGGAGTAATACCCGCTACCACGCCCAACGGCTGGAAATCCGACCAGGCATCAATATTCGGTCCTACGTTACGGCTGTATTCGCCCTTCAGAATCTCCGGCGCGGAACAGGCGTATTCAACGTTCTCGATGCCACGCTTCAATTCACCGGCAGCATCTTCCAGCGTCTTGCCATGCTCTTCGCTGATCAACTGCGAGATGCGCGCTTCGTTCTGCTCCAGCAATTGCTTGAAACGAAACATCACCTGGGCGCGCTTGGCCGGCGGGGTATTACGCCAGGCCGGGAACGCCGCCTTGGCCGAGTCGATCGCCTGTTGAATGGTTTCACGACTGGCCAACGGCACCTGGTGGATCACTTGGCCGGTCGACGGGTTGTAGACGTCGGCACTACGACCGCTGTCATTGACCAATTCACCGTTGATCAAATGCTGGATAAGGCTCATGCAGGGCTCCTGAAAAATTGTTCTATATAGAAGGAGAAATCAGTCGATCTTGTTCAGCACTTCACCGACCGCATCGAACAGGCGATCCAGGTCCTGCGGTTTGCTGTTGAAAGTTGGCCCGAACTGCAGGGTGTCACCGCCAAAACGTACGTAGAAACCGGCTTTCCACAAGGCCATGCCGGCCTCGAATGGACGCACGATCGCATCACCGTCACGCGGGGCAATCTGAATCGCACCGGCCAGACCGTAGTTGCGGATGTCGATCACGTTCTTGCTGCCCTTCAACCCGTGCAGCGCATTCTCAAAGTGTGGAGCGACTTCGGCTACGCTCTGCACCAGATTCTCCTTCTGCAGCAGGTCCAAAGCCGCCAGGCCTGCAGCACATGCAACCGGGTGCGCCGAGTACGTATAGCCGTGTGGGAATTCCACCGCATACTCCGGCGTCGCCTGGTTCATGAACGTCTGATAAATCTCGCTGCTGGCAATCACAGCACCCATTGGGATGGCACCGTTGGTGACTTGCTTGGCGATGCACATCAGGTCTGGCGTTACACCAAAGCTGTCGGCGCCAAACATCGAACCAGTACGACCGAAACCGGTGATCACTTCGTCGAACACCAGCAGGATATTGTGCTGATCGCAAATTTCACGCAGACGCTTGAGGTAACCCTGCGGTGGCACCAGTACGCCAGCAGAGCCGGCCATCGGCTCGACAAACACCGCGGCGATGTTCGACGCGTCGTGCAGTTCGATCAGCTTGAGCAACTCATCGGCCAAGGCGATGCCGCCCTGCTCCGGCATGCCACGGGAGAACGCATTGCTCGCCAACAGGGTGTGCGGCAGATGGTCAACATCCATCATCGCCTGACCAAAAATCTTACGGTTGCCGTTCACGCCGCCCAAGCTGGTACCGGCAATGTTCACACCGTGATAACCACGGGCACGGCCGATCATCTTGGTCTTGGTCGACTGCCCCTTCAGGCGCCAATAGGCACGCACCATCTTCACCGCGGTATCGGCGCACTCGGAGCCGGAGTCGGTGAAGAACACGTGGTTCAAGTTACCTGGAGTCAGGTCGGTAATCTTTTCCGCCAACTGGAAGGACAACGGATGACCATATTGGAAGCCCGGCGAGTAGTCCAAAGTCCCCAGTTGCTTGGCCACCGCTTCCTGGATTTCCTTGCGCGTATGCCCGGCGCCGCACGTCCACAAACCCGACAACGAGTCGTAGACCTTGCGCCCCTTGTCATCGATCAACCAGCTACCTTCCGCGCCCACGATCAAACGCGGGTCACGCTGGAAGTTACGGTTGGCGGTGTAAGGCATCCAGTGCGCGTCCAACTTCAGTTGGCTGGCCAGGGACGATGGGGCGTTTTCGGGCATGTTCATCAGCAAAACCTCGCAGGGCAAAAGGCAGCGTCGGGATTGAAAAGCGTTGTTGCAGCTAAATTGCCACGGCGATAAAGTCGGTGAAATCCAACTCTTCTAACCCTCAGTCAGGCCTTTACTAAACTATGAGCAGCCGTCGACCCGATCCCCTCGCCCAAGTCAGCGACTTCGATATACGCTTGTTGCGCATCTTTCGCAGCGTGGTCGAATGCGGCGGCTTCTCGGCAGCGGAAACCGTGCTCGGCATCGGCCGCTCCGCCATCAGCCAGCAAATGAGCGACCTGGAGCAGCGCCTCGGACTGCGACTCTGCCAGCGCGGCCGCGCCGGTTTCTCCCTGACCGAAGAAGGCCGCGAGGTCTACCAGTCCGCGTTGCAACTGTTGAGCGCCCTGGAAAGCTTCCGCACAGAGGTCAACGGCCTGCACCAGCATCTGCGCGGCGAGTTGATCATTGGCCTCACCGACAACCTCGTCACCCTGCCCCACATGCGCATCACCCACGCCCTGGCGCAGTTGAAGGAACGTGGCCCGGACGTGCAGATCCAGATCCGCATGATCGCCCCCAACGAAGTCGAGCAAGGCGTACTCGACGGCCGCCTGCACGTCGGCGTGGTGCCCCAGGCCAGCGCCCTCTCTGGATTGGAATACCAGCCGCTGTACAGCGAGCGCTCGCTGCTCTACTGCGCAGTCGGCCACCCGCTGTTCTACGCCGACGACAAGCAGTTGGACGACGCACGTATCGATAGCCAGGACGCCATCGCCCCCACTTTCCGCCTGCCCGCCGACATCCAGGCCCACTATCAGGCGCTCAACTGCACCGCCAGCGCCTCGGACCGCGAAGGCATGGCGTTCCTGATCCTCACCGGCCGCTACATCGGCTACCTGCCCGACCATTACGCCAGTTTATGGGTGCAACAAGGCCGACTGCGCGCGCTGAAACCGGCTACACGTTTTTACGATTTGAGCCTGGCATCGGTCACACGCAAGGGGCGTCGCCCTCATTTGGTGCTGGAAAGCTTCCTGGAAAGCCTGGCCGCCACCCGTTAATTCGGGCGCAAGCGAAAAGCTGAGCAGTTGGACAGCTTTTTGCAGGAACCCAAGGACATAGACCTTAAGTTTGCCCGCCATGCCACCAGAATCCTCCAGCAGCAGCGACCTGATCTACGGCCTCAACGACCGCCCGAAACCCGCCCCGGCCCTGCTCGCCGCACTGCAACATGTACTGGCCGCGTTCGTCGGCATCATCACCCCGCCGCTGATCATCGGCTCCACCCTGGGCCTTACCGCGCATTTGCCCTACCTGATCAGCATGGCGTTGATGGTCTCCGGCGTCGGCACCTTCATCCAGGCACGTAGGCCGTATGGCATCGGCGCCGGCATGATTTGCCTGCAGGGCACCAGCTTTGCGTTTCTCGGCGCGGTGTTGTCGGCGGGTTTCCTGGTCAAGCAACGCGGCGGCAGCCCGGAAGACATCATGGCAATGATCTTTGGCGTGTGCTTTTTTGGCGCCGTGGTGCAGATCGTGCTGAGTCGCTTCATCGGTCAACTGCGCCGGGTTATCACACCGTTGGTGACGGGGATTGTCATTACCCTGATCGGCATCAGCCTGATCAAGGTCGGTATTACCGACCTGGGCGGTGGCTTCAATGCCCCCGACTTCGGCGCCCCCATCAATCTGGCACTGGGCGTGTTCGTCGTATTGACGATCATCCTGCTCAACCGCTCGAACACCCCATGGGTGCGCCTCTCGGCCATCATCATCGGCCTGGCGCTGGGCAGCCTCGCGGCCTGGTTCAGCGGCAAGCTGGTGCCCCAAACCTTGCCCGACCTGCCCCTGGTCAGCCTGCCGATCCCATTCCGCTACGGTTTCAACTTCGACTGGAGCGCTTTCCTGCCCATCGCGCTGATTTATCTGATCAGCAGCATCGAAACCGTCGGCGACCTCACCGCCAACTGCATGATCGCGCGCCAGCCCATCAGCGGCCCTTCTTATATAAGCCGACTCAAGGGCGGCGTACTCGGTGACGGCGTCAGCTGCATGATCGCCGCCACCTTCAGCGCCTTCCCCAACACCACGTTTGCCCAGAACAACGGCGTGATCCAACTCACCGGCGTGGCCAGCCGTTACGTCGGCTTATACATCGGCGTGCTGTTGTTTTGCCTCGGCCTGTTTCCGTTGATTGGCGCGGTACTCCAGCAAATCCCCAAACCGGTGTTGGGCGGCGCAACCCTGGTGATGTTCGGCAGCGTGGCCGCCGCCGGGGTGCGCATCCTCGCCCAGGCGCCATTGGATCGGCGCAGCATGTTGATCATCGCCACCTCGTTCGGCGTCGGCCTGGGCATCGCCGCACAACCGAACCTGCTGCACCTGATGCCGACGCTGGTGCAGAGCCTGTTCGACTCGGCGATCACCAGCGGCGGCTTGACCGCCATCGTGCTATGCCTGCTATTACCGGAAGCCAAGGCCACCGGGAATGCCGCAAACCACGCGTCGGAAAGCGACACGGTGGAATCGCTCTGACGGTTTTATTGCATCAGGACTTGTCTGAGGCTTGAGGGTGGGTTATCTGTGCACACGTCGTCTCTATCGATCTGCACGGAAACCTCCATGAGCCTCGAAGTTCCTGCCCACAGCAACCCCACCGGAAAACCCGCCAGCCGCATTCGGCAAAAGAACGAACAAGCGATTCTCCAGGCTGCTGAAGACGAATTCGCGCGCCATGGCTACAAAGGCACCAGCATGAACACCATTGCTGCCAGTGCCGGGCTGCCCAAGGCCAACTTGCACTACTACTTCACCAACAAGCTGGGCCTCTATATTGCGGTGCTCAGCAATATCCTCGAACTGTGGGACAGCACCTTCAACACGCTGACCGCCGAGGACGACCCCGGGGTAGCCCTGGCTCGCTACATCCGCACCAAGATGGAGTTTTCGCGACGCCAGCCCCAGGCCTCGCGGATCTTCGCCATGGAGATCATCAGTGGCGGCGAATGCCTCACCGAATATTTCAGCCAGGACTACCGCGCCTGGTTCAGTGGCCGGGCCGCCGTGTTCCAAGCCTGGATCGATGCGGGCAAGATGGACCCTGTCGACCCCGTACACCTGATCTTCCTGCTGTGGGGCAGCACCCAACACTATGCCGACTTCGCCACCCAGATCTGCCGCGTCACCGGTCGCACCAAGCTGACCAAGCAGGATATGGAAGACGCCGGCACCAACCTGATCCACATCATTCTCAAGGGCTGCGGCGTCAAGCCGGCCCTATAAACGAAGCGACTTATGCCTTTCACGCTCACCGGCCTTTGCGAGTTTCACGAAGAAATCCGCAAAAGCCGCTTTATCACCCTCGCCGCCCCGATCACCAGCCCGCAGGACGCACAGGCGTTTTTCGCGCAACACAGCGACTTGAACGCCACGCACAACTGCTGGGCCTGGAAATTGGCTGATCAATACCGCAGCAACGACGATGGCGAACCCGGCGGCACCGCCGGGCGGCCGATCCTGGCGGCCATCGAGGCGCAAGGTTTCGATCAAGTCGCGGTGCTGGTGATCCGCTGGTACGGCGGCATCCAGCTCGGTACCGGCGGCCTCGCCCGTGCTTATGGCGGCGGTGCGAACAAATGCCTGCAGAACGCCGAGCGCATCGAACTGATCAGCCGCGTCCCGCTGAGTTGCGCTTGCAGCTTCTCCGAGTTGAACCTGGTGAAACTGCGTGTCGCCGACCTGGGCGGGCTGGTGGTGGAAGAAACCTTCACTGCCAACGGCGTCGAACTACAACTCGCTGTCGGCCAAGCGCATATCGACACCCTGCAAATTCAACTCGCCGACCTCAGCCGCGGGCGTATCCTGCTACAACGCTGAACTCCCTGAACCGCGACTCCAAAGGAAGCTTTTCATGTCTACGCCAAAAACCGCACTGATCATCGGCGCCTCCCGCGGGCTGGGCCTTGGCCTGGTCAAGCAACTGCTCCAGGACGGCTGGGACGTGACCGCCACCGTGCGTGACCCGAGCAAGGCCGACGCCCTCAAAGCGCTCGGCCCGGTGCAGATCGAGAAACTCGACATGGACGATCAGCAAGCCGTGATCGCCCTGAGCCAGCGCCTCAAGGCGCGCACCTTTGACCTGCTGTTCGTCAACGCCGGCGTCAAAGGCCCGGCCAACCAGGAGCCTGGCCACGCCACCCTGGCGGAAGTCGGCCAACTGTTCTTCACCAATGCCGTGGCACCGATCAACCTGGCCCAGCGCTTAGTCGGGCAGATCCGCAAAGACAGCGGCGTGCTGGCCTTCATGAGTTCGGTGCTGGGCAGCGTGACCATCCCCGACGGCTCCGACCTGGCGCTGTACAAGGCCAGCAAGGCCGCACTCAACTCCATGACCAACAGCTTCGTCACCCAACTGGGCGATCACAAACTCACCGTACTGTCGCTGCACCCAGGCTGGGTGAAGACCGACATGGGCGGCGAAAACGCCCACATCGATGTCGATACCAGCGTGCGTGGCCTGGTGGATCAGGTAAATGCCTACACCGGCAAGGGCGGCCATCACTTCATCGACTACAAAGGCGACACCATCGCCTGGTAACTCCCACCTCAATCTCGTCCACTTTCCTACATGTGGACGAGATCTTTAACTACACGTAATCTAGCCCCTCGCCTTCACCGGCGACCCTGGATCAGCAGACAGGGCAACACTGAGCTGGCAAACCTGAACCCATCATTCAGAGGAGCCGGCCAATGCCTGCGACCCGTATCTGGTTAAAAAACCCCCTCGCGATTTTCACTGCCAACGGCCTCGACGCCCGTGGCGGCCTCGTGCTGCAAGACGGTGTGATCAGCGAAGTGCTGGCCCTGGGCCAAACACCTGCCCAGCCCTGCGCACAAACCTTCGATGCCCGCGAACATGTGATCCTGCCGGGCCTGATCAACACCCACCACCACTTTTATCAAACCCTGACCCGCGCCTGGGCGCCAGTGGTCAACCAGCCATTGTTCCCGTGGCTGAAAACCCTGTACCCGGTCTGGGCACGCCTCACCCCGGAAAAACTCGCCCTAGCCACCAAAGTCGCGCTGGCCGAACTGCTGCTCTCGGGCTGCACCACGGCGGCCGACCACCACTACCTGTTCCCCGACGGCCTGGAAAACGCCATCGACGTGCAAGTGCAGAGCGTGCGCGAACTGGGCATGCGCGCCATGCTCACCCGCGGTTCCATGAGCCTGGGCGAAGCCGATGGCGGCCTGCCACCGCAACAAACCGTGCAACAAGGCCAGGTGATCCTCGACGACAGCCAGCGCCTGATCCGCGCATACCACGAGCGTGACGAAGGCGCGCAGGTCCAGATCGCCCTGGCGCCGTGCTCGCCGTTCTCCGTCACGCCAGAAATCATGCGCGCCAGCGCCGAATTGGCTGACAGTCTCGACGTACGCCTACACACACACTTGGCGGAAACCCTCGACGAAGAAGATTTTTGCCTACAGCGCTTCGGCCTGCGCACCGTGGACTACCTCGACAGCGTCGGCTGGCTTGGCCCGCGCACCTGGCTGGCCCACGGCATTCACTTCAACCCGGATGAAATCGAACGCCTCGGCGCGGCCGGCACCGGCATCTGCCATTGCCCAAGCTCGAATATGCGTTTGGCCTCGGGCATCTGCCCGACCCTCGACCTGCTCGCCGCTGGCGCGCCCATCGGTCTTGGCGTGGACGGTTCAGCCTCCAACGATGCGTCAAACATGATCCTTGAAGCGCGCCAGGCCCTGTACATCCAGCGCTTGCGCTACGGCGCGGAAAAGATCACCCCCGAAGGCGTGCTGGGCTGGGCGACCAAAGGTTCTGCGCAGTTGCTGGGGCGCACGGATATTGGTGAATTGGCTGTGGGAAAACAGGCCGACCTCGCGCTATTCAAACTGGATGAACTGCGCTTCTCCGGTAGTCACGACCCGATCTCGGCACTGCTGTTGTGCGGCGCCGACCGGGCGGACCGGGTGATGGTGGCGGGTAAGTGGCGGGTGATTGATGGCCAAGTGGAAGGCCTGGACTTGAAAGGTTTGATCGCCGATCACAGCCAAGCGGCTCGAGCACTGATCGCCGGAACCTAAGTCATACACAAATCAAAATGTGGGAGCGGCCTTGCCCGCGAAGACGGCGGGTCAGTCAATGCATGTGCTGACTGATACACCGCTTTCGCGGGCAAGCCCGCTCCCACAGCTGATTGGCGGCGGCTATAGACCCAGTAACGACAACATAATGAAGGTCGCAAACAACACAAAATGCGTCATCCCCTCAATGGCATTGGTTTCCCCGTCATTGAGGTTGATCGCACTGACAATCAACGTGATCAACACCATCACCGTCTGCACTGGCGTCATCGCCATCTGGAACGGCTGGCCAGTGTAGAGCGCCATCGCCTCCATCACCGGCACCGTCAGGATCACCGTCGACAACGAGGCCCCCAACGCAATATTGACCACCGACTGCATGCGGTTGGCCAGCGCCGCACGCAACGCCGTCAGAATCTCCGGCGCCGCCGAAATCGCCGCCACCACGATTGCCGTGATCACCGGCGGTGCGCCCGTGCCCTCCAGGCCCAGGTCGAGGGTCTTGGACATCACCTCGGCCAACGCGCCAATCACAATCACGCCAAACACCAACGTACCGATAGAAAACGCCAGATTGATCGAATGCGCTTCTTCCGACGGCTTCTTACCGCGTTTCTCCGGGTAGCTGTAGCTGAAGAAATAACTGTGCGGCCCCACCTGCATGCGCAGGAACAGGGTGTAGAGCACCACCATCGCGCCGATGGTGAATGCCGAGTAAATTTTCCAGTCGGCCTCTGGGATAAATTCCGGCACCACCATCGACACACCCATGGCCGTCAGAATCATCACGCTGTAGCTGCGCGCCGAATCGTCGTTGTAGGACTGTTCACCATGCTTGATGCCGCCCATCAGCGCCGCCAGGCCGAGGATGCCGTTGATGTCGAGCATCACCGCCGAATAAATCGTGTCGCGCACCAAGGTCGGCGAAGGCTCGTTACTCATCATGATCGCCAGGATCACCACTTCCACCAGCACGGCGGCCAGGGTCAGGATCATGGTGCCGTAGGGGTCACCGACTTTTTCCGCGAGCTGCTCGGCGTGATGGGCCACGCGCATCGAGGCGATCACGATGAACACGATCAGCACCACCCCGCCAAGCAGTGCCACGCCCTGCCCGCTGTTGAGCATCCAGTGTTCCAGGGGGTATGCGGCGATGGCGGCAAGCAGCGCCAGCAGCATGAATTTTTCTTGCTTGAGGGATGTGAGCATTCCGGGCCTTATCAAACAGCGAATCAGTCATTGATGGAGTACAGACTACGGCAGGCTGCTAACGTTTCGTTACACCTTAGTTCACGCGGCCCTTGCGCGAATCCAACGAAAACGATCCTGCTGGTCAGGTTTTACCGATTATTTCAGCCATGCCCTGTAGAATGCCGCCATTGCACCTGATGAGAATTTAGAAAATGTACGATTGGCTCAACGCCCTGCCCAAGGCTGAACTGCACCTGCACCTGGAGGGTTCGCTGGAGCCTGAGCTGCTGTTCGCCCTGGCCGAGCGTAACAAGATTGCGCTGCCGTGGAACGATGTCGAAACCTTGCGCAAGGCTTACGCGTTCAACAACCTGCAAGAGTTTCTCGACCTGTACTACAAGGGTGCCGATGTGCTGCGCACCTCCCAGGATTTCTACGACCTGACCTGGGCCTATCTGCTGCGCTGCAAAGCGCAGAACGTGATCCACACCGAACCGTTCTTCGACCCGCAGACCCACACCGACCGTGGCATCCCGTTTGAAGTAGTGCTCAACGGTATCGCCGCTGCACTCAAAGATGGCGAGCAGCAACTGGGCATCACCAGCGGCTTGATCCTCAGTTTCCTGCGCCACCTGAGCGAAGCCGAAGCCGAGAAAACCCTGGACCAGGCCCTGCCATTCCGTGACGCGTTCGTGGCCGTGGGCCTGGACAGCTCGGAAATGGGCCACCCGCCGAGCAAATTCCAGCGCGTGTTCGACCGTGCCCGTCACGAAGGCTTCCTCACCGTGGCCCACGCCGGCGAAGAAGGCCCGCCCGAGTACATCTGGGAAGCCATCGACCTGCTGAAAATCCAGCGCATCGACCATGGTGTACGCGCCATCGAAGACGAGCGTTTGATGCAGCGCATCATCGACGAGCAGATCCCGCTGACCGTGTGCCCGCTGTCCAACACCAAGCTCTGCGTGTTCGATGACATGTCCCAGCACAACATCCTCGACATGCTCGAACGCGGCGTGAAGGTCACCGTGAACTCGGATGACCCGGCGTACTTCGGCGGTTATGTCACCGAGAA
The DNA here is from genome assembly GCF_020515815.1 of Pseudomonas sp. AF03-9. Lineage (NCBI taxonomy): Bacteria > Pseudomonadati > Pseudomonadota > Gammaproteobacteria > Pseudomonadales > Pseudomonadaceae > Pseudomonas > Pseudomonas sp. AF03-9. The sequence continues at coordinate 397,961 of NZ_JAHPJF010000005.1, read as the reverse complement.
CTTCCACGCGCTGCACACCGCGCTGGGCATGACCCTGGACCAGGCCAAACGCCTGGCGCAGAACAGCCTGGATGCACGCTTGGTCAAGCCATAACCCGCACTCACTGGATGAGTGCAGGCTAAATGTGGGAGCGGGCTTGCTCGCGAAAGCGGTGGGTCAGTCCATATAGCACTGACTGAAAGACCGCCTTCGCGAGCAAGCCCGCTCCCACATTAGAGGTGTATCGTCGATCAGATTTCGCTCAGCTCTTCCAGCGTCTTGCCCTTCGTCTCCATCCCAAACACCCACACCACCAGCGCCGCCACCGCAAAACACAGCGCGCCCAGGGCAAACACCCCACCCTGCCCGGTCATCGGAAATACCAACCCGGTCACCAACGGCCCCAGCAACGAACCGACCCGGCCGATCGCCGAGGCAAACCCGGACCCGGTCGCACGCGCCGAGGTGGGATAGAGTTCAGGCGTATAGGTGTACAACACCGCCCACATGCCAAACAGAAAGAACTGCATCAACAAGCCCGAGGTGATCAGCAAGCCCACATTGCCGCCAAACACCGCGCTTTGCCCATACACAAACGCCATCACCCCGCCACCGAGCAGCGTCACCACACACACCGGTTTACGTCCCCAGCGCTCCACCAGCCAGGCCGCCATCAGGAAACCGGGAATCCCGCCCAGGGAAATGATCACCGTGTAATACACCGACTGCGTCACCGCAAAACCCGACTGCTGCAACAGCGCACTCAACCACGACGTCAGCCCGTAGAAGCCGAGCAGGGCAAAAAACCACACGCTCCAGATCATCATCGTGCGTTGGCGATACTGCACCGACCACAGTTGCTGGAACGCCGAGAAAAATGTGCCCGGCGTGCTCTCCCCCCGTGGCAAGCGAATCGGCTCCGGCAACTGCGCGCCGCCCAGGGAGTTGCGCACTTTCTGCTCGATGCCCTGCAACACTTTGTCCGCCGCGTCATGCCGTCCGGCCTGTTCCAGCCAGCGCGGCGACTCAGGGATAAAAAACCGGATCGCCAGCACAAACACCGCCGGCACCGCCAACACCAGGAAAATGTCGCGCCAGCCGATCACCGGCAGCAAGAAGTACGACAGCACACCCGCAGCCACAAAACCCAACGGCCAGAAGCCATCCATCAAGGCGATGTAACGCCCGCGCCGCTTGGCTGGAATCAACTCCGACAGCATCGACTGCGCAATGGGAAACTCCATGCCCATGCCGATGCCCAGCAAGATGCGAAACAGCGTCAGCGTCTCTACCGTCTGCGCGGTGGAACACAGGTAACTGGCGATGCCCCATAACACGATGCTCCACTGGAACACCGGCTTGCGCCCGAAGCGGTCGGCGAGCATCCCGGACAACGATGCGCCCACCACCATGCCGAAAAAACTCGAACTGGCCAGCAATCCGGCCTGGGCCGTACTCAGCCCGAACTCGGTTTTGATCGAGCCCAACAGGAAGGTCATCATCGCCAGGTCCATGGAGTCGAAGAAAAACGCCAGGGCGATGATGATGAAAATGACTCGGTGGTAGCCGCTGATGGGCAACCGTTCCAACCGTTCCGCTGCGCTGTAGCCTCTCATACCCATGCCGCACCCCCAGTGTAAAAGTCCTCTCGGCGAGTGTGCGGCATGCTTTTTCCAGATTATTGCTGGATGCGACCTGATTGAAACTCTGAACGACGCCCGTGTGGCCAAGGTTGCCGGGGCATAGGTATCTGCACAACTTTTGGCGACCGCAAACACTATGACAACCGTGTTGTAGTGAGCCCGCTCACTACAGGGATGAGGTTCACGGTTTAGAGATTCTCGGGCGCAGCCAAACGATTGATTTCCACCAGCCCGCTGTCGTTGACCTGCAAGGCGTGTGAGTCTTTGATCAGGCTGACCCAGTTCGATTGCAGAAACAGTTGCAGCAAGCCCGCGCCCAACGCACCGCCCAGATGCGGTTGCTGCTGGCTCCAGTCGAAACAATCACACACCACGGGCAATGCCAGCGCCTGGGTAAAAATCCCCAGGTCTGCCAAATGCCGAGCGCCCTTGAGGGTCACGCCCAGACGCTGCTCATGCCGCGCAATCCAACCGGCCGCCAACATCCGTTGATACAACCCTGCCGCCAGTTCGCCGCCGAGGTGGCCGTGGCACATCCTGGCGTGACGCAGCGGCGATGGCACCACCAACGGCGGCGGTGGCGCACCCGGGCGACTGCGTGCGGCGCTGGCCATGGTGGTACTGGCCAAGGCATCGATGGCCGCACTGACATCCGGTGCCGCCACACGAAACAAGCGCTGGCCACGACGGGTCTCGACCCGCAGCAAGCCGCCACCTGTCAATCGCGCCAAATGCGCAATGGCCGAGGCCGGTGACAGCCCTGCATGCGCCGCCAGATCCTGCGACGACTTGGCCGAGCCGTCCATCAAGGCCCAGAGCATCGCCGTGCGCTTGGGCTCGGCGAGCAAGCTGGCAACTTGACTGATGCAAGGTGCTTCTTCCATGGTTTCACTCCCTGTTAAATCATTTTTCTGCTGTGGTTGGCGCCAAAGTATAGGGGCGCAAGCAACCCGTTCCGCGCCGTCCGACAGCGCGGATAAGGACAGAATCTGAGTGAAATTTCCTCGCTTGCTGGAGGCTACTGCCCAGCGGTAAATCGCTCCGGCCACTGCGCGGTCAAAGTCGCACAACGCGACACAAGCATTTCGCGCAGCAGGTTGACCGGTTTGCTCAATTGCGCACGGTGGGCACACAGCAGATTCAGCGGCGTACGCTCACCACGCAGCTCCGGCAGGATCACGCGCAAGCGCCCGGCGAGCACGTCAGCGCTGACATCCAGCCAGGACTTGTAGGCAATCCCCACCCCCGCCACTGCCCAGCGGCGCACCACGTCGGCATCGTCACTGAAGCGGTCGCCACTCACCGTCAGGCTGATCTCGCGTTTGCCGTCGTGAAAGCTCCAGCGGTCATGCACGCGGCTGCCAAGCATGTACAGCAGGCAATTGTGCTGGGCCAATTGCTCCAGGTGCCGGGGTTCGCCGTGCCGTGCGAGGTAGCCGGGCGCCGCGCACAACACGCGCACATTGTCCGGGGCCACCGGCAATGCGATCAGGCTGGAGTCCTCGGGCTCGCCGTAGCGCAGGGCGATGTCTACCGGCTGGCGAAACAGATCGGCAATCCGGTCGCCCAACAACAGACGCACGGTCAGTTGCGGATGCTCACGCTGGAAGTCATCCAACCACGGCAGCAACAGGTTGCGCCCCAGGTCCGAGGGTGCGGACAACTGCAGCACACCGCTGACCTGATCCTGGCCACTGGCCAATAGGCGCCGCCCCTCGTCCAGCGAACTCAGCGCAGCGCGGGCATACTCCAGGAACCCCTCACCTTCAGCCGTCAGGCGCAGGCTGCGGGTGGAGCGCGCCAGCAAGCGCGCGCCCAGTTGCTGTTCGATGCGCTTGAGCACCGCACTGGCCACGGCGGGCGACAGGTCCATCACCCGCGCTGCCGCCGACAGGCTGCCCAAATCCGCCGAACGTACAAACAACTGCAAATCGTCAAAACGCAGCATGCCGCCCATCCATTATCAAAATTTTATTGAAACAGACCTCTGTTTTAGCCGCTTTTATCTATACGGGAAATAGCCAATCATCTGTCCATCCCGTTTATTCGCCCACTTCCCGGAGCCCCCATGAAAGCCATCGCGTACTACAACTCGCTGCCGATCAACGATCCCCAATCCCTGCAAGACATCGAACTGCCAGCGCCGGTCGCCGGCCCGCGTGACCTGCTGGTGGAAGTCAAAGCCATCTCGGTCAACCCGGTGGACACCAAAGTACGCCAGAACGTCGCCCCGGAAAACGGCGCCGCCAAGGTGCTGGGCTGGGACGTCGCCGGGGTGGTCAAGGCGGTCGGCAGCGACGTGACGCTGTTCAAGGCCGGCGACAAGGTGTTCTACGCCGGCTCCCTGGTACGCCCCGGCGGCAACAGCGAACTGCACACCGTGGACGAACGCATCGTTGGCCACATGCCCAAGAGCCTGGGTTTTGCCGAAGCCGCCGCGCTGCCGCTGACGGCGATCACCGCCTGGGAATTGCTCTTCGAGCGCCTGCAAGTATCAGAGGGCAAAGAAGACAGGGGCCAGAGCCTGCTGATCGTCGGTGCCGCCGGTGGCGTGGGGTCGATTCTGACCCAACTGGCCAGCCAGCTCACCGCGCTGAAGGTGATCGGCAGCGCCTCGCGCCCGCAAACCCAGGCCTGGGCCAAGGCACTGGGCGCAGACCTGGTGATCGACCACAGCCAACCGCTGAGCGAAGAACTCAAACGCGCCGGTGTCGGCCAGGTCACCCACGTCGCCAGCCTGACGCAAACCGACCAACACCTCGATCAACTGGTCGAAGCCCTGCAACCCCAAGGCAAGCTGGCGTTGATCGACGACCCGAAGGCGCTGGACGTCAGCAAGCTCAAGCGCAAGAGCCTGTCGCTGCATTGGGAGTTCATGTACACGCGTTCGATGTTCGAGACGGCGGACATGATCGAGCAGCACCACCTGCTCAACCGCGTCGCCGAGCTGATCGACGCTGGCACCCTGCAAACCACGGTGGGCGAACACTTCGGCGTGATCAATGCGGCGAACCTGCGCCGCGCCCATGCCCTGCTGGAAAGCGGCACGGCCAAGGGCAAGATCGTGCTGGAAGGATTCTGAAAAGGGTCTGTAGGCGTCGTCCGTTATTCATGTGAGTGATGGACGACACCATTAGTCAGAGAGTTGATCTTTGTCATATTTGCGCGGGTATACGGGTTTATATTGGCCGCCTTTGCCACGATTCTTTTACGCGAGGAAGTCAGTAATGAAGATCCTGATAAAAGCGTTAGCAAAATCCCAGTGGGAAGTGCGCCTGGACCAGAAGGCCATCATCTTCCACAGTGAAGCCGAGGCCCGCGCCTTTGCCGATACCCTGCAAGCCCGAATCCAGGCCCCTCACCGTCTTCCCGTCAACCAGCAACACTCCGCCGCTGGCTGACCGCCACCTCAGACCTGCGCTTGCGCGGCCCGAGCCCGCTGCAAGCGCTGGGTCGACACGGCCACCGTCACCGCCAACACACCGCACAGGCTGATGACCATGGCCATCGGCAGCGCCGTGCCATCGTGCAACAGGCCGACCAACGACGCCGCCCCCGCCGCCACACCAAACTGAATGCAACCGAGCAGCGCCGACGCACTGCCCGCCCGCGCCCCTTGCCCGCTCATGGCGCAGGCCGAGGTGTTGGGCAAAATGCAGCCCAGGCTGGCGATGCAGATAAACAGCGGCACCAGCAGCGGCCACAGGGCATCGGTGTGCAAAGCGCTGATCGCCAGCAATGACAACGCCGCCGCCAGGTACACCCACACGCTGCGCGACAGCAAGAACGCCGGGCCGCGCTTGGCCAGCAAGCGCGCGTTCACTTGGGCGATCAGGATGAAACCGGCCGCGTTGGAACCGAATACCCAGCCGTAATGCTCGGCAGGCACGCCATACAGTTTGATGAATACGAAAGGTGAACCGGCGATGTAGGCAAACATCCCGCCAATCGCAATACCGCCAGTGAGGGCGTAGCCGAGGTAGACCCGGTCCGACAGCAACGACAGGTAGCGCCGCAGCGAGCCGGACAATGGCTGGCGCGGCTGATGGGCCGGGAAGGTTTCCGGCAGGCCGACGGCCACCGCAATCGCCGCCAATACACTGAACGCGGTCAGCGCGAGGAAGATCGACTGCCAGCCCCACAACCCGACCATCACCCCACCCGCCAACGGTGCGAGGATCGGCGCCAACCCCGTGACCAGCATCAGTTGGGAAAACACCTTGGCCGACCCCACCGCATCACATTTGTCGCTGACCACGGCGCGGGAAATCACCATGCCCGCACAACCGCCCAGGGCCTGGACGAAACGTGCGGCGATCAGCCATTCCAACGACGGCGCATAGGCACAGGCAAAGGAAGCGAGGGTAAACAGGGTCACACCGCTGAGCAGCGGCACGCGCCGGCCAAAGCGATCGGCCAGCGGGCCGTAGATCAATTGGCCGATGGCCAGGCCGGTGAAATACACCGCCAGGGTGGTCTGGATATGTTTTTCGTCAGTGCCGAACGCGATAGCCATGGCGGGGAAGCCCGGCAGGTAAAAGTCGATCGCCAATGGTGCGAAGGCGCTCAAGGCGCCCAGAATCAGAATTATGCGCAGGTTCATCAGACACCCAAGTGAGTCGGCAGCTCGACAGTCTAGCCGCGCTTGGGTGCCTTGAACATTACGTTAGCTCGCTAACTATTAAAAATCAGACGACGCTGTAGCCTTCTTCCCGAATCGCATCGGCGATCTGCTGCGCGCTCAGTTGGCTTTGCACGCTGACTTGCTTCGCGGCGAGGTCCACCTTCACTTCGGCGCTCGGGTCCTGGTTGTGCACTGCCTGGGTCACCGATTTGACGCAATGGCCGCAGGTCATTCCTTCAACGCTGAATACTTGCATGACATGACTCCTGTATTGAGGGTAGAGGCAGTCTCGACCTTGCCATCATGGCAAGGTCAAGCTCAGAAAATATCCGCCGGGCTGGTATTCGCCCGCGCTGTCGGCCAAGCTTCACCCATCTTTGATTCAACCCACGGAGCATTCGCCATGCGCTGGTCGTTTTTTGCCCTTGCCGGCCTGATGAGCTTGTCTGCCGCTGCGCCGCTGGCCAGTGCCGCAGAAGACTATGCGGTGTTGATCATTTCCCGGGAACGCCTGGAAGTGTCGACCAACTGCGAGATCGGCCTGTACCTGAATGATCAGCTGGCAGGGCGGCTGTTCCAGGAACAGTCCACCTCGTTCAACCTGCCGGCGGGCAACCTGTCGTTGCGCCTCAAGTTGCTGCCGGGCCAGGCACCGGGCTGCCAGCCGGGCCTGCTCGCGCCGCCAGCACAGAACATCACGTTGAAGGTTGGCGACGTGCGCAAACTGCGCATTGCCCAGGGTCCGGACGGCATGTATCTCAAAGCCGCTGCGCTGGACTATTAAACGGCCTTGACCTTCCCCACAGGTCAAGGTTGATGCTAGGGGCCACTTCTCCTGGAGGACTGCCCCATGAATGGAACCACCACCTTTGACCTGCCGATCAGCGGCATGACCTGCGCCAGCTGTGCCGGCCGCGTCGAGCGCGCGCTGGGCAAGGTGCCGGGGGTGCAAAGCGTCAGCGTCAACCTGGCCAACGAGCGTGCCCACGTCGAAGTGGCGGGCCAGATGGACCCCGGTGTGTTGATTGCCGCCGTCGACAAGGCCGGCTACACCGCCACCCTGCCGCAGAGTGAAACCGCTACCGAAGTCGATCAGGCCCAGCGCCTGCAGCGCGAACGCCTGTCGCTGCTGCTGGCGATTGCCCTGGCGCTGCCGCTGGTGCTGCCGATGCTGGTGGACCCCTTCGGCCTGCACTGGATGCTGCCCGCCTGGGTGCAGTTCGCCCTGGCCACCCCGGTGCAATTCATCTTTGGCGCACGCTTCTATATCGCCGCGTGGAAAGCCGTGCGCGCCGGTGCTGGCAATATGGATTTGCTCGTGGCCATCGGCACCAGCGCCGGTTACGGCCTGAGCATCTATGAATGGCTCAGCGCCCACCCCGGCATGGCGCCGCACCTGTATTTCGAAGCCTCGGCGGTGGTGATCGCCCTGGTGCTGCTGGGCAAATACCTCGAAAGCCGCGCCAAGCGTCAGACCGCCAGCGCCATCCGCGCCCTCGAAGCCTTGCGCCCGGAGCGGGCGATTCGGGTCAATGGCGGGCGTGAAGAAGACGTCGCCATCAACGCGCTGGCGCTCAATGACCTGGTGCTGGTCAAGCCCGGCGAACGCTTCCCGGTGGACGGTGAAGTGGTGGAAGGCCAGAGCCACGCCGACGAAGCGCTGATCAGCGGCGAAAGCCTGCCGGTGCCGAAGCAGCCAGGGGACAGCGTTACCGGCGGCGCCATCAACGGCGAAGGCCGCCTGCTGGTGCGCACCACCGCCCTGGGCGCCGAAAGCGTGCTGGCGCGGATCATCCGCCTGGTGGAAGACGCCCAGGCCGCCAAGGCGCCGATCCAGAAACTGGTGGATAAAGTCAGCCAAGTGTTCGTGCCCGCCGTGCTGGTGCTGGCGTTGGTCACGTTGGTGGGCTGGTGGCTGTACGGCGCATCGCTGGAAACCGCGATCATCAACGCGGTCGCCGTGCTGGTGATTGCCTGCCCGTGCGCCCTGGGCCTGGCTACACCCACCGCAATCATGGCCGGCACCGGCGTGGCTGCGCGCCATGGCATCCTGATCAAAGACGCCGAAGCCCTGGAGCGCGCCCATGCAGTCAGCGCCGTGGTCTTCGACAAGACCGGCACCCTCACCTCCGGCACGCCAAAAATCGCTCATCTGAGCGCCGTGGATGGCAACGAAGCCCTGCTGCTGCAACAGGCCGGGGCGCTGCAACGTGGCAGCGAACACCCGCTGGCCAAGGCCGTGCTGGACGCCTGCAACGAACAAGGCCTGGTGGTGGCCGACGTGAGCGCCAGCCAATCCCTGACCGGGCGCGGCATCGCCGGTACTCTCGATGGTCGGCAGTTGGCCCTGGGCAACCGCCGCCTGCTCGAAGAAAGCGGCTTGAACGCCGGTGACCTGGCCGAGTCCGCCAAGGCCTGGGAGGCCGAAGGCCGCACCCTGTCCTGGCTTATCGAGCAAGGCGCGCAACCGCGTGTGCTGGGGCTGTTCGCCTTTGGCGACACGCTCAAGCCCGGCGCACTGGAAGCAGTCAACCAACTCAAGGCGCAACACATCAGCAGTCACCTGCTCACCGGCGACAACCGCGGCAGTGCGCGCGTGGTGGCCGAGGCGCTGGGCATCGACGACGTGCACGCCGAGGTGCTGCCCGCCGACAAAGCCGCCACCGTCACCGAATTGAAAAAAACCGGCGTGGTGGCCATGGTCGGCGACGGCATCAACGACGCCCCGGCCCTCGCCGCCGCCGATATCGGCATCGCTATGGGGGGCGGCACCGACGTGGCCATGCACGCGGCCGGCATCACCTTGATGCGCGGCGATCCACGCCTGGTGCCGGCCGCGCTGGAGATCAGCCGCAAGACCTACGCAAAAATCCGCCAGAACCTGTTCTGGGCCTTTGTGTATAACTTGATCGGCATTCCACTGGCAGCATTCGGCCTGCTCAACCCGGTGTTGGCCGGTGCGGCGATGGCGCTGTCGAGCGTCAGCGTGGTCAGTAATGCCCTGCTGCTGAAAACCTGGAAACCCAAGGACCTGGAGGATCACCGCCCATGAACATCGGCCAAGCCGCACGCCAGAGCGGGCTCAGCGCGAAGATGATTCGCTACTACGAATCCATAGGCTTGCTCAAGGCCGCCCACCGCACCGACAGCGGCTACCGTGTGTACGGTGCCGACGACCTGCACACCCTGGCGTTTATCAAACGCTCGCGGGACTTGGGGTTTTCTTTGGAGGAGGTCGGCAAACTGCTGACCCTGTGGCAAGACCGGCATCGGGCCAGCGCCGACGTAAAAGCCCTGGCGCGCCAACACATTGATGAGTTGAATCAGAAGATCATGGAACTGGGGCAGTTGCGCGATACCTTGCAGGACCTGGTGGAGCACTGCCATGGCGATCATCGGCCGGACTGTCCGATTCTCAAGGAGTTGGCGTCGGGCAGTTGCTGCACCTGATGGAATCTACCTGAATACATACAAAACCAAATGTGGGAGCAAGCCCGCTCCCACATTTTTTAGATCTACGCAGGCCTTGAGATCACTGCATCCAAGGCGGCGGCGGTGGCTCGTCCGGGACTTTGCTCGGTGGTGCATCGTCCGCCGCGCGGATCGCCTGCCGACGCTCTTCATCCAGCCGCGCCGCTTCGATCTCGCGGATCACGCCGCCCACGTCCGCCAGTTCTTCCGGCTCATCGAACTCGCCGGTCAACACACTGGCCGGGTGCAACGTGCCGGCTTCGTAAAGCGCCCACATTTCCTTGGCGTATTTGGTCTTTTTCAACTCCGGGGCAAAACGCCCGAAGTACGACGCCATGTTGCCCACATCCCGCTCCAGCATGCTGAACGCGTGGTTGTTGCCCGCCGCATCCACCGCCTGGGGCAGGTCGATGATCACCGGGCCGGTCGGCGTGAGCAGTACGTTGAACTCGGACAAGTCACCGTGCACCAGGCCGGTACACAGCATCAGCACGATCTGCGAGATCAGGAAGGCGTGGTATTCACGCGCCTGGTCCGGCTCCAGTACCACGTCATTCAGGCGCGGTGCCGCATCGCCGTACTCGTCGGCCACCAGCTCCATCAACAGCACGCCTTCCAGGAAGTCGAACGGCTGGGGCACGCGAACGCCCGCACCGGCCAGGCGGAACAACGCCGCCACTTCAGCGTTCTGCCAGGCATCTTCGGTTTCTTTCTTGCCGAATTTGGAGCCCTTGGCCATGGCCCGGGCCTGACGACTGTTGCGGACCTTGCGGCCTTCCTGGTATTCGGACGCCTGACGAAAACTTCGTTTGTTCGCCTCCTTGTAAACCTTGGCGCAACGCAATTCATTGCCGCAGCGCACCACATAAACAGCTGCTTCTTTACCACTCATGAGTGGGCGCAGCACTTCGTCGACCAGACCGTCTTCGATCAGGGGTTCAATGCGTTTAGGAGTCTTCATCAGCTTTTATTGTGGGTCCTTTATTACCAAATACGCGTATGGCACTCGTTATACGGCAATCGGCCCGCCGGTGGGAGAGGCGACTGACCGTTGATCACTTAAGAATGCATCAGATATGCCAGTTTCAGCGCTCAATGATCGCTGTAACCCCCTGCCCGCCCGCCGCACAGATTGAAATCAGCCCACGCCCCTTGCCCGCCGCGTCCAACAGTTTGGCCAGGTTGGCGACGATACGCCCACCCGTGGCAGCAAACGGGTGCCCGGCCGCCAATGAACTGCCCTTGACGTTGAGCCGGCTGCGGTCGATCGCGCCGAGGGGGGCATCAAGCCCGAGGCGCGTCTTGCAGTAGTGCGCATCCTCCCACGCCTTGAGCGTGCACAACACCTGGGCAGCGAAGGCTTCGTGGATCTCGTAGTAATCGAAGTCCTGCAGCGTCAGGCCATTCCTCGCCAGCAAACGCGGCACCGCATACACCGGCGCCATCAACAGGCCTTCGGCACCGTTGACGAAATCCACCGCCGCCGCTTCACCATCGCGCAAATACGCGAGGATCGGCAGCCCACGCTCTTTAGCCCAGGCCTCGCTGCCCAACAATACCAATGAGGCACCATCTGTCAGAGGCGTGGAGTTGCCCGCCGTGAGCGTAGCTTTTTCGCCACGTTCGAACGCCGGCTTGAGCGCGGCAAGTTTCTCTAGGGTCAGATCCGGGCGCAGGTTGTTATCGCGGGTCAGGCCGAGGAACGGCGTGAGCAAATCGTTGTGCCAGCCTTCGGCGTAGGCGGCCGCCATGTTCCGGTGACTCTCCAGCGCCAGCTGGTCTTGCTCGGCGCGGGGGATCTGCCAGGTCTGCGCCATCAGTTCGCAATGCTGGCCCATGGACAACCCTGTACGTGGCTCACCGTTGCGCGGCAGTTCCGGCTTGAGGTGATGGGGGCGCAGTTGCAACAGCACTTTAAGCTTGTCCGCCAGGGATTTGCTGCGGTTGGCTTGCAGCAGAATCTTGCGCAGCCCTTCGTTGACGCCGATGGGCGCGTCGGACGTGGTGTCGACCCCACCCGCAATCGCGCACTCGATCTGGCCCAGGGCGATTTTGTTGGCCACCAGCAACGCCGCCTCAAGCCCGGTGCCGCATGCTTGTTGAATGTCATAGGCCGGGGTTTGCGGCGACAGGCGCGAGCCGAGCACGCATTCGCGGGTCAGGTTGAAGTCCCGCGAATGCTTGAGCACCGCGCCGGCGACCACCTCGCCGATACGCAAACCGTGCAGGTTGTAACGCTCGATCAGGCCTTCCAGCGCAGCGGTCAGCATCGCCTGATTGCTCGCCGTGGCGTAGGGACCATTGGAGCGGGCAAAAGGGATGCGGTTACCGCCAATGATCGCTACACGGCGCAATTGAGTCATGAAAATCTCCCTGCTGGATATGGGTGTAATCCGTCAGCCTAGCCTAGGCTGATCGAACGACTAGCGCGTTTTGATGGTCAACTTTTCTTTGAACCACAGTTTCTGGAGAGCGTTCCATGCCTGACCGTTATATCGACTTCGCCAATTCAGGCCTCGGCCATCGTCTGGTCGCCGCCCTTGGCCTGCCGTCACCGGTACGCCTGGAACGCTGGCAGGCCGGGCGTCTGCGCCCGGTCGACGGCGCCTTGTTACTCGGCGGTGGCGGGTTGGTGGACAAGGTGCAGGCATTCGCGCACAAACTCACCGACGCCATTTACACCTACGGCACCGAAACCTCGACATGGATCCCCGGACATGGCCCGAAGATCAAGGCCGTGGTATTCGACGCCAGTGAGCTGCAGCACACCGACCAACTCAAGCAACTGCGCGAATTTTTCCAGCCACTGCTGAAAAACCTCGATAACAGCGCGCACCTGGTGATCCTCGGTCGTGCGCCAGAGAGCTTTCTCAACCCATTCGCGGCCAGTGCCCAACGCGCCCTTGAAGGCTTCAGCCGGTCCCTGGCCAAAGAGTTGCGCAACGGTGGCGTGCTGCAATTGCTTTACGTCGGTGACGGCGCCGAAGACCAACTGGAAGGCGCGCTGCGATTCTTCCTCTCACCCAAAAGCGCATACATCTCGGGCCAGGTGATCCGCCTGGAAGCCTGCGCCACGCCGGTCGAGGACTGGACCCGCCCGCTGGCCGGGCGCACGGCGCTGGTCACCGGAGCCGCCCGAGGCATTGGCGCGGCCATCGCCGAGACTCTCGCCCGCGACGGCGCCGAGGTGGTCCTGCTCGATGTGCCCCAGGCCAAGACCGACCTCGACGCTCTGGCCGCACGCCTGGGCGCGCGTAGCGTCGCGCTGGACATCTGCGCCGACGCCGCCGCCGACCAGTTGGTCGAGCAACTTCCCACCGGCCTCGACATTCTGGTGCACAACGCCGGTATCACCCGCGACAAGACCTTGGCCAACATGACCCCGGACTTTTGGGACGCGGTGGTGGCGGTCAACCTGAACGCCCCGCAAGTGCTGACCAAGGCGCTGATCGACAGCGGCACCCTGCAAGACCACGCCCGCGTGGTGCTGCTCGCCTCCATCAGTGGCATCGCCGGCAACCGTGGGCAAACCAACTACGCCGCGAGCAAGGCCGGCTTGATTGGCCTCGCACAGGCCTGGGCGCCGCTGCTCAAGGGCCGTGGCATCAGCATCAATGCCGTGGCGCCGGGCTTCATTGAAACCCAGATGACCGCGCATATCCCGTTCGGCCTGCGTGAGGCCGGGCGTCGCATGAATTCGCTGGGCCAGGGCGGCCTGCCGCAAGACGTCGCCGAGGCCGTGGCCTGGCTTGGCCAACCGGGGTCCGGCGCGGTCAGCGGCCAGGCGCTGCGGGTGTGCGGGCAAAGTCTTCTGGGAGCGTAACCATGGATTGGCAAACCTTAGGCAGCACTCCGTTTCTGCCACCGCTGTACTGGCGTGCGGCGCTCAAGCGCAAAATCAGCGGCGACACCTTGCCCGCCCTGGGGCTGCGCTGCCGGGTCAGCGTCGACCCTACGCACGTGGCGGCCTATCGCAGGGTCTGCGGCTTTGCCGACAGCCCGATCCTGCCGGCGACGTACCCGCATATCCTGGCGTTCGGCCTGCAGATGCAGTTGCTCACCGACACAAGGTTCCCCTTCCCGTTGCTGGGCCTGATTCACCTGGGCAACTGCATCCGTATCCACAGGCCCTTGGGCGGCATCAGCGACCTGACCCTCAGCGTACACACGCAAAACCTCAAGCCTCACCCCAAGGGTGCGACCTTTGACGTGGTGACCACCGTCGAAGATGCCCTGGGCCTGCTGTGGGAAGCCGAAAGCCGCATGCTCTGCCGAGGCGTGAAGACTGACGGCAACGCGGCGGACGACGCCCTGCCCACGCCCACCCCCGTCAGCGAACTGACACGCTGGCCCGCCCCTGCCGACGTCGGTCGGCGTTATGCCAGGGTGTCCGGCGACTACAACCCGATCCACCTCAGCGCCCTGACCGCCAGGCTGTTCGGGTTCCCCCAGGCCATTGCCCACGGTCTGTGGAACAAGGCGCACGCCCTCGCCGCCCTCGGTGAGCATCTGCCCGCGGCCAATATCGAAATACACGTCGAGTTCAAAAAACCGGTGCGCTTGCCCAGTGAAGTGCGGTTATTCACCAGCGCAGCCGGTTCCAGCGGTGAATGGGTGTTGAAAGGCAGCGAAGAGATTGAGCACATGCTCGGCAAGTGGCAACCAATCGCCTGAAACAAACCGATAAATTGTATATATACACCTTAAGTGATAGCGGACTTCATAAAGTCCGCCCCTTCATTCAACCCCATGTTTTTTAATATATATACATCCTCCCCTTACACCCTTCGTATTAATCGCCAAGTACAGACTTGCCCTCCCTATATAAATCGTTAATACCAAGTTGAGCATTGCGCGAAAGTTGCCCCAGGCCTGTGATGATTCCACGGACAAACCCATCGCTATCCAAAGAAATAGCGAGTGTTTGAAGACAACTCAGGTTGTACAGGTGCAAGGAACTCAATCATGAAAACTCAAGTAGTGTTTTGGAAAGCAAGTACCGCACTCGCCCTCGCCGTAGCACTGACACTCGGCGGCTGCAGCAGCGGCGGTGGTGGGCATCACAGCGGCGGCTCGTCCTCCACCGACGATACGACTGCCGGCACAGGTGGCACTGGCGGTGGTACTGGCGGCGGCACTGGAGGTGGAACTGGTGGCGGCACTGGCGGAGGTACTGGAGGAGGCACAGGTGGCGGCACAGGTGGCGGCACCACCGGTCCTGGCACTGGCACCGGCGGCACGACCACGCCATTGGTCACCGCCACCGTCGTCGACACCGTGGGCACTACCGTGACCGGTGCCGGCACCGCGGTCGAAAGCCTAGGCACTCAACTGGGCAACCTGCCGATTGTCGGCGCTACCGCCGGCGGCCTGGTGACTGCCACTGGCACCGCAGTGGGCAGCATCGGCACTGGCCTGTCGGACGGCTTGGGCACGCTCGGCACTGACAGCAACGCACTGGGCACGACCCTCGCCGGGGTCGGCAACGGTGTCTCGGACCTGGGTGATGGCGTGAGCACGACCGGCACCAACGTTGCCACCTTGCTCGGGCGCGTGCCCGTGGTCAGCGGTGTCGCGCCGGTGGTCGGCGGGGCAGTCGACAATGTCGGCAACGTCGTGACCATGCTCGGCGACACCCTGAGTACCGCCAGCACCACCGGCCCACTGGGTTCGGTCACCAACGCCGTCGGCGCCAGAGTGCTGGTGCCCGTGGTCTCGCTGGTGGAAAAAACCACCGGCCAAGTCGGCACCGCAACCGGCCTGAACAGCCCTGTCAGCGGCCTGCTGAATAAAGTCGGGAGTACCGTCGACGGTCTCGGCAATCAAGTCGCCAGTGCGGGCGGCACTGGCAACCCAGTCACCGGCGCGGTGGGCAGCGTGCTCAATGGCGCAGGTACTGTGGTCGCCAGCGCCGGGGGCTACGTCAACCCAACCGGCGGCACGGGTGGCGGCACGGGGACAACCAACCTCGGCCTGCCGGAACTCATCGGCGGCGTGATCGCCGGCGCCGGCAACGGCCTCAATGCCGGCAACACCAATGGCCTGGTCAGTGCGGCGGGCATCACGGGCGGCAACGCAGGCGGTAGCGTGGCATCCCTGGGCACGCTGCTCGGCGGCAGCGGCGTACCGAACAGCGCAGCGGGTGCGCCAGTGGCGGCACTCACCACCAGCGTGGGTGGCGCGCTCAACCCGGTCACCAGCGGCGTCACCAGCCTCACGCAGAACGTCGGTAGCGCCACTGGGCTCGGCGCTCCGGTCAATGGCCTGGTCACCAACGTCGGCGGGGCTGTGAGCAACCTGGGCGGCGCCATCGTCGGCACCAATGCCAACCCGGTCACCAATGCCTTGGGCGGCACTGTGAACGCCGTCGGCAACACCGTGGCCTCGGTGGGTGGCGTGGTCACAGGTGGCACCAGCGGCGGTGGGTTGCTCGGTGGCGGCCTGAACCTGGGCGGCAGCGCATCTGCCAGCGCCAGCGCCGGTACGAGCAGCAACGGCGGCCTGCTCGGAGGCCTGATTGGCAATAAATAGAATTGCACCTGGCCGATTAGACGGCCTCCCCTACAGCGCCTACGCTTGGTTGAGACGAGAGACCCAGTAAGTCTCTCGTCTTTTTTAGCGCCAATGAAAGGCACCCGAACCGCGCCCCCAGAGCCCGGCGGGAATCTGCGAAACGCTGCAGCAGTTTTGACCATGGAGTGTCCTATGCGCGCTTTCACGCCGTTGTTGTTGCTCACCCTCAGTGCCTACGCCCACGCCGATACCCTGCCCAGCTTCCTCAATAGCAACGACACCATCCGCAACCTGCCCGTGCCCAACCTGCCCGCCGATGCCTATCGACCGAACACCCCGCAGACCCAGTTGCCGACGCCCGCAGCCAGCGAAGCAAGACCCTTATTGATGGACACCAAAGTGACCATCCGCAAACTGCAGATCGACGGTGGCACGGTCTACCCGCTCAAGGAACTGGCCCAGGCGTTCGAGCCGCTGATTGGCCACGAAACAGACCTGGCCCACCTGATCGAAGCCACCCGCAGCATCACCCGGCGCTACCAGGCGGACGGTTACCTGCTGTCCTACGCGTTCCTGCCGGAACAACATTTCGAAGGCGGCCTGGTGCACGTGGTGCTGGTGGAGGGCTATATCCGCGATTACCAAGTGCAGGGCGACATCGGCTCGGTGTCGGCCTACGTCACCAAACTCGCGGACAAACTCAAGGCCGAACGCCCCCTCACACGCAAGACCTTCGAGCGTTACACCACGCTGATGGGCGCGATACCGGGCGTGACGCTCCAGGCGCAAGTGCCGCCACCGGGCACCACCGACGGCGGCACCCGCATGCAGATCACCGCCAGCCGCAAGCCGTTCACCACCAGCATGAGCCTCAACCAGGCCAGCCGTGGCGGCCTGCAAGCGCTGCTCAGCGCCACCAGCAACTCCCAGACGTCCATGGGCGAGCAGTTGACCGTCAGTGGCCTGTTCCCGCCGGGCGACGACAAGGAACACTACTACCGCGCCGCCTACAGCCAATTCATCAATGCCGAGGGCACCCAACTGGCACTTTCGGGCGAACGCTACCGCGCCGACCCAGGCACCAACCTGCAACTGGGCGGCGGTTTCGAGCTCAAGCCGCACCAGGCCATCGACCGATTCTCCATTGGTTTGAGCCACCCGCTGATCGCCTCGCCGACCGAGTCGTTGAGCCTGGGTACACGCTTGTACGGCGTCGACCAGAAAACCCGCTATCAACTGGTGGGTTTCCCCAATCGCTTCGATGTCGAAACAAACCTGCGCGCCCTGGCCTTCGAAGGCGACTGGCGCAAGGCCGACAGCGACCAACTGCGCATCCTCAGCGCCGGTTTGTACCAAGGCATCAACGGCATGGGCGCCAAGACCCGCAGCGATCTGCAAGGGCTAAAACCCGACCTCGACTTCTTCCGCCTGCGCCTGTCCGGCGTGCAAAGCAACAAGCTGTTCGCCAGCAACTTCCAGGGCGTGCTGTCGGGGGCGTTCTACTGGAGCGACGACACCCTGCCCGACAGCGAACGCGCCACGTTCGGCGGGCAGAGTTTCGGCCGAGGTTACCCGGATGACCAGGGTTCCGGCGACAAGGGCTGGGGCGTGGCCTACGAGGTCAACTACAGCTACAACCGCGCCGGCGACTGGGTGCGCATCCTGCAACCCTACGTGGTGTTCGACCGCGCCAAAACGTGGTTCAACGAAGTGCCGGTCAAGGGCAATAACCTGTCCTCGGCGGCCGTCGGCCTGCGCTTTGGCGACAGCAAGTACTACAACATTGCGTTGGAAGCGGCCAAGCCGATGTCGGACGTCGCGCTGGACAGCTTTGATCGGCGGCCGCGCTATACCTTGAGCTTCAGCTATCAACTCTGAACGGCAGGGTTGTAAACCTGTGGCGAGGACGCTTGTTCCCTCGCCATTGAGGTCAGAGATGGCGTTTCTGGAGAGGAAACAGATTGTTGAGGGTATCGATCAAGCGCACCAGATAGATCGGCTTGCGAAACAAATCCAGCACTTGCAGGCGCAGCATGTCACTGACGTCATCCATTTCGGCATGACCCGACATCACGATCACCGGCAGGTGCTGACGGTCGGTGTGTTCGCGCAGGCGCTTGATCAGGGAGATGCCACTTTCCTCGGGCATGCGCAGGTCGGTGATGATCAGCGCGATGTCGGGGTTGAGGGTCAGTTCCTGTAGCGCGAAGGTCACGGAGGTGGCGGTGAAACAGACAAATCCCTCATTTGCGAGGGATTCGGCGAGTTCGATCAGGGCGTCTTCTTCGTCGTCCACCAAGAGGATTTGTTGCCGGGAAGACGAGGCAGGGAGGCTCATGGAAAAAGATCCTGACACTAAGAATGTACTCAGGTTAGTCGCGTCAATAAAATGATCAAGTCGACAGCAGGCTCGTTTCGATCAGGTTGAACAATACCTTCACACGGTCGCTGATCGGGGTCATGAAAATACCGATCACCGCCGCGCACATCGCCGCCACAATGGCGTACTCGATGCCGGAGGCGCCGTCCCTGGCGCTCACCATTACTTGCACTTTCACGTACGCGCTGCGAATGCTGTCTTCGATGTGCATGTAGAGCTCCGTCAAACTAAAGAGGAGAACGCAACGCATTAAAATATCAAGTACCGATCCCGGTTTGTATGGAAGTAAAGATAGCCTTCACCTTGGTGCTGATAGGTGACATGAACGCCCCGATGACCGCCGCACACATCGCTGCAACAATCGCATATTCAATACCGGAGGCCCCTTCCCTGCCATACGACAGGATCTGGATTTTGATGAACACCTTGCGAATACCGTCAAGGAACATATTGAACATATGACTTCTCCTTTGCGCAGGAAGCGCGATGTAGCGGGCTTGCAACATGATCTTGCTATGCCTCAAGAGCATTGTCGGCAAATCCACTCCCGACAACTGTAACAAGCGACTAATCACAAAGTATTAGTCAGTTTCATGGCGCCAAACCCCCTGTATTTGTGTGGCGACGCATAATATTCAGACGGATTAATGGCGTTTTGTCCTAGCTCTACTACCTTCAAATAGCGAAATAGTCAGAAGCCCAGAATGCACTGATTGCGTAGTAGCTGGACGGACCCGATGGCAGGCCCGGCAGCAGGAAAGGGAGAGCCTTTATGAGCAGTCGTATCAGCATGATTCTGGCCGTGATATTGCTGCTCGGCGCGCTGATCGCCGGGTATTGGGGCCTCGTCCTGAGCCGGCCGGAGCCCATCACCGCCGTCGCGCCACCTGTCATTAACAACGCCCCCGTGGCTCCCGTCGAAGACCCGACCCGCCTACCCGTGGTCGTACTGATCCATGACGTGCCGCCCTTCGTCGCGCTGACCGCCGCCGACCTGAGCGTGGAAAAACTCAAGACCGTGCCCGCCGGCAGCCTGACCCGCCTGGACCAAGCAGTCGGCCGCGCCCCATGGCGCGCCCTGGAAGCCGGCACCTGGCTGACCGAAGAGAGCTTCAGCGCCGGCGGCAACCTGTCCCGCATGATCCGCCCCGATGAGCGCGCACTGGCGGTCGCCGTGGATGAAGTGACCGGCGCCGGCGGCCAACTCAACCCGGGTGACTACGTTGACGTGATGCTCTATCTGCGCCAGGAAAACGGCAACCCGCAACCCTCCGCACAAACCATCATCCCGGCCCTGCGCCTGCTGGGCGTGGGTGATCAGCTGGGGCTGACCAACGACGGCAAACCCGGCTCCCCGGTACCCGTCACCCAGGAAGACAAGGCCAGGCAACAACAAAACCGCGCCAGTGCGCGCACGGTGTTGCTGGCGGTGCCTGAACAGTTGATGACCCGCCTGGTCCTGGCCATACAAGCCGGCAACCTGCGCCTGGCCGTACGCAGCGCCGACGAGCAGCGCCTGAGCCACTACTGGAGCGGCGGCACCGACGCCATGGCCAACCTCGACAGCGCCAAGCGCGATCTCTACCAATTCAACCAACTGGCGCTCACCACGCCGCCCCTCGGCAACTTCAACCGGCCCGCCACCACGGGCGCCCCACGGCGCTCTGGGGTCGAAGTCATACGCGGCAACCAGATCACTCAACAAACGCCCTGATAGCGCTAAGGATGCCTTGAATGAGCAGTCGTTCCATGCCGAAGTTTTCGCGAGTGTTCTGGGCCGTCATCACCCTCAGCCTGCCCGTCGCGGCCGCCCAGGCGGCTTCCGCCAACTGCGCCAGCCTGGGGCAGTTGCCCGCCACGCTGGAGGTGGGTGAAGGGCTGCAACAGGCCATACAGTCGCCGGTCGCCATTACCCGGCTGGCCGTCGGCGATCCGAAAATCGCCGACGTACACGTCAACGGCAACCAGGCCTTCCTGCTCACCGGCGTCGCGCCCGGCGCCACCACCCTGATGATCTGGACCGCCTGCTCGCCCAACCCGCGCCAGACCATGGTGTTCGTCAAAGGCAAGGCCACTTCGGCGTTGACCAGCCAGTCGCTGTCGCCGTCGGATGACCCTTCGCTGCCCAGCCAGGTGCAGACCGACATCCGCTTCGTTGAAGTCAGCCGCACCAAGCTCAAGGAGGCGAGCATCAAGTTCCTGGGGATCGGCACCAACTTCTTCGTCAGCAGCCCGAGCATCGTCTCGCCCTCGGAGAGCGTGTTCAAACTGCCGGTGAGTACCGACAATTTCAACGTCGGCTTCGGCGGGGGTCGAGTCAAGGCGATGATCAATGCCCTGGAAAGCAGCGGCTTCGCCTACACCCTCGCACGCCCCAGCCTGGTGGCCCTGAGCGGCCAGAGCGCGACCTTCCTGGCCGGCGGCGAAGTGCCGATTCCGGTGCCCAGTTCCGGCAGCGACAGCATCTCCATCGAGTACAAGGAATTCGGCATCCGCTTGACCCTCACCCCCACGGTGATCGACCGCAACCGCATCACCCTCAAGGTGGCGCCGGAAGTCAGCGAACTGGACTACAGCAACGCCATCGCGATCCAGGGCATCCAGGTGCCCGCGCTTACCGTGCGCCGCACCGACACCAGCGTGTCCCTGGCCGATGGCGAAAGCTTCGTGATCAGCGGGCTGATCAGCACCAACAACCGTTCGACCATCGCCAAGTTTCCCGGCCTGGGTGACATCCCGATCCTGGGTGCATTTTTCCGTGACTCCAACATCAGCCGCGAAGAAAAAGAGCTGCTGATGATCGTCACCCCGCACCTGGTCCAACCCCTGGCCGCCAACGCGCAACTGCCTTCGCTGCCAGGGGAAAAACTGCGCAGCTATGACCCGAACTGGTATCGCCTGTTCTTCCTCGAAAACGGTAATTTCGACCGACGCACGGGACTGTCCCAATGAGTGAAAGCCTGAGCCAGACCTTCCTTGCAATCACCCGCAACGGCACCGACCTGGAATGGCTGCAGGGTGCCCTCGCGCCCCTCGGCCAAGTGGTCAGCGCCGGCAGCGGCAGCCTCGACGAATTGCTGGCGTTGGTAGACGTGACCTTCGCCAACCTGGTGTTCATCGGCCTGGACCGGGAAAACGTCAGCAACCAGTGCGCTCTGATCGAAGGCGCCCTGGAGGCCAAGCCCATGCTGGCCATCGTGGCCCTGGGCGACGGCATGGACAACCAACTGGTGCTGAACGCCATGCGCGCCGGGGCCCGGGACTTTGTCGCCTACGGCTCGCGTTCCAGCGAAGTGGCGGGGCTGGTCCGGCGCCTGGGCAAACGCCTGCCCGCCGTGGCCCACACCAGCCACCTGGGCGGCCTGACCGTGCTGTACGGCACCCAGTGCGGCACCGACGGCGCCATGCTGGCCGACCACCTGGCCCATGTGGTGCAGAAAAGTGGCCAGCAAACCCTGGTGCTCGACCTGGGCCTGCCACGGGGCGACAGCCTGGCGTTGCTCGGCCTGGAAAGCTCGTTCCACTTTGGCGATGCCCTGCGCCACCTGCGCCGCCTCGACGCCACGCTGATCAACAGCGCCTTTACCCAGGCCGAGGATGGGTTGCGGATCCTCGCCTACACCGACGGCGACGATCCCCTGGAACAGACCAGTGCCGCCGAGCTGTACATGCTGCTCAGCGCCCTGCGCCAACACTTCCAGCACATCGTGGTGAACCTCACCGGGCAGCCGGACAGCGACGCCCTGCGCACCGTTGTCAGCCACTGCGACAAGCTCTTGTGGTGCACCGACCAGAGTGTGCTCGACTGCCGTCGCAACCTGGCGGTGCTCAATCGCTGGCGCGAAAAGGGCATGAAACTCGAACACGGGCGGCTGCTGATCGACCGCTACATCAAAGGCGCCGCGCCCGAGGCCGAAGCCTTGGGCAAAACCTTCGGCCTGGAGGTGATGGCCATATTGCCGCTGAGTGCAGAGATCCGCCTCAACGCCAAGAATCAGGGCCAAAGCCTGTTCACCCTGGCCCCGCGCGAACCCTTGACCCAAGGCTTGCGCAACCTCGGCGAGCGCTTGGCCAAGCGCTCCGAAGGCCTTGAGAAACCCACCGCCAACTGGCTGACCCGTCTTTGGAGCACCAAATGAGCGGCGACAAACTGTTCGGCGGGCCGGGCGGGCGCAGCGCCGTCGGCAACACCGACCATGACGGCCTCAAGCTGGTACTGCACCGCTACATCATCGATGCCATCGAGGAGTCGGGGCGCAACCTGCTGGAAGGCACACGCCAGTCCCTCGCGCAGTTTGTGATCGACAAGGTCAGCGAATACATCACCCGCATGCACCTGGCGATTTCCCGCTACGAGATGGAACGCCTGGCCGAAGAGATCGTCGACGAACTCACCGGCTTCGGCCCGCTGGAAGTGCTGCTGCGCGATGCCTCCGTCACTGAAATCCTGGTCAACGGCCCCCATCGGGTGTTCGTTGAGCGCGAGGGGTTGCTGCACCAGAGTGACCTGCGGTTTATCGATGACCATCACGTGGAACGCGTCATGCAGCGCATCCTCGCGCCGTTGGGGCGGCGCCTGGATGAGTCCTCGCCGATGGTCGATGCGCGGCTGCCCGACGGCAGCCGGGTCAACGCGATCATCCCGCCGATTGCCCTGGATGGGCCGTGCCTGTCGATCCGGAAATTCCGCAAGGACATGCTCAAAAGCAGCGACCTGGTGGCGATGCAAACCATCGACCAGCCGATTTTCGAGTTCTTCCAGGGCGCGGTGGGCAAGCGCTGCAACATCCTGATCAGTGGCGGTACCGGCACCGGCAAGACCACCTTGCTGAACATCCTCAGCCAACTGATCAACCCCCATGAACGGCTGGTCACCATCGAAGACGTGGCTGAACTGCAACTGGGCCACCCCCACGTGGTACGCCTAGAAACCCGCCCGCCGAATGCCGAAGGCCACGGCGAAGTAAAGGCCAGCGACCTGATCCGCAACGCCCTGCGGATGCGCCCGGACCGCATCATCCTTGGCGAGATCCGTGGCGTCGAAGTGCTCGATGTGCTCACCGCAATGAACACCGGCCACGACGGCTCGATGAGCACCGTGCACGCCAACAATGCCCAGGACGCACTGCTGCGCCTGGAGACGCTGGTGGGCCTGACCGGGCGTCTGATCGCGGAAAAAACCCTGCGCCAGATGATCTGCGCGGCACTCGACGTGATCATCCAATTGTCACGCCTGCCCGACGGCCGCCGCTGCGTCACCGAAGTGGTGGAAGTGGTCGGTGTGCGCGATGACATCTACGTCACCAATACCTTGTTCCGCCTCGACAAGCGCACCGGCTACGGATTCTTGCGCGAGGCCATCAACCCCGCCGGCGACAAGCTGCGCCGCGAGAGCCACCTGCCGCACTAGGAGGCGTGCCCCATGCTTGGTCCGATACTGCTCGCGCTGACCTCCCTGGCCATGTTGTTGCTCGGCGTGCAGTTGATGCGTCGCGGGGTACGTCAGGCCCAGACCGACCGCGTATTGGAGCGCCTGGCCCACGGGCAGCCGCAAACCCAGGAAAGCAACCCACTGCTCAACAGCCTGGAGCGCGCCTTTATGCGTGCCGGCCTGGGCAAGCCGACCGAACGCCTGGGGCTGTGGCTGAGCTTGTGGGCACTGGGCGTAGTGCTGGGGTTGCTCGCCTTCGAATGGTTGGGATTGCTGGTGATGCTATTGGGGCCGCCGCTGATCCTGCGCTTCTACATTTCACTGCGCTATCAACGGCGCTTGCAGCGCATGATCGAACAGCTACCGCAGTTGCTCGATCACGCGGTGCGCAGTCTCAAATCCGGGCGCACCCTGGCCGATGCGGTGCTCAACGCTATCGACGCCAGCGACGACCCACTGCGCACCGCCATGGGCCGCATCAAGCGCAATGTGCTGCTGGGCGTCAGCCTGCCGGAGGCCACCCACGATTTCGCCGAGCTGTATGAACAGGATGAATTGCGCCTGTTTGCCCTCGGTTTGAAGGTCAACCATCGGTATGGCGGCAACGCCAGCGAGCTGCTGGAAAACCTGATCAAGATGATCCGCGAGCGCGACCAGGGTGCGCGCCAACTGCGCGCAATGACCGGCGAAACCCGGGTCACCGCGGTGGTCCTGGCGTTGTTGCCGGTCAGCGTGGCGGGCTATTTCCTGCTGACCAACCCGACGTATCTGGTGGGCATGTGGGCCGATGACAGCGGCCAATGGTTGCTGATCGGCGCCTTCAGCATGCAGGTCTTCGGGTGCGTGGCGCTGTGGCGCATGCTGAGGAGCGTCTGAGATGGCCGTGATGATCAGCATCGCCCTGTTTTTCGCGGCACTCGCGCTGCTGGTCATCAACCTGCTCGCCCATCGTCGCCAGCAGCGGCTGGTCAGCCAGCGGCTACAGGGCAACACCGTACGCGATGACAAGATGGGCCAGTTGCTGCGTCAGTTGGGCAATACGCGCATCGGCCAGCGCACCATCAGCCTGGACAACGAAACCCAGACTCTGCTCAACCGCATCGGCTGGAGAAAGGCCAGCCAGCGCTCGATGTTCGCCGCCTGCCAGGTGGGCGCGCCGATTCTGTTGCTGGGCCTGACGATCCTGGTGCAAAGCCTGTTTTTCCCGGACGTCGCCCATGTCTGGCCGGTGCCGTTTCTCGGGTTTGCCGTCGGTTACCTGCTGCCCAAACGTGTGCTGGCCTCCGTCGCCAAACGGCGCCAGGAGCAGATCGCCCAGGAGATTTCGACCTTTATCCCACTGCTGCGCATCCTGTTCGAGTCCGGCATGGCGGTGGAGCAAACCTTGCGGGTCATGTCCAACGACTCCCAGACCTTGATGCCGGTGCTGACCGCCGAGTTGCGCCTGGTGCTGGCACGGGTGGACTCGGGCCTGGAGCTGGGCGAAGAACTGAGCAAAACCAGTCTGATGCTCAGCGTGGATGAGTTCACCGACACCTGCACCATCCTGCAACAGCTGCTGTATCAGGGCGGCGGTGCGATGAAATCGTTGCAGGCGCTCAAGCAACTGCTCGATGACCGGCGCCTGACGCGCATGCAGGAATTCATTTCCAAGATGTCGGCCAAGATGTCGGTGGTGATGATGGTTTTTCTGTTTCCCGCGCTGCTGATCGTACTGGCCGGCCCGGGGTTTATCGCCATATCCAAGGCCATCGGCACTTGAGAGGACGCACCATGAAATTACTGTTTGCCGCCTGCAGCCTGCTACTGATCAGTGGTTGCGCGAACATGGGCCAGGCTCCCTGGGCCGGGTTCGCCGGCACCGGCAGTTGCACCAAGCCCAACGCCGACCAGGAGCTGTCGCTGAACCTCGCCGACGACATGGCCAACGACGGCAAGCTGCACGCCAGCCTGGCCAATCTGCAGAACCTGTCGGACAACCTGCCGCAGGTGCGCCTGCGCAAAGCCAAGGTCTACCGCTTGCTGGGGCGCAGCGAGGCCGAAGGGTTATATCGCGGCCTGCTCGGCACGTGCCTGGCGGCCGAGGGCGAGCACGGGCTGGGCCAACTGGCGGTGGCCAAAGGGGATAACGGCCAGGCCATGGAGCATTTGCAGCGGGCAACCAGGTTGTCGCCCATCGACGAGAAAATCCGCAATGACCTCGGCGTGGTCTACCTCAACCAGTTGCGCCTGGAGGACGCGCGCTTCGAATTCCTCACCGCCATGGAACTCAACCAGAGCAGCTCACTGGCGGCAGTCAACCTGGTCACCCTGCTGATCTATCAGGACAACTGGACGCAGGCGTCGCAGTTGGTCAGCCGCTTTGGCTTGAGCCCGGAGCAATTCACCCAGGCCCAGCTCCGCGCCGAACAACTCAAGCGCTCGGCGCCCCGCGCCAGGGAGCAAGTGGCAACCGTCAGCGACGCACGGCAAGTGCCCGTCAAATAAGTATCCGAGGGAGTATTCAGATGACACTCAAACCGTTCGCCCACCTGCTGCTGGCCACCCTGCCCCTGAGCGCACTGGCCATCGAGCCCGGCCCGTCATCGCCTTATCAACAGCAGACCGAAGGCTGGCTGCAGATGCAGGTCACCGGGCAATTGGCTTCGTCCACAGCGCAAAAAGCCTCCCCGGCGGAACGCGAGCAGGCCATGCAACGTTTGATCGAAAGCTACAAGCACCCCATTCCCGAGTACTACGACCAGAAGCAGGGTGGCGCCGCGAAGAGTGGCAGCAGTAACTAGTGGGCGCTCACGCGCTGGCGGATCGACGCGCTGGCGGGTGACAGCGCGAGCGCCAGTTGCGTGCGGTTGTGCATGTGGGTCAGGCGCAGCACCTGGGACACGTAGAGCTTCACCGTGTTTTCGGTGATGCCCAGTTCGCAGGCGATCTGGTAGTTGGTCTGGCCCTTGCCGACCAGGCGCGCCACATCCAATTGGCGCGGCGACAGTTGCTTGAAGATCACCGGCATTTCGGCGCTTTCGACGTCGTCGCCCAGGGCTTCATCAGTGGCGGGTTGCGGGCCGCTGCGCACCTTGTCGAGGTCGTGGTAAAGGTCGTCGATCGACGCGGACAGGAACTGCAATTTCTGATTCAACTGCCCCAGTTCCAGATCCTTCTGGCGCTCATGCAGCGCGGCCTCCTGGCGTTGCAGGCCTTCAAGCAGTTCTTCGAGGTTGATCGGTTTCTGATAGTAATCGGCGATGCCCGCCCGCAGCGCCTTGATCACGTCCTGTTTGTCGGCACGCCCGGTCAGCATGATCGCCTCGAAGGCGCGGCGTTTGCCGGCAAGGCGTTGCAGTTCCTGGACCAGCTCGATGCCATCCATTTCCGGCATGTGCAGGTCGCACAGCACCAGGGCGATTTCAGCGTCTTCACGGAACCGCGCGATGGCCTGCCGGCTTGAATCGCAAGGCACGCAACGGTAACCGCTGCTTTCGAGGTATTCGCACAACTCTTCCACGATCAAGGGCTGATCGTCGACCACGAGGACTTTCATCTGAGAGATAAGCTTGTTCACGCGCTACTCCATGCCTGGCCAAGCAAAAATCGGTTCAAAACGGTACAACCGCGTCTATTTCGCACATCCTGGCTATAAACGTAGACGCACTTTCCGACTATGTACATAGAGCTACGCTACGTTGCGATCAGTGGGTTCCAAAGCCAGGCGAGGGTAAATCCGGCCAACAAAAATGGCGCGAAGGGCTGTTTTTTTGACTGGTGCGGGCCGAGGTACTCAAGGGCATTTCTAAGCCCTTGATTCATCAGCGGCCACAATTTTGGCGCCAACAGCAGCCACACCACGCTGGCCAGGCCGGCACCGACAAACGTGCCGAGCAAGTACGTGCAATTGCTCGCCAGGCCCAGGGCCGCCAGCAGTTTTACATCCGCAGCGCCAAGACGCCCCAGGGCATAACCGGGCAAGGTGAACACCACGGCAAGGGCAAATGCCCAGGCACCCTCGGCCGGCGTCGCGCCCAGCCAGGTGGAACCGCTCCACACCAGGTAAACCAGTGCCAGCACAAAACCGCCGAGGGTCAGGCGGTTGGCGATCTGGCGTTGACGGGTATCTTGCACGGCGCACAGCGCCAGCCAGGCAAACACGATGAGGCTGTGAATCACGTAAAAAAAATCCCTTTTTACTGAATGACTCTATGCTGATATCAGGTAGTCGTTGTCAGGGTAGACGCAGTCATGAGAAAGGGCCTCCCCAGAAAACAGAAAGGTGCCGCCGCGCTTGAGTTCGCGATGGTGTTCATGATCTTTTTTGCCGTGTTTTACGGTTTGGTCAGCTACAGCCTGCCGTTGCTGTTGCTGCAATCGTTCAACCAGGCCACGGCCGAGGGTGTCAGGCGCAGCGTTGCACTGGACCCCACCACCCCCGGTTACTCCAGCGCCGTCACCGCACGTGCCGTGGCGACCGCCCAGGCTCAATTGCAGTGGCTGCCTGCCGCGTTCAAATTCGTCCCGGGCTATGTCACCGCCACCTACTCGGCCGGCAACCTGTTGACCGTGCAAATCAACTACCCCTCCGACAACCTCAAAAGCGTCCTGCCATTCCTGGTGCTGCCGGGCTTCGGCACCGTGCCCAACCTGCCCACCACGCTGTCGGCCCAAGCGAGCCTGCAATTTTGACCTCGGGGGAAAAGTTCTTCGACCGCCTGCTCGGCCGCCCGCCCGAGTCACACCTGCCCGCGGCGCACGTCCCCGTCAACGCCGGTTTGCAGATTGACCTGGACAACCTCGGCCGCGTCCTGCAAACCCACGGTCCGCTGCGTCATCGCCTGGTCAAACACACCGCCGAGCAACATCCCGAACCGCTGGTGGACTACCTGTGTGCCCACAGCGCCGTGGTGATCGAGGGCAGCCCCGCCGATTGGCAGGGCCAAAACCTCGACCTGGATTTCAATGGCTTCGCTGGACGCCCCCTGCAAACCCGTGGCTGGATCCAGCCCAGCGGCGACGGCTGGGTTTTGCAGCTGTTGGACATCGGCGACTTGATCGGCCACCGCGAGCACGCCGAAGCCCGCGAGCAACACCAGTTGCTCAGCGCCCAGGTCAGCGAACGCTTGCGCGTGTGCAGCCTGACCCGGCTGCCGGAAGTGGTGCAGGACAACCTGCAAAGCATTGCCCAACACTTTCAGATTCCCTGTGTCGCCATCGCCCTGCTCGACGAACAGGACCTGGGCTGGCGGGTCCACAGCCAATACCGCACGTTTGACGCCCCGGTGCTGTGGCACGATGGCCAGGCACTCGGCGCGGCCCTGGACAGTTTGGGCGGCACCGCGCCGTTGAGCCTGACCCTCACCCACGGCCACAGCGAGCATCCGCGCCTGCAAGGCATCTTTGCGAATGCCGAGGGGTTCCTGGTGCCCTATCGCGATGACCATGGCGTCGCCGCCTGGCTGCTGTGCGGTTTCTACCACGCCCAAGACACCTTCGAGCGCGACTGGCTGCAACTCACCGCAGCCCTCGCCGCGCCCCTGCTCAGCCGCCTGCGCGAACAGCGCCATCAACAGCAACTGGATCGCCTCGAAGCCCTGCAAGGCCTGCTCGGCACTGGTTGGTGGGAACTGCCCAACCTCAGCGACGACATCCAACTGGCGCCCCAGCTGCAACAGCACCTGAACCCCGACGAAGCCACCACACGCCACACCTTGAGCGACTGGCTGCGGCTGTTTCACCCCGCCGACCGCGAGGAACTCGCCAGCCGCCTGCACGACTTGCAGACCCTGAGCAAACCGCTGTCGACCAGCGTGCGCCTGCACCGTCTCGACGCCGCGCAAAACCCCATCTGGTATCGCGTCCAGGGCCAGGCCCTGGGCGTCGGCAACCATCGGCGGCTGGTCGGCTTCATGCTCGACATCAGCGACATCAAAAACCAGCAACAGCAAGCCGCTGCCGCCCACGCCCGGCTGGACAACCTGATCGCCAGCTCACCGGCAATCATCTATGTACAGCGCTACGTCGAAGGCACCCTGCAACCGCTGTTTTTCAGCGACAGCCTGCTGCCGTTGCTCGGCCGTACGCTCGCCGAATGCACGGCCGCCAGCCTGATCGAATGGCTGCACCCCGACGACCGCGACCTGTATTTCGAACGCACCCGCCAACTGCTGCGCGAAGGCAATGTGCGCAGCCGCTATCGCGTGCAGGACAAGCAAGGCAACTATCACTGGCTGCTCGACGAAGCCAGGCTGCTGCGCGACGACCTGGGCCTGCCGGTCGAAGCCGTGGGCCTGTGGCTGGATGTGACCGAGGCAACCCTGGCGGCGGAGCACGTCAAGCAAAGCGAGGAACGCTACCGCATCCTGGTAGAGGACTCACCGGCGATGATCTGCCGCTACCGCCCCGACCTGACCCTGACGTTCGGCAACACCCCGCTGGCCAACTATCTGGAGTGCCGCCCGGAACAATTGCCGGGGCTGAACCTGGCGGATTGGCTGTCGGCCGAACAACGCGATAGCTTTGTGCAGCGCATTGGCCGACTGACGCCGGAGTTCCCGGTCAGCACCGCCGAAATCAGCCTGCAACTGCCGGGGCGCGAACATGCCTGGTGGGTATGGTCAGACCGCGGCGTGTTCGATGAGCAGGGCGCGCTGATGGAAGTGCAGGCTGTGGGCCGCGACAACACCGAAGTGCGCCGCTCCCAGCAACAACTGACCCAGAGCGCCAAAATGGCCACCCTCGGCGAAATGGCCACGGGCCTGGCCCACGAGATCAACCAACCGTTGAACGTGATGCGCATGGCCATCGTCAATGTGCTCAAGCGCGTGCGCGATGGCGATGCACAAATCGACTACCTGACCGAAAAACTGCAACGCATCGACACCCAGGTGCAGCGCGCGGCGCGGGTGGTCGACCATATGCGCGTGTTCGGCCGCCGCTCGGAAGTCGAGCAGCACCCCTTCGACCCGGCACAGGCGGTGGAGGGTACGCTGTCGCTGCTCAGCGAAGGCTTGCGCGGCAAGGGTGTGGAGCTGCGCCTGACACCGCCGGACTTCACGGTGCAGGTCAAGGGCCACGTCGACCAGTTGGAACAGGTGCTGATCAACCTGATCGTCAACGCCCGCGACGCGTTGCTCGGCCAGCGTGAAAAACAGCCGGAGCTGCGCCCCTGGATCGCCATGCACAGCGAGCGTGACGGCCGCCACGTGCGCATCTGGGTCGAGGACAACGGCGGCGGCATCGACCCGCGCCTGCTGGAGCGGATCTTCGAACCCTTCTTCACCACCAAGCCGATTGGCGTAGGCACCGGCCTCGGGTTGTCGGTGAGCTATGGGATTGTGGAAAACATGGGCGGACGCCTGAGCGTCAGCAACGGCGAGCACGGCGCCCGGTTTTGCGTGGAGTTGCCGCTGGCCTAGTTCACCAGCGCCGCCTGGCCATGGGGGCGGCAACTGAGGTTGGCACCGACTTCGACCTGGTTGAGGTTGATGCCGAGGGTGTTCAGCAGGCCGTTGACCAGTGGGTCGACGACTGGGCTCAACACATTGCCGATCAGCCCTCCCAGCGTGGTATTCAAATCATTGAGCAACGTTGCGCTGGTCACCAGCAAGCCGCCCAGCAGGTTGAAGCCGGTGGGTTTGTAAACCTGGAACTGAATGCCCGCCAATGTCGTCTTGAGCGAGCCCACCAGACCGGTGGTCGAGAATGCGTAGTAGAGCGCCGGCTGCTTGATTTCCGGCGGTTGATTATAGGTGTGAGCACCGAGGGCCGCAGTGGTCGTCCCCACAGTACTGTTGATACTCAGCCCGATCCCGCCGCCATAAAACGCCTTGCGTGTCGCGGGGTCACACGTGGTCGGCCCGAGCCCCAGCAGCGGTTTGAAGCAGGTGATCGCGCCGATGTCGACCACCGGTAACGGCGGCACAGGACTCAACGGCGGGCTGGAGGCCAGTGAGTTGATCAACGTGGGAGTCTGGCCGATCTTGACGGTGACTACCGAGGCGTTGGATTGGGTAGTCAAGGTTTTGGTCGCGTCGCTCACGCAGGTGAACCCGGTGACATAACTTTCAGCACTGCCCAATTCCAGAATCACATCCACGCCAGTGATAGGGGGGTTGGAGGCAGAGGACAGCACTTTCAGGTCTGTACGCTCGCAGTAACCACCCAATACACACAACAACGATGACACCGTCCCGCCCAGGTTCAGGCTTAACAAATTATTCAAAACGTCAGAAAGCGGACCGAGCAACCCGTTCAAGACCAGGTTCACCGGCGCCGTGTCGAGGAGTGGCAGCCCCACCGTCAGCCCAACGCTGACTTGCGCCGTGCGCACATAAATCCGCGTCGTCGCATCGGTTTTGTTCTTGGCGTACGTGGGATCGCCAATCGCCGACAACTGCGGCGGCTGGATCACTTTGATCTTGAGATTCGTCGTGACCCCGGGCAGCGTCACCGGCACGTCGGCAACCACGGCACTTGTCTTGTTGGCCAACTGCACAAACGCCTCGATCAACTGGAAGGCATTCACCGTGGTATTGAGCCCCGCGGACACCGCGCCGGTCTGCACTTGCATCAAGCTGCCCAACGTCACGTCCAGGTTGCCCACCAGCGCACTGATCTTCGCCGCTCCCGCCGCAGCCGCCACCGAGGCGGTGCTGCCTCCGGCCTGCAACACCGTGACCGCTGCATCCACCAACTGACCGAGCTTGAGGTTCTTGGCCAACAACTCATCGTAATTGCCTGCCTGCACCCCCACGTTCAGCGCCAGTTGGTTCAGGTAACTGAGCAGGTTTATATCGGTGCCCACCAACCCTTGCCAGCCCGCCAGGCCCACCGACAGGTTGCCGCCCAGCAGCTTGCCGAACAGCAGGTCCAGGGCGTCCGACTTGCTGGAGTCGACCGTCAGCACCGTCGACTTGATCGTCAACTGCGCCTGCGGCGGCAGAATCTTCGGCGCGGCGACGGCCCTGGCGGTCAATTGGGTCATCACGTTGTAGGCGTTGCCATTGACCAGCGTCCAGACGCCACCCGCAACGCTGGTCAACACCGGGCGGGAGGCGGTCACCTGGATGGCATCGGTCTTGGTGGAGTCCTGGCTGAACACGCGCAGGTTGCTGGCATTGGTGCTCAGCACGCCGCAGCGCACGTCCAGCGCACTGCCGGGGGGAATGACATAGCCGTTGCGCGTGGCGCTGGCGCCGGCAAAGGTCGGCGCGGTGTTGGTGGCCGGTATGCAATTGCCGTTGCGCTGCACCGCTTCCAGCGCGGCCATGTCGGCGATGCCTTGCAGCTTGCGCTTCTCCAGGTACAGCCGCCCGCTATCGACGACCAGCAACAGAAAGACCAGCGCCAGCCCCAGGGTCAGGGCCGCCATCAAGCCAATCGCACCACGCTGCCTGGAACGAAGTCGGGGAGACATCGAGCACTCCTTTAGCGCTTACTCTCCGTAGTGCAGTGGAGTGTAGACAAGGCGTTGCGGCCGCGCCGGCCAGTCGCCACATTGGCGACTGACGGAGATTGTGGGGCGTGCACAAAGCTAGGTGTGGGAGCGGGCTTGCTCCCACAGGGGGATTGCGGTGTTGGTTAGTGCGGCGGGTAGTTGGAGAGAATTTTAGTCACCGTCGCGCGGATGGCATTGCTGCGATCCTGGGGATTCGGCGTGCTGCTCATCATCTGCTCGTCGCTGCCGCGCCACACCAGCTTGCCGTCCTTGCCGTCGAGCAGGTCGATCTGAAGGGTTGCCACTTTGTAGGTGATGTTGCGCGTTTCGTTGTACATCGGCGCGCCCCAGTAGCCGTTCCACGGGCCGCCCCAGGCGCCGCCGTAGTTGGTGGTGACTTGTTGCTGGCGGTCTTCGACGATCAGGTAGGCCTGCACCTTCAAGTCCGCCTTGGCGCCAGCCGCCGCCGGACGCAGGCCGCGCTGGTCGAGTTGTTCGCCGACGGCCTGGCGGATGCGTTGTTCGGTGAGGTCGCTCTTGATCCGCGGGTCATCCGGACGGTATTGCAGCGCCGGGTCTTTCCAGGCCCAGCTGCGGTACGCGCCGAAATCACGGCTGGCGTCAAAATCGTGGTTGACCTGGCTGGTCTGGCAACCGCCCAGCAGCACTACAAAAGCGAGCGTTGCGATACGACGAAACATGAGTGTTCTCCAAAATAGACCGGGGCCTGTCATTGAGCTTAGCGCTTAACGTGGCGGATAAGCGCTCATCGCCTTCTGCACCGCCTTGCGCAGCCCATCGGCGCGTTCGCTGAGGCTACCCTGGCTGGCGGTTTCCGCGCTGGTGCTCCACACCGGCTGGCCGCTGCGGGCGTCGAACAGGTTGACGCGCACCACCGCCACCGTCACTTCATAGGTGCGCACGATCGGTGCCGAGTTGTACATGCCGTAGCCATTGCCATAGCGGTTGTAGCCACCATAGCCGTAGCCATAGTCATCCTGGACTTGCTTGAGGCGCTTCTCCAGGCGCACGTCGGCGCTGACCAGCAGGTCCGGCGGGCGATTGTCGTGCAGGGGGCGCAAGCCGCGCTGGTCGAGGGCGCCACTGACCGCTTCGGCAATCTGCGCCGAATCGGCCCAGGCCGTGCCCGCCGGCAGCTGGCCGTTGCGCCAGGCCCAGTTGCGGTAGGCGCCATAGTCGCGCACCGGCGCCGGGTAGGCACTGGCATCAAAGGTATTGGCCGCCTGGGCCGGGGCCGGCGGCATCGGGGCCGAGGCGGCCACGTAGGGATTGGGGCTGGAACAGGCGCCCAGTCCCAAAGACAACAGGATCAAACAGAGACGACGCATTTCGACCTCCGCAGACTGGGCCGCTTAAACCGGACGGCAGATCCAGTGCAAATAACGCCCAAGTCCGGCAAAGCTTGGGTGACGACGGTGAGCGAGTTCCATCTCCAACAAGTCCTGCAGATTCGCGCGGGCCTGGAATTCCACCGGCATGTAGTCGTGGAACACCCGCACGCCACTTTGGCTTTCGACCTGCCAAAGGCCTTCGAGTTGCGCCGCCAGTTCACGCGGGTCGAGCGGCTGTTGCGGGGTGAGGCTCTGCTTTTCCCCGGCCATGTCGTTCTTGCGCATCTTGCGGAAGTGGCCTTTGAGCAGGTTGCGGTAAATCAGCGCATCACGGTTGTAGAACGCCAGGGACAACCAGCCGCCGGGCACCGTGAGTTGGTGCAGCACCGGCAGGATCGCGTGGGGCTCGGCCAGCCATTCCAGCACGGCGTGGCACAGCACCAGGTCATAGGGTTCGGTGAGTTGGCCAAGCAAATCCTGCCACGGCGCGTGAATGAACGTTGCGCTCTGCCCGGCCTCGGCGAAGCGTTGGCGCGCGCCTTCGAGCATCGGCTCGGCGGGTTCGGCCAGGGTCACTTGATGGCCCTGCTCGGCCAGCCACAACGACATATGGCCCAGGCCCGCGCCGATGTCCAGCACGCGCAATGGGCGCTTGGGCAGCGCTTCGGTCAGGTCGGCCTGGAGCACCGCCAGACGGATGGCCCCCTTGGCGCCACCGTAGATTTTCTCGGCAAAACGCGTGGCCAATTGGTCGAAATGTCGGTCACTCATGGGCAAACCGCCGTTCGCTGTCGGCCAGTTTGGCGCGCACCACCTCGTTCATGTCCAGGCCCAACTCGCTGCACAGCAACAGCAGGTACAACACGATATCGCCGACTTCCTGCCCGGCATGGGCGAGTTTGTCGGCAGGCAGCTGGCGGGATTGGTCTTCGCTCAGCCATTGGAAGATCTCCACCAGCTCGGCCATTTCCACGCTGGCGGCCATGGCCAGGTTTTTCGGGCTGTGGAACTGCTTCCAGTCGTTGGTATCGCGGATGCGGTGCAGGCGTTCGGTGAGGTGTTCGAGGTTCATGCGTGAGGCTCCTGAAGGTGAGTAGCTTCGGGGGGATTGGCCTTGAAGGCAAGTGAATCTCCGGGTGTTCTTGAGGACGCCTTCGCGAGCAAGCCCGCTCCCACACTTGAAGGTATTCACAAATCAAAATGTGGGCGCGGGCTTGCTCGCGAAGGCGATTTAGTCGACGACACTGAACTCAAGCCGGGCAGTCTGCCCCGCCTCATCCAGCACACTCAGCTGATACCGCCCCAACCGCTCAAAGCTGGCATTGATAAAGTCCTGGTTGGCACTGTCCCCCAACGGCTCGCCATTGAGAAACCACCAACGCCGCCCACTGCCGCCCAACGCCGAGATTTTCAGACGCAGCGCCTGCTGGCTGGCAGCCGGCAAGCGCAGTTGATCACCCTCGCGCACGCCTACAATCGACAACGGCGACGACGCGGCCAATACCGGCGGCGGGCAATCGGGATCGGCGGCCGGGATGCGTGCTTCGCGGCGCTCGACCCGTGGCAACCATGGCTCCAGCGGCGCCGGCCACAAGGCGATGCTTTTCGCCTCGGCACCAGGGCAATGGGCGTCGACCCGCAGGCCCTTGGCGTTGACCCACACACTCTCCATCAACCCCACGCTCAACGGTTGATCCAATGCCTGCAAGGTCGGCGGTGTGGTGTTGTCCAACGTCCAGGCAAAACGCTGGCGCCGGCAATTGGGATCGCTGCGGCCCAGCGGCTGGCCCAGCGGCCAACAGATCGCAGCCACGCCAACATTCGCCGGCACCGGTTTGACGGGCGCACTGATGCCGCGCTGGCTGTCGCGGTTGGTCAGCACATCGTGCACCTGCAGCATCAACGGCGCCGCCGAGGCCAGGCCGAACTGCCCCGGCACCGGCGTGCCGTCCGGTCGGCCGATCCACACACCAATCAAGTAACGCGGCCCCACACCAATCGCCCAGGCATCACGAAAGCCATAGCTGGTGCCGGTTTTCCAGGCCAGCACCGGGCGCTGCACCAACTCGGCACGCGGGTCGCGGTCGGGGCGTGCCTGGCCACTGAGGATACGTCGCACAATCCACGCCGCACCAGGGGACAACATCGGCCGCTCCCTGAGAACGTCGCCTGGCTGCAAGCGGATGGTCGCGCTCTTGCCATCCCGGGCGAAGGCGCTGTAACCGCTGACCAGATCCTCCAGACGACTGCCCGCGCCGCCAAGAATCAACGCCAGATTGGGCTCGGCCAGCGCCGGCAACGCCAAGGGCACGCCGCCGATACGCATTTGGGCGGCGAAGCGCTTGGGCCCGTAGGCTTCCAGCAACTGCACCGCCGGCAGGTTCAGCGAACTGGACAACGCCGTACTCGCAGGCACCGCGCCGGTAAAGCCCATGGAAAAATTGCCCGGCCGGTAATCGCCGTAACGGCGGGGGACGTCTTGCAACAGCGACTCGGAGTGGATCAAGCCGTCATCCAACGCCATGCCATACAGAAACGGTTTCAACGTGGAGCCTGGCGAACGCAACGCGCTGATCATGTCCACATGGCCAAAGCGCTTGGCATCGTTGATGTCCACCGAGCCGACGTAGGCGCGCACGGCCATGCTTTCTTCTTCCACCACCAGGATCGCGGCGGAGGTGTACTCCGGCAAACGGGCGCGCCAGCCCAGCAGCAGGTCTTCGAGACGGCGTTGCAAGGTGGCATCCACGGTGGTGCGGATCAG
Organism: Pseudomonas sp. AF03-9; assembly: GCF_020515815.1. Classification (NCBI taxonomy): domain Bacteria; kingdom Pseudomonadati; phylum Pseudomonadota; class Gammaproteobacteria; order Pseudomonadales; family Pseudomonadaceae; genus Pseudomonas; species Pseudomonas sp. AF03-9. The sequence goes on along the minus strand of NZ_JAHPJF010000005.1, from coordinate 360,379 downwards.
CGGCGGGCTGTCCGGACGGTTCAGGCGGCGCGCGAGCAAGGGTGCCAGGCTCGGCTCCAGGCGCGGGGCGAGCAGCAGCGGTTCCTCCAGGGCTTCGTCGACAGCGGTCTGCGGCCACACCTGAAACTCGGCGAGGCGGCGCAGCACCTTGTCGCGGGCTTGCTGGGCGCGTTGCGGGTGACGGTCCGGGCGCAAGCGGCTGGGGGCCTGGGGCAGTACGGCAAGCAAGGCCGCTTCGGCATGGGTCAAGTGCGCCGGGGATTTTCCCAGGTAGGCCCAACTGGCCGCCGCCACGCCTTGCAACGTCCCGCCAAACGGGGCGCGGTTCAGGTAGAGGTTGAGGATTTCGTCCTTGGACAGGTGCCACTCCAACTGCGCCGTGCGCCACAACTGGCGCAACTTGCCGTGGAAGGTGCGCGAATGCGGATCGAGCAGGCGTGCGACCTGCATCGACAAGGTGCTGCCGCCGGACACTACCCGTGTGCCGCTGAGGTTCTGCCAGGAGGCCCGCACCAGCGCCAGCGGGTTGACGCCGGGGTGTCGGTAGAACCAGCGGTCTTCGTAGGTGAGCAGTGCGTCGAGGTAATACGGCGAGACTTCGCCGGTTTGCACCGGGTAGCGCCACACGCCGTTGGCATCGGCGAAGCGCCACAAGGGCGTACCGTCTTCGGCGAGTACGACGCGTGCCAGGTCGTCCTGAGGGAGCGGCAAGGGCCAGATACGGTCGGCCAGCCACAACAGCGCGATCACCAACACCACAACCCCCAAGCTCCAGCGCAGTAACCGTGGGAGCGGGCTTGCCTGCGATAGCGGTGGGGCGGTTGGTAAATTTTTCACTGACCCACCGCTATCGCAGGCAAGCCAGCTCCCACATGGGATTGTGGGTATCCGATACTAAGCAAACCCATTATTTAACCTGCAAACCTCTATGCTTATAGGGAACTAGCCTGGCGCAATCACAACCAAAGGCACAGATACGCCCACCTTCTCATCAGGACACACACATGCAGGTAGAAAGCTTCTTCGAATGGCTGGGCCAAGCGCTCGGTTCGGTCATCCGCTTTATCGTCGATGGGCTCAGCGGATTGTTCGGGGCCTTGACCAACGCTGGCGGCAACTTTGTCGAGGGCCTCTCACGTACGCTGGGCATGGACACTTCGATCATCAGCATCCTCACGCTGATCATTGGCCTGCTGTTCCTGTATTCGGCGGTGCGGGCGTTTATGCGTGCGTCGATCATCTTCGGGATTATCTGGTTGCTGCTGGGGCTGTGGCTGCTCAGCTGGGTCGTGCACTGATCCCCCAAACAACCAGCCCCCCCTGTGGCAGCGGGATTGCTCGCGAATGCGGTATGTCAGTATCAGATGTACTGGCTGACACTCCGTCTTCGCGAGCAAGCCCGCACACATTCAGGCCCCATTTCAAGTTGAGATCTCAGCGGCCCTTGATCACCAAGTCCGCCGGGGTCTCGCCCACCGCCTGCCAGTTCGGCCGGTACATCGACTCCACTTGCGGCGGCGGTACGCGGTACGTGCCCGGCGTCACCGCTCGTGCCAGATACAGCAAGTGCGTGGTGCCGGAACCGTCCAGGTTCAGCGCGGCCACATAACGGTCATCGCGGAACTCCTGATGCTTGAGCGACGCGTTCTGCATCGACTCACGCCATTCCTTCACCTGGCTGCTGGCGTTTTCCAGGCTGGCAGCGCTCTGTGCCAGGTTCTGGTTTTCCAGTTCCAGGCCGGCGGGCAGCAGGTCCACCACCAGGGCGTCCGGCACACGTTGCTTGGCGCTGACGGCCAAGTGCACCAGCACCAGGTCGCCGCTGTTGAGGCTGCGCAGGTTCAGCGGCTGGCCGTTCATGCCCAGGTATTCACGGCGGATGCTCAAGTTGTCGCCACCTGGCGCCGGTGGCACCTGTGGGTAACCTGAAATCGTCAGTTGCTGGTAAACCGGCACATCGCCCTGATTGGTCAGGCTCAGGTTGCTTGAAAGCAGCTTGCCCTCCAGATCCAGGGTCGACTGCTGGTTATTCAACTCGTGGCGTCCAGCACTGCCATCCAGTAGCACTTTCCAGTCCGACTCCGGCTTGGCAAACCCCAGGCGCCCGGCGAGGAACAGCGAATTACGCTCCTGGGTCGACAAGTACGGGCTCGCCGCCAACTGATCCGACAGCGTGAACAAGCGCTCCTCACGCTTGCCCTTGGCCAGGTCGTTCTCCTCCAGCAGCGCCAGGATCATCGCTTGATCACGCAACGGGCTGCCGTAGTCGGCCAGCCATTCATTGGCATTGCGCTGCGCCGCCAGACCGGCCAGCAACGCCTGGTCCGCCCGTGGCTGGTCGCCCATTTTCTGCAACGCAATCGCCAGTTGCACCAGCGGCAACCCGGAGCGCGCATCGCTGCGACGCTCGAAGATGCTGCGCAACGCGCCCAACGGCGCCTGCTGGCTGCGCGCCAGGACCATGCCGGCGTAGGCCTGCACGGCGAAGCGGGTGTGGTCGGCGTTGTCGCTGTAATCGACGTCGATCAGGTTGCGCTCCTGCACATAACGCAGCAGTCGCTCACTGGCCTTTTTCAAGGCCTCCTGCGGCACCGCGAAACCCTGATCACGGGCGCGCAGGAGGAAGTCGGTGACGTAGGCTGTCAGCCAATATTCTTCTTCGCCGTCAGCTCCCCACAACCCGAAGCTGCCGTTATAGCGCTGCATGCCCAGCAAGCGCTCGATGCCGATTTCGATCTTGCGCTTGCGCTCGGCATCCGGCTCGCCCTTGATCGCCAGGCGCTTGAGCAACGTATCGTCGGCGTACAGCGACGGGTACAGGCCGCTGGCGGTCTGCTCCAGGCAGCCATAAGGGTAGGCCTTGAGCGCGCTGATCTGCGCGCCAAGGTTCAACGGCGGCCGGCTCGACAGGCTCAACAGCGCCTCGCGCCCCGACGCATCGAACTGATCCAGGGTGCCCGCTGGCAGGCTCCACGGCTGATCCTTGAGTACCGCGCGGTAATGCTTGAGCAATGCCGGATACGCCGGACGCACGCCCAGGGTCCATTCGCGAGTGAACGGCGGTAGATTTTCACCCGGCAGGTCGAGGCCATTCACGGTGACCTTGACCTTGCCCTGCCCCAAGCCGCCCCAGGCTTTTACCGGGATGCGCAGGGTGGTGCGCTGGCCTTGTTTGAGTTCGACGTTTTGTGCGCCAGGGTTGACCAATTCCAGCTGCCCCTCGACGCTCAATTGCACATCGAGCTTCTGCGCCCGGCCCGACAGGTTGGACAGGTCCAGCGCCAAGGTGGTCTGGTCGCCACCGGCAAGGAAACGCGGCGCCGACAGCTCGGCGATCAGCGGCGCGGCAATCACTGTCTTGGCTTCGGCCATGCCATAGCGATCATCGCTCCAGGCCTGGGCCATCAGGCGCAGTTCGCCGTTGAAGTCGGGGATGTTGACGCTGACTTCGCCCTCGCCCCGCTCATTCAAGGTCACGGGCGCGCTTTGCAGGGCGACGATGGTGAGGCTGGTGTCCGGGCGCTTGCCGCCCTTGGCCAGCGCAGCGTCACCACCAAAGGCCAGGCTGGCCAGGCGGCCCTGGCCAGCCTCGATCAACTGGCCGTAGATGTCGAACTGGTCCACGCCGTAAGCCTTGCGACCGAACAGGCTGGCGTACGGGTCCGGCGTCGGGTATTCGGTGATATTGAGGATGCCCACATCCACCGCCGCGACCAGCACGTGCACCTGTTTCGGCACGCTGCCATCGGCATTCTTGGCGGCGACTTTTACCGTCAGCGCTTGCTTGGGACGCATTTTTTCCGGCGCGCTGAGGGTCACGCCGAGTTTGCGCTGGGTGCGATCCAGCGGCAGGTGCAGCAGGCCCACGGCCCGTTTGGGGGTGATATTGGCTTTGCGCTCGCCGGGACGAATCACCAGGGCACTGACGTACAAATCATGGCGCGACCATTTCGGGTCGAGCTTCACGGCGAAGCTTTTGCCTTCGGCCGGCACGTCGATTTCCTGCCACCACAACGGCCCTTCGGCGGACTCCACCAGCAGGTAGCCCTTGCCGGCGGCAGGCGGGGTCACGGTGACGTTGGCGGTATCGCCGTCGCCATACGCCGGTTTATCCAGCGCCAGCTTGACCTGATCGGGGCGTACGGCGCCGCCTTCGGTGTTGTCCTGGGCCTGGTAGCCGGCCCAGAAGCGCAGGCTGCTGACCAGCCCGGTCTGCGGGTCTTCGACCTCGACGCGGTAAGGGCCCCACTCGACCTGGAAGCTGACCTTGGCGGTGTCGCCCGCCTGGATGTTCAAGGTCTGTTCGTCGAGGTTGAGGAATTTTTCGTTGAAGTGGTAACTCCAGCCATCGTTGTCGGAGTAGTTCCAGTAGTAATCGCGACGCTCACGCACCAGGCGCACTTTGAGGTTTTGCGCGGCGAGCTTCTGCCCTTGCGGGTTGGCCAGCAGTACTTCGAATTCTGCCGGGCCATCGCCGTTGGTTTCCTTGCCGTCAAACAACCCGCGCAGGCCCGGCAGTTGTTCGGCCGGCCAGATCGGCTGCACCAGGCGCCGGGTGATCGGGCGCCCGCCGGACTCGTGCAGGCTGGCTTGCACGATCAGTTGCAGCGGCGACTTGGCGTCGGCCCATTTGCTTTCCAGGGTCAGTTCTTCCTGACCCTTGGCGTCGAGCACGCTTTCGTCGAGTTCGAAATCCTGGCTCAGTTCTTCTTCGGTGACAGAGCCAAACTGATAGCCCGGCAGCGCCTTGACCGCTTCGCGCAACGGCCGCACATAGATTTGCCCGCTGACGCGGTTGCCCGATGCCGGGGCGCCGTAGAGGTAGCGGCCACTGACCTGGATGACCGGGTTATCGGCCGGGCTCAACGCCGTGTCGCTGCCCTTGAGTTCCAGCGCCAGGCGCTCGGGCAGGAAGTCTTCGACGAGGAATTCATACAACTGCGGCTTGCCGTCCCCCAGGTCGAACACCAGCTGCCAGCGCCCGGTCGGCGCTTCGCCAGCCAGTTGCAGTGGGTATTGATAGAGGCCGGACGCGTCGGCATCCCACACGAACTTACGGCTGACCTGCTCATCCGGGCGACGGACCTCGACGCTCACGGGTTGCGGCTTGACCGCGTTGCCGTCCTTGTCGCGCAACAGGGCGTTGAGCAGCACGGTTTCGCCGGGGCGATACAGGTCACGCGGGCCGAACACAAAGAACTGCAACGGATGGGACGGCTGGCCGCCGATGTCGAACTCGGCCAGGTCCAGCGCCGCGCTGTCGAGGCGTAACAGGCTGGTTTGCTCGCCCTGCTTGGCCAGCAACACCTGGGCTTTTTTCGGCAACGGCAGCTCGGCGTGGCCGCCCTTCTCGGTCTTGCCCTGGCCCAGCACGCGGCCGTCGGCATCGAGCACTTCAAGGTCGACGCCATCCAGCGCCTTGCCGCCTTCGAGGGCCTGGGTAAACACGTCCAGGCGATTGGCGTAGCGGTGCACCGACAAGCCGATGTCACTCAAGGTAAACAGCGTCGCCGGCTGGGAATAGTTGTAGGTGCCGGAAGCGCGCATCACCGCCAGGTACACGCCTGGCTGCTGCAATTGCTTGAGGCCGGCAATCGGCAGCAGCAGGGTTTCACGGGTGTTGCGTGCCGGGTTCAGGTCGAAACGGCCGCCGTAGACCAGGTCGGCCATCGGCAGCAGTTCGCGGGCCTCATAACTTTGCAGGCTGCTATTGCGGCCCCATTGCGCCAGGAAGGTGGGCAGGGATTCGGGCTTGATGCGAAAGAATTCGACGTCGATCTTGTCGACGTTCAACGCAATCACCGGCAGGCCTTCGGCCAGGCGTGTCGGCAGCAAGGTGCCACGGCTGGCGAAACCGACGGTGGCTTGTAGGTCGCGGGTTTCCAGGCGGGCGCTGTATTCGGCGGCGAGCTTGGCGTCGTTGACCGCTTTCACGCCGGCGTCGATGGTCAGCACCAGCTTGCGCTGTGGCTCCAGATGGCGCAGGCGCAGCTCCATCAGGTTGTCGGAAATTTCCCAGGCACCATCGACCTTGCCGGACTTGCTGTCCACCAGGTGAAGTTTGTCGGCGAATTTTTGATCGGGGTCCAGGGGAATGGAAAAGCTCACGGAGAGCGTGCTGGCCCCATCGAGCTGCACCTCGGACACATCCACCACGCTTAACTCACGCCCGGCGTAGCGCTGCTTCAGCGCCGCCACGTCCACCACCGCCTTGGCCGCCTTAGGTGCTGCCGTCACGGTTGGCGCAGGAGGCGCCGCCGGTTTGTCGGAAGAATCGCAGGCGCTCAGCAGGGCCAGCGCGCAGGCCAGGAACAATCCTTTGTTAAGCATGGGGCACTCGTTGTTAGGGGGCCGAGGGATGAACTATATATCAGCCCGCGTGGGGCTGATGAGGTGCTGCTCACATTGACCGACGGAGGGTGGTTTGGTTCTTGAAAGGAAGTGTTGCCAAGCCAAATCCCACAAACACTGAAGATCAAAATGTGGGAGCGGGCTTGTGTGGGAGCGGGTTTGCTTGCGAAGGCGGTGTGTCAGTCGACACATCTATTACTGAACCACCGCATTCGCGAGCAAGCCCGCTCCCACATTGGTCCTGCGATGACAAGGAGTGCCGGTTACAATGCCGCTCTCCCGAGGAGCCTGCATGTCCACCTTACTGACCGACTGGCGCGACCGCCCTACTCATCGCCGTGTATGGGCCTTAGCTGCGCCGATGATTCTTTCTAACATCTCGGTGCCGTTGGTGGCCCTGGTAGACAGCATGGTCATCGGCCACTTGCCCCACGCCCATCAGTTGGGCGCCGTGGCCGTCGGCGCCAGCCTGTACACCTTCCTGGCCTGGGCCATGGGCTTCCTGCGCATGGGCTCCACCGGGTTCGCTGCCCAGGCCGCTGGGCGCAATGATGGTGCGGCGTTGCGGCAAATCCTCCTGCAAGGGTTACTGTTGGCGCTGGGGCTGGCGATGTTGCTGGGCACGGTAGGTATTCCCTTCAGCCATCTGGCGCTGGAATGGATGCAGCCCTCCCCCGAGCTCAATCAGTTGACCCAGGATTTTTTCCACACCCGCCTGTTCGGCCTGCCCGCAACGCTTGCGAGCTATGCGCTGGTCGGCTGGTTCCTCGGCACGCAAAACGCCCGCGCGCCGTTGGCGATTCTGCTGACGACCAACCTGGTGAACATCGCCCTGAACCTGTGGTTTGTGCTTGGCCTGGATTGGGGGGTGGTCGGCTCGGCTCGAGCCTCGGTGATCGCCGAATGGACCGGCGCCCTGCTCGGCCTGACCCTCACGCAAAAAGCCCTGCGTGCCTACCCCGGGCATATCGCTTGGGCTGCGTTGCAACGATGGAAGAGCTGGCGCCCGCTGCTGGCGGTGAACCGCGACATTTTTATCCGCAGCCTGGCGTTGCAGTCGGTGTTCTTCATGATCACCGTGCAGGGCGCGCGCCTGGGCGATGCCACCGTGGCGGCCAACGCGTTGCTGCTCAACGGCCTGTTGCTGACCGCCCACGCATTGGACGGATTGGCCCACGCGGTCGAAGCCCTGTGCGGCCATGCCATCGGTGCCCACGACCGTCAGGCGCTAAGGCGTTCACTGGTGGTCGCCGGCGGTTGGTCGCTGATCGCCAGCGTCGGTTTTGCCTTGCTGTTCACGGTCGGCGGGCACTTGTTTATCGCCATGCAGACCGACATCCCCAGCGTGCGCGAAACGGCTGACCGTTACCTGCCGTATCTGGCGGTATTGCCGTTGATTGCGGTGTGGAGTTATTTGCTCGATGGCCTGTTTATCGGCGCTACCCGTGCGCGGGAGATGCGCAATGGCATGTTGCTGACGGTGCTGTTGACGCTGCCGTTCGCCTGGCTGTTGCAGGGGTTGGGCAACCACGGGCTGTGGCTGACCTTCCTGCTGTTCATGGCGCTGCGCAGCCTGACTTTGTGGGCGATTGCGTGGCGACTGAACCGGCAGGACCAGTGGCTTGGATAAAAAAATGTGGGAGGGGGCAAGCCCCTTCCCACATCTTGGATCGCCGTCGACTGTGCTTATGAGGACAGGTACGACGAACGCGTCAGGCCCAGGCGCAAGGCGTCGAGGAACTGGGTACGCTCAGACGCAGAGATCTTCGCGCTCGCACACTTGTCGCGGTAGTGGGTCATCAACTCCTCCGGCGACAAGTGCACATAACGCAGCATGTCTTCGATGGTGTCATGGGTCTCGATCCCGGCGCTGTACACCGAACCGTCTTCACGCTGGTAGATGTTCACCGAATCGGTATCACCGAACAGGTTGTGCATGTCGCCCAGGATCTCTTGGTAAGCACCAACCAGGAAGATGCCCAGCAAGTAATCCTCACCTTCGTTCAACGCATGCACCGGCAGGCTGGTCTCGATGGACTGCTCGTCGACGTACTGCTTGATCTTGCCGTCGGAGTCGCAGGTCAGGTCCTGCAACACCGCACGGCGCAACGGCTCTTCGTCGAGGCGGTGCAGCGGCAGGATCGGCAGGACCTGGCCGATGGCCCAGGTGTCCGGCAGGCTCTGGAATACCGAGAAGTTGCAGATGTACTTGTCGGCCAGCTTGTCGTTGAGTTCGTCCAGCACCTGGCGGTGCGAGCGCTGGCGGGCCTTGAGCGAGTTATGCAGGCGGCGGCACACGGCGAAGTAGCACTGTTCGGCCAGGGCCTTTTCCGCCAGGGTCAGTTTGCCGTCGGCGTACTGGGCGGCCACGTCGCTCATGTAGTGGGTGGCGCGCCAGTAGGTTTCGGTGACCATTTCAATGTCGGTCGGACCGAGCAGGTCCACCAGCCACTGCACGGTTTCCGGCAGGCTTTCCTTGTTTTCGATCAGCGGGATTTCGTCGTTGTGTTTCTCGACGTCGGTGACCTGCACCACCAGCATGGCGTGGTGGGCAGTCAGCGAGCGACCGCTTTCGGAGAAGATATGCGGGTGCGGCAGGCTCTGGGCGTCGCAGAACTCCTTGAGCATGCCCACCACCACGCCGGCGTAGTCGTCCATGTCGTAGTTGATCGAACTGGCGTTACGCGAGTGGGTACCGTCGTAGTCCACGCCCAGGCCGCCGCCGACGTCGATGTGATCCACCGGCAGGCCGAGGTTGCGCAGTTCGCCGTAGTAACGAATGGCTTCCTTGAACCCGTGCTGGTAGTCCGCCAGGTTGGCGATCTGCGAGCCCATGTGAAAGTGCAGCAGGCGGATGCCCTGGTCCAGGCCGGCGGCGCGGAAGCGCTCGACCACCGACAGCAGCTGCGCCGCCGACAGACCGAACTTGGATTTCTCGCCGCCGGTGTCCGCCCACTTGCTCGACGCCAGGGACGACAGGCGCACGCGCAGGCCGACCTGTGGCTTGACCTTGAGGCTGGCGGCCTCTTCGATCACCAGGCCGACTTCGGATTCTTTCTCGATCACGATGAACACGTTGTGGCCGAGTTTCTGCCCCATCAGCGCGAGGCGGATGAACTCACGGTCCTTGTAACCGTTGCAGACGATGGTGCCGCCCTTCGGCGCCAGGGCCAGCACGGCCAGCAGCTCAGGCTTGGAACCGGCTTCGAGGCCGATGGACACGTTCTGGGTGGCGATGATGTTCTCGATCACCGCTTCCTGCTGGTTCACCTTGATCGGGTACAGCGCGGTGTACTTGCTCTGGTACTCCAGGCGCTCGATGTTCGCATCGAAGGCGCCGGTCAGCTGGCGTACACGGTCTTGCAGGATGTCGGGAAAGCGCACCAGCAGCGGCAAGGACAGGCCGCTCTTGCGCAGCTCGTCGACTTGCTCGTAAAGGTCGACAGGCGTGCTGTTCGGGCCGTTCGGACGGACTTCAACGCGACCGGCATCATTGATCGCGAAATACCCGGCCCCCCAATGGCGAATCCCGTAAACACTGCGGCTGTCCGCAACTGTCCATTGGCTGCCATCGTCTTTGCGTGTGCGTCGTACGGACATCGAAGTCCCCTATAAATGAAGTCGAAGGCGCAGCCCCCTATCAGAGGCTGGCGCAGTCTAAAGAATGAAAATGACGATTTGCCTGCGCGAGAGGTAGGACCCCACTTGCAGGACAGAGTTTAGACACAGGTCGGGAAGAGGCTTTCAGCCGCCGGACTTCTTGGCCTTGTACCCGAGCTTGATCAGCTCGGCCAACAGCAACTCGACGTGATCGCCCTGGATCTCGATGACGCCGTCTTTCAACGCGCCACCGGTGCCACAACGCTTTTTCAGCGTGGTGGCGAGTTCTTTCAGGGCATCCTCGGCCAACGGCACGCCGGTGATGGTGGTCACCGTCTTGCCGCCACGGCCCTTGCTCTCGCGTCGCACGCGGGCAATACCGTCGCCTTCAGGGATCAGGGTCTGTTTGCAGGTGCACGAATCCACGGGCTGACGACAGTCCGGGCAGTGTCGACCTGCGTCGGTGGAAAATACCAGGCCACCAAGGGCGGCGAAGGATGCGGCTTTTTTGGCCACCGGCAATCCTCTTGGGAGGACAAAGACAGATCGGTGCCCGCAACGGGACTACCGACCGCGAAGCCCCACTCAGGCAGGGGCAGCGCTACCGAACCGCCCCACTCCTAATAGCAGGAAGGCTCGGGTGAAAAGTCGCGCAGTGTAACGGCAAAAAGCCGACTTGCTAAGGGCCAAATCGCGCCAATTTATGCAAGTTTAGCGACGCAGGGCCAGATAGCGACGCAGGCCCTCCTGGGCGTCCGGGCAATAGGGCTTTTGTTCAGCTTCCTGAAGGATAACGTCGAGGGGCAGAAAGTGCGCTTCCATGACCTCTTCGGGCTGCAAACGCAGCGCCCCGTCCCACACGGCAGAGTAGGACTTGCACCAGAGCCGGCTGTCGCCGTCGGCGAAATAGAAGTGATCATGCTCGACCAGTGCTACCCCGGCCACACCGAGTTCTTCTTCCAGCTCGCGGGCCGCCGAATCGGCGTAGCTCTCCCCCGCCGCGACCATCCCACCCGCCGCCGTATCCCAGAAACCGGGGTACAAGGCTTTGCTCAGGGTGCGTCGATGCACACACAGCTCGCCCTTGGAGTTGAACAGGAAGATAAACGTGCAACGGCCGATAAGACCGCGCTGGCGCAGGTCGGACCTGACCAGGTGACCGAGGAGCCTGTCCTCTTCGTCAACCCAGCAGATCAGTTCAGCATCAGAGGCCGCACGGTGTGCGGCCTCGTTTTGAGTAGCGTCCATCATCAACCCTGATTGAGGAGCTGACGCAAGTCGATCACTGCAGCGTTGGCCCGGGAAATGTAGTTGGCCATCACCAGCGAATGGTTCGCCAGTACGCCGAAGCCACTGCCGTTAAGAATCATAGGACTCCAGACCGGTTCCTGCGAGGCTTCCAGCTCACGGATGATCTGGCGCACGCTGACCGTGGCGTTTTTCTTGGCCAGTACATCGGCAAAGTCGACCTCGATGGCGCGCAGCAGGTGGGACAGCGCCCAGGCCTGGCCACGGGCTTCATAGAACACGTTGTCGATCTGCATCCATGGGGTTTCCACCACTTCTTCATCGACCTGCGGCACTTCACCCGGCGCCAGGGCTTCGGTTTTCAGCGCGGTGTTCAGTTTCACCCGGCCGACGCTGGCCGACAGGCGCTGCGACAGCGAACCCAGGCGGGTCGCCACGTCACCCAGCCAGTTGTTCAGGTTGTCGGCACGTGCATAGAACAAGGCGCCGCGCTGGTTCGGGTCGGACAGGCGCGCTTCATAGCGGCTCAGGGAATTGATGCCTTCCTGGTACTCGGACTCGCTGGAAGGCAGCACCCAGCTCTTGTTGTCGAAGTTGAAGCGCGGTTCGGCCTTGGCCAGGTCCGCGTCTTCGGCCGACTGCGACTGGGAACGCGCGAAATCTTTGCGCAGGGCGCGGGTCAGGTCACGCACCTGGACCAGCACGCCGTATTCCCAGCTGGGCATGTTGTCCATCCACAGGCCAGGCGGGAAACGGTCGTTGGAGATATAGCCACCGGGCTTGTCCAGTAAAGTGCCGACCACGGTCTTGAGGGTTTCGACGGTGGTATAGCCCACCACCATCTGCTTGCCTTCCTTCTCGGCGGCAATCTGCGCATTTTGCTGGACCGGGAACAGCGCCGGCTCTGCGCTCCAATACCACCCCAGGGCACCCGTGACCAACAGGTACAAGCCCAGCAGGCTGAGCACGGCGCGGCTCATCAGCAGGCTGCGAAAGTAGCTGCGGTTGGCCGACTTGGGTTCGGGGGCGGGGCCTTTGGTACTGTCTGCGCGGTTTTTCCAGTCCAGCATGGCGGGATCCTTTCAATCACTTGAGTTCATGCACGTCTATTGTCCGGGTGCGTTCAAACACTCCGACCACAACCCTACCCCATCGTGCCCGTCAGCGCGGGGCTTTTAAACGAAAGTGGCGCATACGGGACGTTCGACTATAAAGGATGCACGCTTTTTACGCTGCGCGACCGATGAGTCGAAAATTGAATGCGTAAGTCTCGCAGTTAATTGACGTATGACACTCATGCAACAGAAAAGAGGTGCTAGCATAGAGCCATCAGTTCGACCTCAGCATGCAGCCTTACTAGTAGTCAGGATATGACCGAGCCAGAAGACCCCAGCCGTGAGCGTCTCAAGCACCATTTTGCCCAGCGGGTAATTCATCAGGCACGTCAAATTCTTGAGATCTGGCAGCGCCTGCAACGCAGTGAATGGTCCAACGCTGACCTCTCCGAACTCAGCGAAGCCAACCTGCGCCTGCAGCGTTTTGCCGAGCGCTTCGAGCAGCCGGAGCACGGCCAGTTGGCGCGGCATATCGGCGAATCGCTCAAGCAAGTCGACGAAAACCGTGGCCGCCTCAGCAGCCACCTGATCACCGAACTCAATCGCCTGATGCAGCGCCTGTCGCGCACCGGGCTGCGCCAGGGCGACCAGCTCGAACAAACCTTCCTGCCACCGATGCGCAAGCCGATCTACGTGATGCTCGCCGATCACGACCGCGCCGAGCGCCTGGCCAAGCAGCTGGAATTTTTTGGCATGAGCGCGCAGTCCCTGGACAGCGTACCGGCGTTCCGAGCGTCGATGGCCGAGCGCTTGCCGTCGGCCATCGTCATGGACGTGGACTTTTGCGGCGCCGGCCTGGGCCTCAAGCTGGCCGCCGAAGCCCAGGAAGGCCTGGAGCAAAAACTGCCACTGCTGTTTTTCAGCCTGCACGAAACCGACACCCCGACCCGTCTCGCCGCCGTGCGCGCCGGTGGCCAGGAGTTCCTCACCGGCACCCTGGAAGCCTCCAGCCTGCTGGAGAAGATCGAAGTGCTCACCTGCGTCGCCCAGTACGAGCCGTATAAAGTGCTGATCATCGACGACTCGCGCGCCCAGGCCCTGCACACCGAACGCCTGCTCAACAGTGCCGGCATCGTCACCCGCACCTTGATCGAGCCGATCCAGGCCATGGCCGAGCTGGCGGACTTCCAGCCCGACCTGATCATCCTCGACATGTACATGCCCGCCTGCACCGGCACCGAACTGGCCAAGGTGATCCGCCATAACGACCGCTATGTCAGCGTGCCGATCATCTACCTGTCGGCTGAAGATGACCTGGACAAACAGCTGGACGCGATGAGCGAGGGCGGCGACGACTTCCTGACCAAGCCGATCAAGCCGCGCCACCTGATCACCACCGTGCGCAACCGCGCCGCCCGCGCCCGCCACCTCAAGGCGCGCATGGTGCGCGACAGCCTGACCGGCCTGTACAACCACACCCACATCCTGCAATTGCTCGAAGACTGCAGCTTCCGTGCGCGCCGCGAGAACAAGCCGCTGAGCTTTGCCATGCTCGACATTGACCACTTCAAGCGGGTCAACGACAGCCACGGCCACCCCATGGGCGACCGCGTGATCAAGAGCCTGGCGCTGTTTCTCAAGCAGCGCCTGCGCAAGACGGACTACATCGGGCGCTACGGCGGCGAGGAATTCGCCATCGTGATGCCCGACACCGACCTGGAATCGGCCTGCAAGGTGCTGGACGAAATCCGTGGGCGCTTTGCCGAAATTCACTACCCGGCCCAGCCGCAGGACTTGTGGTGCACCTTCAGCGCAGGGGTTGTGGAGCTGTGCGACGGTTCCGACAGCCTGATGATGGCGGCCCAGGCCGACGAGGCGCTGTACCGCGCGAAGAACGCCGGACGCAACCGAGTACAAGCGGCGCGCACATCAAAGCAAAGTGCCACCTTTTCACCGGAATCCACTGATTCCGTCATAACCTTGTAATGAAAGCGCAATAACTTCAGGCACTTACCTTTTGCTGTCGGTTGAAATCCCGCATGCGCCTGAAGCTGCTGACCAATCTCAATACCCTTCTGCTCGTGGCTGTGTGCCTGGCGCTCGGGGCGACACTCTGGTGGTCGCAGCGGGCACTGGAGCGTCCGTATTTGCTGATGGAACGCTACCTGGGCCTGTCCCAGACCTTCCAGAACCAGGCCGCGCGCAATATCGACGACTACCTCGCCAGCGGCGACGCCCTGCGTTTGAGCAGCGCCAGCCAGAGCCTGGAAAACCTGCTGCAACATCTGGATGAACTGCCTGCCGACCTCGCGCAAAATCTGCGCCCGAGCCTTGTGGACCTGGACGCCTTCAGCAAGACCGACCTGCTCGCTGCCGGCAAGCTGGCCGGCGACCCGCAAGCCCTGCTGCTGCAAGCCGAGCGCGAATTGGGCGCAAACCTGGAGCAACTGAGCCAATACGCCATCGGCGTGAATTCCCCCCAGGCCGCGCGCTACCTGCCGCCGCTGCTGGCCGCGTCGCAACACCTGGGCAAACTGTCCCTGGCCCGCGACAAGCTGGTGAGCAGCGGCCGTGCGGAACTCGCCGATGATGTGGAGCGCGAAGTCGGCAACATCCGCAGCCAGGCGGACCTGCTGGAACAGCTGCCGCTGCTGGGCGTGACGGCCAGCGCCGAATCCAGCGCCGACGACTTCTCCGCCCTGATGGGCCTGGAAAACAGCGAAAAAACCGAAGCCCAGGACACCGGCGTCGACCTCAAGCGCGAACTCAACAGCCTGCTGACCCGCTACCCCGCCGAACTCAAGCGCACTCGCGAGCAGATCCAGCAGCGGGCCGACCTGGCCAACGCCACTCACCTGAAAATCAACGCCGTGCAACAAGCCATCGCCAGCCTGGAGCCGGTGGTGCGCGCGCAGCACGGCAAGATCCAGGGCGAAGTGCGGGTGATGCAAGGCGTGATGATCGGTCTGATCCTGCTGATCGCATTGCTGATCGACACCCTGCAACGCCGCTTGGCGCGAGTCCTGACCAACCTGGCACCGGCCCTGTCGACCTGGGCCGAAGGCGACTTCAGCCAGTCGATTGCCTTGGGCAAGACCAACCGCGAACTGCACGACATTGAAGCGTCGCTGAACCGCCTGCGCGCCTATTTGGTGGCGTTGGTCGGCACCATTCGCGGCAATGCCGAGGAAGTCGCCGGCAGCAGCCGTGCATTGGCCGAACTGAGCAGCGGCCTGCATGACGGCGCCGAGCGCCAGGCCGGCGACACCGCGCAGATCCGCGACTCCCTGGGCGAACTCGAAGCGACCATTCAACAAGTCGCAGGCGACGCCAGCCAGGCTGCCGGGGCCAGCCGCAGCGCCGGTGACGCGGTGGAACAGGGCCAACGGGTGATCGGCCTGAGCCTGACCGGGCTACATGCGCTGGTGGGTGAAGTGCAGCAAAATGCGCAGATGATCGAGAAACTCGCTGAAGAGTCCGCGACCATCGGCGGCGTGCTGACGGTGATCCGCTCGATCGCCGACCAGACCAACCTGCTCGCGCTCAACGCGGCGATTGAGGCCGCCCGGGCCGGTGAAGCCGGACGCGGGTTTGCCGTGGTCGCCGACGAAGTGCGCTCCCTGGCGCAGCGCACCGCCGGCGCCACCGCCGAAATCCAGACCCTGATCGCCGGCCTGCAAGCCGCTGCGCACCAATCGGTGCAAGGCATGCGCGCCCAGGTCGAACACGCCGAAGCCACCGCCCAGCAGGCCCAGGCGGCCGACGGTGCACTGGATGAAATCGTCGGGGCGATCCAGACCATTTCCGCCACAGCAGTGCGCATTGCCGATGTGACCGCACAGCAGAGCAGCGCGGTCAGCGAAATCCGTGACAACAGCGAGCGGATTCACCAATTGGGTGAGGACAATTTGCTGCGCATCGGCCAGGGCCGCAGCCAGGGCGAGCATCTGCTGGTGCTCGGCGGGCAGCTCAACACCGCTGTCCAGGCGTTCCGCGTTTAACCCGGTCTCAGCCTGGATGCCGCTCCCACACTGACCGGATCCAGGCTCGCAGTCACAAATTTTGCGCTATCCTCGCTAATCGTGCTGCCTACTGCATAGAACTGGACAGTCACAAAGGCTTTGCGGCATAGTCGCCGGGTTCTGCCGTACCCACATCAATAACAAGGAACAGCCGATGGCGACCTTTCTGGTTCTACACGGACCCAACCTGAACCTGCTCGGCACCCGCGAACCGGGCGTCTACGGGGCAGTCACCCTGGAACAGATCAACCTCGATCTGGAACGCAGGGCCCGTGAAGCCGGCCACCATCTGCTCTACCTGCAAAGCAATGCCGAGTATGAATTGATTGATCGCATCCATGCCGCGCGCGGCGAAGGCGTGGACTTTATCCTGATCAATCCCGCCGCTTTTACGCATACAAGTGTTGCATTACGTGACGCGCTGCTGGCGGTGAGCATCCCATTCATCGAAGTGCATTTGTCCAACGTGCACAAACGCGAAGCTTTCCGCCATCACTCTTACTTCTCCGACGTAGCGGTAGGAGTGATCTGCGGCCTTGGCGCCAGCGGTTACCGACTGGCCCTGGAGGCCGCCCTGGAACACATTGAACAACCGGCCAAGCGCCCCTGACCGACCCTTGGGAGTTGATGATTCATGGATATCCGTAAAGTTAAGAAACTGATCGAGCTGCTGGAAGAGTCCGGCATCGACGAGCTGGAAATCAAGGAAGGCGAAGAGTCCGTACGGATCAGCCGCCACAGCAAGACCCCGGCCCAACAGTTCTACGCACCGCAAATGCAAGCACCGGCTCCTGCCGCCGCTCCTGCTGCTGCTGCGCCAGCCGCTGCCGCCGCTCCTGCAGCGCCAGCCGCTCCAGTGCTGAACGGTTTCGTGGTCAAGTCGCCAATGGTCGGTACTTTCTACCGCACCCCGGCGCCAACCTCGCCAGCCTTCGTTGAAGTGGGCCAGACCGTGAAAGTGGGCGACACCATCTGCATCGTTGAAGCGATGAAGATGATGAACCACATCACCGCTGAAAAAGCCGGCGTCATCGAATCCATCCTGGTAGAAAACGGTCAGCCGGTTGAGTACGACCAGCCGCTGTTCACCATCGTTTGAACCGCGGAGCGCCTTCGATGTTGAAACCTGCGAAGAAACTGCAAAAAGTCCTGATCGCCAACCGCGGCGAGATCGCGCTGCGTATCCTGCGCGCCTGTAAGGAAGAGGGCATCAAGACCGTCGCTGTTTACTCGACGGCTGACACCGAATTGATGCACGTGAAACTGGCGGACGAAAGCATCTGCATCGGCCCGCCACTGGCCACGAATTCGTACCTGAAGGTCTCGAACATCATCGCTGCCGCGGAAGTGACCGGCGCTGATGGCATCCACCCAGGCTACGGCTTCCTCGCGGAAAACGCCGATTTCGCCGAACAGGTGGAAAAATCCGGCTTTGCCTTCATCGGCCCGAAAGCCGAAACCATTCGCCTGATGGGTGACAAGGTTTCTGCCAAGGACGCCATGATCGCAGCCGGCGTGCCAACCGTTCCCGGTTCTGACGGCCCGCTGCCTGAAGACGAAGAAACCGCGCTGCGCATTGGTCGCGAAGTCGGCTACCCGGTGATCATCAAGGCCGCAGGTGGCGGTGGTGGTCGCGGCATGCGCGTGGTGCACAAGGAAGAAGACCTGATCGAAGCGGCCAAGCAGACCCGCTCCGAAGCGGGTGCCTGGTTTGGCAACCCGATGGTCTACCTGGAAAAGTACCTGACCAACCCACGTCACGTGGAAGTGCAAGTACTCTCCGACGGCCAAGGCCACGCCATCCACCTGGGCGACCGCGATTGCTCGCTGCAACGTCGTCACCAGAAGGTCCTGGAAGAAGCACCGGCACCGGGCCTGGACGAAAAAGCGCGTCAGGAAGTACTGGCTCGTTGCGTCAAGGCGTGCATCGACATCAACTACCGTGGCGCCGGTACCTTTGAGTTCCTCTACGAGAACGGCCGTTTCTACTTCATCGAGATGAACACTCGCGTGCAAGTAGAGCACCCGGTTTCGGAGATGGTCACCGGTATCGACATCGTCAAGGAGATGCTGAGCATCGCCGCCGGCAACCCGCTGTCCTTCACCCAGGACGACGTGAAGATGCACGGCCACTCCCTGGAGTGCCGCATCAACGCCGAAGACCCGAAAACCTTTATCCCAAGCCCTGGCCTGGTCAAGCATTTCCACGCGCCCGGCGGCAACGGCGTACGTGTGGATTCGCACCTGTACAGCGGCTACAAGGTTCCGTCCAACTACGACTCGCTGATCGGCAAGCTGATCACCTGGGGCGCGACCCGCGACGAGGCCATGGCCCGCATGCGCAATGCCCTGGACGAGATCGTGGTTGACGGCATCAAGACCAACATCCCGTTGCACCGGGACCTGGTCCGTGATGAAGGCTTCTGCGAAGGTGGTGTGAACATTCACTACCTGGAACACAAGCTGGCCAACCAGTAAGCGCTCCACCCGACAAAGCCGCCTTCGGGCGGTTTTGTTGTTTCTGGCCCCCGGATTTTACTGGCGGGATACATTTCCCTGTGGGAGCGGGCTTGCTCGCGAATGCGGTGCGTCAGCCAAGATATTATTCACTGACCCACCGCATTCGCGAGCAAGCCCGCTCCCACATTTGTTATGTGTACACCCCTCCCGCCGCTCGCGTAAACTTGCGCCCTTTCGCGACCCACCCGTCGCACATTCAATTTTTTCAAAGGTGCCCGCCATGCCTTGGCTGCAAGTCCGTCTCGCCATCAGCCCAGAACAAGCCGAAACCTATGAAGACGCGTTCCTCGAAGTCGGCGCCGTTTCGGTCACCTTCATGGACGCCGAAGACCAGCCGATCTTCGAACCCGAACTCAACACCACCCCGCTGTGGTCGCACACCCATCTGCTCGCCCTGTTCGAAGACGGCACCGATGCCGCCAGCGTGCTGGCCCATATGGAACTGCTCACCGGCGCACCGCTGCCGGAGCATCACAGCGAAGTCATCGAAGACCAGGACTGGGAACGCAGCTGGATGGACAACTTCCAGCCGATGCGTTTCGGCCAGCGCCTGTGGATCGTACCGAGCTGGCACGCCGCGCCAGAACCTGACGCCGTGAACCTGCTGCTGGACCCGGGCCTCGCATTCGGCACCGGCACCCACCCCACCACCGCACTGTGCCTGGAATGGCTGGACGGCCAGGACCTGCACGACTGCAATGTGCTGGACTTCGGCTGCGGCTCGGGGATTCTGGCGATCGCTGCCCTGTTGCTGGGCGCCAAGGAGGCCGTCGGCACCGATATCGACGTGCAAGCCCTGGAAGCCTCCCGCGACAACGCCGGGCGCAACAACATCGCTGAAGGCAAATTCCCCCTCTACCTGCCGGAGCAATTGCCCCAGGTGCAGGCCGACGTACTGGTCGCCAATATCCTCGCCGGGCCGCTGGTGTCGCTGGCGCCGCAGCTGTCGAGCCTGGTCAGGCCCGGTGGCCGCCTGGCCCTGTCGGGCATCCTGGCCGAGCAAGGTGAAGATGTTGCCGCCGCCTATGCCCAGGATTTCGAGCTGGACCCCATCGCCAACCGTGATGGCTGGGTACGCATCAGCGGCCGTCGGCGCTAGAATGAGCGCTTGCCTGAATCGGATGGCCGCATGACCGACAGTTTCGTCACCCAGTGCCCGCATTGCCAATCGCGTTTTCGCGTCAACCACGCTCAATTGAGTGTGGCCCGCGGCGTGGTGCGTTGCGGCTCGTGCCTGCAAGTGTTCAACGCGGTGCGCCAGTTGCTGGAGCAGCGCGCAGCCGCGGCCGCGGCCGCCTCGCAAGCCGAGCAACCGGCCAGCGTCGAGCCGCCCCCAGCGGCCCCGCGCGCCATCAGCCAGAAGCAATGGAGCGCCGAAGAGCTGGACCTGGACAACCTGGACCTGGACCAGGAACTGGCCAAGCTGGAACGCCGCGAAATTCAGCACACCCAGCCGCTTGGCGCGGATCGCCGTCAACCCGGCAGCGATCGTCGGCAAAAAGACGAACCTCTCAGCGCCAGCCGCGACACCATCAAGGCCGAGGAAGAAAAGTGGGCCGCCAGCCTGTTCAGCGAACCGCCGCAAGAACGCCTGCCGGCTGAAGAAGACGAAGACGACGCCGAACCGACGAATGCACCTGCGACCAAGCAGCGCACCGAACCGTCCATGTCGTTCCACACCGACGACCTGGATGAAGAGCCGCCACTGCGCGCGCCGCCGGACGAGGACGACATCGACCCGCCGTTCACGCCACTGACCCATGCCGCCGGCCAGTCGGAAGCCGAAGAACGTCTCGGCACCCGCCGCAAGCGCCCGCGCACCGAAGCCGGCGTGCACGACGATGTGCTTCAGGACCTGGAAGACGACCCGCTGCACCTCTACGCGCAAAAACGCCCGGCCAGCCTGGGCAGCCGCCTGATCTGGATCTTGCTGGTGCTGATCGCCGCCGGCGGCCTCGCCGCCCAGTACATCGCCTACCAGTTCGACGACCTGGCCCGTCAGGACGCCTACCGCCCGTGGTTCCAGCAACTGTGCCCGACACTCGGCTGCACCGTGCCATCACGGGTCGACATCGCCCACATCAAGAGCAGCAACCTGGTGGTGCGCAGCCACCCAGAGTTCGCCGGGGCGCTGGTGGTCGATGCCATCATCTATAACCGCGCGACCTTCTCCCAGCCCTTCCCCTTGCTGGAACTGCGCTTTGCCGACCTCAATGGCAACCTGATCGCCAGTCGTCGCTTCAAACCCGCCGAATACCTCAGCGGCGAATTGGCCGGTGTCAGCGAAATGCCTTCGCAGACGCCGATCCACATCTCCCTGGACATCCTCGACCCGGGCAACAAAGCCGTGAATTACAGCCTGAGCTTCCACTCGCCCGAGTGAATCGGCCTATGCATTGAGGTTTGACGGCGGATTCTTGACTGGACCCCGCGCATCCAAACCGGCGGCGATAAACAAATAACTGTTCAGATTTTATCCAATTCAGCCTTTATCCAGTCATCGAGAGCGGGTATCATGCCAACCCTTTTTCGAACTCTAATGATCCGGCCCCACAACAGGGAAGTCCTATGTCGGCGGTACGCATCGGCCCATATACATTGCACAACGGTTTGATTCTCGCCCCGATGGCGGGCGTCACCGACCAGCCCTTTCGTCAGCTGTGCAAGCGTTTGGGCGCGGGTCTAGTAGTCTCGGAAATGGTCACCAGCGACATGAGCTTGTGGAACACCCGCAAATCGCGGATGCGCATGATCCACGAAGGTGATCCCGAGCCCCGCTCGGTACAGATCGCCGGTGGGGATGCACAGATGCTGGCGGATGCAGCCCGGGCCAACGTGGAGTTGGGGGCGCAGATCATCGACATCAACATGGGCTGCCCGGCCAAGAAGGTCTGCAACAAGGCCGCCGGTTCCGCGCTGTTGAAAGATGAGCAGTTGGTTGCCGAGATCCTGCTGGCCGTTGTCGCCGCAGTCGAGGTGCCGGTGACGCTGAAGATCCGTACCGGTTGGGACCGGGAGAACAAGAACGGCCTGACGGTGGCGAAAATCGCCGAACAGGCAGGAATTACAGCGCTGGCGGTGCATGGCCGCACCCGCGCCGACCTTTACACAGGTGAAGCCGAGTACGACACCATTGCCGCGATCAAGCAGGCGGTGTCGATACCGGTATTTGCCAATGGCGACATCGATTCAGCCGAGAAAGCCCGGCGCGTGTTGCACGCCACTGGCGCCGACGGCTTGTTGATTGGCCGGGCAGCCCAGGGGCGGCCCTGGATTTTCCGTGAGATCGACCATTTTCTGCGTACCGGCGAAGTCTTGCCGGCACCGGAGCTGATCGAGGTGGAACGTATTCTGCTAGAGCATCTGGCCGCCCTGCACGCCTTCTACGGAGACGTGATGGGAGTACGCATTGCTCGCAAGCATGTCGGCTGGTATCTCGCAACCCTGCCGGGCGCCAGGGAGTTTCGCGCCCACTTCAATCGTTTGGATGATACGGAAGCACAGTGCGCCAACGTTCGTGAGTTCTTCGGCGAGCGTTACAAGAGCCTGGGGACAGGGGACGGAGAGGGGGTGGCCGCATGACGATGATGACCGAGACTTTAGTGAGTGGAACGACACCCGTGAGCGACAACGTCA
The DNA here is from genome assembly GCF_020515815.1 of Pseudomonas sp. AF03-9. Taxonomy (NCBI): domain Bacteria; kingdom Pseudomonadati; phylum Pseudomonadota; class Gammaproteobacteria; order Pseudomonadales; family Pseudomonadaceae; genus Pseudomonas; species Pseudomonas sp. AF03-9. Next base: position 337,947 of record NZ_JAHPJF010000005.1, on the reverse strand, counting down.
ATTTGAAACAGCACCTGAACACGCCGAGCGAAGAAGGCCAGACCCTTCGCGGTAGTGTCGAGAAGGCGCTGCACAATTATTTCGCCCACCTTGAGGGCGCATCCGTCACGGACGTGTACAACCTGGTGCTCTCCGAAGTCGAAGCGCCCTTGCTCGAAAGCGTGATGAACTACGTCAAGGGCAACCAGACCAAAGCCAGTGAGCTGCTCGGCCTCAACCGTGGCACCTTGCGCAAAAAGCTCAAGCAGTACGATTTGTTGTAAGCATTCAATCAAACCAGAAAGGCGCCCGCGTAAAAAACGGTCGCCTTTTTTGCTGACTCCTTTGCTTTTGATGGAAATTGAAATGACCGACCAGACTACCCGCCTGCCGATCCGCCGCGCCTTGATCAGCGTTTCCGACAAGACCGGCATCCTCGAATTTGCCCGGGAGCTGGAAGCCCTGGGCGTGGAAATCCTCTCCACGGGCGGGACCTTCAAACTGCTGCAGGACAACGGCGTGGCCGCAGTAGAAGTTGCGGACTACACCGGTTTCGCAGAAATGATGGACGGTCGGGTCAAGACCCTGCACCCGAAAATCCACGGCGGCATCCTTGGCCGTCGCGGCACCGACGACGCCATCATGGCCGAGCACGGCATCAAGCCGATCGACCTGGTAGCCGTCAACCTGTACCCGTTCGAAGCCACCATCAACAAGCCAGGCTGCGACCTGCCGACCGCCATCGAAAACATCGATATCGGCGGCCCGACCATGGTGCGTTCGGCGGCCAAGAACCACAAAGACGTGGCCATCGTGGTCAACGCCAGCGACTACAGCCAAGTGCTCGAAAGCCTGAAAGCCGGTGGCCTGACCTACGCCCAGCGTTTCGACCTGATGCTCAAGGCATTCGAACACACGGCAGCCTACGACGGCATGATCGCCAACTACATGGGCACGGTTGACCAGGCCGCTGAAACCCTGTCGACCGAAGGCCGCAGCCAATTCCCGCGCACCTTCAACAGCCAGTTCATCAAGGCCCAGGAAATGCGCTACGGCGAGAACCCGCACCAGAGCGCGGCGTTCTACGTGGAAGCCAAGCCTGCCGAAGTCGGCATCGCCACCGCGACCCAGCTACAAGGCAAGGAACTGTCCTACAACAACGTGGCCGATACCGACGCCGCGCTGGAATGTGTGAAGAGCTTCGTCAAGCCCGCCTGCGTGATCGTCAAGCACGCCAACCCGTGCGGCGTAGCCGTGAGCCCGGACGCTGAAGGCGGTATCCGCCAGGCCTACGAACTGGCCTACGCCACCGACACCGAATCGGCATTTGGCGGCATCATCGCCTTCAACCGTGAACTGGATGCCGAGACCGCCAAGGCGATCGTCGAGCGTCAGTTCGTGGAAGTGATCATCGCCCCAAGCGTCAGCGATGAGGCCCGCGCCATCGTGGCGGCCAAAGCCAACGTGCGCCTGCTGGCCTGCGGCGAGTGGTCGGCTGACCGCGCTGCGGCCTGGGACTACAAGCGCGTCAACGGCGGCCTGCTGGTACAGAGCCGCGACATCGGCATGATCGGCAGCGACGACCTGAAAGTCGTGACCAAGCGCGCGCCAACCGAGCAAGAGATCAACGACCTGATCTTCGCCTGGAAAGTGGCCAAGTACGTCAAGTCCAACGCCATCGTCTACGCCAAGAACCGCCAGACCATCGGTGTCGGCGCCGGCCAGATGAGCCGCGTGAACTCGGCGCGTATCGCTGCGATCAAGGCTGAACACGCTGGTTTACAGGTGGTCGGTTCGGTGATGGCATCCGACGCGTTCTTCCCGTTCCGTGACGGCCTGGACAACGCCGCGAAAGCGGGCGTCACCGCCGTGATTCAACCCGGTGGCTCGATGCGCGATGCCGAAGTGATCGCTGCGGCTGATGAAGCTGGCATCGCCATGGTCTTTACCGGCATGCGCCACTTCCGTCACTGATCCAACTCGATAGAGATGTGAGAGCGGGCTTGTGTGGGAGCGGGCTTGCTCGCGAATGCGGTGTATCAGCTACATATCCTGCGACTGACACACTGCTTTCGCGAGCAAGCCCGCTCCCACATTTAAAGGCGCTTCTGCAGCGTCCACAGAATTTGAGGTTTTTGAAATGAATGTTTTGATCATTGGCAGCGGTGGCCGTGAACACGCCCTGGCCTGGAAAGTAGCCCAGGACCCACGCGTCCAGAAGGTTTTCGTCGCCCCCGGCAACGCCGGCACCGCCATTGAAGCCAAGTGCGAAAACGTCGCTATCGACGTGCTGGCCCTTGAGCAACTGGCCGATTTTGCTGAAAAGAACGTGTCCCTGACCATCGTTGGTCCGGAAGTCCCTCTGGTTGCCGGCGTCGTGGACCTGTTCCGCAGCCGTGGCCTGGACTGCTTCGGCCCTACCGCCGGTGCAGCCCAGCTGGAAGGCTCCAAGGCGTTCACCAAGGACTTCCTGGCACGCCACAAGATCCCGACCGCCGACTACCAGAACTTCACCGAGATCGAGCCGGCCCTGGCTTACCTGCGTGAAAAAGGCGCACCGATCGTGATCAAGGCCGACGGCCTGGCCGCCGGTAAAGGCGTGATCGTCGCCATGACCCTGCAAGAAGCCGAAGACGCCGTGCGCGACATGCTCGCCGGCAACGCGTTCGGCGACGCCGGTTCCCGCGTGGTGATCGAAGAGTTCCTCGACGGCGAAGAAGCCAGCTTCATCGTGATGGTCGACGGCAAGAACGTGCTGCCGATGGCCACCAGCCAGGACCACAAGCGCGTCGGCGACGGCGACAGCGGCCCGAACACCGGCGGCATGGGTGCTTACTCCCCGGCCCCGGTGGTGACCGCCGACGTGCACCAGCGCGTGATGGACCTGGTCATCTGGCCAACCGTGCGCGGCATGGCCGCCGAAGGCAACGTGTACACCGGCTTCCTGTATGCCGGCCTGATGATCGACAAGGCCGGCAACCCGAAAGTCATCGAGTTCAACTGCCGCTTTGGCGACCCGGAAACCCAACCAGTGATGCTGCGCCTGCAGTCGAGCCTGGTGTTGCTGGTAGAAGCCGCCCTCGCCCAGGCCCTGGACAAGGTTGAAGCACAGTGGGACCCACGCCCAAGCGTCGGTGTCGTACTGGCCGCCGGCGGTTACCCTGCCGACTACGCCAAGGGCGATGTGATTGAAGGTCTGGACGCAGCTGCTACGCTGGAGGGCAAGGTGTTTCATGCGGGCACCGCGCTCAAGGATGGCAAGGTTGTAACCGCAGGTGGCCGCGTGCTGTGTGCCACCGCAATGGGTGCCAGTGTCGACGCCGCGCAACAACAGGCGTACAAGCTGGCCGCGAAGATCGACTGGAAAGGCTGCTTCTACCGCAAGGACATCGGCTATCGCGCGATTGCCCGTGAACGTGGCGAGAGCAACTGAGTCGTAGCTATCCGTTCGGTTAGGCAAGGGCCCGCGGCCCTTGCCGTACACATGTCGCCCCGCGCATAGTTAACCCGTGCATCAACCTACGAAGGGATTTCGCCGTGCGCTGGCTCAGGATCGCCATAGGTTTCACAGTCAGTCTGCTGACACTGCTCTGCTTGTTCCCGGCCCAGGCCGCGGCGCAAGGCAGTGGTTGGGCAGTATTGCTTGATGAACAGGCCGACCTGCAACTGAGCGACATCCGTTCAGCCCGCTACACCAATCAATTCAGCCCCATCGAACTCGACCGGATCACGGCTGCGCCGCCCGACGGTGCGTTGTGGGTACGCTTCAAGCTGCAACCCGGCGCGCACGAACAAGTGCTGCGGGTGTTTGCCCCGGACCTGTCCCACCTGAGCCTCTACGTACTGGACGGCGACACCCTGGTGGAACAACAGAGCACCGGTACGCGCCAGCCCCAGGCCGAGCGCCCACTGCCCAGCAGCGATTTCATGCTGGCGATGCCCCAGAGCCAGAAAACCCTCGATGTGTACCTGCGCATGGTCTCGGAACACGAGCTGCGCCCGTACATCACCCTGGAGGCGGCCGTCCTCGTCGCCGCCAACCAGACCCAGACGCTGATCTACGGCCTGTTGTTCGGCTGCCTGCTGATGCTGATCCTGCACAACCTCACGCGCTTTGCCTACCACCGCTCGCGCAGCAGCCTGTGGCTGGCCGCCTGCGAAGTGCTGTTGATGCTGAGCCTGGCGTTGCTGCTCAATGTGGTCGGCCCCTGGCTGCCAAACTGGCACGCGATCCAGACACCTGGCGCCTACCTCGCCCTGCTGCTCACCGCGCCGTGCGGGCTGATGTTTGCCTACCGCTTCTTCATGCCGCTGGGCCCGCACCCGCTGAACAAGCTGCTGATGGCCGACATCCTGTTTATCGTGCTGTGCGGCCTGCTGCTGTTATTCGTCAACACCCTGCCACTGAACATCATCACCTACGCCCTGGTCGCCCTCGCCGGGCTGAGCATGCTGTTTGTCTCGGCCTATCACTGGCAGAAAGGCTACCGCCCGGCGCGCCTGTTCGTGGCGGCGATGGTGGTATTCAACACGGGTACGCTGATCATCCTGCCCGCCCTGCTCGGCCTCACGCTGCTGGCGCCGCAAGGCTTGATCATCACCCTGCTCGCCTTTATCTGCATCAGCGGCTTGTTGATGAGCCTTGCGCTGGGTGAACGCCAGCGCGCCATTGTCGAAACCCGCTTCAGCCTCAGCCGCGACCTTGCTGCGAGCAACGCCGAAATCGCGGCCAAGGCCGAGTTCCTGGCGAAGATCAGCCACGAAATCCGTACCCCCATGAACGGCGTGCTGGGCATGACCGAGCTGTTGCTGGGCACGCCGTTGTCGGTGAAACAGCGGGACTACGTACAGACCATCCACAGCGCCGGCAACGAACTGCTCACGCTGATCAACGAGATCCTCGACATCTCCAAGCTCGAATCCGGGCAGATCGAACTGGACGACGTGCAGTTCGACCTCAACGCATTGATCGACGACTGCCTGAGCATCTTCCGCGCCAAGGCCGAACAACAGAACGTCGAGCTGATCAGCTTTATCCAGCCTCAGGTGCCACGCGTCATCAGTGGCGACCCGACCCGCCTGCGCCAGGCGCTGTTGAGCCTGCTGGAAAACGCCCTGCAAAAGACCGATGAAGGCGAAGTGCTGATCGTCGTCGCCCTCGATGAACGCAGCACCAAGCCGCGCCTGCGCATCGCCGTGCAAGACAGCGGCCTGCCGATGGAAGCGGCCGAACGCGACGCGCTGCTGCATAGCGAACTGCACAGCAAGAATTTCCTCTCGGCCACCCGCTTGAGCGGCCACCTGGGCCTGGTCATCGCCCGCCAACTGATCCTGTTGATGAACGGCGAGTTCGGCATCAAGAGCGGCAGCCACCAGGGCAGCACCCTGTGGCTGACCCTGCCGCTGGACCCGGAACGCCTGGAACACCCGACGTCCGACCTCGACGGCCCGCTCAAGGGCGCGCGCGTTCTAGTGGTGGACGACAACGACACCTGCCGCAAAGTGCTGGTGCAGCAATGCACGGCCTGGGGCCTCAACGTCAGCGCCGTACCTTCGGGCAAGGAAGCCCTGGCGCTGCTGCGCACCAAGGCGCACCTGCGCGACTACTTCGACGTGGTCCTGCTGGACCAGAACATGCCCGGCATGACCGGCATGCAACTGGCGGCGAAGATCAAGGAAGACCCGAGCCTGAACCACGACATCCTGCTGATCATGCTCACCGGCATCAGCAATGCGCCGAGCAAAATCATCGCGCGCAATTGCGGGATCAAGCGCATCCTCGCCAAGCCAGTGGCGGGCTACACCCTCAAGACCACCCTGGCCGACGAACTGACCCAACGCAGCAAAGGCACCGTGCAATCACGCCCGACGCCAAGTGCACCGGCCGCCGTGACCGTGCCCGCCGACTTCCGCATCCTGGTGGCCGAAGACAACAGCATCTCCACCAAAGTGATCCGCGGCATGCTCGGCAAACTCAACCTCAACCCGGACACCGCCAGCAACGGCGAAGAAGCCCTGGAAGCGATGAAAGCCCAGCGTTATGACTTGGTGTTGATGGACTGCGAAATGCCGATCCTCGATGGCTTCTCGGCGACCCAGCAACTGCGCGCATGGGAAGTCAGCCACCAGCGCATCCGCACGCCGGTGGTGGCGCTGACCGCACACATCCTCTCCGAACACAAAGAGCGCGCGCGCCAGGCCGGGATGGACGGGCACATGGCCAAACCGGTGGAACTGTCGCAGTTGCGCGAGCTGGTGGAGTACTGGGTTGCACAGCGCCAGCAACGCCCAGAACACGCCCCCTCCTGACCTGCAATGCAGTTCCCCTGTGGGAGACCCCATGGTGGAGGGGCAACATCTTCACCAGCAGTACCGCCGCCTTCGCAGCCTCGCTAAAGCTCGACAACTCCCACAGGGGATTGGCAGTGTCTGGGCGATCTCCAGCCGAACACTCACTACCCATCAACACCAATCACCTGTGGGAGCGGGCTTGCCCGCGAATGCGGTGGTTCAGCCAACACCTCTGCCAACAGTACCGCCGCCTTCGCAGCCTCGCTAAAGCTCGACAACTCCCACAGGGAGTTGGCAGTGTCTGGGGGATCTCCAGCCGAACACTCACTACCCATCAACACCAATCACCTGTGGGAGCGGGCTTGCCCGCGAATGCGGTGGTTCAACCAACACCTCTGCCAACAGTACCGCCGCCTTCGCAGCCTCGCTAAAGCTCGACAACTCCCACAGGGGATTGGCAGTGTCTGGGCGATCTCCAGCCGAGCGCTGACAGCCCAGCAAGCCCGCTCCCACATTTGATCTCTGGCGCCTGATAGACTCGACACACTTCTCTCATCGCGAGCCACTCACATGCTCCACGTGTTATTCAGCGTCTACCTGAAAATGCTGGTGCTCTACAGCCCCTTCTTCGTGCTGTCCTGCTTTATCAGCCTGACCCGTGGTTACTCCAGCAAGGAGCGCCGACGCCTGGCGTGGAAGGTCGCGCTGGCGACCCTGGTGTCGAGCGTGTTGCTCTACCTGTTCGGCCGTGTGATTTTCAGTGTGTTCGGGATCACCGTGGATGCGTTCCGCATCGGCGCCGGCAGTGTGCTGTTCATCTCGGCCCTGGGCATGGCCCAAGGCAAGTCGGCGGTGCAGACCGACAACGTGCAGCAGGACGTCACCATCGTGCCGCTGACCATTCCCCTGACCGTCGGCCCCGGCACCATCGGTGCGCTGCTGGTAATGGGCGTCAGCCAGCCGCACTGGGACGACAAACTCACCGCCATCCTCAGCATCGCCCTGGCCAGCCTCACGGTGGGCGTGGTGCTCTACCTGTCCAACCGCATCGAACGGATTCTGGGCGACCAGGGTTTGCAGATTGTCAGCCGCTTGATGGGCCTGTTCGTCTGCGCCCTGGCCGCGCAAATCATCTTTACCGGGGTACGCGGCTACCTGGTGCCTTAGATCCGGTACTTGGCGATTGCCAGCTGCACCTTGTCACCCGCGCTCTCGCGCATCAGTTGGATGGTTTTTTCGTTGACCACCGAGGTATTCAGCACCAGGCACGTCTGCCCGCTGAAGGCCTCGAACGAGGAACTGTCCCACTCCAGGAACGGTAGGCCGACCTGCTTGCTCACGCCGAGGGTGCTGTAGGTCACCAGCACCATCGTCACTTCGCCATCGGTTTGCGCACAGGAGGCCAGGCCGAAATCCCCCCCTTGCTGCATGGTGCTGTTGCGCTTGAACAGCTCGAACGACGCTGGCGCCTGTTTCAAGGCCTCCAGCGCATCCGCCGCCAACTTAGGCAACGCCGCGAAAGCCGGCCCGACCAGTGACGTCGAGGCCAACATCGCCGCGATCATATTCAATGCCGCCAGTTGCACCGTCAGGCCCTTGCCGCTGCTGGAAACCCGCTCAAAGCTGCTACGCAACGGTAGCCAGCCCAGGCTGATCATCACCTTGATAAATTCGTCGTACCAGCCCTCGGTGCCGCGCTGGACCTTCAACACATCGCTGACGTAACTGCTGGCCAGCAAATAGCTTTTGCGGATGTACTCACGATTCAACGCCGACATGCCCTCGACGAACGAAATCACGCCGTTGTTCACCACCGCCGCATTGCAGTCATCCGCCATATCCACCGGCAGCGCGGCATTCAATCCCGAAGCCCCCGGCAGCTTGTAGGCGGCGATCAATTTACGCCTCTTGGTACTGTTGATCCTTCTTTTTTGATGTCGCTCCATTTCCAGTTCTCCACAAGCACCCCACATGGGGCTTACCTGCACACTAGTCCAGCGGCTGGCGGGCTTGCCAGGCGACAAACATGCCTTGGCCGGGCGTGTCAGCCCCCAGCGTCCAGCAACCGCGCGGGCCTTGCGGATTTCAGCACGCAAAAAAAGAAAAAGCCCCGGACAACCGCAGGTAAATCCCTGGGTCATTCGGAGCTTTCGGGCAGCCACGAGGCTGTTTTCAGGAGAGGGGTTTTTCGCCGTACCAGCGTGGCGTGTACACCCACTCACCACCACCGGCGCGCGGGAACGCGCAGGTGGTGGACGAGCCGATCAACACCATGGTGCGCATGTCCACTTGCTCGGGCGTGAGCTGCCCCAGGGTGGTGACGCGCAAGGTCTGGCCCGGTCGACCGATGTCGCGGCCCAGCACCACCGGGGTTTGCGGCGTGCGGTGCAGCGCGACGATTTGCAGGGCACGCCCCAGTTGCCACGGCCGCGAGCGCGAGATCGGGTTGTAGAACGCCAGGGCAAGATCGGCCTGGGACGCGAGGTCCAGGCGCTTTTCGATGATTGCCCAAGGCTTGAGGTTGTCCGACAGCGACATCACGCAGAAGTCGTGCCCCAACGGCGCACCCGCCTGGGCGGCGGTGGCCAGCGAAGCCGAGACGCCCGGCAGGATCTGCAGGTCGACCTGATGCCACGCCGGATCGCTGGACTCGTGCAGCGCCTCGATCACCGCCGCCGCCATGGCGAACACGCCCGGGTCGCCGGACGACACCACCACCACCGAACGGCCTTGCGCGGCCAGCTCGAACGCGTGGCGCGCGCGCTGCATTTCTTCGCGGTTATCGGTGCAGTGCTGCACCTGGTCGTCACGGAACGGCCCGGCCATGCGCACGTAGGTTTCGTAACCCAGCACATCGGTGCAGCGTGCCAATTCGGCCTTCACCGCCGGCACCATCAATTCGGCCGCGCCAGGCCCCAGGCCGATCACGGCCAGACGCCCGCGCACACGCCCTACCTGGGACAGGTCCAACGGCTGCTCGGCAACGGTGATCACGATGTCGGCGTCCTGGCTGACGCAGGCAAAACGCAGCGGCACCCCCAGTGTCGCCGCGGCTTCATGCAACGACGCCTCGGCCATCTGCGTATCACTGGCCAACAGGCACGCCAGGGATTGCACGGCGATGCCCGCCTCACGCAACGCCGTGCGCACACGCTCGGCCAGTTGCGCGCCGGGCTTGCAGGTCACGCTGACGTTCTTCGGATAGATCAGCAGTTCGTTGGCCGCAGGCGGGCGCTCGGCACTGCCCACGTGAATCGCCAACTGCGCCTGCTGGTCCTGGCGCAGGTTGGCTTGATCCAACCACGGCGCCGCGCCTTCGATGCGCACGCTTGCGCCCGCCAGCAGGTCCGAGACAAAGCGCTTGCCCAGCTCCAGGTCGGCCAGCTCATAACCACTTGGAGGATTGAGCAGGCAGGTGCCGAAACGCAACTCGCCGCTGGTAGTGATCGCCGCAGCCACGTTCAACGCTGCCGCGATGTCCCGCGCCATGACGTTCACACCGCCCAGGCCACCGAGCAGCGGCACCACGGCGCTGCCGTCTTCGGCCACGGCCAGCACGGCGGGCTCTTCGCCTTTTTCCAGCAGCAGCGGCGCCAGGGTGCGGATCACGATACCGGCGGCACACAGCGCAATCAGCGGCGTGCCTTGTTGGTACAAGTGCCGCAGGGTCGCGCCGAACTCGCTGTAGGTCTGGTCCGCGCCTTCAACCCGTGCGGCCAAGCCGTGGATCAATGCGCCCGGGTAAACCTGCTGAATCTTGCGCGCAGTGGCCAGGCTGCCCTGGCCCAGAATGACAATCGCCGGCGTCATCAACCTTGCCACCGTTCACCGGGCACGATGATCAGTGAAAAGTACGGCGACGACGACGGATCCACCTGATCCAGCGCCACGATCTTCTGATTCGCCATGGTGGCGCGTTCCACATACAACGCGCGCCCGGCCAGGCCGAGCTCTTCCAGCACCTGGCGCACCTTGGGGAAGTTGCGGCCCAGCTTCATGATCACCGCCGCGTCGGCATCGGCCAGGCGGCGCTTGAGATCGTCATGGGGCAACACGCCGGAAAGCACCGACAGGCTCTGGTTGCGATACACCAGCGGCGCGCCCAGCACCGAGGCGCCACCGAGCATCGAGCACACGCCAGGAATCACTTGCGCTTCATAACGTTCGGCCAGGCGGTCGTGCAGGTACATGTAGGAGCCATAGAAGAACGGATCGCCTTCACAGATCACCGCCACATCGCGGCCGGCGTCCAGGTGCGCGGCCACATCGACACTGGCCGCGTCGTAGAAATCGCTGATCACTTGCTCGTATGACATCGGCGCCGGCAAGGCTTCGGTGGTCACCGGGTACACCAGCGGCATCAGGGTCTGCTGCGCCACCAAGTGATCCTCGATGATGCCGAACGCGTTGCCCTTCTTGCCCTTGGCCACGAAGTACGCCACCACCGGCGACTCACGCAGCAGGCGCAGGGCCTTGAGGGTGATCAGTTCCGGGTCGCCGGGGCCTACGCCCAGGCCGATCAACCGTCCGCGAGCCTGCATTATTCGACCTCCGTGGCCAGGGCATTCACCGCGGCGGCAGCCATGGCACTGCCGCCCAGGCGGCCCTGCATGATCACGAACGGCACGCCACGGCTATCGGCGGCGAGCATCGCCTTGGATTCGGCGGCGCCGACAAAGCCCACCGGGAAGCCGAGGATCAGTGCCGGTTTCGGTGCGCCGGCATCCAGCATTTCCAGCAGGTAGAACAACGCGGTCGGCGCGTTGCCGATCACCACCACGCTGCCTTCCAGGTGCGGGCGCCACAGTTCCAGCGCCGCAGCGGAACGCGTGTTGCCCAGCTCCCGCGCCAGCTCCGGCACACTGTCGTCGCGCAAGGTGCAGATCACCGCGTTGTTGGCCGGCAGGCGCGTACGGGTCACGCCTTCGGAGACCATCCGCGCATCGCACAGAATCGGCGCGCCGGCCGCCAGCGCATCGCGCCCGGCCTTGCCCGCACCTTCGGAGAATTGCAGGCCGTCGATGGCGTCGACCATGCCGCAGGCATGAATCACCCGCACCGCGAGTTTTTCCAGGTCGGCCGGGATGCGCTCCAACTTGGCTTCCGCGCGAATAATGGCGAAGGAGTTGCGATAGATCTCCTGACCGTCGCGGATGTAATCAATCATCGGTGTTGCTCCGTGGGCGGGCGCGCAGCAAGGCACCCGTCGCTTCAATAGAAAGGGCGTGCGCGTGCAGCCGGCCGAAACCCGGGTGGGCTGCATCGCGAAAATAGAGGTCGTAGTGGCCGGGGCTTACCGCCAGCAAGGTCACCGGCGCGATGTGCGCGGCGGCGCAGGAACGCGGGCAGCCGGACAAGTGCACACCGTGCCCCGGGTCCAGGGCGGCGAGTCGCACGGCGTCGGCCTTGGTATCGGCCAGGGCCTTGGCGCAACCGCTGGAGCCGGTGCAGGCGGTCATGTGCGCCAGGGGCTGGTCGACTGAGCAGAGGAAGCCCAGTTGCGCCAGGCGTTCGGTCACGGCATGGGGTTTTTCGACGCCGGGCAGCAGCACGCCTTGCCAAGGGGTGAAGCGCAAGGTGCCGTCGCCGTGCTCGCTGGCCAGTTGCGCGACGCCTTTGAGCATCGTCGAATCCAGGCGCCCCAAGGGCGCGATGGCAGCGACATAGAACTGATTTTTTTGCACCTGTGGATAAGTCCCCAGGTGCAATAACGCGCCGCTGGGCGGGCGTTTGAAGCCATCCGCTGGCAGCAGCGGCAGGCTGAGGTGGCTCAATAACTTATCCACAGCCAGATGGCGCATGCGGGTTTGCGCCGGGGTCGCCAGGTCGAGAAAGGCTTCCAGCACCGCCACCACCAGCGCATGGCCCTGCTCCAGCGGCACGGCGGCCACCGGCGCATCGAGCCCCGGGCAACCGGCCAGGCCGAACGCGAGGAGCGTCTGGCCATCGCGCACGAACGCCGACAGCCACAGGTCATGATGATGTTCGAGCATCGCCAGGTCCTCGCCGCCATCCAGTTGCACGGCGAACTTGGCCGACAACTCGTGGAAACGCGGGTGGCTTTGCAGGGTGTTCAGGATCTGCCCGGCCAGCGGGCGCGTGTCGAACAGCATCTGCGGGTCGATCCCGGCGCTGGGGCTGAGCATCAGGTTGCGCACGTCGTCGCCAGCGGCGTTGTTGGGGCCGAGGTCGGCGGCCAACAGCATCGCGATCAAGGCCCCCTCTTCGGTGCCGATCCCGCGGATCTGCAGGTTGGCGCGATTGGTCGCCTCGATCACCCCGCCTGCATAGGTCTGGGCGGCTTCCGCCACCGCATGGGCCTGGGCGGCGGTGATCGAACCGCCGGCCAGTTTGATCCGGCAAATACCGCCATCCAACGCCTGGACGATACGCAGCAACCCCGGACAAGCCGAGGGGCGCAAGGTATTCACAGCGGGCGTTGGTTTCACGGGGCTTCCGGTTGACGGGTAAAGGCGCGGTATTATGCCTGCTTTGTCCGGCAGCATGAAAAGCCTGCCCGTCGGATGTCGCTCAAGGAATTTTTATGTCGCCCTGGCTGACGGTTGTAGGCATCGGTGAAGACGGCTTCAAGGGGCTGGGCAGGAATGCCCGGCATGCCCTGTTGCACGCTTCGCGGATTATAGGCGGCCAACGCCAGTTGGACCTGTTGCCGGTGTGTATTCGTGGTGCGCGCGAGGTGTGGCCGAGCCCGTTTTCCCTGGAGCCGGTACTGGCCCGGCGCGGTACGCCGGTGTGCGTGCTGGCCAGCGGTGATCCGATGCTCTATGGCGTTGGCGCGAGCCTGGCACGGCAGGTGGCGGCGGATGAACTGCTGATCCTGCCGGCGCCGTCGTCGGTGTCCCTGGCCGCAGCGCGGTTGGGCTGGCCGTTGCAAGAGGTGGTGACGCTGTCCGTGGTGGCCCGGCCGTTGGCGGCACTGCATGCCCATCTGGCCAGTGGCGTGCGGTTGTTGGTGTTGAGCAATGACGGCAGTAGCCCGGCGTTGATCGCCGCTTTATTGGCCGAGTCGGGATTCGGACCGAGCCGTGTGAGCGTGTTTGAACACTTGGGCGGCGCGGGTGAGCGGCGTCTCGATGGGTTGGCTGCGGATTGGCAACATACTGGAATCGCCGATTTGAACCTGGTTGCCATCGAGTGCGTGGCCTCTGGCGAAACACCCCGCCTGTCACGCTTGGCAGGCCTGCCGGATTCGGCGTTCAAACACGACGGCCAACTGACCAAGCGCGATGTGCGCGCCATGACCCTGGCCCGCCTCGCACCGATGCCCGGCGAACTGCTGTGGGACGTGGGCGCGGGCAGCGGTTCCATTGGGATTGAATGGATGCGCACCCATCCCAGCTGCCGAGCCCTGGCGATTGAAGCCGACGAGGGCCGCCAAGGCCTGATCGAACACAACCGCGACGCCCTCGGCGTGCCCGGCCTGCAACTGATCCGCGGCAAGGCCCCGGACGCGCTGCACGGCCTGCAAGCGCCGGATGCAATCTTCATCGGCGGCGGCGTCACCCGCGACGGCGTGCTCGACACCTGCTGGCAACACCTGCGGCCGGGCGGGCGCTTGGTCGCCAACGCCGTGACCCTGCAAAGCGAAATGACCTTGATGGACTGGCGCGCCCGGCATGGCGGCGAACTGACGCGCATCCACGTGGCCCAGGCGCAGCCGCTCGGGGACTTTGATACGTGGCGACAGGCGTTACCGATCACCTTGCTGGACGTGGTCAAGCCACGATGAAACGCATCCTGCTGCTGGGCGGCGTGACCGAAGCCCTGGCCATTGCCCGCACATTGGGCCCGGAACATATCTACAGCCTGGCCGGCGTTGGGCGGGTGCCGACCGATCTGACCTGCCAAGTGCGGGTCGGTGGGTATGGCGGCGCCGAGGGCTTGGCGCGGTTTGTCCGGGATGAGGGCATTAGCCTGATTCTCGACGCAACCCACCCGTATGCCGCACAGATCAGCCGCAATGCTGCCGAGGCGGCGCAGTTGAGCGGCGTACCATGCTGGGCCTTGCGCCGCCCGGCGTGGCAGCCGCAGGCGGGGGATGATTGGCGGGAGGTCAGCGATTGGGCCGCCTTGATAGAAGCGTTGAAACCGTTCAAACGCCCGCTGTTCACCTTGGGACGCGAGCCGTTGCAGCACCTTGATGAGATCCCGCCGGACCAGTTCTGGACACTGCGCGCACTGGATGTACACCCGGGCAATGAGCGCTGTGAAGTGATCGGCGCACGCGGGCCGTTTCTGATTGAGGATGAGCGGGTGTTGTTCGAGCGGCGTGGGATTGATGTGCTGATCAGCAAGAACAGCGGCAGCACGGCGACGGAGCCGAAGCTGGAAGTGGCAAGGGAGCTTGGGGTGCCGGTGTTGGTGTTGAAGCGGCCGGTGTTGGCGGCGGTGGATCGAGAATTCACCACCGTGCCTGCGCTACTCCAGGCAATCACCACGCTCTAACCACCATAAATCCCCTGTGGGAGCGGGCTTGCCCGCGATAGCGTCCTGTCAGCCAACTCATCTGTAACTGATGCACCGCAATCGCGGGCAAGCCCGCTCCCACATTTGGGCGGTATTGTCAGGCAGCAGTTGTCGCTGGGCCGCAGCCCTTGTGCACACGATCAGCCAGCAACTGCGCCAGCTCAATCAATTGCGCAACGCCGAGCAACTCCTCTCGTTTCGAGCCTTCCAGGTTAAATGCCAGATCGCAGCTCAGCGCATTGGCTGAGGCGAGGGTTTCGCCGAGGTTGACCAACAGGTCTTCGGTGCTGATGCCGTCGGCAACGGTGAAGAGCCGAACGGGGGGATTGGGGGTGGGTTTGATCATTGAGAAGCTCCGGAGAAGTCAAAAGGAGCTGCCACTGATCGCCGCGACGCGATGGGGGTGGCAGCTGTACGCAGGTTCGCGGACCGATCCTCCAGAACACCGGCATACCCGAAGGTATCCCGCGCACAGCCGCCATAGCGCCGCACAGTAGACGATAAAAAAACGCCAACTGAAAGGAGACAATGACGCTTCAACGTTTGGAGAAATCCGGGCCGCGACGCCCGACCGCTGCGTTTGCAGCGGTGTACGGAGACTAGGGATTGAGTTTCCTAGGGGCAACCTTAAAGGCTTGTCGGATATTTCAGTCGAATGACTCCATATTCGAGCCGAACACAATCCAAAATGTGGGAGCGGGCTTGCTCGCGAAGACGGTGTGTCAGTCACCCCATGTATTGGCTGACACTGCGCTTTCGCGAGCAAGCCCGCTCCCACATTTAGCACCGCATTGCCCTTGATATCGGCAACCTATCCGTTCCCGTCTATCCTCAACCATTGACTGTGCGACACCAAACCACACCACCCTTTTTTACTTATCCCCTACGATCAGGCTAAATACCCGCCTGATCGTTTAACCCTACGGATTGTCCGCCATGGCCCGTCAACGCTTTGCAATCGTCTGGATCGCCTGCTTTGCAGTGCTGTTCAACGCCTTTGCCATGCCGCTGGCCAGCGCGATGCAACAGTCCAAGGACCCGGCGCAGCAATTGCTGTGGGGCAGTTTCTGTTCCTCCAATGGCGCCAGTCTCAAGACCATCGCCCTGGGCAAGCTGGAGATTCCGGCGCCGCAGCAGGACGATCATTCCACCATGCAGCATTGCTGGTGCTGCTCGGGCTCGGCGCCGTTGGTGGCGTTGCCGGGGCATGTGCCGCAGTTGTACCTCACCCAATTCAACACCTCACAAAGCTTGCCGCCGCCCCGGCTGCAAGGCCCGACCCCGCGCCAGCAATGGCCAAGCCTCAACCCCCGCGCCTCTCCAACGGTCTGATGTCTTCGCAAGTGAACTGCGTTTAGAACCGTTCTGGAGAACTGCCATGCTCAAATCTTCCATGCTTCTGGCCGCGTTGTTGCTGCCGGTGTTCAGTGCTGCCAATGCCGATGACTACAAAACCGGCGACCTCGTGGTCAGCGACCCCTGGTCCCAGGAGTTGCCGCCGAATGCGCCCACCGTCGCGGCGTACTTTGTGATTCATAACACCGGGGAAACGCCGGACCGCCTGCTCAGTGTCGAGACGCCGGTAGCCGACAAAGCCGAGCTGCACGAGCACGTCATGCAGGGCGACCTGATGAAGATGCAGCAAGTGCCCACCGTCGCCGTCCCGGCCAAGGGCGACCTGACCTTCGCGCCCATGGCGTATCACGTGATGCTGCTGGGCCTCAAAGACCGCAGCCTGCTGGCCAACGGCAAGCACTTCCCACTGACCCTGACCTTCGAAAAAGCCGGCAAGGTCGAGGTGCAAGTGTCGGTGCAGAAGATGCCGCCGATGGCCGGCCACGAGCATAAACACGCCCAATAGGCCAACACTCGATGGGCGTCCCCCGCGCCAGGTTGTCCCCACCGTCGCGTGTGAAACGCGGCAGTTGGATCAGCCTGTTCGCCATGCTGATGATCTTTATCGGTCCGCTGATTTCCCAAGCGATGCCGATGGATCATCACGCCGGTATGTCGATGGACATGCCGATGGACCACGGCGCCGCCCATCACCCCAAGGCGCCTGACGAACACCACGCCCTCTGGTCCAAGTGCGGCTACTGCGACCTGCTCTACAGTTGCCCCGCCCTGCCCGGTGGCGTCTCGACATTCACCCTGAACACCCCACCACCGGCCCACGCCCTCACCCCCGCCACGCGCCTGGGCCATGCCCGGCAGAGCATCTTCCCCGGCGCCCGCAGCCGGGCGCCGCCCATCATCTCGTAGGCACTTCACAGCGTTACTTCACCCCGGCCGACTCTAGACAGACAGCCGCAGGCTGCTGGCCGTGTTGTTTACGATTGATTGATGGAATTTGTCATGTCCAGGTTTACTGCTGACTCCCGTTTGGGATGTACCCCCGTGCTCGCTGCCCTGTGCGGCGCGCTGCTCGCCCCCCATGCCCTGGCCGATGAACATGCCGAGCATGAACTGAGCCCCACGGTGATCACCGCAATCGCCCCCAGCTCACCGCTGACCGTAATCACCAACCCCAAGGACCCGCGCCAACCAGTGCCCGCCAGCGATGGCGGCGACTACCTCAAGACCATCCCCGGCTTCGCCCTGGTGCGCAACGGCGGCACCAACGGCGACCCGGTGCTGCGCGGCATGTTCGGCTCGCGCCTGAACATCCTCACCAACGGCAGCATGATGCTCGGCGCCTGCCCCGGCCGCATGGACGCGCCGACCTCGTACATTTCGCCGGAAACCTACGACAAGCTCACCGTGATCAAAGGCCCGCAAACCGTGCTCTGGGGCCCGGGCGCGTCCGCCGGCACGATCCTGTTCGAACGAGAGCCTGAGCAGTTCGGCGAACTGGGCACGCGCCTCAACGCCAGCGTGCTGGCCGGTTCCAACGGGCGCTTCGACAAGGTCATCGATGCCGCCGCCGGTGGCCCGCTGGGCTACGTGCGCGTGATCGGCAACCAGGCCCACGCCGACGACTACAAGGACGGCAACAACGACACCGTGGCCTCGCGCTACGACAAGTGGAACGGCGACGTCGCCGTCGGCTTCACCCCCGACGCCGATACCCTGCTGGAACTCACTGCCGGGCGCGGCGATGGCGAAGCACGCTACGCCGGACGTGGCATGGACGGCTCGCAATTCCTGCGCGAAAGCCTCGGGCTGCGCTTTGAAAAATCCAACCTCGGCGAGGTGCTGGACAAGGTCGAGGCCCAGGTCTACTACAACTACGCCGACCATGTGATGGACAACTACAGCCTGCGCACACCGTCAGGCACCGGCATGATGGCCGGGCCGATGGCGTCCAACGTCGACCGCCGCACCCTCGGCGCACGCATCAAGGCCACCTGGCGCTGGGCCGATGTGCAGTTGATCAGCGGCCTGGATGCGCAGACCAACGAACACCGCCAACGCAGCAGCATGGGCGTCGACACCTACAAGGAGCTGCCGCGAAACAAGGACGCCAACTTCCATAACTACGGCGTGTTCGGCGAACTGACCTGGTACGCCGCCGACCGCGAACGCCTGATCAGCGGCGCGCGCCTGGATCGCGCCTCGGCCAAGGATTTCCGCCAGCGCACCGGCTCCGGCATGAGCGCCCGCCCCAACCCGACCGCCGACGACACCCGTGCCGACACCCTGCCCTCCGGTTTCGTGCGCTACGAGCATGATCTGGCCGACAGCCCCACCACCCTCTACACGGGCCTGGGCCATTCGGAGCGTTTCCCGGATTACTGGGAGCTGTTCTCGCCGAACACCGGCGCGGTCGGCTCGGTGAACGCCTTCGACGGCGTGAAGCCAGAAAAGACCACCCAACTCGATTTCGGCGCGCAATACAAAAGCGCCGACCTCGAAGCCTGGGCCTCGGGCTACATCGGCCGCGTGCAGGACTTCATCCTGTTCGACTACAAGCCCGGGATGATGGGCACCACCTCCCAGGCGCGTAACGTCGACGCACGCATCATGGGCGGCGAACTGGGCGCCGCGTACAAGCTGACGCGCAACTGGAAAACCGACGCCACCCTCGCCTACGCCTGGGGCAAGAACAGCAGCGACGGCAAGGCCCTGCCGCAAATGCCACCGCTGGACGCCCGCCTGGGCCTCACCTACAGCGAAGACGACTGGAGCGCCGGCGCCTTGTGGCGCGTGGTCGCGGCGCAAAACCGCATCGACCAGAACAAGGGCAACGTGGTCGGCAAGGACTACGACAAGAGCGGCGGTTTTGGCGTGTTCTCGCTGAACGCGGCGTACCGCATCAACAAAAACTTCAAGGTCAGCACCGGCGTCGACAACCTGTTCGGCAAGGCTTATGCCGAGCATCTGAACCTGGCCGGCAACGCCGGGTTCGGCTACCCGGCCAATGATCCGCAGGCCATCAAGGAGCCCGGTCGCACCCTGTGGACCAAGGTCGACATGAGCTTCTAAAAGCTTCGCGGGCAAGCCCGCTCCCACAGTTTGGAATGTGTTCACAAATCTGAATGTGGGAGCTGGCTTGCCTGCGATGGCGGCCTAACCAACAAAAAAATTCCAAGCCTTTGCGGAGCATCCCTGATGAGCACCCCCAAAATCTCTTTCTACAACCTGGCCTGGCGCTGGCACTTCTACGCCGGCCTGTTTGTCGCGCCGTTCATGGTGCTGCTGGCCCTGACCGGCATCATCTACCTGTTCAAGCCCCAGCTCGACCCGCTGATGTACGGCCACTTGCTCACGGTCCCGGTCGCCGAACACCGTCTGAGCGCCGACGAACAACTGCAACGCGCCAAGGCTGCCTATCCCAAGGCCGCCATCAGCAAATACCTGCCCCCGGCCGACGCCACCAGCAGCGCACAATTCGTGATGCACAACGACGGCCGTGAAGTGACGGTGTTTGTCGACCCGTATCGCGGCACAGTCCTCGGCGAGCAAGACGCCAAATACAATCTGCAAGCCATCGCCCGTGCCCTGCACGGCGAACTGATGATCGGCACCGTCGGCGACCGCCTGGTGGAGCTCGCCGCCGGTTGGGGGGTGATGCTGGTGGTGTCCGGCGTGTACCTGTGGTGGCCGCGCGGCAAGTCGTCGGCCGGTGTGTTGTGGCCGCGTTTCAACACGCGCGGTCGCGTATTTTGGCGCGACCTGCACGCCGTCACCGGTTTCTGGGGCGCGTCACTGTTGCTGGTGATGCTGCTCAGCGGCATGACCTGGACCGGCTTCTGGGGCAAGCAATACGCCGACCTGTGGAACACCTTCCCGGCGGCGATGTGGAACGCCGTGCCGCAGTCCGACCAGCAGGCCCGCGTGCTCAATACCGCGACGCAACAGACCGTGCCATGGGCCCTGGAAAACACGCCGATGCCGATCTCCGGCGACCACGCCGAACACATGAACCACGGCGCCATGCACGCCGCTCCTGCCGCCCCCACGTTGCGCCTGCAACAGGTGGTGGACCTTGCCGCCGCACGCAAAGTCGAACCCGGCTACAGCATCACCTTCCCCACCACCGCCGAAGGCGTGTTTACCGTCGCGGTGTTCGCCAACGACCCGCGCAACGACGCCACCCTGCACGTGGACCAGTACACCGGCAAGGTCCTCGCCGATGTGCGCTGGGAGCACTACAGCACGGTCGCGCGCGCCACCGAGACTGGCGTGATGCTGCACGAAGGCAAGATGTTCGGCTGGGTCAACCAACTGATCGTGCTGCTGATCTGCCTGATGATCCTGCTCAGCGCCGTCAGTGGCGTGGTGATCTGGTGGAAGCGCAAACCCCAGGGCAAGCTCGGTGTGCCGCCACTGCGTCACGACCTGCCAAAGTGGAAAACCGCGATGGTGATCATGCTCGGCCTGGCGATCATTTTTCCGCTGGTGGGCGCGTCGCTGATCGCCGTGTGGGTCCTGGATCGCCTGATCTTCTCACGCTTTTTTGGCCAACATGAGCCCGTCTCAGGTTCGTCATGAGCCCGGTGAGATGCCCGTTGCAGAGCACTTCTGTAGCCTTGCGCGACTTTTGCCGCGCAGCGAATAAGTGTTAACTTATAACACTTGTTGCGTTATCGTTGCTCGCCGCCACACGCGGCGAGCATCCCTCGAAGAAGACTGAACACCCCATGAACAAGTACCTAGCGTCCGGCCTGTGCCTGCTCGCCCTGCACACCCATGCCCAGGCCCTGACCCTGCCCGCCAGCGCTGTCAACGCACCCGCCGTGGACGACGAACATGTCGACCTCAAGACCCCGACCACCGCCGGCTCGCGCCTGAACCTCAGTGCCCTGCAAACCCCCGGCAGCGTCGAAAGCCAGACCGGCGCGCAGATCCGCGCGCGCGGCGACGCCAGCGTGCAAGACGCGATTTCCCGCGCCACCGGCATCAGCCGCACCGGCGCGCCGGGTGACGGCGGCACCTCGTTGGCGGCCCGAGGCTTCAGCGGCCAGGGGTCGGTGATGCAGCTCTATGACGGCAACCGCATGTACATGGGCATGGGCACCTCGACCTTCCCGGTGGATACCTGGGCGGTGGAACGCGTCGACGTGCTGCGCGGCCCGGCCTCGGTGCTGTATGGCGAAGGCGCCACGGGTGCGGTGATCAACACCGTGCCGAAAAAGCCGTTTGAAGGCGCGATCGAAAACCACATCCGCCTCGGCTACGGTTCCTATGACCGCCAGCAACAAGCCCTCGACAGCGGCGGCTCGCTGAGCGACACCCTGAGCTATCGCCTCAACCTCAATCGCCTGCGCAGCAACGGTTTCATCGATCGTGGCGATTCCTCAAGCGACTTCATCAGCGGCGCCCTGCGCTGGCAGGCGGCCGACAACCTGAGCTTCACGTTGGCCAGCGACTACGGCGACCAACGCCCGCAGAACTACTTCGGCACGCCGCTGATCAACGGCCAATTGCACAAGGGCCTGCGCGACAAGAACTACAACGTGCGCAACGACGAGCAGCATTACAACGACCAGTGGACGCGCCTGACCAGCGAGTGGCAGATCAACGACAGCGTCAGCGCCACCAACGAATTGTTCTACCTGAAAAACCAGCGCCGCTGGCAGAACGCCGAGAACTACAACTTCACTAACGGCCAGCTCACCCGCAGTGGCAACTACGGCATCAAGCACAACCAGGAACAGGTCGGTGACCGCCAGACCTTCACCTTCAAGCACACCCTGTTCGGCCTCGACAGCCAGACCGTGACCGGCATCGAATACAACCGCATCCGCTTCCGCCTGGCCAGCAACTCGCCGTTCACCGACAGCTTCACCGATGGCCAACCCATCGATGTGAATCATCCGGCACCCGGTCAGTTTGCAAGCAACAGCGCGTTCCTGCCGCTGTTCGCCACCACCACCAAAACCGTCGCCGGCTTCGCCGAAAACCGCCTGCAACTCACCGACAAGCTGGCGCTGGTCACCGGTATCCGCCGCGACTACGCCCACGTCGACCGCGATGATCTGCGCGATGGCAGCCAGGCCGACAAAACCCTCACCGGCAACAACTGGAAGGCCGGCCTGGTCTACGCGATCACCCCGGACACCTCGGTCTACGGCCAGCAAGCCACCAGCACCGACGGCGTCGGCGGGCTGATTTCCCTGAGCCCCGGCCAGCAGCAGTTCGACCTCTCCACCGCCAAGCAGACCGAGATCGGCATCAAGCAAGCCTTCTGGGACCAGCGCGGTGAGTGGACCCTGGCCGCGTATCACATCGTCAAAAAGAAACTGCTCACCGACGTGCCCGGCAACCCGGACCTCAAGCAGCAAGTCGGCCAGCAATCCTCCCGTGGCCTGGAGGCCAGCCTCGACCTGCAACTGCCGGATGCCTGGCAGCTGCAAGCCAACGCGGCCATCGTCCACGCGCAGTACGACGACTTCAAACAGGCCGTCGACGGTGTGCAAGTCTCCCGCGACGGCAACCGTCCGGTAGACGTGCCGCGCCGCACCGCCAACCTGTGGCTGAGCAAGGCCGTGACCGACGACATCCGCGCCGGCGCCGGCGTGCGTTATGTGGATGCGCGGTATGCCGACATGGCCAACCAAAATGAGCTACCGAGCTATACCGTGGTGGATGCGACGGTTTCGTGGAAGGCCATGCGCAATACCACGTTGGGGCTGCAGTTGAATAACCTGTTTGATCGCACCTATGCGGTCAGCCAATACAATGACGGGCAACAGTGGCTCCTCGGTGAGCCGCGCTCGTTCTTCGTGACGGCGGACTACACCTTCTAACCGAGACACCACAGGTCAAAAAGTGTGGGAGCGGGCTTGCTCGCGAATGCGGTGGGTCAGTAACAGATGTATTGACTGACACACCGCATTCGCGAGCAAGCCCGCTCCCACATTTGGACCGGTTTTAACTTGAGAGACTTGATGACTTCACTCAGCCTCACCGACCTTACCTGGTCCCCCGCAGGCCACTGCCATCACCAGTTCCACCTGCGTGACGCCAGCCTGCAGATCGGTGCGGGGGAGTTCGTCGGCCTGATCGGCCCCAACGGCAGCGGCAAGACCAGCCTGTTGCGCTGCGCCTATCGTTTCACCAGGCCCGCACGCGGCGACGTGCTGCTCGACCACCAGAACGTGTGGAAGCAAAGCGCCAAATGGTGCGCCCAGCGCATCGCCGTGGTGCTGCAGGAGTTCCCCGACGCCTTCGGCTTGCGCGTGGATGAAGTGGTCGCCATGGGCCGCACGCCCCACAAAGGCCTGTTCGATGGCGACACGTTGCACGACCGGCAACTTGTTCGCAGCGCGCTGGAGTCAGTGGGCATGCTCGGCTTCGAAGACCACGGGTTCGCCACCCTCTCCGGCGGCGAAAAACAACGTGTGATCCTGGCCCGCGCCCTGGCCCAGCAGCCGCAACTGCTGATCCTCGACGAGCCCACCAACCACCTCGACCCACGCTATCAGCTGGAGTTGCTGCGTCGGGTCAAGCGCTTGAACATCGGCACCCTGGCGAGCATCCACGACCTCAACCTGGCCGCCGCGTTCTGTGATCGCCTGTACGTGATCAACCACGGCCGCATCGTCGCCAGCGGCACGCCCCATGAAGTGCTGACCGCCGAACTGCTGCGCGAAGTGTTCGGCGTCGAAGCACTGATCGACACCCACCCCCTGTCCGGCTACCCCCGAATCACCTGGATAACCCAACCATGATCCTGCGCGCGCTCCTAGCCTTCGCCTTGTCTCTCGCGGCAGCCCCCGCGTTCGCCGACGCCACCCACTACCCGGTCACCGTGAAAAGCTGCAACCGCGACGTGACCTTCCAGCAAGCCCCCAAGCACGCCGTCAGCCATGACATCAACATGACCCAGATGATGCTCGCCCTCGGCCTCAAGCCGCGCATGGCCGGCTACAGCGGAGTGACCGGCTGGAAGTCGGTCACCCCCGAAATGGCCTCGCTCCTCGACGGCCTGCCAGAGCTGGCGAGCAAATACCCGTCGGTGGAAACCCTGCTCAACGCCAGCGTGGACTTCTTCTTTGCCGGCTGGGACTACGGCATGCGCGTGGGCGGCGACCTCACGCCGAGCAGCCTGCAACCCCTGGGCATCAACGTGTACGAACTGACCGAATCCTGCGCCTTCGTGATGAAGCGCCCGGCCGCGACCCTCGACGACACCTATAACGACCTGCGCAACCTGGGCCGGATCTTCGACGTGCAGGACCGCGCCAACACCCTGATCGCGCAGATGCAGGCCCAGGTCGATGAGGTGCAACAAGACCTGCCCGAAGACAAGCCGCGGGTGTTCCTCTACGACAGCGGCGAAGACCGTGCCATGACCTCCGGGCGCCTGGGCATGCCCCAGGCGCTGATCGACGCGGCCGGCGGGCGCAACATCCTCGATGACGTCGACGCCAGCTGGACCCGCGTCAACTGGGAGACCGTGGTGGAACGCAACCCGCAGGTGATCGTGATCGTCGACTACAGCGAAACCACCGCCGCGCAGAAGCAGCAGTTCCTGCTCAACAACCCGGCGCTGCAAGCGGTGGACGCGATCAAGAACCAGCGCTTTATCGTGATCCCGTACGTGCAGGCCACGCCGGGGATCGACAACGTGCTGGCGGTGGAAACCCTGGCCAAGGGGTTCCACGGCGAATGACCTCCCGTCGCTACGCCTTGCTGCTGGTCGCCCTCGCGGCGCTGTTGCTGGTCTCGTGCGTGATCTCCCTGGGCTTTGGTCCGGCGCGGGTGCCGGTGGACGTGGTGTGGCGGATCATGCTGTACAAGGCTTTGGGCATCGGCGAGGTGAATTGGCCGGCGGGGCAGGAACATATTGTCTGGCTGATCCGCGTACCGCGCATGCTGCTGGGGGCATTGGTCGGCGCCGGTTTGGCGTTGATCGGCGCGGTGTTGCAGGCGGTTACGCGCAACCCGCTGGCCGACCCGCACCTGCTCGGCGTGACCTCCGGCGCGACGTTGGGCGCGGTGATCGTGGTACTGCATGTGGGCGAAATCATCGGCCTGCTGACCCTGCCCATCGCCGCGTTTATCGGCGCCATGCTGAGCATGCTGGTGGTGCTGGCGGTGGCCAGCCGCAATGGGCGGCTGGAGAGTGATCGCCTGCTGCTGTGCGGGGTGGCGGTGTCGTTCGTGATGATGGCGGCAGCCAACCTGTTGTTGTTCATGGGCGACCACCGCGCGGCCTCGGCGGTGATGTTCTGGATGCTCGGCGGCCTCGGCCTGGCGCGTTGGGAACTGCTGGCGATCCCGTGCGCCACGGTGCTGCTGGGTCTGCTGGTATTGCTGGGCATGGCCCGCCCGCTGAACGCATTGATGGCCGGCGAACAGACCGCCGTGACCCTGGGCCTGAACGCCCGCACGGTGCGCTTGAAGGTGTTCCTGGTAGCCTCGCTGATGACCGGCGTGCTGGTGTCCATCAGTGGCTCCATTGGCTTTGTCGGGCTGATGGTGCCGCATATCGCAAGGCGTCTCGTCGGTGCCGAGCATCGCCGGTTGTTGCCCACGTGCGCGCTGCTCGGCAGCCTGTTCCTGGTGTGGGTCGACGTGGCGGCACGCACCCTGATCGCCCCCGAAGACCTGCCCATCGGCGTAGCCACGGCGGCGATTGGCGGGGTGTTTTTTATTGGCTTGATGCGCAAACGCTGAACCCCGGGTGTTCAGAATTCGTCTTTTTCAGGGTGCGTCGGCTGCACCTGGATCGGTGGCGGCTGCTCGTCGACACTGAGCGTCCAGTTCACCTTCACCACACCTTTGCGTGTCCAGTAG
Source organism: Pseudomonas sp. AF03-9 (assembly GCF_020515815.1). Classification (NCBI taxonomy): domain Bacteria; kingdom Pseudomonadati; phylum Pseudomonadota; class Gammaproteobacteria; order Pseudomonadales; family Pseudomonadaceae; genus Pseudomonas; species Pseudomonas sp. AF03-9. Next base: position 312,003 of record NZ_JAHPJF010000005.1, on the reverse strand, counting down.
TCATCTGTATCGAGTACATCGAGCACACCATCGGTCGCTAATCGAGCGACCCATGCCGTCGGCGCGTAATCGTCCGGGCCGAAGAACAACTGCCCGGTAAACAGGTCCTCCTCTTGCGGGTAGAACCCGGGCACATATTTGAGCAGTGCGCCTTGGCGTGTGGACAGATAACAAAAAGCACCTTTCACCCCGCCGACCTTCAACAGGTTTCGATAGAAGCCCAGCTCGTCCCGAGCAACAAAATGCTCGCCGAGCTGCTGGTCTGCGGGGGCCCAATCGCGACGTGCCCCCATCGTTTTGTAAAACACATGCGCCGCCAGCAACTGAAAACCTGCCGGATACGCCGGCTTCGGCGGCGAAGGCCCGAGCAGGGTGTCCGCATACAAAAACAGACGCTGCGGTACCGGCGACTCAATCCCCTCATCCTTGAGGGGCTCAGCGGCGACATACAGGGTTTGCCTTTCATCGACCAACACCAGGCCTACGAACGCATGACGCTCGAAACGACCGGCGCGATGACGGGCATGCCGTGCGGCATCGTCAGGATGGCAAAACAACGGACCGAATCTCAGCGCCGCAGCGCGGGACACAACCGGCGCAGGCGAATTCATTCGCCATTGCGGGCTGACGGCACCCGGCGTGTGCCAAAGGCCGCTGGTGACTAACACTGTCATTGGCCAGGCTGCCGCCACTTGTCGGACGTATGCCTGGGGCTTGAGTGTGCCGGCCTGCAAGCGCGACCACGCGGTAGCCACCTGCGGCACGAACGCTTGGGGGTCGCGCCGCTCGAACGTGAGCCAGGCACCATCGGTGCAGCCCAGGTAAATCGGCAAGTAGCCCTGGCCGTTCGGCCCCTTGAGATTCACCACGCGCGCCAGGTCCCGTGGGCTGACGAAATGGGGATAGATCGGATCGCTGGCGAGTATGTCAGGCTGCACAGGAGGGCAAAGGTAAAGGCCCTGTACGTCATACCCCTGGGGCGCCAACCCATCGACGAACACACGATCGAGCGTCAACGCCGCGTCGGCGGCCACCAGGGGAAAACTCCCCAGGTAATGCGCGGCCTTGCGCGCTTTCAAGATCAACCCGAAGACCAGGTGCCGGCGCTGGGCGGCCTGGCGATGCAGGTAATGCAACAAGTCCGGCAACTGCACAAACACTGCACTGGTGCCCGTGTCCATCATCACCGGTTCCAATAGGTCCTGCGCCGTACCGGGCTCCCACTGTCTGATCTGGCGGGGGCGTCCCCACACGGCGCTGCCTTGCACCACGCGAAGCATACCGGCACGCGCGACGCGGTTGACGTATTCCACCGGCGTCAGTTGGCAATCACGCAGGGCCTGTTCCAGTCGGTTGTCCTTGGGATGATTGCGTGAAGCACTGGCCACTTGGCTGGCCAGTGAATGCTCCAGCGCACCGCCCCTGACGGTGTAACAGAGAATGGCACCGTCGGTGCAGAACCGGTATTCGCAGCCAAGGGTGTGTTTGAGGGGGACAGTCGAAGGCCGCAGCACTGCGCCGAGAAAATCGCTGGCGAACATGTCCAGGTACACCGCGCGCTGCACGTCGGCAAGACCGAAGGGCGGCTCACACGCGACGGCCGAATGGTAGCGCGCCACGGCGGTACTGGCCGCCAGAAACCGGGCCTGGTTGACCAGCTCGTCCAGGCGAATCCAGCTCGGCGCAAAGTCTTCCACACCCACCGGCAGCGGCTCTGTGGCCGTGAACAAGCCATCGCTGCGGCGCAGGATCAACCCACCATAGACACGGTCACGTCGGCTGCCCAGCGTAAACAGCGCATGCCGCGCGGCGTCGTCCTGGGAAATAAACACTGGCCCCAACAGGCGCCGGGCCACCTGCGCAAACGGTGTCCAAAGAGCGCCGACCGGCCCTGACACATCCCAATAGTCACTGGTGACCAGCACCGACAACTGCCCACTCTGGGCGACCTGCTGCACCAGGCTATGGGGCGTCAGGGTCAAGGCGAGTTTTTTCGCCAGCACCTGTTCATCCACCTGGCCCGACTCATTCTTGAACAACGGATGCGGATCCTGCTGCGTGCGGTACTCCAGCAGCGCACCATCGAGTGTCGACAGGTACAACGGCAACGGTGCAAGCCCGACACCACGGCGAACACCTTGTTGGTCGTACAGCGCAGCATAAAAGTCCAGCGCACCGATAAAGTGTCGAGCCAGCCAGGCCTCTTGTCCCATCACCCCGTGGGGCAACCCACGTGCCGAGTAATACACGGCATGCACCTGGAACGTTGCGGTGAGTGCCGTCGCGCCAAAACGACTGGCGTGGTACAGCCTGTCCAGGCGTGGGCCACCAACCGTCTGCGTGGCCACGAACTCATCACGCGCCTGGTGTTTGAGTACCAGCCCCAGGCCACAATGGTCCAGGCCATAGCGGCTGCGCCAATGGGTGCAAGCGGCCTCCACGGCTGCGCGGGCCGAGGTGTGGACCGGGCCGAGCTGCGGCTGGCCGGGCACCTCGGCCAGGTCTGCGGCGCCGGCCGGGACCCAACGGCTGTCGAGCGGCCCGGGCGGGCCCCATATGCGATTGCCGACCACCACGCTCAGTAAGCCGGACAAGGTCATTTCGCTGACCACGTCGCTGGGCACCAGCGTGCCGTCGTTCAACGCCTGGAACAGGCGGCTGCCGCCCTCACCGGGTTGTGCACGCTCCAGCAAGCGATGCGTCATATCCGGCAGGTAGGGTCGATAAGCCAGCAGGCAGTCCGCCGAACCTGACAGGTAAGCCACCGGCAGGCCAGGCATTGCCAGGATCCGCTGGATGTCGGTGTCCATGAACATCTGCGCCCCCACCCGCGCCTCATCACCCTCCCAATGGCCGTGGTAATCATCCAGCCAACGCGAGCTGTACACCCCATGCAGCACCTGTCCCGACGTCAGGGCAACCGGCAATCCCGAACGGTCGGCCGGGAAATAGCGGTGGAAGTCAAAGCGTTCACCTTTGAATGCCATGGGTTCGGTAGCAACAAAGCGCTGGTCGTCACGCTTCAAAATCAAGCCGAGATAACCGCGCTCGCGACGGCTGCCAATCCGTTCGTGGGCATGCCGGGCCGCATCATCCGCCTGCACAAAAGCCGGGCTCAACACAGGCCGATGCAGACCCGCGTAAGGCTGCCAGTCACGCCCGACCCTGGCGGCGACGTCCCACAGGCTGCTGGTCTTGAGCACATGCAACTGGCCTGTGCTACGGAGCTGCCGCACAAAGTCGCTGGGGGTCAGCGCGCCTTTATCCAGGTCGGCTTGCAAGCCATTGTCAATCGGTTGGGTGGACGAATGGAGCGGGTTGAAAAATGGCATTGGGGCCTGAGGGTCCGCCACGGTGTAGCGCAACTGCGCTCCGTCGAAGGTACTCAGGTAATACGTAAAACCCTTCTTTTTCAGGCCATGGGCCAACCACAGGGCTTCAGCCAGCATCCGTGGTGAAAAAAAGCGTTCGTACAGCCAGGGTTCCTTGGCCGTCTCAGGGGCGGGCCTGTCCGGGGCAAAGCTGTAGACGCCGACGATATCGCATTGGCACGAGTAGATAAGGCGACCATCAGGGGTTGTCGGAAATACCGCGGCCGGATCAAACGGGTTCGCGCTCACCGCAACGGGCTCGGTGACCATGTAGTTCTCAACGTGTTGGTGCTTTAGCAAAAAGCCAATCTGGAGCACTGTCGGATGGCGCATCATCAACGGGTGTGCAAAAGCCAGGGCCGACGCCGCATCCGGAAAGATCGGGCTCACCCACGGATCAGGGGTCGCAGGGACCGGGTCGGGCACATACGCTTTCCATTTCGGCGTCAATGTGCCGCGCCATCCCGCCCAAATGGCAGACGTCACGATGACCTTGAGCTGACCAAAGTCCCTCAGACGGCGCACATATTCCTCGGCCGATGCCTCCAGCACCGGTTCGGGTTCTGCGTGTATCCGCGCGTTCAGCCTGTGGAAGTAATCCGCCACACCGGGTCGGTCGATCAGCCCGAACCTCACAAGTGAGCCCTCAGGCCCAATCCGGTAGAACACCACGCCAAGCTGGATACACGACACTACCGCCTTGGCCGGCGCAACACTCTGCTGCAAAGCGATGCTGTCCGCTGACCACGCTGGGCGCAGCCTGGCGATTTGCGCGTGCCGATCAATGTCGAAAAAGTAATAGCCCACATACCGATACCCTGCGGGCAACCGACGGTCCCTGCTGCTCTCCATGCTGATCGCGTCTTCGAACAACAACTCATCGAGCGAACCACGAAGAGGTGCCGAGGCATAGCAACGGCCATCATCCGCATTGAGAATGTAGCCGCCCTGAGAATAGGCTGCCTGCCGATCGACCTGGGCGAGCGCATAACGCGCCGCGTCATCGCAAGCCGCAAAAGCCGGGCTTAATGTATGCAATAACCGCTGTGCGGTGATTGTCTTGAGGTTGTCCATTACCTTTTATCCTTGACGTTTTTTTGCGCGTGTTTGAGGTCCGTGTACACCCGGCAACTCAGTTCAAAGCTCATCTTTTTCGGGCGCACCCGGCGTCACGCCGTTTTGAGGCAGCCCCTCCTGCCCCAGTGCACCGCGTCTTGCCCAAAAGCTGCCTGCGTGCACAACCCGCAACTCGCCGATGCGTGCCAATTCAGCGATCACCCAGGAAGGTTCGGGCGCAAACTGTGTGTACCCATGCTCCTCGGACCATTTGCCGGTGGTGGCCAGCAGGTTGTATTCCGCGTCGCAGAAACGCGGGGTGTAGCGCAGCAGCGCACCATCGCGGGCGCTCAGGTAGAACGCGTCGATGGACAGGCCATCGCGGGTCAATTGATGGATGTAGTACGCCAGTTCGCGCCATGACACGAAGTACTCGCGGTAAGGGTCCTCAGCCACGGCGGGCGGCTGGTCGAGGCCGGCATGAAACACCAGGTGCGCCGCACACAACCGATAGCCCTTGGGCCATTGCGCCCCGGTAAACACCCGTGGCGCCATCGTGGAAGGAAAGCCCGCATCCACCACCGGCATCATCGCAACCCAACTGCTCGCCGCAGGATTTTCCAGCAGCGCCCCCAGGTATTGCGTACCGCTGAAGCGTCCGATGCGCCCATGCACGTAGCCCACCGCGTCATCCGCATGCGCATGGATCGGCCCCAAGCCCCCTTGCGTGGCCCCACCCTGCGGCCAGTTCACGCTGGACACCAACACGGTCAACACGCCGGCCGCCCGCATGCGCTGGATAAAGTCGGCCGGACGGAGTAACCGCAAACGCAGTTTCAACTCATCGCCGTAGCCGACAAACCGGGGGTCTCGCACCACAAACCGCAGCAGTGCGCCGTCTGCGCAGGACAGGTACAACGGCAGGCTCTGGCGCGTACTCGTGGCGTGTACTTGAAACATCGCCTCGATCAGGTCGGTGGGTGAAAACAACCCCTGATAAATCCCGTCGCTGCTTTGCTCACGGCCCTCGGGATAAAACCCCGCCGGCCGCGAAACGCACAGATACAGACCCGCCAACTGGTAGCCATAGGGATAACCGGCATCGCTGAATACACGGCGCCGCGCCAGCCTGGAACCCGCATCGCTGACCGGCAGGGTCGCAGTGTATTGGCCGTTGTGCCGAGCCTTGAGCACGTAGCCAAAGCGTAATTCGGTACGCTCCATCGGCAGGCCATGCACGTGCCGCGCAGCGTCGTCGGCCTGGCTGAACAGCGGGGTGCACGCCGGATCATGGCGCGCCATGGGGTAACCACGCGCCGTCGCCACCTCCGACACCAGCGGGTGCCACCCCGCCACCACGCCCTGCGGGCCCCATAACGGGCTGCCGATCACCACCTGTAAATCAAAGCTGTCGGCCACGCGGTTGACGTAATCAATCGGCATCAGTTCGGCGTTGCGCAGTTGGCGCTCCAGCGGGCTGTCCAGCCAGTCATGACGGTGGCGAGGCTTGAGCTTGAGCTGAGCCGCGCTGATCAGCGGGTTGTCCACCTGGAGCGCGCCGAGCAGGCGCAAGAGTGCACCGTCACTGGCCAGCAAATAGTGATACTGCCTGGCGGACGCGTCCTCTATCGCCTGGGCCAGTTGCCGAGTGGAAAACATCGTGCCGTACACTTTGGCCTGGACCGGCGACAGAAACAGCGGCACCACCCTTGCAGGCCGAGATACGTAGCGCGCCACCACCGAGGTGCGTACCGGGTACAGCCCGCGAGTCACCAGCTCATCCGGAAACACCCACGCGATGTCGAACACTTCATCCCGCACTTGCAGCGGTTCGGTGGCGACAAACCAGCCATCGTCGCGGCGCAGGATCACGCCACCGTAGTGCAGCGCCAAGTCGGTGGGCACCCGTTGCCGCACATACCGAGCCGCGTCGTCCATCGACACAAAGGCCGGGCTCAGGCGACGCCGCTCAAGAAACCGGTAGGGGCTCCACAACCCGGAGACCGGCCCCTCGCGATCCCAGCACGGGCTTGTGCGGATCACCCGTAACGCCCCGGACATCGCGAAACGCCGCACCACCTGCACCGGCAGCAAGGTCCCGGCATTCAGCTTGGCCTGCATCACCTCGGCCGAATCCCCCTCGCTTTGCGCCTCGAACAGGCCACGGGTAGACGGCGACTGGTAACGCAGCAAGGCGCCTTCCGGCGTGGCGATGTACACCAACGCGCCATGGGGCGGCATCGGTGCATTGAGCCGGGCCTGGGCGATGGCCGTGTTCAAGTCTTGCAGGCCGATGAAAAAACGCTCCAGCCATGTTGTCGACGTACTGCTTGCCCACGGCTGGGTGTAGAACAGGCCATGACAGCTGAAACCCGCCGGCAAGGTGTCGCCGTACAGGCCCGACAGTGACAACAGCGGTGACTTGCGGGTAACGGGGATCGGCTCGCTGGCCAGGTACTCATCCTTGTGATCGGCCTTGAGAATGAAGGCGAAATAGCGGCTGACGTGCTGTTCACCAAAGTCCTGCAAGTCGCGCTCTTGCAGGTCGAGGGCGGCGGCGTCGGCACTCGCGAACAGCGCGCCGTGGCTCACTGGCTGCGGTCGTTGATAGTCGAGCACCTGGGTGAATGGCGCCCAATCCGCGTCAAGCGTGCCAGCCGGCCCCCACAGCGCGTTGCCCTGCAGTACCCGCAGCGTGCCGCCTTCGGTCAGCTTGCGCACCACATCCACCGGTTTGAGCGAGCCGTGGGCAAGGTTGCGTGCGATCGGGCTGTCACCGGTCTTGGAGTCGGTTATCCATTGCGCCCGCCACTGTGCCGTGGACTCGCCCAATTGATAGGCCAGCAACCCCTCCTGGGCGCAAGAGAGATACGCCATGAGCCGATGGTGCAACAACGCTTCGATATCCTGGTCGTGGAACATCTGCGCATCCACCTGCGTATCCTCGCGCCGCCAGGCGGGTTGCGCCAAGGCGCTGGGCTCAAACACCGAAATCGCCGGGCGCGAGCCATACACGGCATGCCGCTGGTGACCGGCGTGCAACACGATCGGTTGGCCTTGGCGGTCCTTGGGATAGGGCCCGCCCTCGGTAAACGGGTGGGTACCGACGGACACTGGCGCGGTGATCACGAAACGGCCGTCCTGACGTTTGAGCACCAAGCCGCCATACGCATGCCCACGCAGTGCGTCGATGCGTTCATGGGCATGGCGTGCGGCATCGTCGGCCGTCAGGAACGCACGACTGAGGGCCGGCAACGAAAAATCCGCATAGGGTTGCCACTGCGGGTCGACCACTCCGGGGCGGTCCCACAGGGCACTGGTTTTTTCCACACTCAGCTCACCCGCTGCCGCGACTTGCCGCACATAGTCACGGGTCAGCCGTTGCCCACTCGACAAGGCCGCCTGGATGCCGTGGTCGATGACCTCACCGTGCTCATCCCGGGTGAATAACTCGGATTCGGCCGCCGAGCCTGAAAAACGGTAGCGCAATACGGCCTCATCGCGCATGCGCAGGTACAGGGAGGCGCCCAACGTGGGCTGCCCGCCCTGACTGTACTGACGAAATCGTGCGATGTGGCCGGCCAACTCGGGCGGGCTGACAAAGTTCTTGTAGAGCCAGCCCTCCAGCGCCGGGTAGTGCCCAGGCAAAGGCCGGGAATGGACGTAGATGCCGTGCAGGTGCCAGCCCGCCGGCAGCAATGGCAGTGCATCGGGCGTCTGCGGCTCGCTGGCCACGTAACCTTCGCCCGCCGTCTGTTGCAGGATCAACACCTGTTGTCGCGCCGCAGGTGTGCGCTGGATCAGCGACCAGGCATAGGAGAACACCTCAAGCTTGTCGTTGAACACCGGGCCGCAGGCGACTGGCAGCGCGGCCGCACTGAACGCCCGGTAAGGCTGCCAGTCGGCCGGCACCGCACCGATCGAACCACCCCAGGCAGCGCTGGAGAGCACAAAGGTCGGTTGCCCCACCGACGCGAGCTTTTTGTAGACCCCCTCCAATGTTCCATCGTGAGCGTGCACCGACTCCCACGGGCCATTGGTCTCGAGCCAATGCACAAACCCGGCCTCGGCCGCCGAGCCGCTGGGCTGGTACTTGAGCAACGCGCCATCCGGCCCGGACAGGTACGCCGCGGCAAAGCGTGCACGGTCCTGATAGTTGAAGCTGATGTCCGGGACCGAATAGAAGCTCATGAACGCCCTGGCCTGTTGCTGCGTCCAACGCGGGTTCTGGTGCTGGGTCGTCGCCAACGTATCGGGATGGGAGTGCAGGCTGGCGACAATGCGATAGCCGACCGGGTGGATAAACTCCCCGGACGCACGGTCGCGGTCCAGCAGCCGGTTCCAGTCGAAAGACGTCGCCTTGCCCATCACCGGCTCGCTGGCGACAAACCATCGATCCGACAGGCGCTGCAGGATGACGCTCGCGTATTCGACGCTACGCCGCGCGCCAATGCGCTGGTGGGCCCAGCGCGCAGCATCATCGCTGCTGAGAAACGCGGGGCTCAGTCGGCCCGGCTTGGGGAGGAGTTTTTCGTCCATGAATGCACCTGAAACCTGAAAATGAAAGGTGCCCACCATCCTGATCCCGTGCCTGCGACGCTGGCGCTACATAGTTAAATCGTGCACGCACCATGACGGTGCCCATCGCGCACCAACGCCGCCGTCCGGCGCCTATTCAGTGCGCGAGCCGCGTACCGCCATCTGCCCGCAGGCCCCAGCCACGCCCTTTTCGAAAGCAGGCACAGCCTTTGCAATCGCCCCTGTATCTGTCCAACAACAACACTTGGGTTCTCGGAGATCGCACCATGAAGCGTCGCAGCTTGATCAAGGCTTTCACTCTTTCGGCATCCATCGCCGCCATGGGCATGACCTGGACCCTCCAGGCCGCCGAGACCATCAAGGTCGGCATCCTGCACTCGTTGTCCGGCACCATGGCCATCTCCGAAACGTCGCTTAAAGACATGGCGCTGATGACGATCGACGAGATCAACGCCAAGGGCGGCGTGAACGGCAAGATGCTCGAACCCGTCGTCGTGGACCCCGCCTCCAACTGGCCGCTGTTCGCTGAAAAAGGCCGGCAGTTGCTGACCCAGGACAAGGTCGCCGTGGTGTTCGGCTGCTGGACCTCGGTGTCGCGCAAATCCGTATTGCCGGTGTTTGAAGAACTCAACGGCCTGCTGTTCTACCCGGTGCAATACGAAGGCGAAGAGATGTCGCCGAACGTGTTCTACACCGGCGCAGCGCCGAACCAGCAGGCGATCCCGGCGGTGGAATACCTGATGAGCGAAGAAGGCGGCAGCGCCAAGCGCTTCTTCCTGCTGGGCACCGACTACGTGTACCCGCGCACTACCAACAAGATCCTGCGTTCGTTCCTGCATTCCAAAGGCGTGGCAGACAAAGACATCGAAGAGGTCTACACCCCGTTCGGCCACGCCGATTACCAGACCATCGTCGCCAACATCAAGAAGTTCTCCGCCGGCGGCAAGACTGCGGTGATCTCCACCGTGAACGGCGACTCCAACGTGCCGTTCTACAAAGAGCTGGCCAACCAGGGCCTGAAGGCCACCGACGTACCCGTGGTGGCGTTCTCGGTGGGCGAAGAAGAACTGCGCGGCATCGACACCAAGCCGCTGGTGGGTAACCTCGCGGCGTGGAACTACTTCCAGTCGGTGGAAAACCCGGTAAACAAAAAGTTCGTCGCCGACTGGAAAGCCTACGCCAAGAAACACAACCTGCCGGGCGCCGACAAAGCCGTGACCAACGACCCGATGGAAGCCACCTACGTGGGCATTCACATGTGGGCGCAGGCGGCGGAGAAAGCCAAGTCCACCGACGTCGACAAAGTGCGTGAAGCCCTCGGCGGGCAGACGTTTGCCGCACCGTCGGGCTTCACCCTGACCATGGACAAGACCAACCACCACCTGCACAAGCCAGTGATGATCGGCGAGATCCAGACCGATGGGCAGTTCTCGGTGGTGTGGCAGACCCAGGAACCGATTCGTGCCCAGCCGTGGAGCCCGTACATCCCGGGCAACGACAAAAAGCCGGACTATGCGGTGAAAAGCAACTAAGCCCTACCTCGGTTCAACTGTGGGAAGGAGCTTGTGTGGGAGCGGGCTTGCTCGCGAAGAGGGAGTGTCATCCAGTACACCTGATACTGATACACCGCATTCGCGAGCAAGCCCGCTCCCACATAAAGCCAGTCCGCGCATGATCAGGACACTTTGTTATGCCTACTGCCCTGTACCGTTTCATTATCACGGCGCTGCTGTTGCTGCCTCTGGCCGCACACGCCAGCGACGCCGAAGATTTCATCAACGCCAACCCGGCCCAGCAAGCCAAGCTCCTCCAGGACTGGGCCGCCCAGCCCGACCCGGCGCGCATCGAATTGGTCGACGCCCTTGAACAAGGCCAACTCAACCTCAACGGCGAAACCAAAACCGTACGCCTGAACAACCGCCTGCGCGGCTTGATCGACAACGTGCAAGCCAGCCAGCAACTGCTCGCCGCCGACCCCAAGGTGCGCCTGGCCGCGGCCCAGACCCTGCAAAAAAGCGCGCAACCTGCGCAGCTCAAATTCCTCGACCAGCGGGTCGCCGCCGAAACCGACGAAGACGTGCATACCGCGCTGAGCCTCGCGCTGGCCAACCTGCAACTGGTCGACGCCGACCCGGTGGTGCGCCTCGCCGCCGTGCGCCTGCTGGGCAGCACCGGCGACCCGCTGGCGCGCACGCGCCTTGAAGCGCTGCTCGCTCCTGGCGTGGAAACCGATGCCGCCGTGCACACCGCCGCCGAGACCAGCCTGGCCCAGGTCAAACGCAAGCTGATGTTTGGCGAGATCCTCGGCCAGGCCTTCAGCGGCATGTCCCTCGGCTCGATCCTGCTGCTCGCCGCCCTCGGCCTGGCGATCACCTTCGGCCTGCTCGGCGTGATCAACATGGCCCACGGCGAGATGCTGATGCTCGGCGCCTACTCGACCTACGTGGTGCAAATGCTGATGCAGCGCTACCTGCCGCAGGCCATCGAGTTCTACCCGCTGATTGCGCTGCCGGTGGCATTTTTCGTCACCGCCGCCATCGGCATGGCGCTGGAGCGCACGGTGATTCGTCACCTGTACGGCCGCCCCCTGGAAACCCTGCTCGCCACCTGGGGCATCAGCCTGATGCTGATCCAGTTGGTGCGCCTGGTGTTCGGTGCGCAGAACGTCGAAGTGTCCAACCCCGTGTGGTTGTCCGGTGGCATCCAGGTGCTGCCCAACCTGGTGCTGCCATACAACCGCATCGTGATCATTGCCTTCGCCCTGTGCGTGGTGGTGCTGACCTGGCTGCTGCTGAACAAGACGCGCCTGGGTCTCAACGTGCGCGCCGTCACCCAGAACCGCAACATGGCGGCGTGCTGCGGCGTGCCCACCGGGCGTGTGGACATGCTCGCGTTCGGCCTCGGTTCCGGCATTGCCGGCCTGGGCGGCGTGGCGCTGAGCCAGATCGGCAACGTCGGCCCGGACCTGGGCCAGAGCTACATCATCGATTCGTTCCTGGTGGTGGTATTGGGCGGCGTCGGCCAGTTGGCCGGTAGCGTGATGGCCGCGTTTGGCCTGGGGATCGCCAACAAGATTCTCGAACCGCAGATCGGTGCCGTGCTCGGCAAGATCCTGATCCTCGCGCTGATCATTCTGTTTATCCAGAAACGCCCGCAGGGACTCTTCGCACTGAAAGGACGGGTGATCGACTGATGAACCAACCATTGATGCTCACGGCCACGCAAAAGGCCGGCCCCAAGGTGACGATTGCCGTCGGCGCCGTGATCCTCGCGCTGCTGCTGGCGCTGCCGTTGCTCTCACTGCTGCCAGCCGACAGTGCCTTTCATGTGTCGGCCTACACCCTGACGCTGGTGGGCAAGATTCTCTGCTACGCCATCGTCGCCCTCGCCCTGGACCTGGTGTGGGGTTACGCCGGCATGCTGTCCCTCGGCCACGGTTTGTTCTTTGCCCTGGGCGGCTACGCAATGGGCATGTACCTGATGCGCCAGGCGTCCGGCGATGAATTGCCGGCGTTCATGACGTTTTTGTCGTGGACTGAATTGCCGTGGTACTGGGCTGGCACCGACCACTTCCTCTGGGCCCTGTGCCTGGTGGTGCTGGCCCCCGGTTTACTGGCGCTGGTGTTCGGTTTCTTCGCCTTCCGCTCACGGATCAAGGGCGTGTATTTCTCGATCATGACCCAGGCGCTGACCTTCGCCGGGATGCTGCTGTTCTTTCGCAACGAGACCGGGTTTGGCGGCAACAACGGCTTCACCAATTTCCGCAGCATCCTCGGTTTCGGCATTACCGAACCGGGCACGCGGGCGGTGTTGTTCGTGGCCACGGTGCTGCTGCTCGTGACAAGCCTGTACATCGGCTGGCGCCTGGCGCAGAGCAAGTTCGGCCGGGTGCTGACCGCGCTGCGTGACGCCGAGAACCGCCTGATGTTCTGCGGCTACGACCCGCGGGGGTTCAAATTGTTCGTGTGGGTGTTGAGCGCGGTGTTGTGTGGCCTGGCCGGGGCGCTGTATGTGCCGCAGGTGGGCATCATCAACCCCAGCGAAATGTCACCGACCAACTCCATCGAAGCCGCCGTGTGGGTCGCCCTCGGTGGGCGCGGCACGCTGATCGGCCCGCTGCTCGGCGCCGGTGTGGTGAACGGCATGAAGAGCTGGTTCACCGTGGCGTTCCCGGAATATTGGCTGTTCTTCCTCGGGGCGCTGTTCATCATCGTCACCCTGTACCTGCCCAAGGGCGTTATCGGCCTGCTGAAGAAATGAGGAACGTCATGCTGGAACCTATTTTCGACGCAGGCAGCGGCCGTGAGGCCATCGGCCTTGGCCAGGTCGCGGGCAAGGGCCTGAACACCCGCCACGGCACCATCCTGACCCTGGAAGACATCAGCGTCAGCTTTGATGGTTTCAAGGCGCTCAACAACCTGAACCTGTACATCGGCGTCGGCGAATTGCGCTGCATCATCGGCCCCAACGGCGCGGGCAAGACCACGCTGATGGACGTGATCACCGGCAAGACCCGGCCCAGCCACGGCACCGCCTGGTTCGGCGAAAACCTCGACCTCACCGGCATGAGCGAAGTGCAGATCGCCCAGGCCGGTATCGGCCGCAAGTTCCAGAAACCCACGGTGTTCGAAGCCTTGAGCGTGTTCGAAAACCTGGAGCTGGCGCAGAAGACCGACAAATCCGTATGGGCCAGCCTGCGTGCACGCCTGAGCGGCGAGCAGAAAGAGCGCATCGACGAGGTGCTCGACACCATCCGCCTGACCGCCTCGGCACAGCGCCCGGCGGGGCTGTTGTCCCACGGGCAAAAGCAGTTCCTGGAAATCGGCATGCTGCTGATGCAAGACCCGCAACTGTTGCTGCTCGACGAACCTGTGGCGGGCATGACCGACGCCGAAACCGAGTTCACCGCCGAACTGTTCAAGCGCCTGGCGGGCAAGCATTCGCTGATGGTGGTGGAACACGACATGGGGTTTGTCGGCTCGATTGCCGACCACGTCACCGTGTTGCACCAGGGCAGTGTGCTGGCTGAGGGGTCGTTGGAGCAGGTGCAGGAAAACGAGCGCGTCATTGAGGTGTACCTCGGTCGCTAACCCAGACAAGCACTTGCTTTATGTGGGAGCGGGCTTGCTCGCGAATGCGGTGTATCAGTCACTACACCTTTCACTGACACACCGCATTCGCGAGCAAGCCCGCTCCCACAAGGGATTTGAGGAGAATTGAAAGATGTTGCAAGTCGAAAAATTGCACCAGTACTACGGCGGTAGCCACATCCTGCGCGGGCTTTCATTTGATGTGAAAGTCGGTGAAGTCACCTGCCTGCTCGGCCGTAACGGCGTGGGCAAGACCACCTTGCTCAAATGCCTGATGGGCCTGCTGCCTTCCAAGGAAGGCGTGGTGAACTGGGAAGGCAAGGCCATCACCACGTTCAAGCCGCACCAGCGCGTGTATGCCGGGATCGCCTACGTGCCCCAGGGCCGCGAGATTTTCGGGCGGCTGACGGTGGAAGAAAACCTGCTGATGGGCCTGGCGCGCTTCCCCGGTGCCGAAGCCAAGGAAGTCCCGGCCTTCATCTACGAGCTGTTCCCGGTGCTGCTGCAAATGAAACACCGGCGTGGCGGCGACCTGTCCGGCGGCCAGCAGCAACAGTTGGCCATCGGCCGCGCGCTGGCCAGCCGTCCACGCCTGCTGATCCTCGATGAACCCACCGAAGGCATCCAGCCCTCGGTGATCAAGGAGATCGGCGCGGTGATCAAGAAACTCGCCGAGCGTGGCGACATGGCGATCCTGCTGGTGGAGCAGTTCTACGACTTTGCCGCCGAACTGGCCGACCAGTACCTGGTGATGTCCCGTGGTGAAATCGTGCAGCAGGGCCGTGGCGAAAATATGGAAAGCGAAGGTGTACGCGGCCTGGTTACGATCTAATCTGTAGCGTCCTAACGATAAGCACAACGACATGAACCTGCCCTCTGCCCTGTTCACCCCCAGCTGGCACGCCGAGCTGAACCTCGGCTACGCCCGCTTCGACGACACCACGCGCCCGGTGATGCGCCGCCACCTCGGCCCGCTGCGCGTGCAAAAACACCTGTACGCCGAAGGCCCCGAGGTGTGCCAGCACATCATCGTGCACCCGCCCGGCGGGATTGCCGGCGGTGACCGCCTGGACATCAGCGCCCACGTCGGCAGCGGCGCCTGGGCGCAATTGACCAGCCCCGGCGCGGCCAAGTGGTATCGCGCCAGCGGCCCGGCGTTTCAACAACTCGAGCTCACGGTTGAAGCCGGCGCGACCCTGGAATGGTTGCCCCAGGAAACCATCGTATTCAGCGCGGCCCAGGCCGAACTCACCACGCGCATCGCGCTGCAGGGCGATGCACGCCTGTTCTACTGGGACGTGATCGCCCTCGGCCGCCCGGCCAGCGGCGAGCGTTTTGACCTTGGTCACTTTCAATCGCACCTGGACATCCGCCGCGACGGCCAGTTGCTTTGGCATGAGCGCCAGCGCATTGTCGGCGCCGACGCTTTGCTCGACTCGCCGATCGGGCTGGACGGGCAACCGGTGTTTGCCACGTTGCTGCTCACGGGTGACATCGACCCCGACCTGCTGGAAACCTGCCGCACCCTGCCCCATGCGGTACGCGGCGACCTGACCCAATTGCCCGGCTTGCTGGTGGCCCGCTGCCTGGCCGCTGAGGCGCTGTTGGCAGGGGCATGGTTGATTGACTTATGGAAACTGTTACGCCCAGCCGTACTGGGCCGAGAAGCAGTTGCACCGAGAATCTGGAGCACATGACGATCCAAATGTGGGAATCGGTTTGTGTGGGAGCGGGCTTGCTCGCGAATGCAGTGTGTCAGTCAATGCATCTGTTGCTGATCCACCGCATTCGCGAGCAAGCCCGCTCCCACACAAGCTCACTCAACATTTGATCTCGGGTGTATTTGAGAATGTATTGATGAAGGATCTTGAACCATGGACCTGACCCCACGGGAAAAAGACAAATTGCTGATCTTCACCGCCGGCCTGGTCGCCGAGCGTCGCCTCGCGCGTGGCGTGAAGCTCAACTACCCGGAGACCATCGCCTACATCTCCGCCGCGCTGATGGAAGGCGCCCGCGATGGCCGCACGGTGGCCGACCTGATGCACTTCGGCACCACCCTGCTCAGCCGCGAACAAGTGATGGAAGGCATCCCGGAAATGATCCCGGACATCCAGGTGGAAGCCACCTTTCCCGACGGCACCAAGCTCGTCACCGTCCACCAGCCCATCGCGTGAGGCACGGCCATGATTCGTGATGCACTTGAAAGCGACCTGCCGGCGATCCGCGACATCTACAACGATGCGGTGCTGAATACGACGGCGATCTGGAACGAGCACCCCGTGGACCTGGCTAACCGCCAAGCCTGGCTCAACGCACGCCAGGCGCAGCGCTATCCGATCCTGGTGTCGGTGGAAAACGGTGAAGTCACCGGCTACGCCTCGTTCGGTGACTGGCGGCCCTTCGAAGGCTTCCGCTACAGCGTCGAGCACTCGGTGTACGTGCGCAACGACCAGCGCGGCAAGGGCCTTGGCCCGCTGCTGATGCAAGCGCTGATCGAGCGCGCGCGCAGCGCTGGCAAACACGTGATGGTCGCCGCCATCGAAAGCGGCAACCAGGCCTCGATCCGCCTGCACGAGCGCCTGGGCTTCGTCACCACCGGGCAGATGCCGCAAGTGGGCATCAAGTTCGGCCGCTGGCTGGACCTGACCTTCATGCAACTGGCGTTGAACCCGGGTGCCGAGCCGCCCAAGGAGTGAGAGCGATGAGCGCTACACAACTGCGTCGAGTCAATGCTGAAAGTTTTGCCCACTACCGCCTGGGCTTGATCGAGCTGTTGCTGGACGCGGTGAGGCATGGCGCGTCGGTCGGGTTCATGGCCGACTTCGACGAGGCTCAGGCCCGCAGCTATTTGAACGGCGTGCAGGCGAGCATCGAAGACGCCAGCCTGTTGCTGTGGGTGGTGGTACGCGATGAACACGTGATCGCCAGCGTGCAATTGGCGCTGTGCCAGAAGGCCAACGGGTTGAACCGCGCCGAGGTGCAAAAACTGCTGGTGCACAGCAGCGCACGGCGCCACGGCCTCGGCCAACAGTTGATGAACACCCTGGAACTCGCCGCACGCCAGTACAAGCGCGGCCTGCTGTACCTGGACACCGAGGCCGGCTCACCGGCCGAAGCGTTCTACCAGTCGTTGCGCTACACCAAGATCGGTGAGTTGCCCGACTACTGCCAAAGCCCGGACGGGCGCTACAGCCCGACCGCCATCTACTTCAAGACCCTGGGGCAACCCTCATGATTCCTGGTGAATATCAGATCCAGCCTGGCGACATCGAACTCAACGTCGGCCGCCGTACGATCAGCCTGAGCGTGGCCAACAGTGGCGACCGGCCGATCCAGGTGGGTTCGCATTACCATTTTTTCGAGACCAATGACGCGCTGACGTTTGACCGCGCGGCGAGCCGTGGCATGCGCTTGAACATTCCGGCGGGGACGGCGGTGCGGTTTGAGCCGGGGCAGAGTCGCGAGGTGGAGTTGGTGGATTTGAGTGGGGGCCGGCGGGTGTTTGGGTTTGCCGGGCGGGTCATGGGTGATCTTTAGGGCCTCTTCGCGAGCAAGCCCGCTCCCACATTTTGACCGCGTTCGCTTGAACAACACCGACCCCATGTGGGAGCGGGCTTGCTCGCGAAAGCAGTCTCACATTCAACACAAATATTTCAGGGCAACCACATGAAAATCAGCCGCCAAGCCTACGCCGACATGTACGGCCCCACCGTCGGTGACAAGGTCCGCCTGGCCGACACCGAACTGTTCGTCGAAGTCGAACAGGACTTCACCGTCTACGGCGAAGAAGTCAAATTCGGCGGTGGCAAGGTCATCCGCGACGGCCAGGGCCAGAGCCAATTGCTCGCCAGTGAAGTGGTCGACACCCTGATCACCAACGCGCTGATCATCGACCACTGGGGCATCGTCAAGGCTGACGTCGGCCTCAAGAACGGGCGCATCCATGCGATCGGCAAGGCCGGCAACCCGGACATCCAGCCCGGCGTGACCATGGCCATCGGCGCCAGCACCGAAGTGATCGCGGGCGAAGGCATGATCCTCACCGCCGGCGGCATCGACAGCCATGTGCATTTCATCTGCCCGCAGCAGATCGAAGAAGCGCTGACCAGCGGCGTCACCACCATGATCGGCGGCGGCACCGGCCCGGCCACCGGCACCAATGCGACCACCTGCACCTCGGGCCCATGGCACCTGGCGCGCATGCTCCAGGCCAGTGATTCGTTCCCGATGAACATCGGCTTCACCGGCAAGGGCAACGCCAGTTTGCCGGAGCCATTGATCGAACAGGTCAAGGCCGGCGCCATCGGCTTGAAGCTGCATGAAGACTGGGGCACCACCCCGGCGAGCATCGACAACTGCCTGAGCGTGGCCGACGACTACGACGTACAGGTGGCGATCCACAGCGACACCCTCAACGAGTCGGGCTTCGTCGAAACCACCCTAGCCGCCCTCAAGGGCCGCACCATCCACACCTATCACACCGAAGGTGCCGGCGGCGGCCACGCGCCAGACATCATCAAGGCCTGCGGCTTCCCCAACGTGCTGCCCAGCTCGACCAACCCGACACGCCCGTTCACCCGCAACACCATCGACGAACACCTCGACATGCTGATGGTCTGCCATCACCTGGACCCGAGCATTGCCGAAGACGTGGCCTTCGCCGAAAGCCGCATCCGCCGCGAAACCATCGCCGCCGAAGACATCCTGCACGACCTCGGCGCGTTCTCCATGATCAGTTCCGACAGCCAGGCCATGGGCCGCGTCGGCGAGGTGATCACGCGCACTTGGCAGACCGCCGACAAGATGAAAAAACAACGCGGCCCGCTGCCCGGCGACCGCCCCGGCAACGACAACTTCCGCGCCAAGCGCTACATCGCCAAGTACACCATCAACCCGGCGATCACCCATGGCGTGAGCCACATTGTCGGCTCCATCGAAGTCGGCAAGTGGGCCGACCTGGTGCTGTGGCGCCCGGCGTTTTTCGGTATCAAGCCGACCCTCATCCTCAAGGGCGGTGCGATTGCCTCCAGCCTGATGGGCGACGCCAACGCTTCAATCCCCACGCCGCAGCCGGTGCACTACCGCCCGATGTTCGCCAGCTTCGGCGCCTCGCTGCACGCCACCAGCCTGACCTTTATCAGCCAGGCTGCCCAGGACGCCGGGTTGCCCGCAGCCCTGGGCTTGAAGAAGCAGATCGCGGTGGTCAAAGGCTGCCGCGATGTGCAGAAAACCGACCTGATCCACAACGATTACCTGCCGGACATCGAAGTGGACCCCCAGACCTACCAGGTCAAGGCTGACGGCGTGTTGCTGTGGTGCGAACCGGCCGAGGTGCTGCCGATGGCCCAGCGTTACTTCCTATTCTGAGGCGTACGCCCCATCAAGCGGTCGGTCAGCCGGCGCAGGACGTTTTTGCGTTCCTCGCCGAGCTTGGCCATCTCGGCAAAATACTCGTCGTCGCGGATGTCCTGCAGGACCGCATACCGGTTAATCAATACCTCGCTCCTGGCGTTGACAGCCTCGAACTCAGCGGGAAACTCCGCCTGTACATAGTCGACCCAGAACGGTTGGTCGATGATGCCCTCGCGTAACAGCTCGCCACGCTCCAGCGCGACGACGCGCGTGTAGGCGTCTTCGATCATCGCGTCGGTGACGTCCGGTTCCCGGTACAACATGCCCGTCTGCCACGGCAGGTCCAGCCGATCGGCCAGCCGCGTGACATAGGCCAAATGAATTTCCACCTCATCGATACTGGGCACCGGGCGGCCCTGGGCGTCGACCTGCTGAATCAGGCCGCCCTCGCTGTCGTATTGGGGGAACGGGCGCCCCTGGTCGACCAGCTCACTCACCCGGGCATGGGCGATGCGTCCCAGCTCATCGAGCCGTGCCTTGCCCCTGGCCAGGTCCAACAGTTCCAACCGCTTCAAGTCAGGATTGGGCAGCAACAACGCCTCATGCAGCAGTACCTCGACCCCCATGGCATTGAACAACTGCGCCCCTGCATCGACACAGGTGGTGGGCGCCGCGGCCATCTGGAACAAGCGCTCGCGCAGGTCGGCACTACCCGCCATCGCCTCCAGCATGCGCCAGACCTTGGCGGTCAAGTCGATCTTGTACGCCTGCGGTCGTTGATCCAGGTGTTCGCCGAGCTTGCGGATTTCATCGAAAAACGGCTCGCTGTCCACCGCCTCTTCCAGGTCATTCCAGTCCATTTGCTTACTCAGCCACTGCTCCTGGGTCAGCCCACTCATCCAGTGCGCGCTGTCCTGGGCGCCGCGTGGCGGCAACCGTCGATCCGGGTCCAGGCCGACGGATTCGAGGTACAACTTGAGCTTGACGAGTACCTCGGGGGCCAGCCAATCCCGGGTCACCGCCGTCCTGGCCAGGACCCTTGCCCGCTCGGAACCGGGGGCAACGTCCGGGATGGCCGTGAGGCGGTTACCGGTCAGTTCCAACAGAAACTCCCGTGGCCGTGGGAAGGCAAATATTCCGACGGGCCACGCCTGCAAATCGCAACCCGACAGATACAGCCATCGCAGCCGTGGCATACGGCTGATGTCCACTGGCCTGGACAACGGGTTGCCCTGCAGCGCCAGCCATTCCATGCGATGCATGGCGCGGATCTGCAACGCAGCCTCCTGTGTGAGCACCACTGCGTTGTCGGACAGGTCCAGGCCTTCGATGTACCGCATGTCCGCACACACTTCGGGCAAGCGCGTCAGTTGGTTGCCCTCCAGGTTGAGGATGCGTAAGCGACGAAAAGCCGATAGAAATCCCGCCCCCTGATCGGTCAACCCGCACCCGGGCAAGTGAATGCTGGTGACATGGTCGAAGTTACCCGGCAATGGCGGCAGGGTTGCGATTTGTGCGCCCATCGCCGTGTCATTCAGACGTATCCGCTGCCCACGGTAGTTGCCCTGCACATCGACATCCCACTCACCGCTTTTGGCCCAGACCGCTTTAAGGGTGTCATACAGCCTGCGGCGGAGCCTGAGGGTCGCCCTGTCCCTGGGGCCGTCCACCAACCAGCGGCTCAAGACGCTGTCCAGTAGCTTGAACTCGGCTTCCAGCGCCTTGAGCCAGCTGTCATCTTCCAGGTTGCGGCCGCGCAGGTACTCCTCCATCTGCGCGGGGTTGATGGTGCGGTAGAGGTTCCTCACGCGCTCTTCGATGATCCCGCGCCAAGTGCCGTGCCCACGCCCGCTGAGGGGATAGCCCAAACGGTTGTCGGACAGGCGTTGCGGCCACCTGAACCAGGGTTTGCGTACCGACTGCATACCGAGCACCTGGCGCAGCCGCTCGCGGGGCAGGGCCTTGGCGATCAGCAGGTTTTTCAGCTGTTCGCCCTGCCCGACATGGGGCAAGCCGATCGCGTTGCGGTGGGCGTCGGTCAATGCATGTTGCAGGGCCCCGTACAGACCGTTCACTCCATGCAACTCCTGACCCTGGGCATCGAACGCCTGATACTGCCCCTCAGCGACCCGCACCAGCGCCTTGTACTGCGCGGCATCCGCCGCACCGAAACTGGCACGCAATTGGCCCCCCAGGCTGCCTTCGAGCACCTCCAGGCGCAGGCCATCGTGCCAACCGGGAAGGTTGGCCAGGCTGTTGAGCACCAGGGCTTCGGTGTCTTGGTTGGCCAGGGCTTCGAGGTAGAGCCCTTCGTATGCATGTATCAGCCGCACCCGTTGCTGCAGCCGTCGCGCTTGTTCCGCCAACCGCAACGGCACCCGCACTCCGCGCGCCAAGGCCGCCTGCTCTGCCGGTGTGGCGTCGGCCAGCATCTCGCGCACCATCAAGCTCGGTAGCCCCTTGAAGTCACGCTGCACCAACTTCACCGCCGCGTCGGTCATCGGTTCGGCAGAGGTGTACACGCTGCGCATCAGGCGGGAGCGGCAGTAGTGCGCCCGGGCCTGCAACTGCTGGCGCAAAGCGGCGGTCCGCGACGGCACGTCGCGCCGCGTTTGGCGGCCCACGAGGGTATCGAGCTCGGCTTCGTCGAGGAATTCAACGATGCGCCGGGGTAATTGCCCGGTCATCAGCTCGCGGCGGCTGACCGTCAGGGTGTCCGCCGCGCTCGCCAGGGCGTCGCCGTACCTGACCGAGGCCTCGTCCAGGCCAGCGTCCGCCAGTGCTTCGATCGCCTTGCCCGGCGGCCAGCCAGGCAGCTCGACGACCAGCGACGCCGCATAGCCGCACAGATCGGCGGGCAATAGGCCCGCACCGATCCCACGGGCCACTTCCATCGCAGCGTCGTAGGCACGGAACTGGCGAATCGTATCCAACAGCGCCGCCGGCACCGGTTCGCCGTCCACATGCAGGCGGCGCAGCACGTCTTCTTCTACGCCACTGACACGGCGGATCTGTTCCAGTTGCAGATCGCTGAACCCCTCCACCACCGGCCCCAGACGACGCATCAACGTCACCCCTTGCCAACTCAGGGGCTGCTCCAACTCGTGGTTCCAGGCGCCGTTGCCGTTCTCCACCAGTTGCGGTCGATAGGCATCGGGGCGACTGGGATGCTCGATGTAGTAACCCTCGCTCAGCGGGTCCTGGCGCACGCTGTAGCGCTTGCCCTCCAGGGTCAGAAAATGACGATCACCGACCTTGTGCAGCCCGCGTTCATCGCGAACCGGCTCACCGGGCAAAGGGCTCGTGTGCTCGTAGGCAGACAGGTCGGGGTTCCACAGGCGCGTCTTGCCGCTGGGCAATTGCACCGACTGCAGGTGTTCGATAAACGGCGACACCGTGAAGTGAAACACCGCCGCACCCGCCGCCAACTGCGCCAGGTTTTCCAGCACGTCGCTGATATGCGCCCAACCCGCCTCGCGGTCGCCCTGGCTGAGTTCGATCACACCGTCGAGCACTTCATAGAGCATCTGCCCGACCATCACCACCGACATCACCGCGCCCAATGGCGGTACGGCAATGGCCAGCAGGTTGACCGCGAACAGGCCGATATTCAGGTAATGCTGCAGGCGCAGGGCGCCGGCGGCCTTGTCGGCGTCGGCGGTGGGAATGGCCTGGGCGCGGCCGTCATCGAGCACACGCCGACGCATCGCGTCGAAGCGCTGCGGCCACAGGTCGAACTCGCCCCACATGCCGCCGATGGCGTCAGCATTGATATTGAACTCAGGGTCGGCGATCGGTACGCGCACCTGCGGTTGCGCCGCGCCGGGCAGGGAGTTGAGCGGTGCCAGCGACGGCGCGATGATCTTCGCGGCCAGTTTGCCCCACTCCGAACGCAGCCACTGCGCGGCGAACGGTTGCGGCGGCGCGTCCACCACCAGTTCGGTGAGACGACGGAAATAATGCGGCCGATCCTTGTAGGCAATGAACCGGCTGATAAAGCGCTGGTAGTCGTCCTGGCGGCCATTGCGGGTCTTGAGGCGCCGGCTCAGGTCATTCTGGAACTCGCTAAAGGAGGCATAGCGCTTGATGGGGTGATCGGGGTCATCGGGCAGATAGGCGATAAACCAATCCGAGTACCCGTATTTGACGCAAGGCTCGATGATCAGGCAATCGTGCAGGTGCAGGTTCATCAGACACGGCGTGCGGTACCACACCTGCTTGTCGCCGAGCATGATCGGGCGCTCGCCGGCGGCGACCCTGAGCAGCAGCGCATGGTCGTCGGCGCCGATATCACCCTTGAGCAGCGCGAGGAATGCCGCGGCCAACAGCGCGTCTTTCTGGTAGCGCAGGTAACGTTCGCGCAGGACACCTTCGGCCACAGTGTCCGACGGGTAGAGCAAGGCGTTGAGGTGGGCCTGGTAACGCGCGCCCAAGTCGAGTTGCCGGCACAACTGGACGAACGTGTCCAGGGGCATGGCAGTGGTGTCGCGCTCGAAGTGCCCGCGGGCGTCCGGCGCGGTGATAAACCCCGAGGCGACGTTGAAATAACCGGCGGCGGCCTCCCGCGCTTCGAAATTGTTCAGCGCCGCCTGCAACAGGGACAGGGTCTTGACCTGAAACCCCGCCGTGGCCACCCCGAACGCATCCTCGGCGGGGCTGTACAGGCGCAGCCAGGTGCGGTTCACATCCAGTGGGAAACCCGCGTCTTTGAGCGCCGCCTCCAACAAGGGTTGGCCGAAGGTCTGCACCGACTGCAGCTTGCCCAGGGTTTTCTCCAGCGCATTGAGCGATTCGCAACGCGCGTCCAGCAGAGCCTTGAGCTGTGCCTGCTGGGACTCGCTGCTCGCCGCGTACCATGCCGGCACCTGTGGCGACGTGTGCTTGAGCGCCTGCCGACGCTCGGGGGAGGATTGCACCAGGCAGGACGAGACCGCCTGGCGAATGAACGCATAATGCCGACCTTGCTCGCCAGGTCGTAGGGTTGGGGAATCAGGCATGGCATAACCAACTTTCAGGAGTGAAAGAAGGCCATCCTAGGCCGCGCGGTTTGGCGCGCGGCGCTAACTATCTACCCGCCGCCGTTCAGTCCAGGGGGTGTTCAAGCAGTTCCTGACGCGTCAGGCTTTCGATCAGGGCCGACTCTTCCACTGCCAGTTGTGCCTGCAAATCCTTGGCTTGGGCTTCATAGGTCGCGCGGCTGAGCGAGCCCGCTTCAGCCTGGTCATGCAAGACCGCCAGGCGTTCGTGGTAGGGCTTGCTGAGGGTGTCGAACTGCGGGCGGTATTTACTGGTGATGAAATCCTGCCAAAACTCCCTGGCCATCAACGCCTGGAACTCCTGCGGCGACCCGTTGAGCCTGAGCACCTGGGCCTCGGCCGCGTCGAGCATGGCCGGGGTGACCCGGCCCAGTACGGTAAACCGCGTCTGGTCGGGCTGCCCCGGTAGGTCCAGGCGCTGCGGCCCCTTGAGCCCCACGCGGTAGGCCAGCCGGATTTCCACTTCTTCAAGCTGGGCGATGCGGTGCTGTTTTTGCGCCGTCGACAGGCTCGGGTCCTGGTTGATCGCCGCAGTGCGCGTGGCGATATCGTTCAAGGCGATGCTCTCGACCTGATCCAGGCGAAACAACCCGCGGGACAGTTTCATCAACGCCGGCCCCTGGGCCAGGTCAGTGGCCTGCGCTCGCGCCCGCTCCACCAGGGTCATGACTTCCACATTGCTGAACGACAACGCGGCGCGGTCGCAGCAGGCGGCGCGTCCGGCCCAGTCGAACATGCGCTCGCGCAAGGCTTCGGACTCGGCCGTGTGCTCGGTGACGCTATCGATCACCTCCCACACCCGTCGCTGCAACTCCGCGTGGCCGACCCCGGCCTCCTGCAGGTCGTTCAACATCTGGAAAAAGCCGTCCGAGCCCGCCTGCCCGCGCAATCCTCGCCACTGGGCTCTACGGGCAATCACCTGAGCAGCGTCGAGACCTTGGGTCCAACGCTGGAACGGGGCGGACACAAAGTCTGCATCAAGAAGAGCGCTGCGCCTGCCGGCCGTGCTCACCAAGGCATTGGGCCGCTGCGCAGTGAGCAGCCCGGCCTCACGCAACCGGCCGGCATACGCGTTGACTTGCTGCAGCGTGGCGTCGGACAGCGGGTTGTCCGCGAGGAGGGTCACGCCGCTGATCCGCGCACTGTGCGCCAGCTCTTCAGGGGGCGGGTTGATCAGTGCTGCCGGAATGTCGGTCAGTCGGTTGTCACTCAGGTCGATACGGTCCAGCAACGGTTGCTCCCACAGCCCCGTGGGCCAGGTGTCGAGCCCGGCACTGTGCAGGCTCAATGACCGCATATCGCCAATGTTGCTGAAGTCCGGCGACATGCCCAGCGGGTTATTGTCCAACAGCAGCGCACGCAGGGTCACGCGCCCGGCCAGGATCTGCCGGGTCTGCGGCGTCAGGCGAAGCCGGTTGTTTTGCAGGCTCAAGCGGGTCAAGCCTTGCATATGCTCCAGCGCGGGGGGCAGCTCGCGCAGTCGGTTGTTGGACAGGTTCAGCCAGCGCACACCGCGAAAGTTCATCAGGAAGCTCTCCGGGGAAGTCTCCAGCCCCATGTTGCTCAAGTTGAGCGAGCCCACATGGCTGAAATCCGCCTCCAGGCTCGGCAGGCTGGGCAGTGGCAGACCGCTGAGGTCGAGCGCGAAGCCGATGGGCGTGCCGTCACGTGCGTTTCGCGTCGGCGCGTCACGCAGCCAGCATTTGACAATCAGCTCCCGGGCAGTGAAGCGTGCATCGCGGGTCGGGACGTTGCGCTGCAAACGGTCGCCACGGATATAACGCTGATGCGCCCCCCCTCCAGAAAAAGCCCAGGCATTGAGCTGTTCGTAAAGTCGATCGAATTCCTGCACCTGGAGCGTCAAATGGGCCTCGGCGTCCTCCCCCAAGCTCCAAATCAGCTCCCTGGCACGCATGTACGTCATGTCGGGGTGCATGTGCAGCACTTGCCGGATCATTGGCGATTCGACGCTGAAGGCGTCGGTGATACTACTGGTGAGCAATTCGGGGTGCTGCCGGGAGAGGCGCAGCCAGTAGTCGTCCACTTGGCGAGCCACCTCGGGTGGAAACGGATTGCCCGCGATCAGGGTCACGCCGTTGATGCGCACCCTCTGCTGGAAATCCTCGGGGGCGGGCTCCAGGTTTTCCCTAGGGATTGCGCGCAGCCGATTGAACTGCAAATCGAAACGCTGCAGGTTGAGCTGATCGCGCACCCCGGCTGGCCACTGCTCGATCCCGGCGTATTTCAAGTCCACGTATTTGAGCTGGGGCATGCCGCTGAAGTCCGGCGCAATCCCCAGGTTGTTGTGGGACAGGTCCACGTACTCCAGGCGTTCCAGCGCCGCCAGGCGGGCCGCGCTGTGCGCCGTCAGTCGCAAGCCATTGTTCTGCATCGACAGGTAGGTCAGCTCGCGCATGGCACCGATGGCCTCGGGCAATTGCTGCACGCCACTGCGGTCGAGCGTGAGCACCTTGAGGCCAGTGAAGTTACTCAGAAAGGTGTCCGCCTCGGGCGACCAGCTCATCGCGCGTATGACCACCGTCTGAACATGCCCGAAGCCGGCGGTGAGCGCAGGTAAACCATGGGGTTGGGCCGGGGTCAGGCGCAATTCGCTGCCCGTCTCGCGCCGCCAGCAGCGTTTGATTTGCTGGGCGACATAGCGCGCATTGCTCTGCGAGAGCGGCGAGGCATGACGAGTGCTGTGGACCCAGGCTTTGAGGTGCTGCTTGAGGTCGGCGTACTCGGTTTCCAGCCGCGTCAACTCACCGCGTACGTTGGGGCCCAATGACTCGATAAAGCCTGTGATTTGCTCATCGCTGAACGTACGAAACAGCCGGCGCACACGCACTTGGGGTGTACGCAGGGCATTGGCGGTACTCGCCAGCAATTGCGGCAACCCGCGACCGCCACCGAGCAGGCGCATCGCCGGGTCATAGGCGGGTTTGACGATGGGGTGTTCCAGCAGCACCGTGCGCAATGGCGCCCGTGGCAACGGCGTTTGCGCGATGGCCGATTTGAGCTCGGCCACGTTATTCACGCCCAGGGCCTGGCGCTCGGCGCTGCTCAACAGGTGCCACAAGGCCGAGTGGAAGTCGCGCCCGCCCGGGCTGTCGAATTGGCCATCCGCAGTCAGGATCAGGCTGCGCCGGGCGCCCGCGTCCGGGGAGCCGATGGCATCGAGCAGCTCACCGTCGGCCGAAAACTGGCGCAGCTCGATTCGCGAACCGCGCTGCCAGCCCGGCAAGGTTTCCAGCGTGCGCAGGGCCAGGCGCTGGGTGTCGAGGCCCGCCGATTCATCGAGGAACAGCCCTTCATAGGCGCGGGCGACACGGGTTTCCTGCTCCGCCCAACGCGCCCGCTCATCCAGCGTCTCGGGCAGCCGGCCGCCATTGCCCAGGGCCTGGCGCTCGAGCGTGCTGGTGCAGTCGAGCAGTGACCGGGCAACCGGCACCGGCAGTTTCGGGTATTGGGTCAAGAGCTGCTGGACTGCCGGATCGGCGTCCGGGTACAGCGCCCGGTAGCGCTCCTCAAGCAGCGTGTGCTTGAGGTCCGCGGCCTGCTGCGCCAGGTATCGGCGCAGCAGGGTCGCACGCTGGTCGATGCTATCGGCGGCAGTGCCGGGGATGTCCTTGAGTTCGGGGTCTTGGTCTTGCAGGGTGCGCAGCACCTCGGTCAGCCCTGCGCCATTGGCATCCTGCACGTGATTGAGCACCACTTGCGTACGCGGGGTAGCGGCCGGTGCCGGATCGTCCCAGAGCACCTCGCCGGTACTGCCCAACACCCGCAGCGGCTGGTTGCCGAGCAAGCCACGGCGCAGCATCAGGTCCAGTTGCGCGGCCAGGTCGGCCTGCGCGTAGGTGGCCGGGTCGGCACTGCCCAACTGTTCGATGAAGGTAGTCAGCTCCTGGTGCAGGCGAAAGCGCTGGAGGGAGTCGGCCAGCAGCAGTGGCGTGGGTTGCTGATCGGCGTGCACGGTGCGCAGGGTATCGGTGTCTATGCCGCTGGCCAGTTGCGCCTGCTGGCGCGCCTCGCTATTGAGGGACTGCACATCATGGCCTAGGCGCCTGAGCACGGTTGTGGCGTCCCAGGTCAGCGGTTCTTCGGCCTCGTGGCTCCAGGCACCCTGCTGGTTGTGTTCCAGCAAGGGCTCGTAGGCGTGCGGCCGGGTGGGGTGTTGTACGCGGTAATCGCCGCTGTCGACATCCTGCCTGACGCGGTAAAAATCGCCATCCAGGGCCAGCACTTTTTGCCCCTGGTGCTCGAACAGGCCCAGGGCATCAGGCTGGGCGTCCGGTGCCAGTTCGAGGTCGACCTTGTAGGACGCCAGGTCCGGTTTCCATAAGCGCCGTTCACCGTTCGCTAAAGTGACCGGCTTGAGTTGCTCGGCCACACGCGACACCTGAATGCGCGGCAACACGTACGCGCCGGCGCCGATAAACCCCACGTTCAACGCCACGCTGGAAAAGTGCGCCCACATCGCGCGGATGTCGTCATTTTCAAAAGCCTCGATGCCTTCATACACCTCGTGGCACATCTGCACCGCTCCCACCGCCAGCATGATCGGCCCCAGGCCGGGCACCACGAAGGCGGCCAGGTTGAACACGCTGACCACCGCATCCAGATAGCTCTGTAACCGCTCCTTGCGCGCCTTGCTGTCTTCATCGCCGGTAGGCACGGCTACGGCGCGAGCGTCGGCGCGGATTTTCTCGACCATCGCCCGGCGCAATTGCGGCCACAGGTTGCCCCTGAGGGTGACGTCGCCCAACGGCAGCTGGGCGGGGTTCGACCGCAATGGGAAATCACCTTGCGCGTCCCTGTCCGTGGGCTGGTACAGCCGGTTGAACTTGCGAAAGAACTCACCTTGCTGGCGCACCGGAATAAAGCGGCTGAAGAATCGCCGGTAGGCGACGCTGTGCAGGCGCATCCTCAGGTCCGCCATGAACGCGGCGCTGTGCTCATACTCGCGTAACGGTTGTTGCGGATCGTTGGGCAGGTACACCACCAGGCGCTGGGGCGTGCCGGCGCCGGACCGGCTCGGCCCGATCAGCAGCGGGCCCACCAGCACAATACCGAATACCTTGAGCGCCTGGACGACCACCGGCCGGCCATCCAGGGTGATGGCCGGAGCATCGGCCAGCAGCTGTTTGAGCATGTCATAGACCGGCGCGCTGATGCCGGACGCCACTTGGGTACTGTTCGGTTTATGCGCATATTGCAGGTGCGCGATTTCGGTACTCACCGCCAGATGCTGGCGCTGGTGCTCTTCCAGTTGCCCCTCCAACGCCTCGCGCTCGCCGGGGTCGGCCGGTTGCAGGATGTCATTGATGTGTTGTTGGTAGCGCGTGCCCAGGTCGAGGTTACGGCAGAGCGTGGCGAACAGATGGGGGGCGATGGCGACGGCTTCGGCGCTGACCGTGGGATAGCGCACAATAATATCGCCGTCGTAGCTGCCCCATCGGGTGATGACCTGGCAATCGCTGCAACGCGGCGGCTTTTGCTCGGCGGGTTCGAAGTTGGCCAAGGCCGCTTCCAACAAGGAAATGCCACGGTATTCATGGTTCAGCGACGGGTCGTTGGTGCGGTCCAGCACCAGGAAGCCCCACAGGTCATCGCGATCCTTGAACGCATACTTGCGCGCGAAATAGACATTGCGCACATCCACATCAAGACCGAAGCGGCTCTTGATCGCGTCCTTGAGCGGCTGTTCGGCGAACTCGAAAATGTCGTTGAGGTTGCCCAGGCGGTTTTCCAGTTGGTTCAACGCCTGGCGAAAATGACGGTGTGCGCTCGACAACGCAGCGTGCTGCTGCGGCGTCGCCCGGCGATACCAGGACGGCAGATGCAGTTCGTAGTTGCCCAACTCGGCCTGGCGCGATGCCGGGGCCTGGGAAAACCAGGCCGGCACACGCTCCTTGAGCACGTCGTAATGAACGCCGCGCAGGTCGGCATTGAGGGTGCCGCCTTCGGCGGGCGGAGGTTGCAGGTCAGGCATGAGGGTCATCCATTAGGTGTGAAAAGACCCTCAGCCTACTGAGCCTGTGCGCCGAAAAAGCCTGACTATGTACCCCGTGCTCGCTTCACGGGAACAAGGCCTTGACCATGTTTTCGGTGTAGCGGTAATTCAGGCGCAGCTCGGCTCCCGCGGGGATATCTTGCGACGCCCACAGCGTATTGAGCAGCAGGTCCTTGGTCACCGTGCGGGCATTCGGCCCCATACCCAGCAGCATCTCGACCTCCACGGCAAAGGGTATGTTCTTGAGGTTGTACCCCTCGCTCGCCTGGCGCACCGGTTTGCCCTGGGCGTCATACTCAAACAGCGTATTGATCCTTGAGAGGATATTGTCCCCCGTCTGAACGATCGGCTTGGTGACGAGCGCACCGCCCTCAACCACCCGGCGACTGCCCACGGTCATGGCGAACGTGTGCCCCTCAGTACCCTCGACTCCCGCGGGCAGTACAGTACCGCCGTAGACCCCGACGATTTCGCCTTTGGCGATACGCCGGTTGGCCACCACCGTGATTTGCCCCACCAGTGCCTGCTCCCCCGGCGCCTTCATATCCGCCGGGGTGAACGTGCGCACTTGCAGTTGCTCGTCATACAGCCTGGCCACGTCCTCGTACCCGCCGAACCGGATGTAAGGCTTGATCTGATCGGAGCTGTACTTGACCCCGCCGATTTCGACGACCTTCTCCAGCTGGGTGATGCGCATCGCTCGGCCCTGGAAATCGCGCAGCGGGTATTTACCGTTGTTGACGCGGTTGTAGGTGCCCGGCAGATTGCGCGTGGTCGCGAAATGGTCAGCGCGGCGCATCGCAGCGCGTTCCTCGGCGGTGTAGGGGGCGGCCGGCATGGATTCCGAGGCCACCTCGAACTCATCGTCGGAGCGATCCGAGGCCGATGCAAATTCATCATCGGACGGCGTCGTCAGGCCCCCGCCGAGCGATCCCCGGCGGCGCCACACGCCGTTGATGTCGGGTTTGGCGAGAATCCCACTGCTGACCAGCGCTTGCGGATCATTCGGTGCCGCTACCCGCAACACATAGTGCAAGCCATCCCCGGCATCCGGCATGCTCGCCACGAAATAGGTCTTGCCGTTGAATGAGATCGCCCGGCCCTCCGCACGCGGCATGCGGTAACCGCTGCCACGGCTGGAGCCAGGCAGCGCTTCCATACCGGACGCACTCACCGGCGCAGACAACGCCGCCACCTCCTGGCGCGACAGCTCCAGCAGTTTCTGGTTGCGCTCAATCGCCCGCTCCACCTCCAACGCCTGCAGGGCTTGGGCGTAAGCCTCCGTGGAAATGTCCGGATGCTCATCCTCGATCTGGTTCTGCTTCTGCGCGGCGCGCTGCTGCAGCGCGCTAAGTTGATCGGGGTAGAGGTCTTCGAGGTAGCGCACCCAATAGTCGCGGGCAATCAGGTCGTCATAAAACGCCTCGGTCGTTTCCCGTCGCTCCACTTCACGCAAAGCCTGGGAGCGGGCTTCGCCATCGATGGGCGTACTGTAGCGCATATAGTGGGGCTGGCCGGGCAACGGCAGACCGTCGCGCCATCCATGGGTCAGGCCGATGCGGTAGCTCAGGCGCACCTCGGCGGGGTCGTGGCTGGTCCTTGCACGTTCATGCGCCAGGCGCTCCACCTGGTCCAGGCGGAACAACTGGCGTGACAGACGCAGCAGCGCCCGCCCGCGGTGCTCCAGGCCCGGCGGCACATCGCGCAAGGCGTTGTACTCGAAGACTTTCACCTCCAGCTCGCTGAAGGCCAGCGTGCGCCCGTCCGCACAGGTGCCGTGGGTACGCGACATGCTGAACAAGGTTTCACGCAGTTCGGTATCGCGCTCGGCGGCTTCCAGCACACTCCACACACGACGCGTGAGGTCGGCGCGAAACAGGCGGAATTCCTGGGTGTCCTGCAGGGTCTGGAGCAGGTGGAAGAAGTGCACGTTATCCGGCTCGTTGGCCAGCCGCTGCCACAACGCGCGATAGTCGGCGACGTCCGTGGTGGGGACGGGGGCCAGCCAGGGCGCCAGTTGTCCGGGAATCGCCTCGACGGTCTCTGGCTCGATCACTTCATCAGGCGCGATTGGCTGTTCGATATCCGACCCATCATCGTCACTGTGCTCGCCCATTTCATCCCGGGCATAGCCCAGCGCAGTGTCACGGCCCCGGCGCTCGGCGTATGCCCTGAGTCGCTCCAGACTCTCGCGGGACAAGTCGGGGTTCATGCTGAGGTCGGTGCCCTCCATCAAGGTGTCATGTTGGCCGTCCAGGGCCTGGGCCGGGATCGAGGTGATCTCGTTACCGCTCAGGTCCAGGGTGAGCAGGCGCGGCGCCTGCAACACTCCGGCGGGCCAGGCCTGCAGCAGGTTATGGCTGAGGTCGAGGGCCTCCAGGTTATCCAATTGCTCGACGCTGAAGGCTGGCAGGTTGTTGTAGCCCAGGTCCAACGAGCGCAGGTGCGCCAATTGTCGCAGTGTGGGGTACAACGGTTCGGGGTCGGTCAGGTCCAGGGTCGCCAGGTCGAGTTGCTCCAGGCGCGGCATGCCCGACACGGCCCGGGGTAGCTCGGGCAGGTACTGGCCGTTAAGCGTGAGCCTGCGCAGCTCGGTAAACGCCTGTAGAAAATCGTTGGAGCCTTGGGCGGTGATGCGCACGCCCGTCAGGTCCAAGTGCTGCACATGGGAGAAATCACCCGGCAACCCTGGCAGGTCACCCAGTTGCAGGCCGCTGAAATCCAGGCTGGCGAATGGTCGCACGTACCCACCAGGCACGCCTTGGCGCCAGCATTCGACGATCCGCGTCGCCGCCAAGGCGCGCCCCTGTGAGGAGATCTGCCAGCCTTCGCCCGACGTTTGGCGTACAAATACCCAGCCGTTGAGCTCGACGGTCAGCGCGTCGAGCGTCTGGTTCCATTGGCGCAGCCTTGCCTCCATCACGGCCTGCGACAGCCCCTGGCGCTCCAGCTGTTCGAGACCTTGGCGCAGTTGATCCGCCGAGAAGTCCGGGCATAGCCGTTGCAGACTTTGTGTGCGCCACAGCGGGCCTTCGCCGTCCGGTAGCGCCGGGGCCAAGGGCAGCAGGTGGCGGGCAACCGACGTAGCGGTTTCCTGTGGCGCAAACTCGGTAGACGACTCTGCTTGCGCGGCAAATCGCGCCAACGCCCCCTCGGGCAGGCCACGGTTGCGTTCGACGCGCTGCAGGGCTTGGGTCAGCGCAGTCTGCGCGGTTTCATCCAACGGCGCCCCCAGCAGGTTGAGGCTGAGCACCAGCTCGTCCCGAGCCAGCGCCGCCGGGGCCAGCGAGGTCACTGCAGAATCGCGCAGGTCCAGCCAGCTCAACTGGGCAAGCTGCTCGACCCCCGTGGGCAAGGCTTGCAGGGCGCTGCCACCGAGGTTCAATGCTTGAAGCCGATCCATGGCGCTGACATCCAGACGGGTCAACGGGTTCTTGCCCAGGTCCAGGGTTTCCAGCAGCGACTGGTCAGCGGCGGCCAGCGGCAGTTCGCCCAAGGCGCAGTCGCTCAGGTCGAGGTTGCGCAGTTGGCCGAACCCACGAATAAATCCACGCAACGACTCTAGGGGCGCGCGCAACCCACGCAGGTTCAGGGTTTGTACATGGCTGAAGCCTTGTGCAGGTAACGGCGGCATCTCCAGCACCGACAACGCGGGCAGTTCGAGGGTTGTGGCGTAGTGCGGCGCGTTGTAGCGCTGTAGCAAGCCGTCGTACCAGGCATTGTCGATGGCTTGCGCCGCCCGCATGCGCATCAGGTGATCCGCCGAGTAGGTCTGCGGGCCTTGCCATGTGGCCAGGTCCGCGCTCAAGGCAGCCTGTTCCGCACTCAGCGCCTCGATGGCTTGGAACCTGGACCGAGCACCTGTCCACCGGACCAGAAACGCTTCCTGCAGTGCCGCTGAACGTGCCAGCGAGCGTGAAAAGTCGACCATCATGTTGTTCTGTGTGCCAAGCCGAGTCAGTTCAGCCTGACAGTACTCTCGCACCATTTCTTCCTGGTCGACCCAGTGCTCGGCCTGCGCCTGCACGTACTCATAGGCAGCACGGAATTGTTCGGGATCAAGCCGTGACCAATCCAGCGACAAACCGCGCCACAGACGCTCATGCCCAGGCGTGAGCAGCTCGGGCGGCAAGCTGCGCACCGACATACGCTTGAAGTCCACTCGCTCAAGATGGGGCAGCCTCAGCAGTTCTGCAGGAAGCTCGGACAGGAAGCCCCCTGACACCCGCAGATAGCGCAATTGGGTAAAGCCGCTGAAGTCCATCTCCTGGTTGAGTTCCATCACATTCTGCAGCGTCAGCGAGCGCAGTTGGGTCAACCGCTGCAGCTTGGCGACCTGGGTATCGACGAAGGCCGGCGTCGATATATCCCGGGTGATTTTCAGCTCCGTGAGCGCCGACAGGTTCAGCAGCGCATCGGGCACTCTGCGCAGGTCCGAGCTAGTCATCCTGATCTCAAGGTTCTGCACGTTGGAGAACGTCGCCAACAACGGCTCCACGGTAGCGTCCGTTAACCCTGCACCGCCCACCACCAAGTGTCGCACGTGGGAAAAATCAGCTTCCAGCGGCGGCAATGGTTCATTGAAAAACAGCTCCAGCCGGGCGAACTGTGGATCCTCCGCCAACGGTGCTCGCTGCCAACTGCCTTTGATCGCATCGGCCACCCCGCCTCGTCCCAATACCCAGAGATTCCTGCCAGCGAGCGATGGCTGCTGTGCGCCGGTCCATTGGTCCAATGTCGACTCCAGGGCCTGCCATTCGCGCTGGCGATTGTTGAGCAGGTGGACGATGTCCCGCTCCGATTTTCCACTGAGCATTTGCCGGAGGATAAACCCGTTGGCCTGATCATTTGTCAATCGCGTGTACACCGCCTGCACCCTCGTCGTCAGGTCCGGCGACGCCCCTGCGCCCCGTCCACTGGCCGGGTACCCCACCAGTTTGTCAGCGATGCGCTGCGGTGGCCGGAACCAGGGCTGTTGGTGAAGACGCCCGGTGACGATCCGGGCGGACGCCAGACGGTGCTCTAGCGCGTGATCGCGGATCAGGCGCTGCAACCTTGCGTGCTCGCCCACATGGGCAACGCCGAGGGATTGGCGCGCTTCATCCGGCAAGGCATGCATGAGCGACGGGAAGAAATTGTCACCGTACGCCGGCACGCTGTTGAGGGCCTCGCCCCTTTCATCAAACGCCTGGTAGGTGGGCCCGCGCTTGACCAGGTATTTGCGCTGGGTGGCCGCCTCGCTGCCGATCCCGTCGAGCAAGGTCCCGGCCATGTTGCCCTCACGCACCTCCAGGCGCAGGGTCGACGGCCAGCCGGGCAGGTCGGCCAGGGTTTGCAACGCCAAGTGACGGCTGTCGGCCGAGGCCATGTTCTCTCCGGACAGACCGGCAAAGGCCCGTGCCAGTCGTCCCTGCTGGGCGTACCAACGGCCCTGCTGCAACAGGTGCAACGGCACTGTATTGCTGGCCTGCATGCGCGCGATTTCCTCTCCATCGGCCTGGGCCAGCACCGCTTGCGCCGCCGGCTCGCTGAGCCCGGGGCACTCGCGTTGCAGCCGGGTGACCCACGGCGCGTGCGGCTCGGTGCCGTTGTAGAGGCTGTCGAAGATCGCCGGTTTACGGGTGCGGGCAAAATCGGCCAACTGCTTGCGCAACTCCCGGGGCCTGGCATCCACCACGCGCGCTGGCTCACCGCCCAGCATGCCGGTGATTTCCGCTTCGTCCAGTTGGGCCAGGATGCGCTGGGGCAACTCGCCACTGAGCACATCGGCGCGGCTCACGCGGATCGCCGGTTTGCGCTGGCGCAGGCCAACCAGACGCTCAACCCCGTACTGGATCGAAGGCCCCGCCAACTCGGGGCCTTCGAACACTTGCAGCACCCGCCCCAATGGCCAGCGCGGCATTTGCGTGACCAGGGGCAGGCTGTAGAAATAACGGCCATTGATCGGCTGCGCGCCTTCCAACTGCTCGATCACCTCCTCGACGCCGCGGTCGGATTCGAACAAACGCAACGCATCGACCAACGCGGGCGGCGGCAGGGCATTGTCCAGGTGCATTTTGCGCAGGGCAGCCTCATCGACACCGCTGATGTCGGCGGCCCTGAGCAGCGTTTCGTCGCTCAAGCCCTCGACCGCCGGGCCCATGCGCCGCAGCGACGTGAGACGATCCCAGTGTTGCGGACGCTCCAGGGCCAGGCGCCAGGCACCGGCGCCATTGTGGCTGAGCAGTGGCTGATAAGCCTCGGGATCGCTGGGGTGGCGGATACGCCAGCGCTGCTGCGTTTCGTCCCACGCCTGTTCGTAGACCTTGCCGTCGAGACGGATGTAGGTCTTGCCATTCAGCCGGAATTGACCTTGCGCGTCAGCGTCGCCCGGCAGGCTGACGGCCTGTTCATAGCCCTTGAGGTCCGGTTTCCACAAGCGTTGTTCGCCACTGGGCAAGGTCACCGGTTCAAGGTTTTCGATCACCGGTTGCGCCTTGACCGACGCCAGTTTGGCCAAGCCTTTACCGACCCCCGCCGTGACGGCGAGGAAGGCAAGGTTTTGCGCCACGTCCAACAAATGCGCCTTGGCCGCCTGGCGGTCGCCTTCGCTCCATTCGATCGCGCCCGCGAAACTTTCGTACAGCAGTTGTGCGGCCATCACCACCATCATCAACTCGCCCAGCACCGGCACGAACATCGACACGGCGGTGAACAGCAGCATGCCGATGTTGAGCAGGCGCGCGAGTTTTTCCGAGCGCACCCTGGCATCTACGTCCGCCGTCGGCACGGCGTGGGCACGGGCGTCGGCAACCAGCTTGGCGCGATGCTGGTCGAACAGGTAATCCCACAGGTCCACGTTGTCAGCCCAGAGACCATGGCCTGCGCGTGGGATGTCCCGGGGAGCCAGGAACGGGTCGGGGTTCGCTTGCCTGGGCGGTGGCGAGCCAGGCGGCAGATGGCGCAACCCGGTAAAAATGGCAAACGGATTGACGCCCTTGGCAATCTCATTGAGCAACGGTGCATAGCTCGCCACTTTATGGCTGAACGACGGATCTGGCGCGGCTTTCGTCAGTTGCCTGAAGTAATCAGGCAGGTCGGCATACGCGACGAAACGGCTGAAAAAGCGTTGGTAGGGCGTCGGGCTGCCGTCATCCGGGGCCTTGGCATCGCGCTCGGTAAAGCGCTGCTTGAACGCGCGGTCCATGGTCGAGGCGCTGTAGCGTTTGAGCGGTGCGTAGGGGTCGTGGGGCACGTAGAGGATCCACTCGTCGGTGTACCTGTACTTGTCACTGATCACGAACAGCACGCAGCCGGTCATGCGGTGCTTCATCAGGCTCAGGTCGCGAAACCACACCGGTTTGCCGCCCAATCGTGGAAACCGCTCGCCGTCGGCGACCGCCAGCAGCATGCGGTAGTCGTCGGGTTCGATGTCCTTTTTCAGCAGCGCCATTTCTGCGGCCGCGCGCAGTGCTGCTTTCTGTGCGGTGGTGAACTTCTCGCGCAGTACAGTGCGGGTGACTGCGTCTTGGGAATAGAGGTAATCCTTGAGGTAGGCCTGGTACTGCGCACCGATGTCGAGGCTGCGGCACAGGCTGGTGAATTGCTTCACGCTAATGCCTGTTGTGATGGCCTTGAACGTGCTGGCGGTGTCCTGCTCAAGAAACCCGGAGGACTCATGAAAAGCGCCGCTTTCGCACTCCGCGGCTTCGAAGTTGTGCAACGCGGCCTGCAACAACGGCAGTTTCAACACCTCATAGCTGGCAATATCGATGCCGAGAACACCCACTTCGACAGCCTGCCTGAGCTGCAAAAACGTCGTGTTGACGTCGAGGGTGACGTTGAATTTCTCCTTGAGGGCATGAACCAGCAGCGGCTCGGCAAAGCGGTCGATGCCTTGCAGGCCGGCCATGGCTTTATCCAGGCGCGTCTGGGTAGTGAATGCAGCGCGAGTTTGCGTGTGCAGGGCCTGGCGCTGCGCCGCCGTGGCGTGTCGGTACCAAAGGGGGGGCTGGGTGGGACTGTCCCTGAAGGCGGCCAGGCGTTCGGGTGTGGCATCGACCAGCCAATCGGGGATCGACCGTTCGATGAAGTCGCCGTGCAGGCTGCGGGAAATCGGCGGATGCGCCGGCGCCGTGGCCGGCGCGGCAGAGGTGAGATCGGGCATGGCTTAGCTCCTTGGATTGGGAGCGTCAGCACACCATGCCCGACGGAGCAGCCCGCGCTAGATAGTTAGCGCGGCGCTCGATGCCTCAGAAATTCTCGCGAGGGTTGAACGCGGCTTTTTTAGCCAGTTCCTGCCACAGGGAGACTGTCTCGTCGTCGGCCGTCTTAGGCATCACGGCCTTGAGCTGGATAAACAGATAACCGCGTTGCCCGCTCTTGTTCAGCAACCCATGGCCCTTGGCACGCATGCGCTGGCCGTTCTGGCTGCCGGCAGGCACCTTGAGGTTGATCTTGCCGGTGAGGGTCGGCACCGCAACTTCCGCACCCAACGCCAACTCCCACGGCGCCAGCGGCAGGTTGATGATCAGGTTTTCGCCATCGACCTCAAACTTCGGATGCGGCGCGAACTTGATGATCAGGTACAGATCACCGTTGGCACCACCGCCAATGCCCGGGGCACCCTGGCCCTTGAGCCGAATGCGCTCACCGTCGGCGACGCCGGCGGGGATCTTCACGTTCAGGCTCTTGGTGGTGTTGCTCACATGACGGCCCGAGGCGTCGTATTGCGGCACCTGGAAGCTGATTTGCTTGGACTCGGTAGAGAGTGTCTCTTCCAGGAACACCGACAGCTGCATCTCCACGTCCTGGCCCTTGCGCCCGGCAGGACGGCGCTGACCGCCGCCGAAACCGTCGCCGCGCGAACCGAAGATCGAGCTGAAGAAGTCCGAGAAGTCCTCGCCGCCGCCACCGCCGCCAAAGCCGCCACGGCTCTGCCAGCCCGGTGGCCCCTGGAACGGTTGGCCATGCTGGCCGTATTTGCGCAGCTCGTCGTATTCGGCGCGCTTGTCGGCGCTCTTGAGCGCTTCGTAGGCTTCGGACGCGTCCTTGAACTTGGCTTCGGCGTCTTTTTCCTTGCTTACGTCGGGGTGATATTTACGCGCGAGCTTGCGGTAGGCCGCCTTGATTTCCTTGTCGTCGGCCGTCGGCTCTACGCCCAATATCTTGTAGTAGTCTTTGAAATCCATCGGCGGTTCACCATCCTTAATCGAGATCGCACAGCCCGGGGCACAACGTGCGCAGCTTTGCACCTGTTGAGTCTTGTGGCCAGGGGGTGCGTCAAAGTGTTATCGGCATTCACCGTATGCAGCAGATGTGGGGGCGAATCCCGCACTTTCAAGGCGTATTTACAGATAGCCGGCCTACGCATCCGCCGCCGACTGGCATACACTGCGCGGCCGTTTTTCGACCGGAACCCGATAGACATGAACAACCCATCCCCAGCCCGTGCCTGCGGCATCGACTTTGGCACGTCCAACTCCACCGTCGGCTGGATCCGCCCCGGCGAGGAGACGCTTATTGCGCTGGAGGACGACAAGATCACCCTGCCGTCGGTGGTGTTCTTCAACTTCGAGGAACGCCGCCCGGTGTACGGTCGCCTGGCGCTGCACGAGTACCTGGAAAACTACGAAGGCCGCCTGATGCGCTCGCTCAAGAGCCTGTTGGGGTCCAAGCTGATCAAGCACGACACCAGCGTGCTCGGCACCGCGATGCCGTTCACCGACCTGCTGGCGCTGTTTATCGGCCAGCTCAAGAGCCGCGCCGAAGCCAACGCGGGCCGTGAGTTTGAAGAAGTGGTGCTGGGCCGCCCGGTATTTTTCGTCGATGACGACCCGATGGCCGACCAGGAAGCCGAGAACACCCTGGTGGACGTGGCGCGCAAGATCGGCTTCAAGGACATTTCGTTCCAGTACGAGCCCATCGCGGCCGCGTTCGACTACGAGTCCACCATCCAGAAGGAAGAGCTGGTACTGATCGTCGATATCGGCGGTGGTACGTCTGACTTTTCCCTCGTGCGCCTGTCGCCGGACCGCCGCCACAACGACAACCGCCAGAGCGACATCCTCGCCACCGGCGGCGTGCACATCGGCGGGACCGACTTCGACAAACAGCTCTCGCTGAACGGCATGATGCCGCTGTTCGGCTACGGCAGCCGCATGAAGAGCGGCGCCTACATGCCCACCAGCCACCACATGAACCTGGCGACCTGGCACACCATCAACTCGGTGTACTCGCAAAAGTCCCAGTTGGCCCTGGGCAGCATGCGCTACGACATCGAAGACACCGGCGGCATCGACCGCCTGTTCAAGTTGATCGAACAGCGCGCCGGGCACTGGTTGGCCATGGAAGTGGAAGAAACCAAGATCCAACTGACCCACGAAGACAGCCGCCACGTCGCGCTGGACCGCATCGAACCAGGCCTGAGCGTAGACCTGAGCCGCGCACTGTTCGAGTCGTCCATCGATACCTTGCTGGAGCGTGTGCGCGGTAGCGTGACGCAGTTGCTCAACGACGCTTCGGTGAGCGTGGCGCAGGTGGACACGGTGTTCTTTACCGGCGGTTCCAGCGGGATTCCGGCACTGCGCCACAGCATCTCGGCGATGTTGCCGAAGGCGCGGCATGTGGAAGGCAATATCTTTGGCAGTATCGGCAGTGGTCTGGCGATTGAGGCGAGCAAGCGGTACGGCTACTGAGTTTTAGCTGAAAGACTGCGGCGCGCCCTTCGCGAGCAAGCCCGCTCCCACATTTACGGTGTTTACACATTTAGACTTGTGAACACAGTCAGCGTGGGAGCGGGCTTGCTCGCGAAGAGGCCAGCCCAGGCAACACAATCCTTAAACCATCCCCCCAAGCTTCAGCTCACTTTTGAGATACGCATAATAAATCGGCCCCGCCACCACACCGGGCAAGCCGAACGCCGCCTCGAACACCAGCATCGCCAGCAACAACTCCCACGACTTGGCACTGATCTGCCCGCCGACGATCCGCGCGTTGAGGAAGTACTCGACCTTGTGGATCACGATCAAATAGCCCAGCGCCGCCACCGCCACCCAGATCGACAGCGACAGCGCGACGATGGTGATCAGCGTGTTGGACATCAGGTTGCCGATCACCGGCAGCAGGCCCAGCAGGAAAGTCAGCACGATCAGGGTTTTGGTCAGCGGCAGGTGAATCCCGCACAACGGCAGCACCACGGCGAGGAAGACCGCCGTGAAGGCGGTGTTGAGCGCAGCGATCTTGATCTGGGCGAAGACGATGTTGCGAAAGGCCTGGACCAACAGGTGCAGGCGGTCGAACAGCGCGGCGGCCAGGGGTTTGCGTTTGGTCAGGTCGGGCACGCGCTGTAGGGCGATGATCGCGCCGAGCACCATGCCGATCAGCAGGGTGACGAACATGTGGGCGGCGTCTTTGCCGACCAACTGCAGTTCGCTCAGGTGCTTGCTCATCCAGTCGCCGATGGCCACGCGGAATTCGGCGGCACTGGCGGGCAGGTAGGCGTCGATAAACGGCGGCAATTGGCCGCGTGCGCGATCAACCACGCCCATGAATTTGTCGAGGGAAGCCCCGGGGTTTTCCGCTTCGTGGAGCAGGAAGCTGATGGCACCGGCAAAAATCAGGGTCAGCACGCTGACGATCAAAGTGCCGAGCAAGGCCACCGCCAACCAGCGCGCACGCCGGCCTTCGATCAGCCGTTGCAGTTGGGGGGTGAGCATGTTGACCAGTTCATACACCAACAGGCCAGCCAACAGGCTGGGCAGCAGCTTGAGCGGCAGCACCAGCAGCAAACCGCCGAAAATGATGATGTAGCTGGCCAGCAACAACACAGGACGCTGAGAAAACGTTGGCATACAGCCTCAAAACAAACGGCGTTAAAGGATGGGCAGTCTGCCAGCCTTGAGGGAATCAAGCGAGAGCTCTGAAAATCGTGAACACCGTCAATGTGGGAGCGGGCTTGCTCGCGAAAGCGGTGTATCAGTCGCCAGATTTGTTGACTGACCCACCGCTTTCGCGAGCAAGCCCGCTCCCACAGGGTATGTGCGCTGTCAGTTGCCTTTGAGGCAAGTGCTCATAAAGGTCTTGCGCGCATCGCCAGTCAGCGCCTTGGTCTTCGCCGAGGCATTGCAGTCTTTCATCTTCTGCTGCTGCGGCGTCAGGGTCTTGGCGTCATTGGCCGCCGGGGCCGACAGGCAGGTTTTCATGAACGCCTTGCGTTCGTCACCCTTGAGGGTCTTGGTGGTGGCTTCGGCGTTGCACGTGGTCATCTTGTTTTGCTGGGCGGTGGCGGCAAAGCCCTGGGAACACAGCAGCAGGCCCATCATCAACAACGGAATTCGCAGCATCTTCATGGAGTTTTCTCCCTGTTACCGTACCGAGGGGCACGGCCTACCCTGCAGTGTAGTCAAACCCTGTTACATCTTCACCCACCACGAATCGTGGTCCGCCGGTACTGCTCCGGGGTGCAACCGGCGTGGCGTTGGAACATCGCAATAAAGGCCGAGGCAGTGCTGTAGCCCAGGTCGAAGGCCACGTGTTGCACGCTGTGTTCGCTGTTTAGCGCCTCGATAGCCGCAAGGTAGCGCAGACGCTGGCGCCATTCGCCAAAGCTCATGCCCAACTCGCGCACGAACTGGCGCGCCAGGGTGCGTTCGCTGACGTGCACGTGCGCCGCCCAGTGGGCCAGCGGGCGGTTGTCGCCGGGGTCGGCCTGCATGCCTTCGAGCACACCGAGCAGGCCGGGGTGGCGGGCGTAGGGCAAGAAACAATTGTGGATCGGCGCCTGCTTGAGTTGGTCCACCAGCACCTGGGCCAGGCGGATGTCGGCTTCGCTCTGCGGGATGTTCACGTCGCGCCGGGCGAAGTCGCTGAGTATTGCCTTGAGGATGTCGCTGATCGCCAGGGTGCAGGGTTGCTGCGGCAGTTGCGCGCAGAGCGCCGGAGCCAGCCCCACCGAGTGGTAGACAATCGCCTCGGCGTTATAAGAACTGTGCTCGGTGTGCGGCGGCACCCACACCGCGTACTGCGGTGGCGACATAAAGCGATTGCCGGCCACTTCCATACGCATCACGCCGCTGGCGGAGTAATCCAGCGAACCCCAGCCGTGCCGGTGCGGGGTGCATTCGGTGTCGGGGGCAAAATCCGAATAGCGGAAGTACACCGGGCTCGGCAGTTGGGGGAAATCCGGGAGGCGTACGTTGTGCTTGGCCATGTTGTCTGGATACATCAGTCATTTGTCCGG
Source organism: Pseudomonas sp. AF03-9 (assembly GCF_020515815.1). NCBI lineage: Bacteria > Pseudomonadati > Pseudomonadota > Gammaproteobacteria > Pseudomonadales > Pseudomonadaceae > Pseudomonas > Pseudomonas sp. AF03-9. The sequence goes on along the minus strand of NZ_JAHPJF010000005.1, from coordinate 268,324 downwards.
ATCGCAGTATAGGCTGCGATCCAGACAAGGGATAATCGCCCCTCATCAACACACCTGGTTTCTTTCAATGCAATACGCGTATCCCCTGCTGGCCATCTTCATTTGGGCCGGCAACACCGTGGTCAACAAGTTGGCCGTGGGTTCGATCTTCCCCTCGGAGATCGGCTTTTACCGCTGGCTGCTGGCGGCGCTGCTGTTTACCCCGTTCATGCTCAAACCGGTGCTCGCCCACTGGGCGCAGATCCGCCCGAACCTGGGCAAGATCGGCATCCTTGGCGTGCTGGGCATGGCGGTGTACCAAAGCCTGGCGTACTACGCCGCGTCGCTGACCACGGCGACCAACATGGGCATCATCCTGTCGCTGATGCCACTGATGGCGCTCACCGCGGCAATCATCAGCCTCGGCCAGCGCCTGACCTACGGCGCGCTCACGGGGGCCGTGCTGTCGTTTGCCGGGGTGGTCGTGGTGGTGTCGTCCGGCAGTCTTGGTGCGTTGCTGCAGCATGGGGTCAACCTGGGCGATGCGATGATGCTGGTCGCCACCCTGGCCTACGCGGTCTACAGCACCTTGCTGAAAAAATGGCAACTGCGCCTGCCGCCACTGGTGTTGCTGTACTTGCAGGTGCTGGTGGCGGTGGTGGTGCTGTTTCCACTGTTCGTGTTCTCGGAAAAGGCCGGGCTGGGCTGGGCGAATATTCCGCTGGTGTTGTACGCCTGCCTACTGGCTTCGATGCTGGCGCCGCTGGCGTGGATGCACTCGGTGAAGACCCTGGGACCAAGCCGAACCACGCTGTTTTTCAATTTGCTGCCGTTGATCACGGCGCTGATTGCGGCGGTGGTGCTAAAGGAAGAGCTGGCGCTGTATCACTTGGTGGGGGGCGTGCTGACACTGGGCGGGGTGATTTTGTCGGAGCGCTGGACCACGCCGGTCAGAGCGGCCTGAACGCGATCAAAATGTGGGAGCGGGCTTGTGTGGGAGCGGGCTTGCTCGCGAATACGGTGTAACAGTCGCCAGATTTGCTGCCGACCCGCCGCTTTCGCGAGCAAGCCCACAATTGGACCGAGTCAACTGTTTAGACCCCGGCGGCCTTGAGCCTTTGGGCATGTTCGGTAAACAACCGGATCGGCTCGGCCCCCTTGCCCACCAGGCCGAGGGACTGGTTGACGATGTCAAAGTGGTCCAACGGAAAGTCATCACCGATCACCAGCCCCAAGTGTGAACTGTAGCGCCCGACCATGCCGTCGCACTGGCCCTTCTCACGAACAAAGCTGCGGGCGAACAGGCGACAGCTGCGGTTCGTGCCATCGAACAGGTTGCGGCCGCGGTCGGTGATGCCCGGCTGCAAGGTGCCGGACCACGAGTAATAACGCACCCCGTTGACCACCTCATCGCCGTGCCCGCCCCAGGTCTCGGGCAATCCTTGCGGGTACTGACGATTGAACAGCGCCACCCCGGCGCTGGTCAGGGAATGGTGGGAGGCCTGTAAATCCGCCTTGAAGCGCGGCCCGCGATAGCCGGTTTCCAGCGCACCCATTACCCACGCCGCCAGATGAAACAGGGCGCTGATGATCCGCCCTTTCACGCCGTCAATGGGGTAATGAACCTGGATATGGTCGGCCAGTTCCGAGCCATGGTTCGGCCCGGCCACCGAGGTCACCGAGGCCACCCATTCCGGACGCTGGGCCGCGGCATAACGGGCGGTCAACGAACCCTGGCTATGACCGATCAGGTTGACCTTGTCGGCGCCGGTCTCCCGGCGAATACGCTCGATCTGCACCAGCAACTGCTCGCCGCGCACCTCGCTGGAGTCCAGCGGCGCCACTTGCACCGCAAACACCTGCGCGCCACCCGCGCGCAATGCCGGGACGATACCGTACCAGTACGGGAACCACCCCAAACGCACAAACCCAAGCATGCCGGGCACCAGGACCAGGGGGTAACGCGTGGCTAACGACTGCGGCATGGTGCGAACGTCCTCGAACCTGATCACTTGAGCGCCAGCCTAACCCAGCCTCAAGTCGCGCTGATGACGCCCGGGGTAAATCCGATAAAACTTTTTGCTTGGTCCGGGACTCACAACTTCGAGCGATCACGCCGACAGAGCGTGGCGCAAAACCGGATTAGCACCAGGAGATTGAGATGACTGAAGCACACCTGACAGACGTTGCAACCCTGCGCAGCCGCGCGCGCCAAAACGTCGAAAATGGCGCCGTGACCGAAGGGTATGACGCCGACCGCGAAGAAATCATCCGCCTGCTCAACGCGTCGCTGGCCACGGAGCTGGTCTGCGTGCTGCGCTACAAGCGTCATTACTTCATGGCCAGCGGCCTCAAGGCCTCCGTCGCCGCCGATGAGTTCCTCGAACACGCCACCCAGGAAGCCGAACACGCCGACAAACTCGCCGAGCGCATCGTGCAGTTGGGCGGTGAGCCGGAGTTCAACCCGGACCTGCTGTCGAAGAACTCCCACGCGCAGTACGTGGCCGGCAAGGACCTGAAGGAAATGGTCTACGAAGATCTGGTAGCAGAACGGATTGCGGTGGACAGCTACCGCGAGATCATCCAGTACATCGGTGATAAAGACCCGACCACACGCCGGATCTTCGAAGACATCCTGGCCCAGGAAGAAGAACACGCCGATGACATGGCGGATATTCTGCAAGGTCTCTAACAGGCAACACCTAACAGTGTGGGAGCGGGCTTGCTCGCGAATCCGGAGTATCAGTCCACTTACATGTGGCTGACACACCGCATTCGCGGGCAAGCCCGCTCCCACATTTTTGGCTTCGGTTTGTGCCGTTAGCCCTTCACCGTTTTCGGCGCCTTGCCCTCTTTCATCTGCTGCAACAACGGCGCGCACTGGTTCGGCACATCGCCGCTGGGTGCCACCAGCGCCAGCAAGCCGGCCGCCGGGGCAACGATCACGCCCAAAGCCACCATGCCCGCGCCGCGCAACATCAGTGGGACCGCCTTCACGCCAGCGTTGGGCTTGATGAACGGCCCGTTGACGTACAACGGTGACCGCAGGGAGAACAGGCGAAAGCCCTTGGATTCCGGGGTGATGATCAGGTCCAGTTGCTCGGTGGCCATGTTGGCGGTGCCATCGATGTAGATGATCGCGTTCTCGGTATCGAACACAAACAAGCGCGTGGTCGCCAGGCCGTTCTTGACGCCGAAGTCCGCCGCGGCGCAGTTGATCTTCACTTCCTTGTCGCCGAACAGGCGGCCGACCACGTAGTTACCGACGTTGAGCCCGGCGATTTCCATCAGGCCACGGCTGATCGCGCCGTCGTTGATCAGCATCTTCAGGTCACCGTTGGAACTGCCCAGCAGCGCCGCTACGGAGTTGCCGCGCCCGGCGATATCGGCGTCGCCGTTGAGTTCGCCGAAGCTGGTTTTCATCGGTTCGAAGGTCGGGAACAGTTGCTTGAGCTTGAAGTTGCGCGCCGTGAGTTTGGCGCGGCCTTCCATGGGCGTGATGCGCCCGTTCAGGCGGATCTGCGCGTCGAGCTTGCCGCCAGCCACGCCGAAGCGCAGGGGTTCGAGGCTGAGTTGGCCATCGTTGAGTAACACGTGGGTGTAGAGGTCGGTGAAGGGCAATTCGGCGCTGTGCACGATGCGTTTGCCGGTGAATTCCACGTCGGCATCCATGTCACGCCAGCGTTCGGTGCGGAACTCTTCCACCGGCAGCACTTTGGTCGCGGGCTGTTTGCTTTCGCCGCCACGGGCCTTTTGCTTGGCGTTGGAGTCGGCGCCGATCAGCGGTGCGAGGTCGGTCATCAGCAGTTGGTTGGACACCAGCGCGCCGCTCAGCTTGGGGCGTGGCTGGCTGGCGACATAGGCGAGGTTGCCGTGGATGTCGCTGTTGCCGATCTTGCCGTTGAAGTTGTCGTAGCTGAATGATGCGCCGCTGGCCTCGTGCAGCTTGGCGATCAGGCGGCCGTCGGTGGAGTAGGCCGGCGAGTCCGGCAGGGTCACGCCGGTCAGCGGGTACAGATTGCCGAGGCTGGCGCCGGCGAGTTTCAGGCGCAGGTCGAGGGCGCCGAGGTTGAGAGGGTCGGTCAGGGTGCCGGCCAGGGCGATGCTGGTGTCAGCAATCCTGACCTGGGCTTGCAGCGGGAATGGCTTTGCCGCGTCCTGCAAGGCGAGCAGGCCGCCGATCTTGCCGGTGCCGTCGAGTTTCTGGCCGTGGTACTGGCCTTTGACCTTGAGCGCGAACGCGTAGTCCTGGGGCGCCGAGCCTTTTTCCAGGGCCTTCTTCGCATCGGCCTCGCCGACGATTTCGCCGAAGGGGATGGGTTTGCCCAGGGGATCGATGATCACGTCGAGTTGGGTCTTGAGGGTTTGGTCGTCGAGGGTCACGTAGCCCTTGTCGAAGCCGATGGCGCCGATGTCTACAACCCAGTTGGAGGGCTCGGCGTTGGGGTCTTTAGGGTCGAACTTGAAAGTCCAGTTGGCGCGGCCGTCGGCCAGGCGCTGCAACTCGGCGCTCGGCTCGGTGAGATCGATACGCGGGATCACCACGCGCTGCACCAGCAAGGCCAGGGGCGAGATGCGCAGCTCGACCTTTTTGAGGCTGACCATCTGCGGTTTTTTTGACCAGTCGGGGTTGCCAAGGCTCAGGTCTTCGGCGATCACGTGCGGCCAAGGCACCCAGGCGCGCCAGCCGCCTTCATCGGGTTCACGCGCCCACACCACTGCCAGGTTGCCGTTGATGGCGAACGGGCGGTGCAGTTCTTCGGAGACCTTGGCGTTGATCTGCGGCTTGAGGCGGTTCCAGTCGAAGAACACCAGCACCAGCACCGCCACGGCGATTAATAGAACGAAGCTGGTACAGCTCCAAGCGACGATTTTGCGCGTGCGCGTCATTGCACAGGACTCCTGAATACGACCGGCTGGGTGACAGCCGTTTAAGACAGCTTATAGGACTACGACTGGCAAACCGCGCGGGGGTTTAACCGGATCGGCCATTTGCCAGGAAAAAGGCGTTTTTCTGACCATCTAGACAGATTTATCCCTACGTCGGCGCACCATTGTTACCCGTGCACGTGTCGAAAATACCCACCCCGGTGCAAAACCGCGGGCTTGAGAGGTGCGGTCTAGAGCCATCTCTTGGAACAATCAATTCTGTTGATTATTACCATTGTGTTTATGAACTTTTATATCGAGTTATCAAGAGTAGCATTAGCCCTGTACCCACTTTATCGCCCTCCCAAGGAGCAACCCATCATGAAACGCCAAGTACTCGCTACCGTCCTGTTGTCCGTCCTGGCTTCCAGCGCTTTCGCCCTGCCAGCTGCCGAACAGGCCATCCCACAGAACAAAGCACAAGCCGTCCAGTCCAGCCAGACCCTGGCTCGCAGCGGCTCGCAAGAAGAAGAAAACCGTGACTACGCCAAAGGCATTGCTGAAGGCGGCGCTGAACAAGCCAACGACCGTGCTTACACCCAAGGTGTTGCCGAAGGTGGTGCTGAACAAGCCAACGACCGTGCCTACACCCAAGGCGTCGCTGAAGGTGGTGCTGAACAAGCAAACGATCGCGCTTACGCCCAAGGTCTTGCCGAAGGTGGTGCTGATCGCCTGAAAGAACTGCACGAAGCCCAGAGCTAAGCCCGTGGTGGCCGAGAAAAAAGCCCGATCTGTCGATCGGGCTTTTGCTTTCCTGTAGACCGCATCACGCAGTACCCCGCCAAGTTCGACGCCAACAGAGCTGGTTTGCTAGAGTGCGTCGCTGTACTTGCCGACTAAGCCCGCCCGCCATGCTGCCCCGCGCCGAACAGAAGCAACAGACCCGCCTCGCCCTGATGGACGCTGCTCGCCATCTGATGGAGTGTGGCCGTGGGTTCGGCAGCCTGAGCCTGCGTGAAGTGGCCAAGACCGCCGGCATCGTCCCTACAGGTTTCTATCGCCACTTTGCCGACATGGACCAGCTTGGACTCGTGTTGGTCAGTGAAGTCGGCCAGACCTTTCGCGCCACCATCCGCCTGGTGCGCCACAACGAATTCGTGATGGGCGGCATTATCGATGCTTCGGTGCGCATCTTCCTGGATGTGGTCGCCGCCAACCGTTCGCAATTTTTGTTTCTCGCCCGCGAGCAATACGGCGGCTGCCTGGCCGTGCGCCAGGCCATTGGCGCCTTGCGTGAAGACATCACCCGCGACCTGGCCGCCGACCTGACATTGATGCCCAAGCTGCAACACCTGGACGGCGAAGGCTTGCACGTGATGGCCGACCTGATCGTCAAAAGTGTGTTCGCCACCCTCCCCGACATCATCGACCCGCCCGCCCAGGCCCTGCCTGCGCACCTCACGCCCCAGGCAAAAATCACCCAACAGCTGCGCTTTATCTTTATCGGCCTCAAGCATTGGCAAGGGCTGGGCAGCACCGAGTAACGCGGTCACCCCGCCGAGTGGAAACGCTTGGCAGTCGTGTAGTTCCTGTTCCAGTAGTTGTTGCTCAGCGAGTCGATGCGCACGGTCTTGCCGGTGCGCGGCGAATGGATGAACTTGCCCTCACCGATATACAGGCCCACATGGCTGACCTGGCCACGCCCGTTGCCGCTGAAGAACACCGCATCGCCGGGTTTCAAGGCATTGCGCGGGATGGTCGCGGCCGTCGAACGGTGCATCGCCGCCGTGGTGCGCGGCAGCTGGATATTCGCTTCGGTCTTGAACAGGTAGACCAGGAAACTGCTGCAGTCGAAGCCCTGCGTCACTGAGTTTCCGCCATATTTATAGGGCGTTCCCAACAGCGCGTGGGCGCGGTCGACCACATTGTTGATGTCCGCCTTGCTGAACATAGGGCGGGGCTGGAAATTGGCTGATGCGGTAGAGACGGAAAAAGACAGGCTGATAAAAACCAGACACAAAAATGACTTGATCATGATGAACGTCGCAGTGGATTAAACACGGCGCGAAGCCTAATCAATCACCCTGCAACACCCTGAACGGCGAATCCCCAAGCCATGTAGGAAAAATCTCAAAACGCCCGCAACAAGTGCGCTATAGCAATCAATGCACCACATCGGCGCACACCAAAATTCCCACCGCGCCCTGTTTCGTGGCGCCATCGTGCCTGCCTACAGGCAATTCCTACTCGCTCCCGGGGTTGGCAAGCCCCTTGCTCTAGCACTGTCATCGCTCATTGCTGGAAGCCTTCTGATGCTGGTGATCCACCGCCGAATCGCCCCCCAAGCCCTCTGGGCCGCCGAGTTGCTGCTGAATTTCGAAGCCCGCAGTAAAAGCCGCCTGCGCTGTTTCAGTGCCGACGGTGAAGACGTCGGCCTTTTTCTGGAGCGCGGTCAGCCACCGCTGCACGACGGCGAATTCCTACAGGCTGAAGACGGACGCGTCGTACGCGTCTGCGCCCGTCCTGAACAACTGCTGCATGTCACCTGCAGCAGTGCCTTTGAACTGACCCGCGCCGCCTATCACCTGGGCAACCGCCATGTGGCGCTGCAAGTCGGCGATGGCTGGTTGCGCTTGCTTGATGACTACGTGCTCAAGGCCATGCTCGAACAACTGGGGGCCAGCACCGCGACCATCGAAGCGCCGTTCCAACCGGAACATGGCGCCTACGGCGGCGGCCATCACCACTCACGGCATGGCGACGAAGATTTCAACTACCCGCCCAAGCTGCACCAGTTCGGCGTGCGGCTATGAACCCAGCCTGGGCGCTGCTGCGTCTGGCCAGCCCGCAATTGCCGATTGGTGGCTACAGCTACTCCCAGGGCCTGGAGATGGCCGTGGACAACGGCCGGGTGCATGACGCGGGCAGCGCCAGACGCTGGATCAGTGACCAGTTGCTGCTCAACCTGGCACGCTTCGAAGCACCGCTGCTGCTCGCCCATTGCCACGCCGCGGCACAGGAGAATTGGCCAATGCTGGCAACCCTGTGTGAAGAGCACCGCGCCAGCCGCGAGACCCGCGAGTTGCATCAAGAAAGCCGGCAGATGGGTTATTCGCTGCAACAACTGCTCAACGGCTTGCCCGAACTGGACGACAGCGCGCGCGCCTTCCTTGAACAACGTGCCGAACCCCATCTCGCCCTGGTCTGGGCCCTCGCCGCCCGCGCCTGGGCCATCAGCCCCGCCGATGCCCTCGCCGCCTGGCTGTGGAGCTGGCTGGAAAACCAGTTGGCCGTGCTGATGAAGACCCTCCCCCTGGGTCAACAAGCCGCCCAACGCCTGACCAGCGAACTGCTGCCGTTGCTGCAACAAGCCCAGCATGACGCCACCCACATCGACCCCAACCATGTCGGCAGCGCCGCGTTCGGCCTGTCCCTGGCGTGCATGGCCCACGAGCGCCAGTACAGCCGCCTGTTCCGTTCCTAGGAGAAGCACTACATGAACACACAACCTCTGCGCGTCGGCATCGGCGGCCCGGTAGGTTCCGGCAAGACCGCCCTGACCCTCGCCCTGTGCCTGGCGCTGCGCGATCGCTACAACCTGGCCGTGGTCACCAACGACATCTATACCCGCGAAGACGCCGATTTCCTGGTGCGCAACCAGGCCCTCGCGCCCGAGCGCATCATTGGCGTGGAAACCGGCGGCTGCCCGCACACCGCAATCCGCGAAGATGCATCGATCAACCTCGAAGCGGTGGACCAACTCAACCGCCGCTTTCCCGGCCTGGACCTGATCCTGGTGGAGTCCGGCGGCGACAATCTGTCGGCCACCTTCAGCCCGGAGCTGTCGGACCTGACCATCTACGTGATCGATGTGTCCGCCGGCGACAAGCTGCCGCGCAAGGGTGGGCCGGGTATTTGCAAGTCCGACCTGCTGGTGATCAACAAGATCGACCTGGCGCCGCTGGTCGGCGCGTCGCTGGAGTTGATGAACAGCGACACCACGCGTATGCGCAACGGCAAACCCTTTGTGTTCAGCAACCAGAAAACCGGTGTGGGCCTGGAAGAAATCGTCGCCTTCATCGAACGCCAAGGCTTGCTGACCGCTGCCTGATAAACCACAAGGAGCCTGTTTATGAGCCTCAAAAAACTCTTCACCGCCGCCGCATTGCTGCTGGCCCCCGCCCTCGCCTTCGCCCATCCGGGGCATGGCGACAACGGTTTGATCGCCGGGATCAGCCACCCGCTGGGCGGCCTCGATCATTTGCTGGCGATGCTGGCGGTCGGTCTGTGGGCCGCGCAACAGCAAGGCGCGGCCCGCTGGGCACTGCCGTGCACCTTTGTCGGCACCATGTTGCTCGGTGGCGTGCTGGGCTTTGAAGGCATGCAATTGCCAGCGATGGAAAGCGGGATTGCCGCTTCGGTGCTGGCCCTGGGCCTGGCGGTAGCGTTGGCGGTACGGCCGCCGTTGTTCATGGCCGTCGGTGCAACAGCCTTGTTCGCCTTGTTTCATGGCGTAGCGCACGGTTTGGAGCTGCCGGACATGTCCAGCCCGTGGGCGTATGCCGCAGGTTTCGTGGGGGCGACAGCGGTGTTGCATGCGGCCGGGTATTCCGTGGTGCGCTTCCTGCCGGCGGCGGCTGCGCCGTTGGTGCGGATTGCCGGGGCGGCTTCGGCGGCGACGGGGGCCTGGTTGTTGGTGGGCTGATTCGCGGCGTTGATTCGGGCCTCTTCGCGAGCAAGCCCGCTCCCACATTTAACTGCGTTCTACCTTTGAAATGCGCTCGAATGTGGGAGCGGGCTTGCTCGCGAAGGCGGCGGCACAAACAACAGATAACCCAAGCCTGCTACCATGCGCGCCTACACCCCTGCCGTGACGACGCCAGCCAATGCCCACCGCTCCAAGCTCCGCCCTGAATGCCGTGCTCAATCACTTCCACACCTTGATCGTGCCGCTCTGGCAAGGCCCAGGCTGGAATGCCGACCTCGCGCTGCCCTATGAAGCGCTGGACGCCGATCACCAACCGCTGCCCCCGCAGCGCTACCGTGCCATGGCGTGCGCCCGGCAGTTGTACCTGTTTGCCAACCTGATCGGCGAACCCGGCGCAGCGTTTGCCGAAGAGCGCGCGGCGGCGTTGTTCCGCTCTCTGCAACGGCATTTCCACGACGCCGAGCACGGCGGCTGGTTCTACAGCATCGACCCGGCCGGGCAGCCACTGGACAAGCGCAAAGACCTCTACACCCACGCCTTCATTATTTTTGCCTGCGCCCACTACTGGGCCAAGGTGCGCGAGCCGTTGGTGGAATCGGTGCTCAACGCCGCCCTGGCAGTGGTCGCCCAGCGCTTTTCCAGCGGCGACGGCCTCTACGAAGCGGTACTGGAGCGCAACTGGTCATCCCTCAAATCCGGCCCGCTGCAAAACCCATTGATGCACCTGGCCGAAGGTTTCCTCGCCACCCTCGCGGTGCGTGAAGACGCCGACGTGCAAGCCGCATTGCTGGGGTTGGCGACGGCCATGCAGCAGCGCTTCATCGACCGCCAGCATGGCGTGATGCTGGAGAAACCGCTGGGTGCTGTGGATAACTGGTTTGAACCGGGCCACCAGTTCGAGTGGTTCTTCTTGCTGGAATCGTCGGACATCCTGCGCGGTACGCCGTTGCATGCCTCGTTGACGCGGGCATTTGCCTACGCCGAGCTCAAGGGTGTGGATAACTTGAGTGGTGCTGTCAGCGGCATGCTGGCCCTCGATGGCAGCGTACGTGACGGGACCCAACGCATCTGGGCCCAGGCGGAATACCTGCGGGCACTGACATTGCGGCCGGGTAGCGAGGCAGTGTTGCAGCGGCAACTGCTGGCGCTGCAACAACACTTTTTACATAGCAAAGGCTGGAATGAATGCCTGGATGCCCAGGGAGTGGTGAGTCGGTGGGATATGCCGTCAACTACGCCGTATCACTTGGCGACTTGCTATCAGGGCCTGATCCAGCATCTGGGCTGATCTTCAGGGCCTCTTCGCGAGCAAGCCCGCGCCCACATTTAACTGCGCTCTAGCGTTGAAATGCAGTCGAATGTGAGAGCGGGCTTGCTCGCGAAAGCTTCACCCCGGTCTATCTGCCCCTCACGCAATCCACTTGCGATCCCCGGTAAAACTGATGGTCAACCAGCGCGCCGCATCCGGTTTGCCGAGCCCTGTGGATATTTCTTCGCGCAGCCCATCCAGGGTCGCCACGTTATCCACCGGGTAATCCGCCGGCAACACCACATGAATCTCGATAAACCGTGCCCGTCCGTGCTTTTGCACGTAGGACACGTAATCGGCGAAACCATGCTTGGCCTGCGCCGTGTCCATCACTTCGCGCACCTTGTCGTCCAACTGGTCCGGGGCGATCCCCAGCACCTCGCGCAACGCCGGGCGCAGGATCTTGAACGCCGGCGCCAGCATGCTCAGGGCCAGCAGGATCAGGATCAGCGGGTCGACATACATCGCCCACTCATCGTAACCCTGGGACTTGAGCAACAACGCCGCCAGGAAGCTGATCAGCAAGCCGATCGAGAGCATGGCGTCCACTAGCCAACTGATGTTGTCAAACTGGATCAGCGACGATTTCAGCGTGCGATTGCGATACCGCACATAGAAGAAGTAGGCGAATTCCAGCACGGTAAATACCGCCGCGTAGATGATCACCAGCCCCAACTCGATCTCGCGCCCGCCATTGATAATGCCGAACACACCGTTGAGAAACGCGTAGATGGCGATCAGCAACAGGAAGCTGCCTTCGATCAACAGCACCATAGGCTCCAGGTGCCAATAGCCGAACTGGAAGCGTTCGTTGCTTTTCTTGGCGATCAGCTTGGCCGTGATCAGCATCAGCACCTTGATGGCGGTGGCGATCAGCGAGAAAAAGCCGTCGAACAGAATGGACTGGGCGCCGGATACCACACCCGTGACAATCCCGGCGATCGCGACTGCGAACATCAGGATGGTCGATTGTTTGAGCAGTGCCTGCTCACCTCGGTTACTCACATTTCCTCCCGTCAAAACCTTGAATCCACAGAGTGCGGAGGGGTTTTACCGGGTGGAGTGTACCTTATGTCGTATTTTGGCCGATTTGACGCCTTCGCGAGCAAGCCCGCTCCCACACTTGACCGCATTCGAAGGATGTACTCGGTCAACCTGTGGGAGCGGGCTTGCTCGCGAAGCAGGCGGCGCGGTTTAAAGCCTTACTTGGCCCCACGCTCAATGGCAAACCCAGCCCAGGTCTGGCTCACTGGCATCAGTTCCAGGCGGTTGATGTTCACATGCGCTGGAGTGTTCATCACCCAGAAGATGGTGTCGGCAATATCCTGCGGCTGGATCGGCTCGGCACCCGCGTACGTCGCGTCATACCGCGCCTGATCGCCACCAAAGCGCACCAGCGAAAACTCGCTTTCACACAGGCCTGGCTCGATGTTGGTCACACGCACGCCGGTGCCTTGCAGGTCGCAACGCAGGTTCAGCGAGAACTGCTTCACGAACGCCTTGGAGCCGCCATACACATGGCTGCCCGGGTACGGGTAGTTGCCGGCGATGGAACCGAGGTTGATGATCCCGGCGCCACGGCCGTGGGCGATCAGACGCGGCAGCAGCAGGTTGGTGGTGGTCAGCAGGCCCTTGATGTTGGTGTCGACCATGGTCTCCCAATCGTCGAGGTCGCACTTGGGCGCAGGGTCGGTGCCCACGGCCAGCCCGGCGTTGTTGATCAGCCCGCGCAGCTTGGCGAACGACGGCGGCAGGTTGGCGATCGCCTCTTCCATGCCCTTGCGGTCACGCACATCCACTACCAGGCCGTGCACTTCGGTCTGCTCTGACAGCTCTTGCACCAATGCATTCAAGCGGTCGGCGCGACGGCCGGTGAGCACCAGTTTCCAGCCGGCTTGGGCAAAACGACGGGCACAGGCCTCGCCGAAACCTGAGGTTGCGCCAGTAATAAACAGCGTGTCGGACATGGTGTTCTCCTTGCGGGCATCGGGAAAAAAGTTGCCAGCAGAATGCCCGTACGCCGCCGCGGCGGCAACCGTTACGCACACAACTCGATACACGCCTGATCAATTTTTAACCATGTCTAGCAAAGCCTTTTAAACCGTGGCTTACAGCCATATGCGCGCAGGTTATCCACAGCTGCGCCCACAGTCTCTGGGGGCAAGTCCAAAACAGCCCAAGCCGCTGTATGCGTGGCTTTCAGAGGGTTTTAGAAAGTTTTTTGCTTGACCTCTGCGAGGGCGTATGTAGGCCCACTGCCAGCGGGGAAATTCGAACGATGGCTCCAGGCCAGTCATTCCGGCCTCTGCGGCTGTCTTTCCAGAGTTTAGTCACAGACTTATCCACAGGCCTTACGGACATAAATCAGTCATATACCTGTGTCTATAAACAGGTTGACAAAGCCCTCGACAGGCCGAGAAAAAGTCCTTGATCAAAAAACGACCATCGCGCTACAAGCCACGGTTTTAAAGGCCTTCAGCAGAGTACTACCACGTTACCCACAGCCGGTTCCACAGTAGGTGGGGACAAGTCAAAACTGTGACAAAACAGGGATTTGCGGCGGCTATATGTCGCGCTTTGGAGGGGAGCCAGATTTGTTTTCCACAATTTGGTATCGGCCTTATGAACACCGTAAAACAAATGTGGGAGCGGGCTTGCTCGCGAAGGCGGTGGATCAGTTTCAGATGTACTGACTGACACACCGCTTTCGCGAGCAAGCCCGCTCCCACAGGGGCCTGCGTCAAACTTCAGGTCAGTGCCCGCCGAGGTAGGCGTTGCGCACTTCCTCGTTCACCAGCAGCTCTTTACCCGTGCCTGTCAGGCGAATCTCGCCGTTGACCATCACATACGCCCGATCCGACAAGCGCAGCGCATGGTTGGCGTTCTGCTCCACCAGGAAGATGGTCATCCCGGTAGACGCCAGCTCGCGCAACGTCGAGAAGATCTGCTTCACCACAATCGGCGCCAGGCCCAGACTCGGCTCGTCCAGCAGCAACAGCTTGGGCCGGCTCATCAGCGCGCGGGCGATGGCGAGCATTTGCTGCTCGCCGCCGGACATGGTCATGGCCCGCTGGTTACGCCGTTCCTTGAGCCGCGGGAACAACTCGAACATGCGCTGCATGTCTTCCTGGGCGTACTTGTCGCCAATCGGGATGGTGCCCATCAGCAGGTTTTCCTCGACGGTCATGTCGGGGAACACCCGCCGCCCTTCCGGCGACTGCGCGATGCCGTTGGAGGCGATGTAGTGGGACGACTTGTGGGTAATATCGACGCCGTTGTACAGAATCTGCCCCGACTCGGCCCTTGGTTGGCCGAAGATCGACATCAGCAGCGTGGATTTACCCGCGCCGTTGGAGCCGATCAGGCTGACGGTTTCGCCTTCGTTGATGTGCAGCGAGACTTTTTTCAGGGCCTGGATCGGGCCATAGAACACGTCCAGGTCCTTCATTTCGAGGATAGGTCCGCTCATACCAACTCCTCTTCGTCAGCGCCCAGGTAGGCGGCAATCACTTTCGGGTCGTTGCGGATCGCATCCGGGCCGCCTTCGGCGATCACGTTGCCGTGGTCAAGCACCACGATGTGGTCGGAAATACTCATCACCATGCCCATGTCGTGTTCGATCAGCACCACCGTAAGGTCGTGTTCGTCGCGCAACAGGCGAATCATCGCGCTGAGGGCTTCGGTTTCCTGGGGGTTGAGGCCAGCAGCCGGTTCGTCGAGACAGATGATCTGCGGCCGCGTGCACATGGCGCGGGCGATTTCCAGGCGCCGTTGTTGGCCGTAGGAAAGTTCGCCAGCGAGGCGGTTGGCGCAGTCCACCAGGTCCACCACCTCCAGCCAATAGAAGGCGTGGTCGAGGGCGTCGCTTTCGGCCTTGCGGTAGCCCTTGGTGTTGAGGATGCCCGCGAGCATATTGCGGTTGACCCACATGTGCTGGGCCACCAGCAGGTTTTCCACCACCGACATTTCCTTGAACAGGCGAATGTTCTGGAAGGTCCGCGCCAGGCCAGCGCGGTTCACCAGATGGGTGCCGCCGAACATCTTGTAGAACACCCGGCTGAAAAAGCTTTTGGGCGACACGAAGTCGGTGGGCTGGAAGCGCTCGCCGAGCAGTTGGATCACGTTGGTGCGCTTGCCGCGCACGTTGAGCTCGATCTTGCCGCCGCTGGCTTTGTAAAAACCGGTGAGGCAATTGAACACCGTGGTCTTGCCCGCTCCGTTGGGGCCGATCAGGGCGAAGATCGAGTTGCGTTCGACCTTGAGGCTCACATCGCTCAAAGCCTTGATGCCACCGAAGTGCATCATCAAATGTTCCACTGAGAGGACGACTTCCTTGCTCATGGCGCTACCCCCTTGCGTGGTGTCACACCGGTCCGGCTGATGCGGATCAACCCGCGCGGTCGCCAGATCATCATCACCACCATCAACACACCAAACAGCAGCACGCGGTATTCGGAGAAGCTGCGCAGCAGTTCCGGCGCAACCGTCAGCACGAACGCGGCGATCACCACGCCCACCGTCGAGCCCATGCCACCCAACACCACGATGGCCAGGATCAGCGCCGACTCGAAGAAGGTGAACGACGACGGGTTGACGAAGCCTTGGTAACTAGCGAAGAACACCCCGGCAAGACCTGCGGTGGAGGCACCAATGGTGAATGCCGAGAGCTTGACCAGCACATGGTTCAGGCCCATGGAACGGCAGGCGATTTCATCTTCGCGCAGGGCTTCCCAGGCGCGCCCGACCGGCATGCGGGTCAGGCGGTGCTTGATGTACAGCACGGCCAGCACCACCAGGAACAGCACGATGTAGATGAACATGAACTTGATGTTGGGGTTGTAATCGATGCCGAAGAACTCGTGGAACGGAATCCCGCCGTCCTTCGCCTTGCGCCCGAACTCCAGGCCAAGGAAGGTCGGCGACGGCACCGGCATGCCGTTCGGGCCGCCAGTGAACGACAGCCAGTTGTTCAGCACCAACCGGATGATTTCACCAAAGCCCAGGGTCACGATGGCGAGGTAGTCGCCGTGCATTCGCAACACCGGGAAGCCGAGTATGCAGCCGGCCAAAGCCGCCGCGATGGCCGCCAGTGGCAGTACCGTCCAGAAACCCAGGCCGAGGTACTGATACCCCAGGGCCAGGCCGTAGGCGCCGATGGCGTAGAACGCCACGTAACCCAGGTCGAGCAGGCCGGCCAGGCCAACCACGATGTTCAGCCCAAGGCCGAGCAATACGTAGATCAGCCCGAGGATCACCACGGTCAGCAGGTATTTGTTGGCGAAGATCGGGAACACGATGGCAATCACGATCAGTGCCGGGATGATCCAGCGCAACCGCGACTTGTAGTCCGGCGCCAGCACATGCACACCCGAACCGCTGCTCTCGAAACCTTGCAGGACCTTGAGGCCCTTGGGCGTTTGCAGGAACAGGCTCAGGGCAAACCGGCCGACCATCACGATGGCGACCAACGTGGCCACGCGGGCCGGTTCCAGGTTGAAGCTATAGCCGTCGAGGACTACGCCGACGATCGGGCCGAACACGACCAGGGAAATAAGCCCGGCAAGGATCGTATCGACCACACTTTTCTTGATATCGATGGGTTTGGCAGCAGACATGTTTACACCTTAGCCACGAGTGGGCGACCCAGCAGGCCCTGGGGACGGAAGATCAGAATCACCACCAGCAGGGAGAAACTGAACACGTCTTTGTAGTCAGAGTTGATCAACCCCGAGAACAGCGACTCGGAGATGCCGAGGATGATCCCGCCGAGCATCGCCCCAGGCAGGGAGCCGATGCCGCCGAGAACCGCAGCGGTGAACGCCTTGATGCCGATGATGAAGCCGGCATAGAAGTCGAAGGTGCCGTAGTTGAGGGTAATGAGCACACCGGCGAGGGCGGCCATGGCGGCCCCGATGACAAACACGTAGGAAATCACGCGGTCGGTGTTGATGCCGAGGATCGAAGCCATCTTGCGATCTTGCTGAGTGGCGCGGCACATGCGGCCGAGCTTGGTGTACTTGATCACGTAGGTCAGCAGGGCCATGCCCGCGAAGGCGGCGACCAGGATGAAGACCTTGGTGTACGTCAACTGCACGAAACCGGTACCGATGTCGACACGCCAGGCCCCGGCCAGCAAGGTGGGAATCCCTTGTTGCTTGGCGCCCTGGGCGATCTGCGCGTAGTTCTGCAGGATCAGGGAGATACCGATGGCGCTGATCAGCGGGGCCAATCGGGTGGAGTTGCGCAGCGGTTTGTAGGCGACACGCTCGATGACCCAACCGTACACGCCGGTGACGACCACGGTGAAGATCAAGGTGCCGAGAATGAGCAGCGGGAAGGATTCAATGCCGAAGTAGGCCAGCAGGGCCAGAGTGATCGCCGCGAGGTAAGCGGAAATCATATAAACCTCGCCGTGGGCGAAGTTGATCATGCCGATGATGCCGTAGACCATTGTGTAGCCGATGGCGATCAGGCCGTAGACCGACCCGAGGGTCAGGCCGTTGACCAGTTGCTGCAGGAAAATACCATCCATAACGCAATCTCACGCGGTGAGCACCTGCACACCTGTGGGTGTGCGGCGCTTCTGGAGGAAAAGACAGATCTTGATCACAACACAGTCCCCCTGTGGGAGCGGGCTTGCTCGCGAAGGCGGGGTGTCAGAAACACATTCAGAGACTGACACGCCGCATTCGCGAGCAAGCCCGCTCCCACATTAGGTCCGCGGTGTTTGTACTTACTTCTGTTTTTCCAGCTGATGGTATTTACCGTCTTTATCCCACTGGTAAACCACGTAGTCGGAGATTTTCAGGTCGCCCTTGCCGTCCCATTCCTTCTTGCCCATGACGGTCTGGACCGGGTTGGCCTTGAGCCACTTGGCCGCGTCTTCGCCCTTGTTGGACTTGGCGCCGTTGAAGCCGGCAGCCAGGGCCTGGACCGAGGCGTAGGCGTACAGGGTGTAGCCTTCAGGCTCGGTGCCGTTTTTGCGGAACTCTTCCACCACGGCCTTGCTGTCCGGCAGCAGGCGTGGGTCGGCGCCGAAGGTCATGTAGACGCCGTCGACGTATTGCGCGCCGCCAGCGGTGGCGACCAGTTCGTCGGTGACAATGCCGTCATCGGACATGAACTTGACGTCTTTCAGGCCGGCTTCACGGATCTGGCGAACCAGGGGACCGGCTTCCGGGTGCAGACCGCCGAAGTACACGACGTCGGCGCCCAGGGAACGGATCTTGGTGACCAGGGCGCTGAAGTCTTTCTCGCCACGGGTCAGGCCTTCTTCCAGCACCGGCTTGACGCCACGCTTGGTCAACTGGGCAGCGGTGGCATCGGCCAGGCCTTTGCCGTAGGTGTCCTTGTCGTTGATGACGGCGACTTTCTTGCCCTTGAGCACGTCGACGATGTAGTCGCCCGCCACGATGCCCTGCTGGTCGTCACGCCCGCACATACGGAACATGGCGCCCAGACCGCGTTCGGTGACCTGTGGGTTGGTGGAGCCTGGGGTGATCGCGATGATGTCCGCTTCGTCGTAGACCTCGGAGGCCGGGATGGTGTTGGACGAGCAGAAGTGCCCGACCACGCCGATGACTTTGTCCTGATCGGCCAGGCGGTTGGCCACGGCTACGGCCTGCTTGGGCTCGCAAGCGTCGTCGCCGGCCACCAGGACGATTTTCTCGCCATTGATGCCACCGGCCTTGTTGATGGTATCGGCCGCCGCCTGGGCACCCTTCATGTACTGCTCACCGAAAGCGGCGTTTGCACCCGTCATGGGCCCCGCTACGCCAATCTTCACATCAGCTTGAACAAACGTAGAAACACCCAGGGCCGCTGCAACGGCGAGGGCAAGAAAACCTTTCTTGTAAAACGTCTGGGACATGAGTGGTGCTCCGATATTTTTGATTTTTGGCACTACAACTTGCGTTCAAACTTTCCACTGAAAGCCCAGAGCAAAGCGCGTGCCAGTAGGTTTTTATTCTTCAAAAAGACACGGTGTCATTGGAATTACAGGCGTTTAGGCTCCGTTCGTCAGGACGTGCAACCCTCTAGGATCAATAGGTGCAACCAATGAGCGAAAAAAGTACAACCCTGGCAGGTCGCACCTGCAACCAGGCCTATAAACGACAGTTCCTACAGCTGTAACAGGCTGCGTAACGGAACTGCACATTTACAGTGCGCGACTGCTACGACTTGCACCAATACAGATTAGTAGCCGGCTAAGAAAATGCGGGCTTCTGAGCGGTATTTCGCTGATCAGATCACGATCCGCAGACATTGCCCGGCGTGATACAGCGAGAATCCAGCCTCATACAAGCAACTGCGCAGGCCCACCCCGGCCAGCGGCTGCATGGGTGCAAAGGGGATCGGTAAGGCCTGGGGATTCTGGTGACATAGATAGTCGGCAAACGCCTTGCCGACCACACTGCCGGTGGTCACGCCACGCCCGTTATAGCCGGTAACGGCCACCAGCCCCGGCGCCGGTTCGAACAGGCGCATCAAGTGGTCGGGAGTGAAGGCGATGCAGCCGGTCCAGGTGTACTCCCACTGCACCGATTTGAGGTACGGGAAGTAATGCTGCTGCACCCGATCGGCCCACGCCTTGAGAAACCAGGCGGGTTTCTGGTTGCCATTGCCCAGGCTGCCAAGGAGCAGGCGGCCATCGGCGTCACGGCGGATGCTGCTCAGTACTTGGCGAGTGTCCCACGAGCCCTGGCCACCGGGAAGGATCTGTTGGGCAGCGGCATCCGTCAGCGGCGCCGAAGCGACCTGATAGTAGTAGCCGGGGAAGAAATTGCGCCGCAGTTCGGTCCATTCGCCTTCGGTGTAGGCGTTGGAGGCGATCACCACTTGGCTGGCCTGCACCGAGCCCTGGACGGTCTGCACCGACCAGTGCGCGCCCTGGCGTTCCAGCTGCGTGACCGGCGAATGATCGAACAACTGCCCGCCCAAGCCGACGGCAGCATTCGCCAGACCACTGGTGTAGGCCATTGGGTTCAAGGTGCCGGCGCGCCGGTCGAGCAAGGCAGCGGCGATTTTCTGCGTGCCGGTGGCCTGCTCACAGGCCTGGCCGGTGAGCAGCTCCACCGGCGCACCACGGCGTTTCCATTGTTCTTCGCGGCTGCGCAAATCCGCCTCGCCCCGGGCGTTGTGCGCCATGTGCAAGGTGCCCTCGCGACGCAATTGGCAATCGATGTTGTACTTGTCAATGAGGCTGAACACCAGTGCCGGCGCCGCACCCAGCATGCGATTGAGCTGGCTGCCGACCGCTTCGCCAAAACCGGCTTCGATGTCATCCGGCGGAATCCACAGCCCGGCGTTGACCAGCCCGACATTGCGCCCCGAACCACCGTGGCCGGTGCGATGGGCCTCCAGCACGGCGACGCTTTTACCTTGTTCCAGCAAGTGAATGGCCGCTGACAAACCGGTGATCCCGGCGCCGATCACGCACACATCCACCTTGACCTCGCCCTTGAGCGCGGCGCGGTCTGGCCGGCTGGGGGTGAGATGTTCCCACAAACACGTTTCGCGTAATGCCATTGCCAGACTCCGATGAGACCCAACAAACCACTCAATTCAGTTTCGACTTGGTAATCCAATCAGATGTGGGAGCGGGCTTGCTCGCGAATGCAGTGTGTCAGTCAACAGATTTACAGCTGATCCACCGCATTCGCGAGCAAGCCCGCTCCCACATTTTCAACCGCGTTCCGACAGTGTTTTAGTCGAAGGTAATGCCCTGGGCCAGCGGCAATTCCAGCGAGTAGTTCACGGTATTGGTCTGGCGACGCATATACCCGCGCCATGCATCCGAACCCGACTCACGCCCGCCGCCCGTCTCTTTCTCCCCGCCAAACGCGCCGCCGATCTCCGCGCCGCTCGGGCCGATGTTGACGTTGGCGATGCCACAGTCACTGCCCACCGCCGACATGAACTGCTCGGCCTCGCGCACGTCAGTGGTGAAGATGCACGACGACAAGCCTTGCGGCACCGCGTTGTTCAGGCGCAAGGCTTCAGCGAAATCGGTGTAGCCGACCACGTACAGGATCGGCGCGAAGGTTTCGGTGCACACCACGTCGCTTTGCTCGGGCATTTCCACGATGGCCGGCGACACGTAGTAGGCATTCGGGAAGGTGTCTTCCAACTGCCGCTTGCCGCCGAACACCTTGCCGCCTTCGCTCAAGGCTTGCGCCAGGGCATCCTGCATATTGTCGAAGCCGTGCTTGTCGATCAGCGGGCCGATCAGGTTGCCTTCCAGCGGGTGGCCGATGCGCACCTTGGAATAGGCGGCCTTGAGGCGGGTGACGATTTCTTCCTTGACCGATTCGTGAGCAATCAAACGGCGCAAGGTGGTGCAGCGCTGGCCAGCAGTGCCGACAGCGCTGAACAGGATCGCGCGCACGGCCATGTCGAGGTCGGCGCTGGGGCCGAGGATCATCGCGTTGTTGCCGCCCAGCTCTAGGATGCTGCGGGCAAAGCGTGCGGCGACTTTGGGCGCCACTTCGCGGCCCATGCGCGTGCTGCCGGTGGCGCTGATCAGGGCGACACGCGGGTCATCCACCAACGCGGCGCCGGCATCGCGGCCGCCGATGATCACTTGGCTGAGGTACGGCGGCGCATCGTTGAAGTTCTTCACCACGCGCTCGAACAACGCCTGACAGGCCAGGGCGGTGAGCGGGGTCTTTTCCGACGGTTTCCAGATCACCGCGTTGCCGCACACCAGCGCCAGGGCGGTGTTCCACGCCCACACCGCGACCGGGAAGTTGAAGGCACT
This sequence comes from Pseudomonas sp. AF03-9, assembly GCF_020515815.1. NCBI lineage: Bacteria > Pseudomonadati > Pseudomonadota > Gammaproteobacteria > Pseudomonadales > Pseudomonadaceae > Pseudomonas > Pseudomonas sp. AF03-9. The sequence continues at coordinate 246,700 of NZ_JAHPJF010000005.1, read as the reverse complement.
GATCACGCCGACCACACCCAGCGGGTGCCAGGTTTCGCGCATATGGTGGCCAGGACGCTCAGAGGCGATGGTCAAGCCGTAGAGCTGGCGGGACAGGCCGACGGCGAAGTCGCAGATGTCGATCATCTCCTGCACTTCACCCAGGCCTTCCTGGGTGATCTTGCCGGCTTCCCAGGAGACCAACTCGCCGAGGTCGGCCTTGTATTCGCGCAGCACATCGCCAAATTGGCGCACCAGCTCACCGCGACGCGGCGCCGGCACTTTGCGCCAGGCCTCGAATGCATGCTCGGCGCGACTGACCTGTTGCTCCACCTCGGCGGCACCTTCCCAGTGCACACTGCCGATACGGCTGCCATCAATCGGCGAATGCACGGGTTGTTTCCCCGCCTGGTACAGCGCCGGGTTTACCCCGAGACGATCAAGCAATGCGGCAACCATGGGTCACTCCTTCAGTCTGCAGACCTAAAAATTCGCGCCGCGAGGAACACGACGATCCAGAGCTTATTTGTAGCTGGCGCAAGACTTGCCAACAAACGACGATTAGGCGAGATATCATTCCATTAATTCATGCAAAACATAAAAAGAGGCACAGCGTGCTGAACAAAAGACATTTGCCCTCGATCACCGCCCTGCAGTGCTTCGAAGCCGCCACCCGCCACCTGAGCTTTACCCGCGCCGCCGAGGAGCTGAACCTCACACAAAGTGCGGTGAGCAAGCAGGTGGCGCAATTGGAAGAACTGCTCCAGCACCTGCTGTTTCGCCGCGTGCGCCGACGTTTACAGATGACCCCGGCGGGCGACCTGTACCTGGTGGAAGTGAGAAAAATCCTCACGCAAGTGGAGATGTCCACCCACTACCTGCGTTCCTACGGCGGCGAGACCGAAGTGCTACGGGTGTCCACGCCCTACACCTTCGGCGCCCGCTGGCTGGTGCCGCGCCTCAAGGGCTGGCGGCTGCGTCACCCGCAGATCCACCTGGACCTGTGCAATGAACAAGACCCGGACGAGCTGCTGCAAGGCAAGGCCGACATGGCCTTCTACTTCGGCCAAGGCTCACGCCCGGGCACCGAGAGCCTGAAATTGTTCAGCGAAGAGCTGGTGCCCGTCTGCGCCCCGGAAAGCCTGCCCGCGCAGCCATTCACCGACCCGACGCAACTGAGCGACTTGGTGCTGCTGCAAAACGCCTCACGCCCCCAGGGCTGGCACGACTGGTTCGCCAGCCAGGGCTACCAGACCGAACACAGCTACCACGGACCGCGTTTCGACACCTTTTACATGTGCATCCGCGCGGCGCAGGTGGGCTGCGGCGTGGCGCTATTGCCACGGTTCCTGGTGGAGGAGGAATTGGCCGACGGCAAACTGGTAATCCCCTGGCAGCATGCGATGCCGAGCCAGGACGCGTACTACCTGGCGTACCCGGAGCATTCGGCGGAGGTGCCGAAGGTGCGGGAGTTTGTGAGGTGGATGATGGAGCAGGTTTAAAGCAGGCACCATTCCACCACCTGCTCACTGCGCGTGATCTTGTCGGAGAAGGGCCAACTACGTACCTGGTAGCGTTCGATCAACATTTTCGGCAGGACCTCGCCCGTCTCGAAATGCCGAACCCCATCTCCTTTCGCGACGTAATCGCTATCAGGGAGCCGACCCACCTTCCAATACCCACTGACCGGACAGGCTTGGCCGCTGTAGCAGTTAGGTGAAAACAAGTGGGCCTGGGTGAATGCCGGTGAGCCCGGCAACCCTTTCCCGGTGCCAGGGTCGAGCAGTTTGGCGTTGGCCAGTTGATGGATCAGTGCTTCGCTGGGCTTGGGTGGCGGGACGTTGGCCAGGCGCGCTTCCAGCCATTGCAATTTGCCGTCCCAGGCGGGGAGTTTGGCTGGAGGCAGGGGGACAATCTGGTTGATTTCGGGGACTTTGGGGTCAGCGTAGGAGTATCTCGCTAATATTCTCCAGATTGTTTTATAGCGCTCGGCGCGTTCAAGGTCTTCTTTCTGGTCGAGGTAGTACAAACGGTCTTCCGGCAGTGGGCCTCGAAAACCTTTGCCCAAGCGTGAGGCCGAGCTTTCTTCCCCTGCGGCCACTCCCAGTTGAAGCACCTCCAAAGCAGCTTGGTACTCGCCCTCATTTTTGAGATCGATGCCCAACGCCACTGCTGCTGCTCCATTCCCTTGCTCAGCTGCACAGCGGCGCATCTGTCTGGCGATCGCTGGCGCGACGCTGATCGGCGCCAATATGTCCCCGACAATCGTTTGAGCTTGGGCACTGCCTTGGTCTGCGGCCTTGCGGTAATAACGCAGGGCCATTTCCTCGTCCAGCGCCAAACCAGCGGAACCCTGCTGCAGGAAGACCCCAATGAAGTAATAGCCGGTCGCGACACCAGCATCGATCAGTTGCTGACTTAGTCGCAGATATTCTTCGCCATGAAGCTTGAAGCGGCCGCGCATGCTGCCGGCTTGTAGATTGATATTGGCTTTGTAGTGACCGTTTTCAGCAGCGATGCGGTAAAGCCGCTCGATCGCAACGTCGACGGCCTTGTCTGGTATGAGCTGATTATTTTTTTGCAGCCAGCGAGCGTACTGGAACAACATGTCAGCTTCGGCAGCCGGCTGAGGAATGGTTTCATGCCTACAGATAAAGGTAAGTTTTTGTTTAGCCTCGGTAATCGGATTCATCGGAATGTCCTTGTTCAGTTGAATAGGCCCAGCACCGTTGATACAAGCGGCCAGCAGCAGGCTTGAGAGCAGAAAAAAACGGCGCATCAGTCGAGGTCCTTCAGGGTTCTTTTGCCGTAATAAAACTCGACGAGGGGTGTGCAGGGCGTCGAAGCTTTGGACTCGCGCTCTTTGTTTTCATTGATGATCTCCGTCCAAACTACAAACGCCTCCTCCGGATCATCCTGAGCCCCCCTCCCATCCGTATGCAGCCCCCATAACCTGCGCCGCAACCCCTGCGTCACACTCCCCCACTCATGCGCAATATTCAGCTCGCTATCGACCTGCATGCTGCGGGTGTTGATGTTCGCTGAGCCCAAGGTCGTAAACACGTCATCCACAATCATCAACTTCGAGTGGATATACACCGGCATCCACTGCCGGCCGGCGGGTGAGTCAGGCGCCACTAGCGAACACATGTGAATTTTCAACCCTGGCAGCTCTTGCGGAACAACCATGCTGTCCTCGATCGCCTTGGTTTTTTGATCGAGTTCGGCCTGCCATTTAGTCAACTCCCTTTGCCCTACATGATCCCGTGGATCAGGTGATGGCCGAGGAGGTGCGGCCGCTTTCATCCGCTCGATACGCCGAAGCTTGGTCACGCCGGGAATCGTGTCGGCACGTCCCAGGCTCTCAAGCATGCGCTGGGTATTGAGCGTGCCCGCACCTATGCCGTCATCGGTCGCATTGGTGATCACAAACAGGTGCAACGAGCCGTGTACACCTGGATCACGCCCTCCACCAGTCTGATCCGCCGCCGTCTTCTTGATCGCTTCGGCCAGCGGTGGCCAGCGAAAATACTGGTTCTCGATATAGATAAACTGCGTCGCGTTGTTGACCGCATTCAAGTAGGCCTTCTCGATCTCACGCTTGCCCGCTTGCGCCTGGGTGCGCAGCACTTGGGCCAGCTGGCGCGTAACGCCGGGCATGCATTGCAGGTGCGGCCCGACCTGCTTGGCTTGGCGAAGGTCGAGCAGGTTCTCCCCGGTTTCCTTGAGCCAGGCACTGGCGAAGTTATGGTGCAGGTGCTCCAGGATCGGCCCGCTCAGTTGAGTGGAAATATCCTGGCGCGGAGTGTCACCACGTGGCCCGCGATTGGGTGCAGGTTTGCTCTGTTCAGATCGGCCCAAAGCCGAGTGTTTGTCGGTATCCCAATACGCATCGAGCATGTTGTGGCCCATGACAAAACCTACAGCGCAGTCCGGCAGTTCGTAGTCGACCAGCACGCTCTTCTGGTGATGGCTGGCGGTCCATCGCAATGCGTGACGCATCTGGAGGCTGATCTCGGGGTCGAGGCTTTCCTCTTTCAGGCTGCGGGCGATCTCGGCCCGCTCATTCAGGTCGAAACCACGACTGATAAAGACCGGGAGCCCGCGCGCTGCCTGCCCGGCGGCCTTGCTGTCCGACACCGAGCATTCGGCGAACCATCGACGGTCCTCGTCGTATTGCGCCTGGGTAGACGTCTGTAGCGCCCGATCGCTGATGCGTACCGAGCCTTTACCGGGCAAGTTCGCCTCACCTGCAACACCGGCAGAGTTAAGCGGCATTTCCCACGTCAATACGCGAACCCTGACTCCCTCGCGAGCCTTTGCCTTGAGCAGTTCGCCAATGCTCGGGCTCTTGCCGTCGCGGATGAAATACATCGACGGCTGGAACCCCCAACAGATGATGTCGACGGTTTTGCTGGCCCTGGCAATCGCCAAATGCACGGCCTTGAAGGCTTCTTCGCCATTGATCAGCGGTTGATAAGTGGCCTCCACAGGATGGTATTCACTGCCCTGCACATACCAGGGCGCGTTACAAGTGACGGTCTGCGTATGCTGCAAGGCGACGGGCGCGACAATGGCAGGGCGATTCATTCCTCTACTCCCTCGGCTAGGTGAAAGCCCAGAGCGTAAAGAGTTGCTATCCGTGACGAATGTCAGAAGGTTCGTCTTTCAAAGCGGGACGCTTCTCGATCACGCAAAAAACACTGGCAAACCACCCCCCGCCTATGCGCCACTAGCCCCCATCCTTAATTGTGCGTAAAGGTCGGCGCCCATCGCCGATCCGTCTGGAGAGTCCCGTTATGAGCGAGAGTGTGTTTGCCGATCGCATCGTGCAGAACCTGCTCGACACCGACTTCTACAAGCTGACCATGATGCAGGCGGTGCTGCACAACTACCCGAATGTGGAAGTTGAATGGGAGTTTCGTTGCCGCAACAGTGAGGATTTGCGCCCGTACCTGGCGGAAATCCGCTACCAGATCGAGCGCCTCGCCGAGTTGAGCCTGAGCCCCGACCAACTGGGTTTCCTGGAGCGCATCAGCTTTATGAAGCCGGATTTTTTGCGCTTCCTCGGGCTGTTCCGCTTCAACTTGCGCTATGTGCAGACCGGTATCGAGAACGGTGAGTTGTTTATCCGCCTGCGCGGGCCGTGGCTGCATGTGATCCTGTTTGAAGTGCCGATGCTGGCCATCGTCAGCGAAGTACGTAACCGCTATCGCTACCAGAGCGTAATCCTCGAACAGGCCCGCGAGCAGTTGTACCGCAAGTTCGATTGGCTGACGGCCAACGCCAGTAGCGATGAATTATCCGAACTGCAAGTCGCCGATTTCGGCACACGCCGGCGTTTTTCGTACCGGGTGCAGGAGGAAGTGGTCAACGTGCTCAAGCATGACTTCCCCGGCCGCTTCGTCGGCACCAGCAACGTGCACCTGGCCCGCGAGTTGGACATGAAACCGCTCGGCACCATGGCCCACGAATGGATCATGGCCCACCAGCAACTCGGCCCGCGCCTGATCGACAGCCAGATCGCCGCCCTCGATTGCTGGGTCCGCGAATACCGTGGCCTGCTGGGCATCGCCCTGACCGATTGCATTACCACCGATGCGTTCCTCGGCGATTTCGATCTGTACTTCGCCAAGCTGTTCGACGGCTTGCGCCACGACTCCGGTGATCCCGTGCGGTGGGCCGAAAAAGCCATCGCCCACTACCACAAGCTGGGCATCGAGCCGATGAACAAGACCCTGGTGTTCTCCGACAGCCTGTCGCTGCCCAAGGCGCTGGAGATCTTCCGGGCGCTGCGTGGACGGATCAATGTGAGCTTTGGCATCGGCACCAACCTGACTTGCGATATTCCAGGGGTGGAACCGATGAGCATCGTGCTTAAAATGACCGCCTGCAATGGCCAGCCCGTCGCGAAAATTTCCGACGAAGCGGGCAAGACCCACTGCACCGATCCGAACTTTGTCGCCTATTTGCGTCACGTTTTCAAAGTACCTGCCATCTCTAGCAAGGAGTGAATCATGCAAGCCGTACAGCGTGAGATTGCTGAACAACTCAAGGTCCAAGCGCCGTTCAACGACCAGGCGGCCCTGGAGGCCGAGGTGGCCCGCCGCGTGGCCTTTATCCAGGATTGCCTGCGCAATTCCGGGCTGAAGACGTTGGTGCTGGGCATCAGCGGCGGCGTCGACTCCCTGACCGCCGGCCTCTTGGCCCAGCGCGCGGTAAAAGAACTGCGCGAAAACAGCGGTGATGCGGCCTACCGCTTTATCGCGGTGCGCCTGCCGTACGAAGTCCAGTTCGATGAAATCGACGCCACGGCCTCGGTGGACTTTATCGAGCCGGACGAGCGCCATACCGTCAACATCGGCCCCGCGGTGAAAGCACTGGCGGCCGAAGTGGCGGCGTTTGAAGGCAAAGCCGCAGTTTCCCGCGACTTCGTGCTGGGCAACACCAAGGCGCGCATGCGCATGGTGGCGCAGTACACTGTCGCCGGCGCGGCCGGTGGCTTGGTGATCGGTACTGACCATGCGGCGGAAGCGGTGATGGGCTTTTTCACCAAGTTCGGCGATGGTGCGTGCGACCTGGCACCGTTGAGCGGGCTGGTGAAAAACCAGGTGCGTTCGATTGCACGCTACTTTGGCGCGCCGGAATCGTTGGTGGAGAAGGTGCCGACGGCGGACCTGGAAGACTTGTCGCCGGGCAAGCCGGACGAGGCGTCACATGGCGTGACGTATGCGGAGATTGATGCGTTCCTGCACGGTGAGCCGGTGCGTGAGGAAGCGTTCCGGATTATCTGCGAGACCTACCGCAAGACTGCCCACAAGCGGGTCATGCCGTTCGCGCCGTGAGGTGGGCCTGGCAGTTCTGTATTGATTGTTAAGTCGCCTTCGCGGGCAAGCCCGCTCCCACACTTGACCGTGCTCCAACAGGGGAATGCGGTCGAATGTGGAAGCGGGCTTGCCCGCGAAGAACGATAACGCGGTCTTACTTGACGACCACCGTGCCTTTCATCATGGAGATGTGGCCCGGGAACGAGCAGAAGAACGCGTAGTCAGTCCCGGCGGCCAGTTTCGACACGTCGAAGGTCACCGAATCTTTCTCGCCGGCACCGATGATCTTGGTGTGGGCGATGATGCGTGCATCACCTTCCTTCAGGTAGTTCTTGTCGATGCCAGCGGCCATGCCGTCAGTGGCAACCGGTTGCATGTCGGCCGCGCTGGTCAGTACCCAGTTATGGCCCATGACGTTTTTCGGCAAGCTGCCCGAGTGTTCCAGGTTCACAGTGAACGTCTTGCAGCTCTTGTCGATCGTGATTTCCTTGGTGTTGAAGGACATCTGGTCAGTGGAGTCGACGGTGACCTTGCACTCTGCAGCAAGCAACTGGCCGCTAGCCAGAGTCAGCAGGGAAACAGCAACGAGTTTGGCGAACATGTGAATCTCCAAGGCAGGGTTTAAAAAACGCGGATTGCGACAAGGGTGCCTCAAGCAGGCATGAGTTCTTATGATCTGAGTCAACAGATTGTATACAACTTTAGGCTATCAGACTTATCAACACAATCTAACGGCCAAAGTACTACAACCGCCCTATGATCGGCCCACCAACCACTGGAGCCCGCATCATGCACCTCGACCAACTGTTCAACGGCCTGCTGGCCGCTTACGCCTGCGGTAAGTGAAGGCCAAGCGCGCTGCTAAGCTGCTACCATGGCAGCCCAAGGCAGCTGCGCGCCGCCACCCTCACCTTCGACCCTAGAGGATCGCCCATGGCCAAACCTAATTACTCCTTCGCCAAACGTCAGAGAGACTTGGCCAAGGAGCAGAAGAAAGAGGAAAAGCTGCAACGCAAGAAAGCCGCTGCAGAAGACGAAGCCAATGGGCTGAGCACCGATGTCGACGCTGAAGAAACGAACGACGAGAGCGAAACGCCAAAAGATCCGGCGCAATAATTGAGCGCTCCCACCTTGTGGTGAGCAGGCCCTGGGTATCTACACATCTTCTAAATCCCTAGGCGAATCCTGTAGTGAGCGGGCTTGCCCGCGCTGGGTGGCGCAGCCACCCTAAATCCAGGCGCCTCGGTCTTTCTGAAACAGCGCGGCGGCCCTATCGGGGCGGCTGCGCCGTCCAGCGCGGGGCAAGCCCGCTCACGACAAAAAGCCTGATAGCCAATCATTCCAGCGGCATCACCGTCACCCGCACCTCCGGGTCATGGCTACCGCCCCCCAGAATCACTCCCCGCAACGGCGACACATCGGAGAAATCCCGGCCCCAGGCCAGGGTGATGTGCTCCAGGGCCGGCTGCACATTGTTGGTCGGATCAAAATCCACCCAGCCCGATACCGGGCAATACACCGAAACCCATGCGTGGGACGCATCGGCGCCGATCAGCCGTGGCTGGCCGGGCGGAGGCTGGGTGAGCAGGTAGCCGCTGATATAACGCGCCGCCAGGCCACGCGAACGCAGGCAAGCGAGCATCAGGTGCGCAAAGTCCTGGCACACGCCACGGCGGCGCTCCAGCACTTCCACCAGCGGCGTGGCGACTTGGGTGGCTTCGGCATCAAAGGTGAATTCGCTGAAGATTTTTTCCATCAGCGCCTGCACACCGAGCAACAGCGGACGCCCCGGTGGGAAACAGCTGGCGGAGAACTCGACGAAGTTTTTCTTCAGGTGCACGTAGGGCGATTCGAAGCGGTAACGGATGGCTTCGATCAACTCATCGGACAGCGGCTGGCTGCTGTAGGTCAGGCTGTCACGGGCTTGGTCCCAGGCGGGCGATTGCTGGAAGTCCAGCGTCGGACGCGCCAGCACCTCCACGGTCAGCCCGGCGTTCACCAGCAGTTCGTCGTGGGGGCGCTCGAAGGCCAGGCGGGTGATCGGGTTGCCGAACACGTCCAGCTCATCGCGCCGCGACGAGGGCTGCGGGCTGATTTCCAGTTGCTGCTGGGTGCAGCGCTGCCACGCACACGGCCGGGGCCACAGGTGCGCCAACTGCTGGGCCAGGGACACCGGGCTGTCATAGTGGTAATGGGTATCGTGGAAAATCTGGTAATGCGCACTCATCACACCGACACCGTTTGCTGGCTGACATCATCCACGTGGGCAAAATGGCGCAGCGCGAGGCGATCCGACACTTGCCCACTCTCATCGGCGACCGCTTGCAGCAGGTCGGCCAGGCCGTCCAGCGCGGCACGTACGCTGGATTCGCCGAACAGCGGGTTCTCCAGGCAACCCAGGTCGAAATGCGCAAGGCGCTCGACCAGCGGGCCAAGCCCGGTTTCCCGGGGCACGCCAAAATCATCGTTCAAGCGCCGCAGGGTGCGGCTCACCAGTTTCAATTGGAACAGCACTGCGTGGGGGTTCTGCTCGTCCAACAGCAACAAGTCGAGCACCGGGATCAACTGCGGCACCGCCAGGTAGCGTGAGCGGTAGGTGATGCTGCTGTTGCCCAGTTCGAGCAACCACTCCAGCCCCGCCTGATCGAACACCGCCACACCCCGCAGAAACGCCGCCAGGCTGCTGCTCAGAAATTGCAGGCGCTCGATGCGTCGGCCCATCATCAAAAAGCGCCAACCTTCGTCACGGGTCATGTCGTCCAGGGCAAATCCGGACAGCGCCGCCAGGGACATCACCAGGCGGTTGAGGAAATCCAGCAATTCGCCGAAATCCGGCGCTTGGCTTTCCAACTCCAGGGCTTCGCGCTGCAACTCCACCAGCGCCTGCCAGTTCTCCCGGGACAACTTGCCCCGCACCTGGGACGCGGCCCACTGCAAACGCTGCAGATTGGCGCGCAGGCTCGACGGCCAGTCGTCACCGAGCATGGCACCCAGCAGGCGTTCGGGTAGCTCGCCCTCCTCCGGCAGCAACCGCAGGTTCTCGCCCAACTCCACCGCCGCTTGCAAGGCCAGCGGATCGTCGCCATCGACATAACGCGCCAGCACGATGCGCAGCCAGCGCGCACTGTCATCGCAGCGCTCGCAATAACGACCGAACCAGAACAGGTTTTCCACCACGCGGGACGGCAGGTAAGGATCGCGGCGCACCAGGTCATGGGCGCCGATGGTGCGCTGCGCACGCCATTGCTCGCCACCCGGCGCGCGTTCGCCGAGCACCCAGGTGTCCTTGCTCGCGCCGCCTCGTTGCATCGACACCACTTCGGCATCGGCTTGCGCCGCTACACGCGTCAGGCCGCCGGGCAACACGCGATAACCGTCATCGCTGGCCACGGCGTACACTCGCATGCCGATGGCGCGGTGTTGCAGATGGTCCTCCACGGTGTGCCACACCGGCGCCTGGGACAGCTGCGCCAGCTCTTGGGCGACGTAGGCGTAAGGGCGCGCGCGCATGCGTTCGGCCAGGGCCAGGCGTTGTTTGTCGTCCAGATCGCGCCCGAACACCGGAGCAAAACTCTGCGACGCAAACGCCGGCTTGATCAGCAGCTCGGGCAGTTTCTCAAGCGCTTCGGCCAGTACCGGCGCTTCACCGCACCACCAGGTGGCGATGGAGGGCAGGATCAACGCCTCGCCGAACAGGAACTCATTGATCTTCGGCAGGAAACCAAGCAACCCCGGCGACTCCAGCACGCCGCTGCCCAAGGCATTGGCCACCAGCACATTGCCTTGGCGCACGGCATCGAGCAGGCCGGGCACGCCCAACGCCGAGTCGGTGCGCAGTTCCAGCGGGTCGCAGAAATCGTCGTCGAGACGGCGCATGATCGCGTGCACCCGGCGCAGGCCGCTGAGGGTCTTGAGAAACACACTGCTGTCGCGCACGGTGAGGTCGCCGCCCTCCACCAGCGGGTAGCCGAGCTGGCGCGCGAGGTAGAGGTGTTCGAAGTAGCTTTCGTTGAAGCGCCCCGGCGTGAGCAGCACGATCAGCGGCGGCTGGTCATCGCCGGGGGCCTGGCGGGCCAGGGTTTCCTGCAGGGTGCGGAAGAAACCGGTGAGGTGCTGCACCTGCAAGTCGCGGTACAGGTCCGGAAAGGCGCGGGACACGATGGTGCGGTTTTCCAGTGCATAACCGGCGCCCGACGGCGCCTGGGTGCGGTCGGCAGTGACCCACCAGCGGCCGTCGGGTGTGCGCGCCAGGTCCACGGCGTAAAGATGCAGGAACGCGCCGTCCGGCGGTTGGATGCCCTGGCACGGCCACAGGAAGTTGTTGTGTCCAAATACCAGCTCGGCCGGCAGCAGGCCTTCCTTGATCAGGCGCTGCGGGCCGTATAGGTCGGCGAGCACGGCATTGAGCAGGCGCGCGCGCTGGACGATCCCCGCTGCCAGGTGCTGCCACTCTTCGGCGGCGAGCACATGGGGCAGCAGGTCCAGTTCCCAGGGACGGTCGGCGCCCTTGGGGTCGGCGTAGACGTTGTAGGTCACGCCGTTTTCCTGGATCTGCCGGGTCAGCAGCGCCTGGCGCTGGGCCAGTTGCGCGGGGGTGCTGCGTTGCAGGTGGTCGAGCAAGCGCTGCCAATGGGCACGCACCGCACCGCTGTCGTCCAGCAGTTCGTGATAAGTGCCCGCGGTCAGCGGGTAACGGTCGAGCAAGTCGGACATGGAACGCTCGGCAGAGGCAAAGAAGGTCGGATTCACCACAGTCTAATGTGGGAGCTGGCTTGCCTGCGATAGCAGTGGGTCAGTCACCAGAAGTATCGACTGGTACACCGCTATCGCAGGCAAGCCAGCTCCCACATTTTGAACTGCGTTCAGTCATTTTTATTGGGGAAGCGTCGTAGATCCAGGGTCATTGGCAATTCATCATTGATCACCAGAGACGGCACCGGAAGCTTCCCTGGGCTATGCCCAAGGCGGAAAAACCGCGCCATCCGCCGACTCTCCGCCTCGTTGGCATTCACCGGCAAACTGTCGTAATTGCGCCCGCCCGGATGGGCGACGTGGTACTGGCAGCCGCCCAGTGAACGTTGCATCCAGGTATCCAGCAAATCAAATACCAGCGGCGCATGCACCGGGATGGTCGGTTGCAGGCAGTTGGCCGGTTGCCAGGCGCGGTAACGCACGCCGGCGACAAACTCGCCCACGCGGCCGGTGGCCTGCAATGGCACCGGGATGCCGTTGCAGGTCAGCAGGTAGCGTTGCGGCGCCAGGCCGGTCAACTTGACTTGCAGGCGCTCCAGGGACGAATCCACATAGCGCACCGTGCCGCCCACCGCGCCCTCCTCGCCCAGTACGTGCCAAGGTTCGAGGGCCTGGCGCAGTTCCAGTTCGATACCGCTGACGGCGTAGTCGCCGACCTTGGGGAAGCGGAACTCCAGGTGCGCGGCAAACCATTCGGCGCGCAGCGGGTAGCCGGCGGCGTTGAGTTCGACGATCACGTCAGCGAAGTCCTGCTCGATAAAGTGCGGCAGCAGGAAGCGGTCATGCAACTCGGTGCCCCAGCGCGCCAGCTTTGGCGGCGCGTAGGGTTCGCGCCAGAACCGAGCGACCAGGGCACGCAGCAGCAGTTGTTGGGTCAGGCTCATGCGCGCATGGGGCGGCATTTCAAACGCGCGTAGTTCCAGCAAGCCCAGGCGGCCGGTGGCGCCGTCCGGCGAATAGAGTTTGTCGATGCAGAATTCGGCGCGATGGGTGTTGCCGGTCACGTCGATCAACAGGTTGCGCAGCAGGCGATCGACCAACCACGGCGGACACTCTTCACCCGGCTCAGGCATTTGCGCGAAGGCGATTTCCAGTTCATACAACGCGTCGTTACGTGCTTCATCCACCCGTGGTGCCTGGGACGTCGGGCCGATAAACAGCCCGGAAAACAGGTAGGACAACGAAGGATGGTTATGCCAGTAGCTGATCAGGCTGCGCAGCAGATCAGGTCGGCGCAGGAACGGTGAATCCTTGGGCGTCGCGCCGCCGAGTACAAAATGGTTACCGCCGCCGGTGCCGGTGTGGCGCCCGTCGATCATGAATTTTTCCGTGGTCAGGCGGGTTTGCCGCGCCTCTTCGTAGAGGAATTCGGTGCGTTCGACCAGCTCGTCCCAACTGGCGGACGGCTGCACGTTGACCTCGATCACACCCGGGTCCGGCGTCACGCGGAAGTTGCTCAGGCGTGCATCGGCAGGCGGTTCGTACCCCTCCAGCAGCACCGGGCAATGCAACTCTTCGGCAGTGGCCTCGATGGCGGCGACCAGTTCCAGATAATCCTCGACACGCTCCAGCGGCGGCATGAACAGGTAGAGGCGCCCTTCCCGCGCTTCGGCGCACAACGCGGTGCGGGTCAGCCAGTCGGCGGATTCGTCCACGCTGGGCGTACGCTCATCGCTCGGCGCAGGTTCGCCATGGCTGTTCAACTGGGCGGTCGTGGGCAGCCCCGGCTGATCCTGGTTCGGGTCCGTCGGGTGCACAAACGGATACTCCGCCGCCGTCACCCAGGGCTGCGACGCCAACGGCAGGCGATAGCCCAAGGGCGAATCCCCCGGCACCAGGCGGCAGTGGTTATCGCGCAAGTACCAGCGCCCGCTCTGCCAGCGGTCGTTGGCAGCCGTACGCGCCAGCGGCAGGACCTGGCCGATGACTTTGTCCAAGCCCTGGCTGAACACTTTGCGCAGGCGTTCGCGCTCCAGGTCGTCGCTTAGACGCGGGTCCTGGGCGGTGACGTTTTGCGGCAACGCGCCTTCGCGCCACAGGTAGTAGAAGTTGTCTTCAAACGCCGGGAATACAAAACGCGCCGGCAGTTTGAGGCGCTCGGCGACGCTGGCGAGGAAACGCCCGGCCATGGCGCCGTCCGCGCCGTAGTCTTGTTGTTCATCGGCGATCAGCGCGCTGTTGTGCCAGATCGGTACGCCGTCGCGACGCCAGTAGCAATTGAGTGACCAGCGCGGCAATTGCTCGCCGGGGTACCACTTGCCCTGGCCGAAGTGCACCAGGCCCTTGGGCGCGTAGTGCTTGCGCAGGCGCTGGAACAACTCGGCAGACAGCCGGCGCTTGTCCGGGCCGAGGGCCGCGGTGTTCCATTCGGCGCCGTCGGGGTCGTCGATGGAAACGAAGGTCGGCTCGCCACCCATGGTCAGGCGCACATCCCCCTTTAGCAGGTCGCCATCGATCTGCCGGCCGAGGGCCTGGATCGCCAGCCATTGTTCTTCGGTGTAGGGCTTGGTGACGCGCGGCGCCTCCCAAATCCGCTCAACCGACATTTCGTGGGTGAATTCGCACTCGCACGGTTCCACCAAGCCACTGATCGGGGCGGCAGACGATGGATCGGGACTACAGGCCAACGGGATATGGCCTTCACCAGCAAACAGACCGGAGGTGGCATCCAGGCCGATCCAGCCGGCGCCGGGCAAATACACTTCGCACCAGGCGTGCAAGTCGGTGAAGTCCACCTCGGTGCCGGACGGCCCGTCGAGGGCTTTGACGTCGGCGGTGAGCTGGATCAGGTAGCCAGACACAAACCGCGCCGCCAACCCCAGGTTGCGCAGCAATTGCACCAGCAGCCACGCCGAGTCACGGCAGGAACCGGAGGCGTTTTCCAGGGTGAACTCCGGCGTCTGCACGCCCGGCTCCATGCGGATCAGGTAGCCGATATCGGCAGCCAGGCGTTGGTTGAGGCCCACCAGGAAATCCACCGCCGGCAATGGCGTGCGGTCGATACCGGCCAGGTAGGCGGCGAACTTCGGCGTCAACGGCAAGGTTTCCAGGTACGGCGCCAGCTCGCGCTGCTCATCGGCGGCATAGCTGAAAGGGATTTTTTCGGCGTAGGGCTCGAGGAAAAAGTCGAACGGATTGAACACCGCCATCTCGGCGACCAGATCGACTTCGATACGCAGCTCGGCAGTCTTTTCCGGGAACACCAGACGCGCCAGGTAATTGCCCTGGGGATCTTGCTGCCAATTGATGAAATGCTGCTCGGGCAGCACTTTCAGCGCGTAGGACAAAATCCGCGTACGGCTGTGGGCCGCCGGGCGCAAACGCACGATCTGCGGGCCGAGTTCGACAGCGCGGTCGTAGCGGTAATGCGTAACGTGGTGCAACGCGACATGAATCGACACGGCGGCCTCCTGCGAGCCAGGGCATGGGGTTTGACGCGCGCAAGACTTATGCCAGCGCGGCAGTCATTGCACTTTGTCGTACGGCCCGGTGCAGTACAGCACCAAAACGGCGCCAACGTAGGTGCCCTGGTGCAACAGTTGCACATATTTGTGGCGGGTGTGGGGGATTACCTCGGTTTCTTTATTCTTATTATTGCGCGCTCGTGTTTGCGTCGTTTCTCGATGGCGTCCATTACCTTGCTGCGCAGGCGGCGAAGTTCTACGCAGTTGGCACGCATTTCCCCGTGGCGTTTACTGCTAAGCAGTACTAAACCGAGCAGCGGCCATACGACGCTTTCTACGTAAATAAATGGATGCGGTGAAAACCGAAAAGCCGGTAAAGCGAACAATAGGCAGGCGATGAAAAGACCGTACATGCCCCAGACCCATTTTGGTCGCCCGTAAGCGATCATGAAATTGCAGAGGGTGATAAAGAGGGCCAACACGACACAGGCTTTCTCAGCAGCAGACGCCGATAAAGCCCACGGAGCTGTGCGCGGGTAGTAGTGTTCCAACAGCGCCACGACAGCGGTCCCGCCTAAAATACCCATGAAGATGGCACCCATAAAGACGGGAAAAAACCGCAAAAGAAAGGGGCGCACCGGTATAAGAAATCTCACTCTGAAAAATTTCATTCCGAGATTTCCTCATGCAGCCCAACCGCGATAATCCGGATGTTCCCAGACCTCACACTGCCAGCAATACTCGATACGGCGCCAAGGGCATCAAGCATCTGAATCATGGTCCCACGCCTTACTTCAGACGAAGTGAAACGCTTGGGCATCTCACCAGTCATCTGCTTTAGCTTGAGCATTTTTCGGGATATTTACTGGGGAAACCGTCTTTCAACACACTGGAAGTCATCCCTTTACTCCGGTTTTTCACAAGAGCGCAGAGGGTAAAGACTGGGCATCGCGTAAAAATGTCAGAAGCTTCGCTTTATCCAGACAGGCACTTCCTGATCACGGTGTAGCGTCTTGTAGGCCATGTCCCGAATAAGAAAAAGTACGCCCCGCGCCACTACCGGCGGACATCATTACAGGGAACGACAATAGGGGAGTCACCTCGATTTCTTTATTCGGATTATTGCGCGCTCGTGTTTGCGTCGTTTCTCGATGTCCACCGTGACTTTGCGGCGCATATGACGAAGCTCTACGGCCGTGGCGCGCATTTCTCGATGGCGCTTGCTGTGAAGCAGTAGAAGACCAAAGGCCGGCCAAAAAACACTACTGGCGTAAACAAATGGATATGGCGAAAACTGAAAAGCTGGCAAAGCAACCAGTAAACAGGCAAAGAACAGGCCGTACATGCCCCAGGCCCACTTCGGTCGCCCATAGGCGATCATGAAATTGCAGTGCGTGATAAAGCAGGCCAGCACCACAGCCGCAGCTTCAGCAGCCGAATTCGATAAGGAGGGTAAGTAATAGTTTTCAACCAGCACGACAGCGGCAGCACCACCGAAGAGACCCGAAAAAATCACGCCGATAAACACGGGAAAATTAAGGACCAGAAAAGGTCGAAGTGGCACGAGGAATTTCATTCTGACGCTTGCTCGTAGAGTCCTAACGCAATTGTCCGAGTGTTCCCGGACCGCACACTGCCAGTAATGCTTGAGATAGCGCCAACGGCGTCAACCATCTGCACGACGGTCCCACGCTTTATTTCGGCCGAGGTGTAGCGCTTGGGTAGCTCTCCAGCCATTTGCTTCAGTTTGATCATTTTCCGGCTGATTTCTGGGTGGTTGATACTCAGTAACTCCTTGGTCAACTTTACCCGTTCCTGTCGACTCAGCCCTTTTAGTACCTGATGCGTGTTTTTCCCCGTTGTTTTTTTGAGCATGCTGACAAATCGAACCGTCGACATCGCCGCATTACTAGCACCTAACAACGAAGCGGCATCCAATCCGGCCATTACGGCCTGGTACCACGGTTCACCATCCAAAGCGTCGTTACGAGCAGGGTCAGTCATTTCGTTGTAAGTCCGACGAGCGCCGATCACGCATTGAACTGAACTGGCTATCGCTGACGAATAACCAATGGCAGCAACCACACCCGTCGCCCCAAAGGTAAAAGGACTCAGCGCCGAGCCGCCCACCATCACCAACCAACTGATCACCGCCGAAGCACACGCAACCCCCGCATTCACCGCCTCAAACGTCACATCCGCCTCTCGCGGCTCATTCGCCAGCCGCCGTGCAAACTCCACCCGCCCTACATAACTGGGCGCCTCCCGCAAAATCACCTTCTTGGGCACAACGCTGCAAATCGGCTGGAACTCGCGCAAGACGATCACCCGCAACTGCGCATCGAGGTACACCACGCCAGCACCGACAATCGCCGGATCAGCATCAATGGCGGCAAACAACTTACGCAGATCAATCGTGCTTTCCACCCACTGCCGCGTCGTCAAGTGCGCACTGGGGAACCCGTCTTTCAACACACTGGAAGTCATCCCTTAACTCCGGTTTTTCACAAGAGCGCAGAGGGTAAAGACTGGGCATCGCGTAAAAATGTCAGAAGCTTCGCTATATCCAGACAGGCACTTCCTGATCACGGTGTAGCGTCTTGTAGGCCATGTCCCGAATAAGAAAAAGTACGCCCCGCGCCACTACCGGCGGACACCAGTACAGGGAACGACAATGGCAACTGATATGTTTTTGAAGTTGGGCGACATCAAGGGCGAATCCAGGGATCAGGCCCATCGCGATGAAATCGAGATCAGTCGATGGGGCTGGGGCATGTCGCAGACGGGCTCGATGCATAGCGGCAGCGGCGGTGGTGCGGGCAAGGTCAATATCGAGAACCTGTCCATCTCGAAAGTGATGGATAAGTCCTCACCCAACCTGATGATGGCCTGCTCCACCGGCAAGCATTACCCGCAAGCGCGGCTGGTGGTGCGCAAGGCCGGGGGCAGCAGTGCGGTGGAGTATCTGGTGATCACCTTGAAGGAGGTGATGGTGACGTCCTACCAAACCGACGCGGTGAAAAACAGTGACGAACTGACAGAGGTCATCGGCTTGAATTTCGCAAGCGTCGAAGTCAGCTACCAACCGCAGAAAGCCGACGGCGGCAAGGACGGCGGTGCGGTGAAATACGGTTGGAACATTCGTCAGAACGTGAAAATCTGACCACGCGAGCCAAGGCTACAGCCCCACCTTGGCCGCCTCACGCATGCGGCGCACACCCACCAGCTTGCCCACCATCGCCCGATAGCCCTTGCCGTTGATCAGCAACAACCCCAACAGTGGCCAGAACAGACATTCGCTGTAGATAAACCAGTGGGGGCCATAGGCCAGTGTCGGCAGGGTCACCAGCAGACACACCACGAAAAACCCGACCATACCCCACACCGCCCAGGCGTGCCCGCGCACGACCAGGATGTTGCTGAGGGTCACGAACAGCGCGGCAAACAGCACCACGAACCACGACACCGTCGCGTTGGTAGCCATCGGCACGTCGGCGAAGTAGGTGCTGGCAGCCAGGGAAATAGCGCCGGAGCCGCCCAGGCAGCCTGCGAGAATCACACCGATGAACGACGGGAAATGTTCCAGAAGGAATGGTTTCAACGACGGCACGCCACGCATTATTCGGACTCCTCGTACAAGCCAATCGCCAGGGTTTTCTTGACGTTATCCGAACGAGCCAGCCCCCAGCTGCCGAGCCCGGCGCCGAAGGCGTCGCCGATCTGCACGATGGTGGCGTGCTTGAGCTGGGTCGGGGTGAACCGCTTGGTCAACTCGCCACGCAGTTGCAGGAGCTTGCGCATCTTGGTCGACATCTGCGGGTCAGCAAGTTTCAGCAATTCCTTGGTCAGCTTCTCCCGCTCCTGGCCGTTGAGGCCCTTGAGCACCTGGCGCAAGCTTTTGCCGGTGGAGGCGCGGGTGACGTTGATCAGTTTGACCGTGGTCAGCGTCGACGCGCCCACGCCGACCAAGGCCGCGCCGTCCATGATTTTTGTCGCGGTCTGATACCACTCTTCGTTATCCAGGTAGTCGTTCATGCCTGGGTTGACGATTTCATTGCGCGTGCGATACGCGCCGAAGAAGCACGAGGCGGTACTGGCCGTGGCGCTGGCATAGCCGATCACGGTCATCACCGAACTGGCGCCGGCGGTGAACGGCACGGCGATAGTACCGCTCAGGACAACGAGCCACCCGATGATCGCCCCGCCGCAGGACAATGTGGTGTTGATGGCTTCGCCGATCAGCCGTCCTTCGCGCGGGTTGTTGACGACCTGGTCGGCGAACTGTGCCGGCGCGATGTATTTCTGTGCCTCGCGCACAATGATGCGCTTGGGCAGGATGCTGCAGATCGGCTTGAATTCGCGCAGGGTGACAACGTTGAAGTCGGCGTCGATATACACCACGCCGGCGCCGACGATAGCGGGGTCGGCGTCGATGGCGGCGAATAGCCGGGGTACGTTGATTTCACTTTCTATGCGCTGGCGCGCCATGAACTGGGAGCGGTTGGAGTCCATGCCGATGCCGGCCAGGGGGTTGCCCATGGGGGTGTTCTTCCTTGAAATTGATGTTGGCTGACCTGACGCCTTCGCGGGCAAGCCCGCTCCCACATTTGGCCGCATTCCCACAGGATAAACGCGGTCATCTGTAGGAGCGGGCTTGCCTGCGATGGCGATTGAATGGGCGCCACCTTAACAAACCGGCGCGCCACCGAATAGAAAGCAAAACGCCAGCACTCGGCTGGCGTTTTGCATATTCACGCGTGGATCAACGCGGCACCACCGGCTTGCGCGCAGGCTTGCCGCCCTTGCCCTTCGCCGCATCGCTACGTTCCTTGGCGGCCTGCTTGTTGCGGGCCTGGGCCGCGGCCTTGGCTTGCTCACGCTTGTCCCACGGGTTGCTGCCGTCACTGCCGCGCGGTGGCAGGCCGGTGTGCTGGGTGAGGATCCTGGTGGTGGTTTCCTTGGCGACCTTATGGCTGCCGGCCGGCGTCGAGTTTTTGCGACGGGCGCTCTGGTAGCTGTCAGTGCTCGGCTGGTGCAGCGGGATCAACTGCTCCTTGCCCGGACCGATCAGGTCGGCGCGGCCCATGCGGGTCAGTGCCTCACGCAGCATCGGCCAGCCTTTGGGGTCGTGATAACGCAGGAACGCCTTGTGCAGACGGCGCTGCTCTTCGCTCTTGACGATGGTCACCGCGTCGCTCTTGTAGGTGACCTTGCGCAGCGGGTTCTTGCCCGAGTGGTACATGGCCGTGGCGGTGGCCATTGGCGACGGGTAGAACGCCTGCACCTGGTCGGCACGGAAGCCGTTGCTCTTGAGCCACAGGGCCAGGTTCATCATGTCTTCATCGGTGGTGCCCGGGTGGGCGGCGATGAAGTACGGGATCAGGTACTGCTCCTTGCCCGCTTCCTTGGTGTACTTCTCGAACATGCGCTTGAACTTGTCATAGCTGCCAATGCCCGGCTTCATCATCTGGTTGAGCGGACCTTCCTCGGTGTGTTCCGGGGCGATCTTGAGGTAACCACCCACGTGGTGGGTTACCAGCTCCTTGACGTATTCCGGCGACTCGACCGCAAGGTCGTAGCGCAGGCCGGACGCGATCAGGATCTTCTTCACCCCCGGCAACGCACGAGCGCTGCGGTACAGCTGGATCAGGGAAGAGTGGTCGGTGTTCAGGTTCGGGCAGATGCCGGGGAACACGCACGACGGCTTGCGGCACGCGGATTCGATTTCCGGACTCTTGCAGGCGATGCGGTACATGTTCGCGGTCGGACCGCCGAGGTCGGAGATCACTCCGGTAAAGCCCGGGACCTTGTCGCGGATCTCTTCGATCTCGCGAATGATCGACTCTTCGGAACGGTTCTGGATGATGCGGCCTTCGTGCTCGGTGATCGAGCAGAAGGTGCAGCCGCCGAAGCAGCCACGCATGATGTTCACCGAGAAGCGGATCATGTCGTAGGCCGGGATCTTCTCCTTGCCATACGCCGGGTGCGGGACGCGGGCGTAAGGCATGCCGAACACGTAGTCCATTTCTTCGGTGGTCATCGGGATAGGCGGCGGGTTGAACCACACATCCACTTCACCATGCTTCTGCACCAGGGCGCGGGCGTTACCTGGGTTGGTCTCCAGGTGCAACACGCGGTTGGCGTGGGCGTAGAGCACCGCATCGCCGCGGACTTTTTCCACGGAAGGCAGGCGTATCACCGTTTTGTCGCGGGTCATGCGCGGGCTGGCCAGGATCTGTACGACCTTGGCTTCTTCCGGGTCATCCACCGGCCCCTTTTCCTGCTCGATGGCGCAGGCCTGGGTGTCCTGGGTGTTGACGTACGGGTTGATGATCTTGTCGATCTTGCCCGGGCGGTCGATACGCGTGGAGTCCACTTCGTACCAGCCTGCCGGCGTGTCACGACGAATGAACGCGGTACCGCGCACGTCGGTGATGTCTTCGATCTTGTGGCCCCACGACAGGCGCTGGGCGACTTCGACAATCGCCCGCTCGGCGTTGCCGTACAGCAGGATGTCGGCGCAGGCGTCGATCAGGATCGAGTTGCGTACGCGATCCTGCCAGTAGTCGTAGTGCGCGATGCGGCGCAGGGAGGCTTCGATGCCACCGAGCACGATCGGCACGTGCTTGTAGGCTTCCTTGCAGCGCTGGCTGTACACCAGGCTGGCGCGGTCCGGGCGTTTGCCGGCCATGCCGCCGGGGGTATAGGCGTCGTCGGAGCGGATTTTCTTGTCGGCGGTGTAGCGGTTGATCATGGAGTCCATGTTGCCGGCCGCGACGCCGAAGAACAGGTTCGGCTCGCCGAGCTTCATGAAGTCGTCTTTGGACTGCCAGTTCGGTTGGGCAATGATCCCGACGCGGAAGCCCTGGGACTCCAGCAGCCGGCCGATGATCGCCATGCCGAACGACGGATGGTCAACGTAGGCATCACCAGTGACGATGATGATGTCGCAGGAATCCCAGCCAAGCTGATCCATCTCCTCCCTGCTCATGGGCAGGAATGGCGCTGGACCGAAGCATTCGGCCCAATACTTGGGATAGTCAAATAACGGCTTGGCTGTTTGCATGACGGTGACCGGTGTTGAGATGAAAAATCGCGGGGGCGGAATATAGCACAAATTTTGACCAATTCCGACGGCAATGGTCGGCTTTTGCCACGCCCCCTGCTTAATCCGGCAACAAGCCTAATTTGCGGGTGTGCGGGGCCTAATCCGCTAGGCCCTTGCCCTACGGCGCCATGAATAGGCTTTCGCAACGCCCCCTATTCCATTGGAAATGCCGATGAACAGTCACACCGCTCTATCCCCGCCCGCCCCGGGCCCCGATGCCCACGCAGACTTCATCAAAACCCAGCTCCCCACATGGCTGGCCCGAGCGCCGGCGGATATACGCACCGCCTTGCGCAACAGTTTGCTCAAAGGCAATCAATCCAGGCATCAACTTCAAGCGGTCTTCGATCGCATCCAGAGCCCGGAGGCGTTCGCGCTCCCCCTGCTCGAGCAGGCCATGAAGAGTGAGTACCTGACGCTGCTGGATGCGAAGACGTCGATCCTGGTTCGCGAGTGGAAAACCAGCCACCTGCTCGGACTGCTGCATACCCACGCACGCACCACCGAACAATCCCTTCTGGAAGCGGCGCTACAGAACTTCGAGGCGTCGGAGGCTGAAGACGATGGCATGGAGGCAGGCTCGAAGATTCTTAACACCAGCGCCTCCGGGCGCATTGATACATTGCAATCACCCACCCTCTTCGCCGGCTTCTGTCGCCGGCTGGACCTGGGCGGCAAATACCTCAACCATATTCGCGCGGTCATCAAATCCAGCGTGGTGGTGCGCGGACACTTCCGCGAGCACGAACAACACAAGCTCGCCGTGGCTGCTCAGTTGGCCTACCTCAAGGGCGACATACCGCAAACCCTTTACGAGGACTTGAGCGGCCTCACAGAACACGGCCATCACGTTGCCCTGACCTGCAACCATCTGACCATCGGCGGGGTGGTGCTGCCCAGCGTTCTGGTTATCTACGACCTCCGGGCCGAGACCCAGCCAATCCTCTACACCCCCGAAGATCCGACAGCCCCCATCCGTCTACACCAGACGATGCAGGAACTGGAAACACAACTCACCGCACGCCTTCTGCAACCGCAATACCTGGCGTTTTTCAAAGGCCTGGTCCCCGTGCACTTGCGAGAATCACTACTGGCCGTGAAGCCCAGTTGGGTGGATTGGCTGCCTGTTGGCTCACCGGGAAAAATCAGGCCCGCCCACCTGGAAAAACCGCTGACACTGACTGGCATCACTGGCCATCTGTTCCAAGCCATCAGCTTGAAGCGTTTCGCGCAGATCGAAAGCGACGCTTGCGCAGTGGCAGTCCCCACAGCACAGGCCGACATTATCAGCCGACAAAAGCGCTTGCAGTACTACATAGACCTGGGCAAATCCCTGCTGTTTTTCGCCGCATCGTTCGTGCCCATCGTGGGTGAAGCGCTCCTGATTGTCACCGGCGCGCAATTGATCGGCACGGTCTACAACGGGTTTGCCGCCTGGCGCCGAGGCGACAGCCACGCAGCGCTCGAAGATCTGTTGGACGTGATCGACAATGTCGCCATGGCCGTCGCCACCGCCGGCGCCATCAAGGCCGGACGGTTCACTGCGGGGCTGGTGAAAGTACAGGTGCGCAACCAAGGATGGCGCCTGTGGCACGCTGACCTGAAGCCTTACCGTCAGCCGGAAGCGCTGCCCAACCATTGGGTTGCCGACAAACAGGGGCTGTATTCTCACGAACAGCAGTACTACGTGAAACTGGATGACCATGCCTATGCCGCCCGACGCTCACCCATTGGCAGCCAATGGGAGCTGTCACACCCCTCTGACCCGCATGCGTACTCGCCGCCGCTGCTCACCAATGGCGCAGGCGGTTGGCGCCACGCGCACGAGACGCCCCTGGACTGGGACAACTTCAAACTGATCAAGCGACTGGGCCCCGACGCTGCCAACATCAAGCCACACGCCGTCGAACCTATCCTGTTGCTAAGCGGCGCAGACACCACGACGATACGCCTGGCCCATGAAGAGATGGTCCGTCCACCGCCCTTACTGCGTGACACCGTCAGGCACTTCAACCTTGACCAGGAAATCAGTGATTTCAACCTGGAACGCGCCGAGGGTGCCTCGGTGACAGCGCTATCGCCACTTATTCAGTTTCACCTGCTGGGCTCGCTGCCGGAGTGGCCCGCCTCGTACGTATTGAGGGTCGTGGACAAGCAACAGAAAATTTTGATGAGCGCCGGCAATGGAACACTGCAAATCAACGTCAGTGAGGCCCGGTTCAGAAAGGGAGAGCTGTTGCATGTGGTGCAAGAGCAGTTGCCACAGACCGAGTTCAATCAGCTTTTGCCCCCTACCCCCATCGACTATTTCACCAAAACCGAAAACCTGGCCACGGTATTGACCAAGCACGCCTCGCAAAAAAAACAGTGGCTGTTTTCCCAGCTCAATGGCGCAAGTGAAACCGCCATCACCCCGGCTGAAACAAGCATGCGCACACTCATACCGGAACTGACCAAAAGCCACCTCGAAGAACTGGAGTCCACGCTTACGCAGCCGGAACACCAGCGCCTGCAAAAGGGCGAAGGCCTGCCCGACCTATTGCTTGAGGAGGCCAACGCCTACCGCTGCGCGGCAGACGCCACGCGGCTAAAAAGCAGTATTTTCCTCGGCTCGATGCGCAACCGCGAGAGCGTGCCGATGGCGCTGTACACCCTGGAACAGATTCCCGGCTGGCCTGCCTCCCACAGGCTTGAACTGTATGATGGCAGCGCCGACGGCCCGCTTCTGGGGAGTATCGGTGACGGCGAGGCCAGCGCACCGCATGCCTTGATCCGACAAGGCGAGCTATACGCCATCCACGACGCCCAAGGGGCACAACCGAGCGCCCCCCTTCCTCTGCCTGAGGCGATTGAGCAAACACTCTCCCCCACTGAACACAGCGCACTGCTCAGCCAATCGGGCACAACCAGCCTTGAGCAGGCACTGCACAAAACCGCCCAACGGCTATTGGCCGAGGGCCCGACGCCTTGCCGAGCCTTGCCGCCTTTCCCGCCGGCATCAAACGGCGCAGGAATAGCACTCGACCCGCTATTCGCGGAAACGGCGCCGTTGTCCGGGCTGACAGCAGGGCCTGACAACATCCATCGAACCCCTGCGCTATCGGACGGCAGTTGCCGTTATTACATTCAAGACAGTCAGAAATATTACCGAGTCAAACCTGCCCATCCGGGATGGCGGCTGATCGACACCCGCAGCCCTTTCAGGTTCTATCAACCCTACCTGCGTAACAAAGCCGGAGGGGGGTGGGAAATTGATCCCGCCAAAGGAAAATTACTCGGCGGAGGAAACTCCCCTACACCGTCAGCTGAAGACATGGATTCGAGTGCGGATTTTGAGTCGACCCACACCTCCAGCACGTACCTGTCCGCCGAAGAGGGCTGGGTAAAGGCGCAATACACACGTCAAGAACTGAACCACATGCGCGCCGAGCGCGGCTATCAATTCAGCCAAAACTACCGGGGTCATTATGATCGTGCCAACAACGGCCGTTATCCGCTACGCGACCAACAAGGCAAGCCGATGCGTATTCGGCTGCTACAAAGTCGAGGAAGATCGTTAACGTCCAACCGTGTATACGAGAATATTCAGCTTCGTCCATACATCCGGTGGGAAGGCTATGAAAGCGTCGCACAGCTTTATGAAGACAAACTCGAGGTGGTGCCCTTCACAGCAGCCCATCAACGATTTCCCCAAGAAGCCTCGCTGATCGGCCAAGCCACCGTTATCAGCCGGCGCCCCCTCGCAGCCGGTGAAGCACTGGGTGTCTACGGTGGAGAGTTGTTGCCCCTGTTCATTGCCAAGGCGCGCAGGGACCCTTATCTGATGGCAGTGAAAAACGTCAGGCCGACCACTCCCTTTGCAGTGAATACCCAGCCAGTGCTCTCTGGAGACAATGTGCTGTCGCGGATCAACACCCTATTTGACTACGACACTGCGGGCACCCCGGTCCGGCAGGCCGCCACTGGCTATAACGTTGAAGCCGCGCAGTTTCGGGTCCAGGCCCAAACAGGCGACGGCCCTTCGGAGCAACTGATCCTCACCGGGCTTTTTGCCAGCGAAAACATCCAAGCGGGCAGTGAGTTACGCTGGAACTACCAATACGACGAAGCCACGATCCGGGATCTGTTTGCCAGGCCTTAGCCAGCGTTACTCGTCATCGTCGAAGTTGTAGCTACCCGGCGCCAGGTTCTCGAAGCGAGTGTACTTGCCGATGAACGCCAGGCGGATAAAGCCGATCGGCCCGTTCCGCTGCTTACCGATGATGATTTCGGCGATGCCCTTGTGCTCGGTCTCGGGGTGATACACCTCGTCGCGATACACGAACATGATGACGTCGGCGTCCTGCTCGATCGCTCCGGATTCCCGCAAGTCGGAGTTCACCGGGCGCTTGTTGGGACGCTGTTCCAGGGAGCGGTTGAGCTGGGACAACGCCACCACCGGGCAGTTGAATTCCTTGGCCAGGGCCTTGAGGGACCGGGAAATCTCGGAAATCTCGTTGGTGCGGTTGTCGCCGCTGGAGCCGGGGATCTGCATCAATTGCAGGTAGTCGATCATGATCAGCGCAATGTCGCCGTGCTCACGCACCAGGCGGCGGGTACGTGCGCGCATCTCCGACGGGCTGATGCCCGCGGTGTCATCGATGAACAACTTGCGATCGTTGAGCAGGTTGACCGCCGAGGTCAGGCGCGGCCAGTCGTCGTCTTCCAGGCGACCGGCACGGACCTTGGTCTGGTCGATACGGCCCAGGGACGAGAGCATCCGCATGATCAGCGATTCACCTGGCATCTCCAGGGAGTACACCAATACGGTCTTGTCGCTGCGCAACACGGCGTTTTCCACCAGGTTCATCGCAAAGGTGGTTTTACCCATGGATGGACGGCCGGCGACGATGATCAGGTCGGCCGGTTGCAGGCCGCTGGTCTTCTCGTCGAGGTCGGTGTAGCCGGTGGAAATACCGGTGATGGCGTTATCGGTATTGAACAGCGTGTCGATACGGTCGATGGCCTTGGTCAACAGCTCGTTGACGCCCACCGGGCCGCCAGTCTTCGGGCGTGCTTCGGCGATCTGGAAGATCTGGCGTTCGGCTTCGTCGAGGATCTCGGCGGCGGTGCGGCCTTCGGGGTTGAAGGCACTGTCGGCGATTTCGGTGCTGATGCCGATCAACTGGCGCAGGGTGGCGCGCTCGCGGACGATCTGCGCATACGCCTTGATGTTGGCGACGGACGGCGTATTTTTTGCCAGTTCACCGAGGTAGCCCAGACCGCCGACTTGGGAGGTCTGGCCTTCCTTGTCCAGCTGCTCGGCCAGGGTCACCACGTCGATCGGCGAGTTCTGGTCGGCCAGCTTGGCGATGGCACGGAAG
The DNA here is from genome assembly GCF_020515815.1 of Pseudomonas sp. AF03-9. Classification (NCBI taxonomy): domain Bacteria; kingdom Pseudomonadati; phylum Pseudomonadota; class Gammaproteobacteria; order Pseudomonadales; family Pseudomonadaceae; genus Pseudomonas; species Pseudomonas sp. AF03-9. The sequence continues at coordinate 219,267 of NZ_JAHPJF010000005.1, read as the reverse complement.
ATCAGGCGGTGGTCATGGCGATAGAAATCACCGTCCGAGACTTGATCCAGCACGCGTTCCCAGGCGTTGTTGTCCAGCATCAAGCCACCGAGCACGGCCTGTTCGGCCTCGATGGAATGCGGCGGCACCTTCAGGGCAGCGGTTTGCAGATCGTATTGCTCAGGAGCTGAAATATCGTTCATGGCCACTTGGAATTTGGGGTGTGTAGAAAAACAAAAGGCACGACCTGTAAACAGGATCGTGCCCGATGTTAACCGGCTGACACCGTAGGTGCCAGTCAGTTAGGTGCGACTTAAGCTGCTACCACGACAACGCGTACGGTGGCTTCAACTTCGGCGTGCAGGTGCACGGCTACGTCGAATTCGCCTACGTTGCGGATGGTGCCGTTCGGCAGACGAACTTCGCTCTTCTGCACTTCAACGCCGGAGGCGGTCAGTGCATCAGCGATGTCGTGGGTGCCGATCGAACCGAACAGCTTGCCTTCGTCACCGGCGGTGGCAGTGATAGTCACTTCCAGCTCAGCCAGTTGGGCAGCGCGAGTTTCGGCCGAAGCTTTCTTGTCTGCTGCTGCTTTTTCCAGCTCAGCACGACGCTCTTCAAACGCAGCCAGGTTGGCAGCGGTTGCAGCGGTGGCTTTGCCGTATGGCAGCAGGTAGTTACGACCGTAGCCGGCCTTAACGTTCACTTTGTCGCCCAGGTTGCCCAGGTTGGCGACTTTTTCCAGAAGGATCAGTTGCATGTGAAAATCCTCTAACTTTTAACCTTCACCGTTCGCGTTGTCGGCGTCTTTCGGCGCCAGACGACCGCGAAAATCAATCAGGCCGTCGACAATGGCCAAGACCACGAGTAACGGATAGATCAGCTGCATGAACAGCAACAGCGTGACGTACAACCCCACCAGCCAGAATTTGGCCAGGCGCTTTCGCGCAACCAGCCCATGAATCAGGGCCAATCCGGCAAACACCAGCGGTACGCTGCAAATCGGCGCCAACACGGCCATCTGTGGGCCGAAATTCGGCCCGACAACCATGCACGCCAGCAGCAACATCGCCGGCCCCGCTGGGATTCTGATACTGCGAAATTCGCGACCAAAACCACCCGGGTTGTACAACAACGCCTGCCAATAGCGCCCAACAATCAGGCTCAGCACGCTGACGACCTGCAACAATGCCGCAATCAGGCCGGTCAGGACCGGGGCAATCAGTGACGCAAACCGCGCTCGCTCATCTACCGACAATTGCTGGTAGAGATCCCCGAGGGCCATCGGCAGGATCTTGACGATCTCTTGCGACAGCGCTTCGATTTGCGGGCGGAAAGCCGCGCCAAGCATCACTGAGTACACCAACCCCAATGCCACGCTGACCAGCAGCGTGCGGACCCAGGACTCACTTGCGCGCAGAACCAACGCAAGGCTCGATGACCCCAGCAGTACCAGAAGTACCCGTGGATCACCCAATTGCACCCACCAGATCAAGGCAGGCAACAATCCCAGGGCAAGAACGCCAAGGGCGTCCTTCAAACCGCGCCGCAGCAGCACAAGGCAACCAGCGGCAGCACCCAACCAATAAAGCAACGGCAATGCCGCACATCCAGCCACTACCAGAGTGGCCTGCACACGACCGCGCATGATGAACTCAGCTAAGGCGCGCATGCATTCAATCCCTTACTACTTGTCGACTGCCCGGTCTCAGCGGCCGTGGCTGTCGGTGTAGGCCAGCAGGGCCAGGAAGCGGGCGCGCTTGATAGCGGTGGCCAGCTGACGCTGATAACGAGCTTTGGTACCGGTGATACGGCTTGGAACGATTTTGCCGGTCTCGGATACGTAGGCTTTCAGAGTGTTGAGATCTTTGTAATCGATCTCCTTCACTTCTTCAGCGGTGAAGCGGCAGAATTTACGACGACGGAAGAAACGTGCCATTTGATAGGCTCCTTAAAAGGTCCGTGGATTACTCGTCAGCGTTGTCGCTGTTGTCGCTGTCATCACTATCAGCGCTTTCAGCGCCTTCGTGCTCAGGACGGTCGCGACGCTCACGGCGCTCACTGCGGTTTTCTTCAGCCTTGAGCATCTCGGATTGGCCGGTAACGGCTTCTTCGCGACGGATGACCAGGTTACGGATCACTGCATCGTTGTAGCGGAAGTTGTCTTCCAGCTCGGCCAGGGCCTTGCCAGTGCACTCAACGTTCAGCATCACGTAGTGAGCCTTGTGAACATTGTTGATTGCGTAGGCCAGTTGACGACGGCCCCAATCTTCCAGACGGTGGATTTTGCCGCCGTCTTCTTCGATCAGCTTGGTGTAACGCTCAACCATGCCGCCGACTTGCTCGCTTTGATCCGGGTGGACCAAAAAGATGATTTCGTAATGACGCATGAATGCTCCTTACGGGTTGTAGCCTGCCGCTCAAAAACGGTCAGACAAGGAGTGAATGACACTTATGGATCTTGCCGAAGGGGGACACATCGGTGCCCGCCAGGAAGGCAAGGGGCGCAATTGTAGAGAAGGGGGAGGAAGCGTGCAAGGTGATTGGTGATTATTTGAACAATCACCTTCTCAGGCCAAACACAAAACCAATGTGGGAGCGGGCTTGCTCGCGAATACGGTGTATCAGCCCTAATTGCAGTGACTGACATACCGTATTCGCGAGCAAGCCCGCTCCCACATTTGGCCTGCGACAGACCTAGTTACTTCTTCGGCTTGGCCTTCGCGCCACGCTGACGCTGCGCTTCGAACAAGCACACGCCGGTGGCAACCGACACGTTCAAGCTGCTGACGCTACCGGCCATCGGCAGGTGCACCAGATAATCGCAGTGCTCACGGGTCAGGCGACGCATGCCCTTGCCTTCGGCGCCCATGATCAGGATGGTCGGGCCGGTGAGGTCCTGGTCATAAATGCTGACCTCGGCCTCCCCTGCCGTGCCCACGACCCACAAGCCGCGCTGCTGGAGTTTCTCCAGGGTGCGCGCCAGGTTGGTCACGGCCACCAGCGGAATCACTTCCGCTGCACCGCAGGCAACCTTGCGCACAACCGGCGTCAGGGTGGCCGACTTGTCTTTGGGCACGATCACCGCCAGTGCGCCGGCAGCATCTGCCGAACGCAGGCAGGCGCCGAGGTTGTGCGGGTCGGTCACGCCGTCCAGCACCAGCAACAGCGGCGCACCCTCGGTACGGTCGAGCAGCTCGTCGAGCATCGCCTCGCCCCAGACCTGGCTCGGGCTTACGTCCGCAACCACGCCCTGGTGAACGCCTTCGACCCAAACGTCCATTTCACGACGCTCGGCTTGACCGATGGCAACCTTGTTTTGGTTCGCCAGCTCAACCAGCGCCTGAACGCGCGGCTCGCTGCGACCTTCTGCCAACCACACTTGTTTGACGCGCTTCGGGTGGTGACGCAGCAGTGCTTCCACGGCGTGTACGCCGTAGATTTTTTCCAGACTCATGACTTGGCCTTAGGTTTGCGCGACCCGCTGCTTTTGGCAGGGGCCGAGCCCGCTTTCGGCGGGCCTTTACGGTGTTTACTCGGCTTGCTCGACGGTTTTTCCGCCCCGTGGGACTTTCCCCCAGACGCCGCTTTACCACCGCTTTTGGCTTCGTTGAGCAACTGCTGCTTCAACTCACGACTCTTGCGCAGCTCGGCATTTTTCGCCGCGGCGTCGCTCGGGCGGTAGGCCTCGGGGGCTTTTTCCTTGGCCGCAGAGCGACGACCAGCCTTGGCCAGCTCAGGCTCAGGCGCTGCTTTGGCAGGGGCACCCTTGCCTTTGCTTGCCGGAGCAGTGGGTGTACTGCCACGCTTTTTACGGCTACCCGGCGACTCGGCCGGCTTGTCGGACATACCAAAATCGATCTTGCGCTCGTCGAGATCGACGCGCATGACCTGCACTTCCACGGTGTCGCCCAGACGGAAGCTGCGACCAGTGCGCTCGCCCGCCAGGCGGTGATGCACAGGATCGAAGTGGTAGTAGTCACCCGGCAAGGCGGTAACGTGTACCAGGCCTTCGACGTAGATGTCGGTCAGCTCCACAAACAGGCCAAAGCCGGTGACGGCGGTGATCACACCTGGGAACGACTCGCCTACGCGATCCTTCATGAACTCGCACTTGAGCCAGTTCACCACGTCGCGGGTAGCTTCGTCGGCGCGGCGCTCGCTCATGGAGCACTGCTCGCCCAACTGTTCCAGGGCAGCTTCGTCGTACGGATAGATCCGTGCCTTCGGAATGGTCATGGCACCGGCGCGCTTGACGTGCGGGGTGTTCTGCTTGGAATGGATCACGCTGCGGATCGCGCGGTGCGTGAGCAGGTCCGGGTAACGACGGATCGGCGAAGTGAAGTGCGTGTACGCTTCGTAATTCAGGCCGAAGTGGCCCTGGTTATCGGCGCTGTACACCGCCTGGCTCAGGGAGCGCAGCATGACGGTCTGGATCACGTGGTAATCCGGACGATCCTTGATGCTCGCCAGCAGTGCCTGGTAGTCCTTCGGCGTCGGGCCGTCCTTGCCTTTGTGCAGGGACAGGCCGAGCTCGCCGAGGAACGCGCGCAGCTTCTCCAGACGCTCCGGCGGCGGGCCGTCGTGCACGCGATACAGCGCAGGAATTTCGTGCTTCTGCAGGAATTCGGCAGTGGCCACGTTGGCCGCCAGCATGCATTCCTCGATCAGCTTGTGGGCATCGTTACGCGTGGTCGGGGTAATCGCGGCGATCTTGCGCTCGGAACCGAAGACAATCCGGGTTTCCTGGGTTTCAAAATCGATCGCGCCACGGGTATGACGGGCGCCCAGCAACACTTTGTACAGCGAATAAAGCTGCTTGAGGTGCGGCACTACGCCAGCGTATTCAGTACGCAGGGCCTTGGCTTCGCTGGTCTTCGGCGTTTCCAGAATGGTGCTGACCTTGTTGTAGGTCAGGCGCGCCTGGGAGTGGATCACCGCTTCATAGAACTGGTAGTCGGTCATTTCGCCGGTTTTCGAGATGGTCATCTCGCACACCATGGCCAAACGATCGACTTTCGGGTTCAGGGAGCACAGGCCGTTGGACAGCTGCTCAGGCAGCATCGGAATCACGCGCTCGGGGAAATACACCGAGTTGCCGCGCACCTGGGCTTCGTTGTCCAGGGCCGAACCGATCTTCACATAGCTGGACACGTCGGCAATCGCGACGAACAACTTCCAGCCGCCGGAAAACAGACGCAGCTTGCCCGGCTTGGCTTCGCAGTAGACCGCATCGTCGAAGTCGCGGGCATCTTCGCCGTCGATGGTGACGAACGGCAGATGGCGCAGGTCGATGCGTTTTTCTTTGTCTTTTTCTTCCACTTCCGGCTTGAGCTTGGCGGCTTCTTTCAGCACAGCCTCAGGCCAGACGTGAGGAATATCGTAGGTGCGCAGCGCAACGTCGATTTCCATGCCCGGCGCCATGTAGTTGCCGACCACTTCAACAATATCGCCCTGTGGCTGGAACCGTGCGGTTGGCCAGTGGGTGATCTTCACCTCGACGAACTGACCGACCTTGGCGGCGCCATTGCGACCCGGGGTGATCAGCACTTCCTGCTGGACCTTCGGGTTATCCGGCACTACAAAGCCGATGCCGCCTTCTTCGAAGTAACGGCCAACGATGGACTCGTGGGCACGGGACACCACTTCGACGATCACGCCTTCACGACGACCACGACGGTCGAGGCCAGACACGCGCGCCAGCGCACGGTCGCCATCGAACACCAGACGCATTTGCGCCGGGCTCATGAACAGGTCGTCGCTGCCGTCGTCCGGGATCAGGAAGCCGAAGCCGTCACGGTGGCCGGCGATGCGGCCCAGGATCAGGTCAAGCTTATCCACAGGTGCATAAGTGCCACGGCGGGTGTAGATCAGTTGTGCGTCGCGCTCCATGGCACGCAAGCGGCGGCGCAGGGCTTCGAGCTGGTCTTCGGTGGTCAGACCGAATTCTTCAACCAACTGCTCGCGGCTAGCAGGCGAACCCCGATCGGCGAGATGCGCCAGGATCAGTTCGCGGCTAGGAATAGGGTTTTCATATTTTTCCGCTTCACGAGCGGCCTCGGGATCGAGGGACTGCCAATCGGCCATTAGAGAGTTTTCACCTTGTCTATATGCGGGTTAGTTTGGCATACGCGTATTGAAACGGGAAATTTCAGGCATCAACAAGCGTTTAAAAGCCCTTTGGTGCCCTTTCCAGGCACCTTGCACGACCACTGGAGAAATATTCCAGGTTTTTTTCATGGCAGGGGTTTACAGCTCAAAAGCCCCTCCGTATAGTGCGCGCCATCGACGACGGCAACGTTGTTGATGTTGCCCAGGTGGTGAAATTGGTAGACACGCCAGCTTCAGGTGCTGGTGACCTTACGGTCGTGGAAGTTCGAGTCTTCTCCTGGGCACCAAATTCAGATCAAACCCGCGAAAGCGGGTTTTTTCGTTTCAGGCCTTTGATTTTTAACGCAAATCCCGATTTATTTTTTTGAATCAGGGGTTTACAGATCTAAAAGCCCGCCGTATAGTTCGCCCCATCAACAGCGGCAACGTTGCTTGATAATGCCCAGGTGGTGAAATTGGTAGACACGCCAGCTTCAGGTGCTGGTGATCGCAAGGTCGTGGAAGTTCGAGTCTTCTCCTGGGCACCAAATTCAGATCAAACCCGCGAAAGCGGGTTTTTTCGTTTCCGGGGTTTGAAAACGCCAGCCTCAAAAGTTGCATACCTATTCCCCCCTCGCCCGCACTTGAGAAGGTTTATCGTTTATCCTTGCAATGATTTGTTGCACTCAAGCGAGGAAACCTCCGGATGATGATCCGCGATACCCGTCTCAAGACATCCCTTCTGCGTGGCCTGACCATCACTCTGCTCGGCCTGACCCTGCTCTCGCCCGCCGCTTATTCTGCCGACAAGGTCTCCCTGACCCTGTACAACGGTCAGCACAAGGAAGTCGGCGATGAACTCGCCAAGGCCTTCGAAGCCAAGACCGGCATTCACGTCAACGTGCGCAAAGGCAGCAGCAACCAGCTGGCCAGCCAGGTCGTCGAAGAAGGCGCACGCTCCCCGGCCGATGTGATCTACACCGAAGAGTCGCCGCCGCTGAACAAACTCGGCGAGCAAGGCATGCTGGCCAAGATCGACGCCGCCACCCTCGATGTCTTGCCCAAGGACTATGTCGGCGCCAATGGCGACTGGATGGGCGTGACCGCGCGCACCCGCGTCGTGGCCTTCAACCCGAAACTGATCGCCGAAAAAGACCTGCCCAAGTCGGTGCTGGATTTCGCCGGCCCCGAGTGGCAAGGCAAGGTCGGCTTCGTGCCCACCAGCGGCGCGTTCCAGGAACAGGCCGTGGCGATCATCAAGCTGCACGGACGTGACGCCGCCGAAGAATGGCTGACCGGCCTGCGCGCATTCGGCAAGGTCTACAGCAACAACATGGTCGCCCTCAAAGCCGTGGAGAATGGCGAAGTGGCCACCGTGCTGGTGAACAACTACTACTGGTTTGCCCTGAAAAAGGAAAAAACCAACCTGGATTCGCAACTGCATTACTTCACTGATGGCGACGTTGGCGGGCTGATCACCGTGTCGTCCGCTGCTGCGCTGAAATCCAGCAAGCATCCCAAGGAAGCCCAGCAACTGCTGGCGTTCATGGCCAGTGAAGAAGGCCAGCGCGTGATCACCAACACCTCGGCCGAATACCCGCTGCGCAAGGGCATGGAATCCAGCCGCGGCCTCAAGCCTTTCAGCGAGTTGCAACCGCCGAAAGTCACCCCCGCCGACCTGGGCAACGCCGAAGAAGCCCTGGACCTGGAACGTGACGTTGGCTTGAACTGATGAACCCATCGCTCTGCGCCCCCGCCCTACGCGGGGGGTTCAGCCCGCGGCGCAAGCGGCCGTCGATCTGGCTGCTGTTGCCCGTGCTGTTTCTGGTGGGCTTGAGCCTGCTGCCGCTGGTGTACGTCGGGCTCAAGGCCTGGCAGGCTGGCTGGGCCGAGGCCGTGCACCTGCTGTGGCGCCCGTATGTATTCGGCCTGCTGCGCAACACCCTCGCGCTGATGGTCGGCGTGACGGTGACGTGCGCAGTGGTCGGGCTGTCCCTGGCGTGGCTGCTGGAACGCAGCAACCTGAGCGGTCGGCGTATCTGGGGCGTGATCCTGTGCCTGCCGTTTGCGGTGCCGGCGTTCGTCAGCAGCTTTACCTGGGTGTCGTTGAGTGCCAACTTCGAAGGCCTCGGCGGCGCGATCCTGGTGATGAGCCTGTCGAAATACCCGCTGGTCTTCCTGCCGGTGGCGGCGACCCTGCGAAACCTCGACCCGTCCCTGGAAGAGTCCGCACGCACCCTGGGGCTGAACCGTTGGGGCGTGTTCTGGCGCGTCACCCTGCCCTTGCTGTGGCCGTCGCTGCTGGCCGGGGCGTTGTTGATCGCGCTGCATATGCTGGTGGAATTCGGCGCGCTGTCGATCATCGGCCTGCAAACATTCACCACCGCGATCTACCAGCAATTCGAGCTGGAATTCAGTAACGCCAACGCCGCGATGCTCTCGGCGGTATTGCTGGTGATGTGCCTGACATTGCTGTGGCTGGAGCTGCGTGTACGCGGCAAGGGCCGACACGTGCGCATCGGCCAGGGCGCGGCGCGACATGCCGGGCAGGTGCGATTGGGCAAGTGGGCACCGCTGGGGCAACTCTATTGCCTGGCACTGGCGATCATCGGCAGCGGCATTCCGTTGGGCATGCTTGGTTACTGGCTAGCGGTAGGTTCATCGGCAGCGTTTCCGGTGGCCGCGATCAGTGAGGCGCTGCTGTCCTCGCTGGCGCTGTCCCTCGGCGGCGCAGCGTTGTGCCTGGTGCTGGCGGTGCCGGTAGGCTTGCTGGTGGTGCGTTATAAAGGCCAGTTGGCGATCTGGGCCGAGCGCTTGCCCTACCTGCTGCACGCCCTGCCCGGCCTGGTGATTGCGTTGACGCTGGTGTATTTCGCGCTGCATTACGTGCCGGCGCTGTATCAGACGTCGGCGCTGTTGTTGATTGCGTATGCGTTGCTGTTTTTGCCTTTGGCTCAAGCACCGATCCGTACGGCGTTGAACAAGGCTGCTCCGCAATTGGAAGAGGCTGCACGCACCTTGGGCGCGTCGTCGTTCAGCGCGTTTTGCCGGGTGACCTTGCCGATCATCTTTCCTGCATTGGGTGCGGCGTTCGCACTGGTATTTCTGGATGCCATGAAGGAATTGACGGCGACCTTGCTGCTCAGCCCGACCGGGTTGAATACCCTGGCGACGGCAGTGTGGGCGCATACCTCGAATGTGGAATTTGCAGCGGCGGCGCCGTATGCGGCGCTGCTGATTCTGGTGTCGGGGTTGCCGGTTTATCTGCTGACGACTCGGATGTATCTGAGCCGCTGATACCGCTATCGCAGGCAAGCCAGCTCCCACATTTGACGGTATTCACAAATCAAAATGTGGGAGCTGGCTTGCCTGCGATGAGGCCGGAGCTGACGACCTTCAAGCCCGAAACTGCCCCAGGCTGGCCTTCAACTGCGCCGCCAACCCATCCAGCACCTTGCCACTGGCGGTCGTCTCCACCACCGCCTGCGCCGCCCGCTCGGCCTGGGCATGGATCACCTCGACCCGCCCACGCACCGCCTGCGCGCCTTGCGCCTGATGCTCCGCCGCACGCGTCGCCAAACCAATAGCCGCATGCACTTGCTCCACCGAAGCCTGCACGGTCTGCTGCAAGCGCACGCTGTCGCGCAGCACCAGCAAGCCTTCATTGGCCTGACGCCCGGCCTTGCCGATGGTTTCCACCGCTTCACGCGCGCCCTGCTGCAACGCGACGATATGCGCCTGAATGTCGCCGGTAGAGCTCTGGGTCTTGCTGGCCAATGCCCGCACTTCGTCCGCCACCACCGCAAAGCCGCGCCCGGTTTCGCCGGCACGTGCCGCCTCGATGGCGGCGTTGAGCGCCAACAGGTTGGTTTGCTCGGCAATGCCATGGATCACCGTCAACACCACCTCAATCTGCTCACTTTGCTGGGCCAGGCGCTCGATCACCTTGGAACCGGCCTGCACCTGCCCCGCCAGCGCTTCGATCAGGCTGCCGACTTCCGTCGAGGTGCGTGAGTTTTCATCCGTGGCCTGGCGAATATCCACCACCTGCTGCAAGGCGGCCTGCATGGCATGGCTTTCGGCCTGGGCCTCGTCAGCCATTTGTGACAGCGCCCGCAGGCTCTCGGCCACCTCATCGCGCTGCAAACCGGCAGCGGCGTCGGCGCCAGCGTTGCGCAGGGTCATCGCGCCGATTTCCACTCCGGTGCGTTGGGCCACATCGCCGGCTTCACGCACGATGGGTTGCAACTTATCCACAAAGCGATTGACCGCCGAAGCCATGTCGCCGATTTCATCCTTGCTGCTGATTTGCACACGTTTGGTGAGGTCGCCCTCGCCCGCGGCCAGGTCATCCATTGCGGCAATCAACAGCTTCAGGCGATTGACCACACGGCGCCCGAGCACGATGGCGATCAGCAGCAGGACGCCCAGACCGACCAGCGCGAGCCCCATGCCGATGCGCCAGCGCAGCGTGCCGGCGGCCTCCTGTACGGCGCTGGTGGTGTTGGCGGTCATCTGGGTGGCAGTGGTTTGTGCCGATTGCAGGCGTGCGCCCATGGCGGCGGCGCTGTCAGCGGCGGCGCCTTTGAGGCTGTCACCAACCAGTTGATCACCGCTGGCGATCAGGGTGGCGAAACGCTTGTCCAGGGCTTGCAGGTCGGCCTCGACCGAAGCCGTCGAAACGCCCATCAGAACCTTGCCGATTTCCACGCCGTTGGGGCTTATGGAGGCCTCGACGTAGTACACCGACGGATCGTTCTTCGCCGCATTCAACACTTTGTCGAGTGCGCGGTCACCCTGGCCTTTTTCCAGCAACGCCTTGTTGATCGGGTTTTCCCGGTTCAAGTAGCGCGTCAGGTGCTCGCCCGCCGCGTCGTCGTAGACCACGAATAGCACGTTGGGATTGCGCTGGGCGCGCCGGGCGAACTCGGACAAGGTCGGCACGTCGCTGTCCCACATGGCGCGTGGCGCCACCGAGGCCAGTAGTTGCGCCATGTCGTTGGCGGAGTCTTTCAGGTCTTTTTCCAGGGTCGCACGCAGTTGCTTCTGTTCTTCCTGCAAGCGCGTCGAAAGTCCGGCGGTCAGACGCTGACGGGTACTGGTCGACAAGCTGTCGAGGCTGGACGTGACTTCCTTGCCGGCTTGCGCCAACTCGCCAGACAGTTTCTGGCTGTCGATACCCAGGCGATTACCCAAATCCGCTTCCAATGCAGTCACCGTGCTCCGCGTCAGAGCGACGGCCACCAGCACTTGCACCAAAAGGGCGATACCTAGGGTAACGAACACGGGCCGCAACAGACGACTTTGTAACAATGAGAGAACGGCAGACATCGGGAATCCCTCCACCACGGGTGCCATTAAATTGATAGCACCGCGAAAGAAGGATTCAAAGCAAGGGTCGTGCCGCTTGATCGCCAGAAACGACAAAGGGCTCCCGAAGGAGCCCTTTGCTTTTTACATCAACAGCTTATTAAGCGAACGGGTGACGCAGAACGATGGTTTCGTTGCGGTCCGGACCCGTCGAAATAATGTCGATCGGTGCGCCGATCAGCGCTTCAACGCGCTTGATGTAGGCACGGGCGTTGGCCGGCAGTTCTTCCAGGGTTTTGGCACCCACGGTCGATTCGGTCCAGCCCGGCACTTCTTCGTACACAGGCAGCAGGCCCACGTAGCTGTCAGCGTCGGTCGGGGCAACATCATTACCGTTTGCGTCTTTGTAGCCGACGCAAATGTTGATGGTTTCCAGGCCGTCGAGTACGTCCAGCTTGGTCAGGCAGATGCCCGAGATGCTGTTCACATCGATAGCGCGACGCAGGATAACGGCGTCGAACCAGCCGCAACGACGGGCACGGCCGGTGGTGGCACCGAACTCGTGGCCTTGCTTGGCCAGGTGAGCGCCGACTTCGTCGAACAGCTCAGTCGGGAACGGACCCGAACCTACACGGGTGGTGTAGGCCTTGGTGATGCCCAGGATGTAGTCCAGGAACATCGGGCCAACACCGGAACCGGTCGCAACGCCACCAGCGGTGGTGTTGGAGCTGGTCACGTACGGGTAGGTGCCGTGGTCGATGTCCAGCAGGGAGCCTTGGGCGCCTTCGAACATGATGTCTTTGCCGGCGCGACGCAGGTCGTGCAGTTCGGCGGTCACGTCCAGCATCAGCGGCTTGAGCAGCTCAGCGTATTCCTTGCACTCAGCCAGGGTCTTGTCGAATTCGATAGCCGGTTCTTTGTAGTAACCGACCAGCATGAAGTTGTGGTAATCCACCAGTTCACGCAGTTTGTCTTCGAAACGCGGCATGTTGAGCAGGTCGCCCACACGCAGGCCACGACGTGCGACCTTGTCTTCGTAGGCCGGGCCGATGCCGCGACCGGTCGTACCGATCTTCAGCTCGCCACGCGCCTTTTCACGGGCTTGGTCCAGCGCGACGTGGAAGGACAGGATCAGCGGGCAGGACGGGCTGATACGCAGGCGCTCGCGCACTGGTACGCCTTTCTCTTCCAGCTTGATGATCTCGCGCAGCAGGGCGTCAGGTGCAACCACCACGCCGTTGCCGATCAGGCACTGCACGCCTTCGCGCAGCACGCCCGACGGGATCAGGTGCAAGACGGTTTTTTCGCCATCGATGACCAGGGTGTGGCCAGCGTTGTGGCCACCTTGGTAGCGCACTACGGCGGCAGCATGTTCGGTCAGCAGATCAACGATCTTGCCTTTGCCCTCATCACCCCATTGGGTGCCCAGGACTACGACATTCTTACCCATAACACTTGTCCTCATTCGCGCAAACTTGGTGCCGGCGATGGCCGGCAGGAAAACTCAAGAAGCCAGTGGCGATACTTGCCAAAGCCCGTTCTGCTGAATCAATTGCCGGTCGCAGTCCGCTTCACGGGCGGCGGCCAATGGCTGCCCAGGCAAAGCCTGAACGACACGCTGACCCTCACTGCGCAACTGGCAAACCTGCTGCCAGAGTGCCGCGTCCGTACTGTCGGGCATCCAGATGCCACCAGACGGCAGCTCGACCTCAGCACGCCCCAGGGTCACCAGGGTTTTCAAATCGGTAGAGAAGCCGGTCGCCGGACGGGCACGACCGAAGTCAGCGCCGATGTCGTCATAACGACCGCCTTGGGCGATGGCCTGGCCAACACCCGGTACAAATACCGCGAACACCACACCAGTGTGGTAGTGGTAACCGCGCAATTCACCCAGATCAAAGTACAGCGGCAGCTGCGGGAAGCGCGCCGACAGTTGCTCGGCGATAGCCAGCACATCGTCCAGTGCAGCCAGTACCGGCGCCGGCGCCTTGGCCAGACGCTCGCGCGCAGCCACCAGCACTTCACGACCACCGCACAGGTTGACCAGTGCACGCAGCATCTCGGCCAACTCCGCAGGCACACCTTCGGTCAAGGCAATCACTTCATCGATCGCCTTGCGTTGCAGGGCGTCGAACAACTGCTGCTCCACTTCACCGGACAAACCGGCCGCACGGGCCAGGCCGCGGTAGATACCGACGTGGCCCAGGTCCATGTGGACATCAGGTACGTCAGCCAGTTGCAGCATGGCCAGCATCAAGCTGATCACCTCAACGTCGCTGCTCGGGCTGGCATCGCCATACAACTCGGCGCCCAACTGGATCGGGCTACGGGAAGACGACAAGGCACGTGGCTGCGCATGCAGCACACTGCCGGCGTAGCACAGGCGGCTCGGGCCTTCGCGACGCAGGGTGTGCGCGTCAATGCGCGCCACTTGCGGCGTGATGTCGGCACGGAAACCCATTTGCCGGCCCGATTGCGGGTCGATGACCTTGAAGGTGCGCAGATCCAGGTCCTGGCCCGCGCCGGTCAGCAGGGATTCCAGGTACTCGATATGGGGGGTCACGACAAACTCGTAACCCCAGCTCTGGAACAGATCCAACACCTGGCGACGCGCTACTTCAATGCGCGCAGCTTCCGGTGGCAGTACTTCTTCGATGCCATCTGGCAGCAGCCAGCGGTCTACCGTTGCCATTACGCCATTCCCCTTTGATCCGGGCGGCCAGCCCTAGGCCGAGCCTTGAGTGAAGCAGAAAATGCCCGCCGCCTGCATAAACCACGCGCAAGAGCGACGTGACGAATGGCCTGCAATCGGCCTCGTCGGGCACTTTCCTCGAAAAACCTGTCACGCCTGCCGAATCAAACATGCAGACGCAAAAAAGCCGGGAATTTCCCGGCTGCCGCATCATACACCCGTTTTCTGAAAGGATCACCCCGCCAGGCGTTTTAGCCGCCCGACGGAGTGCGTCCTACACAGTGACGAGCTGATTACTTGGCTTTTTCCAGGTAGCGGAAGAAATCGCTACTTGGGTCCAGCACCATGACGTCGGTTTTGTTCGCAAAGCTTTCACGGTAGGCGCGCAGGCTACGGTAGAACGCGTAGAACTCCTGGTCCTGGCCGTAGGCCTTGGCGTAGATCGCTGCGGCTTGAGCATCACCATCACCACGGGCCACTTCGGACTCGCGATAGGCTTCTGCCAGCAGTACACGGCGCTGACGGTCGGCATCCGCACGGATACCTTCAGCCAACTCGTTACCCTTGGCGCGGTGCTCACGAGCCTCACGCTCACGCTCGGTGCTCATACGCTCGAACACGCTGCGGTTCACTTCCTTCGGCAGGTCAATGGCCTTGACCCGGACATCAACCACCTCAATGCCCAGCTCTTTTTCCGCCATCGCGTTCAACGAACGCGTGATGTCAGCCATCAGCGCGTCACGTTCACCGGACACCACCTCGTGCAGGGTGCGTTTACCGAACTGGTCACGCAGGCCCGACTCAAGACGACGCGACAAACGATCGTCGGCGAGTTGCTTGATACCAGAGGTTGCCGTGTAGAAACGCTCGGCATCCTTGACGCGCCACTTGGCGTAGGCGTCAACCATCACGGCTTTCTTTTCCAGGGTCAGGAAGCGCTGCGTCGGTGCATCCAGGGTCATCAGGCGAGCATCGAACTTGCGCACCTGGTTGACGAAGGGGACTTTCACATGCAGGCCTGGCTGGACATCCGCCTGGACCACGCGACCGAATTGCAGCATCACCGCGCGCTCGGTCTGAGACACGATGTAGAAGCAGTTCCAGGCCGCGATGACCACGACGACGCCCACAATCAGGGCGGTCAGCGATTTATTGCTCATCAACGACTCTCCCTGCTACGTGTTTGCTGTTGCAGCAAGTCAGCGGCCGCACGGGCGCTCGCTTCATTGGCAGCGGCTGTCGAACCTGTGGCCGGTGCGCTGGTGCTGCTACGACCACCTTCGATCATCTTGTCCAGCGGCAGGTACAGCAGGTTGTTCTGCCCACCTTTGTTGCCGGTCACGAGAACCTTGCTGGTGTTGCTGAAGACTTCCTGCATGGTGTCCAGGTACAGACGCTCGCGGGTGACTTCCGGAGCCTTGCGGTACTCGGCGACCAGCTTGGTAAAGCGATCCGCCTCACCCTTGGCGCGGGAGACCACTTCGTCACGGTAACCGTTGGCATCCTCAAGGATACGCTGGGCCTGACCACGGGCTTCCGGCACGACGCCGTTGGCGTAGGTTTCAGCCTGGTTGCGCGAACGCTGCTCGTCTTCACGGGCGCGGATCACGTCATCGAAGGCTTCCTGAACTTCACGCGGTGCGGCTGCGCTCTGTACGTTCACCTGGGTCACGGTGATACCGGTGCGATAGGTATCGAGGAACCGCTGCAGGCGCTCCTTGATCTCGCTGGCCATCAGTTCACGGCCTTCAGTCAGGACCTGGTCCATGGCGGTGGAACCCACCACGTGGCGCAGGGCACTTTCGGTCGCGTGTTGCAGGCTGATTTCCGGCTGGTCGACGTTCAGCACGAAGTCCTGCAGGTTGCTGATCTTGTACTGCACGGTCAGCGGCACTTCGACGATGTTCTCGTCTTCGGTCAGCATCTGGCCCTGCTTGGTGTAGGCACGCTCACGCGTGACGTTTTCCATGTACTTCTTGTCGATCGGCGGGAAGTAGATGTTCAGGCCCGGGCCGACAGTCTCGTAGTACTTGCCGAAGCGCAGCACCACGGCCTGCTCCTGCTCGTCCACGACGTAGACAGCGCTGTACAGCCAGACGGCCGCCAGCACGACAAGGCCCAGGCCCAGCAGGCCGTAGCCGCCGCCCTTGCTTGTGCGACCACTGTCGTCACCACCACGTTTTTTTCCACCACCGAACAACCCATTCAGGCTTTCCTGCAGCTTTCGGAAGGCCTCGTCGAGATCTGGTGGCCCCTTGCGGTCGCCATTATTGCGGCGTTTACCACCCCAAGGATCCTGATTATTCGAGTTGCCACCCGGCTCATTCCAAGCCATAGCGCTCTCCATCTGATAAAGCAAAGGCGCACCCACGGCGCGCCGACCAATGCTACAGAATGCCTGCTACTGCGGCACAACCGCTTTCGGAGGCTTTTATTGCAAAGTGTGTTGTTCGATGAACTCTGTCGGTACTACGCCTTCACGACTGACCAGCCGATTAAGCTCCGTGCGCGGCAATCGAACAGCCAGCAAGCTGACACCTTCTTCGTCGTATTCTTCTTTCTGTACTGCGCCCAACTCGAAAAACTGTGCACGCAGTCGAGCAAAACGCTGGGGCAAGCGCAAGGTGCCGACGAACAAATCGCTGCCGAGCAATTCGGCAATGGCTTGTTCAAGCAGCTCCAGGCCACTGCCGTCGCGCGCCGACAGCCATACCCGCTGGGGCTTGCCGTTCTCATCGCGCTGGATCTGTGGCTCAACGCCTTCAAGCAAATCGAGTTTGTTATAGACCTCGAGGATCGGCAAGTCCTGGGCGCCAATCTCGCCCAATACCAGCATCACCTGCTCGATCTGCAACATGCGATCCGGTTCGGCCGCATCGATCACGTGCAACAGCAAATCGGAATTGCTCGACTCTTCGAGCGTAGACCGAAATGCCTCGACCAGCTTGTGGGGCAAGTGACGAATGAAGCCCACGGTGTCCGCCAGGACAATCGGCCCCAGGTCGTCGAGATCCAGACGGCGCAAGGTCGGGTCGAGAGTGGCGAACAGTTGGTCGGCCGCGTACACGTCGGATTTGGTCACGTTGTTGAACAGCGTGGACTTGCCGGCGTTTGTGTAGCCCACCAGGGACACGGTAGGTATGTCCGCACGCGAACGCCCACGGCGCGATTGCTCACGCTGGCTGCGCACTTTTTCCAGCCGGCCCTTGATCTGGCGCAGGCGCACCCGCAGCAGACGCCGGTCGGTTTCCAGTTGGGTCTCCCCCGGGCCACGCATGCCGATACCGCCACCCTGACGTTCAAGGTGAGTCCAGCCGCGAACCAGGCGCGTGCTCATGTGGTCAAGCTGGGCCAGTTCAACCTGGAGCTTGCCTTCATGGGTACGGGCGCGTTGGGCGAAAATATCGAGAATCAGGCCGGTACGGTCGATCACGCGACACTCGAAGACACGTTCGAGATTGCGTTCCTGACTGGGCGTGAGGACGTGATTGAAGATCACCAGATCGGCTTCTTCGGCGTGGACCAGGTCGCGCAGTTCCTCGACCTTGCCGCTGCCAATCAGGAATTTGGCGGTTGGCCGATGACGCGGCACGTTAAAAAACGCAACGGTCTCGGCGCCGGCCGAATTTGCCAACTCCTGAAACTCCTGCGGATCTTCGCGCGCCTCAGGGTCCTGTCCATCCAAGTGAACGAGGATTACCCGCTCACCACCACCGTGGCGCTCAAAGAACAAAGGAGACTCCTATCAGGCGTTACCTGGCTCAGCGTCAGCTGCGTCATCACCGGTTGCACTAGGCAGACGGATTGGACGAACTGGAACCACTGTAGAGATAGCGTGCTTGTAAACCATCTGGCTGACGGTGTTTTTCAGCAGGATGACGAACTGGTCGAACGATTCGATAGTGCCTTGCAGCTTGATACCGTTCACCAGGTAGATGGAAACCCCCACTTTCTCTTTACGTAAAGTATTCAAGTAAGGGTCTTGTAGCGAATGCCCTTTTGACATGTGCCGCACTCCTTTAAGGATCAATAATAAAAAAATCGGAAAATAGATAACTCATGGCCGTCACACCCCCAAGGATAGACGGCAATTGCAAGGACTCAGCTCAATATGGAGACCGTTCCCAAGTATTTCAAGGCGCGTGACAGATTGTCGCTGTCCAGGCTGTCCAGCCAGTGCAAATCGCTCCAGCTGCGCAACCAGGTGAACTGGCGTTTCGCCAATTGGCGCGTGGCGATGATGCCGCGCTCCTGCATTTCGGCTGACGTCAGCTTGCCATCCAGATGATCCCAGACTTGGCGGTAGCCTACAGCACGTATCGAAGGCAACCCTGGATGCAGGTCACCTCTGGAACGCAGTGCTACGACCTCGTCTATAAACCCCTGTTCCAACATAATTGTGAATCTTTGTGCTATTCGTTCATGCAGCACCTGGCGATTTGCCGGAGCGATGGCCAGATTCGCCACAGTATAGGGCAATTGTGACTGTCCAGATGCGCCTGCATCAGCACTTTGCGCAGATTGTCGCTGCCGATGCCAGGTCATGGTCTGGCCGCTGACACGCCAGACTTCCAGGGCGCGACTGAGCCGTTGGGGATCATTGGGGTGAATACGCGCGGCGGACACCGGGTCCACAGCCGCCAACTGGTCGTGCAAGGCTTGCCACCCAAGGCGTGCAGCCTCTTCTTCCAGCTCGGCGCGCACCTGGGGATCGGCCGGTGGCATCTGCGCCAGGCCTTCCTGCAAAGCCTTGTAGTAGAGCATCGTGCCCCCGACCAGCAGGGGAATATTGCCGCGCGCGGTGATCTCGGCCATGGCGGCCAGGGCATCGGTACGGAAATTCGCCGCCGAATAGCTCTCGGACGGGTCAATGATGTCGATCAGCTTGTGCGGATACTGCGCCAGCAGCTCTTTGGAGGGTTTAGCCGTGCCGATGTCCATGTCCCGGTAAACCAGGGCAGAGTCGACGCTGATCAGCTCGCACGGCAGCACCTTGGTCAGCTCGATGGCCAGGTCAGTCTTGCCGGCAGCCGTGGGGCCCATCAGGAAGATCGCGGGGGGCAGGGCACTCATCAGCGACCGCGCAAGAACAGTTTGTCCAGATCGTCCAGGCCCATCTGGGTCCAGGTCGGTCGGCCATGGTTGCACTGCCCGCTGCGCTCGGTGTTTTCCATGTCACGCAGCAGGCCGTTCATTTCCGGCAGCGCCAGGCGGCGGTTGGCGCGGATCGCACCGTGGCAGGCCATGGTGCCGAGCAGTTCGTTGATATGCGCCTGGACGCGGTCGCTGGTGCCGTATTCCATCAGGTCGGCAAGCACGTCGGCGACCAGGCGGTTGGCTTCGGCCTGCTTGAGCAGCGCGGGAATCTGGCGGATGGCCAGGGTTTCCGGGCCCAGGCGCTGCAACTCAAAGCCGAGCTTCTGGAACACCCCGGCATGCTCTTCGGCACAGTCGGCTTCGCGCTGGCTGACCGCCAGGGATTCCGGCACCAGCAGCGGCTGGCCGCTGAGACCCTCGCTGGCCATGGCGATCTTGAGGCGCTCGTACATGATCCGCTCGTGGGCGGCGTGCATGTCCACCAGCACCAGGCCGTGGGCGTTTTCCGCAAGGATATAGATGCCCTTGAGCTGCGCCAACGCGTAACCCAACGGCGGAATATCACCGCCACCTTCCGGCAGAGCCACGGCACCGGGCTCGGCGCCCGGCAGCGGCGCGAAAAACTCGCGATACGCCGCCTGCGCTTCGGCTACCGGCACTGCCGATTGCGGACGCGGAGTGTATTGATACTGGTAGCCGGCACCTGCGCCGGAACCCGGTGCAGCAAAGGACGGCTGTGGCGGCGTCGATTGCAGCAGGTTGCCCGCCAGGCTCATTTCGCCCTGGGGCCCGAACTCACCGGCCTGCGGACCGCTCGGGCGTACCACCGCGGTCACGATCGGCGCGGACAGCTGATCATCCGGACGTACATCGCCCAAGGTGCGGTGCAAAGTGCCATAAAGGAAGTCGTGCACCATGCGCCCATCACGGAAACGTACTTCGTGCTTGGTCGGGTGCACGTTGACATCCACCACCGACGGGTCGACCTCAAAAAACAGCACAAACGTCGGATGCCGCCCGTTGAACAGCACATCGCGGTAGGCCTGGCGCACCGCGTGGGCCACCAGTTTGTCGCGCACGGCGCGACCGTTCACAAAGAAGTACTGCAAGTCCGCCTGGCTGCGGGAAAAGGTCGGCAAACCGACCCAGCCCCACAGGCGCAAACCGTTACGTTCGATTTCAATCGGCAGCGCCTGCTCCAAAAAGCCCGCACCACAGATCGCCGAGACACGGCGCGCACGCGCTGCCTCGTCATGGGCCTCGTGCAGGCTGAGGATGGTCTTGCCGTTGTGGCGCAGGTGAAACGCCACGTCGAACCGCGCCAGGGCCAGGCGCTTGATGACTTCTTGCAGGTGATCGAATTCGGTTTTCTCGGCCTTGAGGAATTTGCGCCGCGCCGGGGTATTGAAGAACAGGTCGCGCACTTCCACCGAAGTGCCCACCGGGTGCGCCGCCGGCTGGACCTGGGGCGCCATGTCGCGACCTTCGGTTTCCACTTGCCAGGCCTGTTCGGCGGCGCGGGTGCGCGAGGTCAGGGTCAGGCGCGCCACGGAGCTGATGGACGCCAGCGCCTCACCCCGGAAGCCCAGGCTCATCACCCGCTCAAGGTCTTCCAGGTCGCGGATCTTGCTGGTGGCGTGACGGGCCAGGGCCAGCGGCAGGTCATCGGAGGAGATGCCGCTGCCGTCATCCCGCACCCGCAGCAGTTTGACGCCGCCCTGCTCCACGTCCACGTCGATGCGCTTGGCGCCGGAGTCGATGCTGTTTTCCAGCAGCTCCTTGATCACCGATGCCGGGCGTTCAACCACCTCACCGGCGGCAATCTGGTTGGCCAGGCGCGGGCTGAGCAGCTCGATACGCGAGCCATTGTTCAACGCTGATTCACTCATTACTGTGCCGCCAATTCGGTGCCAGGGATGGTCAACACCTGGCCGACTTTCAATTCATCGGTCTTCAGGCTATTGGCGCTGCGCAACGTCGCGGCCGAGACCTGGAAACGCACGGCCAGCATGGCCAGGGTGTCGCCCGGCTGCACGCGATGGTCACGCGGGCCCTGGGCGATTTTGCCGGAGTCGCGCAGCCAGGCGATATAGGTGCCCGGCGGAGGATTCTGCTGGAAAAACTGACGAATACCGGCACTGATCGAACGCGCCAAGGCCTGCTGGTGACTGGCGCTGGCCAGCTTCGAGGCTTCGTTGGCGTTGGAGATAAACCCGGTTTCCACCAGGATCGACGGGATGTCCGGCGACTTCAGCACCATGAACCCGGCCTGCTCCACGCGTTGTTTGTGCAGCGACGTGACCCGGCCGATATTGCTCAGGACTTTCTGGCCGACGTTCAGGCTGGAGGTGAGCGAGGCGGTCATCGACAGGTCGAGCAACACGCCAGCGAGCATTTTGTCCTTGTCATCGAGGGACACGTTGCCGGCCCCACCGATCAAGTCGGAACGGTTTTCGCTGTCGGCCAGCCAACGGGCGGTCTCGGACGTGGCGCCGCGATCCGACAAGGCAAACACCGAAGCACCGAATGCGGCAGTGGACGGCGCGGCGTCGGCGTGGATCGAGACGAACAGGTCGGCGCCTTTCTTGCGCGCGATCTCGGTACGCCCGCGCAACGGGATGAAGTAGTCGCCAGTACGCGTCAGCTCGGCGCGGTAGCCTTTCATGGCATTGACTTGACGCTGCAGTTCGCGGGCGATGGCCAGTACCACGTCTTTTTCATGCTGCCCACGGGAACCCGAGGCACCCGGGTCTTCGCCACCGTGACCGGCGTCGATCACCACGATAATGTCGCGCTTGCCCGCCGGGGCCGGTGGCAACGGTGGCAACTTGACCTGCGGTTGCGCCGGGCTGACCGGTACGGCGGGCACGGTCGCCACGCTCGGGGTAGGTGCCGGTGGCGGGTTGGCGTCGGCGGCGTTGTCGAACAGGTCGACCACCAGCCGGTTGCCGTACTGGGCGTTGGGCGCCAGCACAAAGCTCTTCGGGGTCACGGCCTTTTTCAGGTCGATGACCACACGCAAGTCAGTCGGCGTGCGCTGGGCCGAACGCATGGACGTAATCGGGGTGTTGGCGGTGGAGACTTTCAGCGGCGCAGCCAGGGTCGCACCGTTGATGTCGATCACCAGGCGATCCGGCGCCGACAAGGTAAAGACGCTGTGCTGGACCGGGCCAGACAGGTCGAACACCAGTCGCGTGTTATCCGGCGCTCGCCACAGGCGCACACTTTTCACCTGTGAAGCAGCCAGAACATTGACAGTCATTGCCGCAAGCAACACCCCTACGACAGCAACCAACGCGCGAAAGCGCATACCTAACCCCACCAATTATTTGAATTCCAATGCCAAAGCGGCGCACCACGACTGGCCGCGCGCGCTCTGGGGCAACAACTTCAACTGACGCCCTGTTTCATGCGGCGTAATGGTAATGGTCAGGTCCGGCTTTGGCAAAAAGCCTGTTCCTTTATCTGGCCACTCGATCAGGCACAACGCATCCTCATCGAAGTAATCCCGGATCCCCATGTACTCCAGCTCCTCGGGGTCGACCAAACGGTAGAGGTCGAAGTGAAAGGCACGTATCGCACCAATCTCGTAAGGCTCCACCAAGGTGAACGTCGGACTTTTTACCGCGCCCGCATGCCCCAAGCCGCGAATGATTCCCCGGGACAACGTGGTCTTGCCCGCCCCCAGGTCGCCCTCGAGAAAGATCAGCCCCGCACCGGCCGTGACCTGCGCGATGCGCTGACCGAACGCGACCATGGCGTCTTCATCGGCCAGGAATAGGATTACTTCAGACACGGTGACTGTTCCTCCAGCAATTGACGAATGGCAGGTATCAGGTCACTGGCCGCCAGGCCGCGACCAAAGCTGCCCTGGCGATCCCCCGCCGTGGCGTGCAACCACACAGCCAGGCAGCTGGCGTCATAGGCTGGCATGCCCTGGGCCAGCAATGCTCCGACGAGGCCGGCCAATACATCACCCAAGCCTGCCGTGGCCATTGCCGGATGGCCTTGGTCACAACGCGAAACACGTCCATCCGGGCTGGCAATCAAACTGCCAGCCCCCTTGAGAATAGCCACTGCATTGAATTTCCGGCTCAACGCGCGCGCCACCTTAAGACGATCAGCCTGAACCTCGGCTGTCGACAGGCCCAACAACCGCGCAGCCTCACCCGGATGCGGGGTGATGACACTGTTGGCCGGCAAGTTGACGCTGCCCGTGGCCAGTTGGTTCAAGGCGTCGGCGTCCCAGACCTGTGGCTGTTGCGCATTGGCGGCGACGGACAACAGGCTTTTGCCCCAGGCGGCATCGCCAAGGCCTGGACCAACCACGATGACCGAAACTTTCTCCAGCAAGCCCATCAACTGGTTAGCCGAGCTCACGCCGACCGTCATTACTTCCGGCAAACGGGCCAAGGCGGCAGGCACGTGCTCCGGGCGCGTCGCCAGGGAGACCAGGCCCGCGCCACTGCGCAAGGCACTTTCCGCGCTGAGCAGCGCAGCACCGCCCAAGCCACGGTCACCGCCAATCACCAGCAGGTGGCCGAACCGGCCTTTGTGGGAGTCCGGGGAACGCGCAGCCAGTTGCGGTAAATCGCCAGGCAACAGGGGCTGAACGTCGTTAATTGAGTGTTTTGTCTGCGGCATGCGTCTTCGGGCTCCGATGTCTGGCAGAATTATACGCATCTAACCTGTGGTTTCCCCTGTCTCATGCCCGCGATTACCTCCGATCTGCCCGCCCTCGCCCAATCGATCAAAGACTGGGGTCGCGAACTGGGCTTTCAACAAGTCGGCATCAGCGGCCTGGACCTCGCCGAGCATGAACAGCACCTGCAACGCTGGCTCGACGCCGGCTACCACGGCGAGATGGACTACATGGGCGCCCACGGCAGCAAACGCTCCCATCCCGATGAACTGGTGCCCGGCACGCTGCGCGTGGTCTCGCTGCGCATGGACTACCTGCCTGGCGACACCCAAATGGCGCAACTACTGGCCAAGCCGGAAAAAGCCTACATCTCGCGCTACGCCCTCGGCCGCGACTACCACAAGCTGATCCGCAAGCGCGTGCAACAACTGGCCGACCGCATCCAGGCGCAGATCGGGCCGTTCGGCTTCCGCGCCTTCGTCGACAGCGCGCCGGTGCTGGAAAAAGCCATCGCCGAACAGGCCGGCCTGGGCTGGATCGGCAAGAACACCCTGGTGCTCAATCGCAAGGCCGGCAGTTACTTCTTCCTCAGCGAGCTGTTTGTCGACCTGCCGCTGCCGGTGGACGAGCCCCATGGCACCGAACACTGCGGGCGTTGCACGGCGTGCCTGGACATCTGCCCCACCAATGCCTTCGTCGGCCCCTATGTGCTGGATGCCCGGCGCTGCATTTCCTATCTGACCATCGAACTGAAGAACGCAATCCCGGAAGACTTGCGACCGTTGATCGGCAACCGGGTATTTGGCTGCGATGACTGTCAGATCGTATGCCCGTGGAATCGTTTCGCCCGCGCCACCGGCGAAAGCGATTTCAAGCCTCGCCACAACCTGGACAATGCCGAGTTAGCCGAGCTGTTTATGTGGGACGAGGACAAATTCCTCAGCAGCACCGAAGGTTCACCCCTGCGTCGCGCCGGGTACGAGCGCTGGTTGCGCAACCTGGCGGTGGGCCTGGGCAATGCGCCATCGAGCATCCCCGTGCTGGAAGCCTTGAAGGCACGGCGGGACTACCCCTCAGAGCTGGTGCGCGAGCATGTGGAATGGGCGCTGAAGCAGCACGCCACGCGCGGCTAGTGGACGTCGTCGTTATAGACGAACTTGGGCATTTCCCAGTGAAAACGGATCGCCAGCAGGCGTAAGAGAAAGCCACTGAACAAAGTCAGCAGAATCGCCTGTTCGCTGGGCAGCTCCAGATACAGACACAGCAGGTAGAACCAGGCGGCGAGGAACGACACGCTGGCGTACAGCTCACGCCGAAAGATCAGCGGGATGTCGTTGCAGAAAATGTCCCGCAGGATGCCGCCGAACACGCCGGTGATCACGCCACTGACCGACGCCACCAGCATGCCATGCCCCATTTCCAGGGCGGTCATGCAACCGATCAAGGTGAACGCCACCAGCCCCACGGCATCCAGCGCCAGGAACAGCGAGCGCAGATGGCGCATCAACGGCGCGATAAAGATCGTCACCAGCGCCGCCACCGAGGTCAGCACCAGGTATTCCGGGTGTTTGACCCAGGTCAGCGGGTAATGCCCCAGCAGCACGTCACGTACCGAACCGCCGCCCAGCGCCGTCACGCAGGCGATCAACACCACACCAAACCAGTCCATACCGCGCCGCCCGGCGGACAGGGCGCCAGTCATGGCTTCGGCGGTGATGGCGATGAGGTAGAGCATCAACAACATGATGGCGATCCTTGCGGTGTTGTAGTGAGCGGGCTTGCCCCGCGCTGGGGCGCGCAGCGGCCCCAAAGCAGGCAATGATACCTGCTTGGACGAGTATGTTGGCTGCATTGGGGGCGCTTCGTGCCCCAGTGCGGGGCAAGCCCGCTCACGACAGAAAGAGATAGGCGCTCATCGCAGGGGTTGGCTCAAGCCTTGATGAAATGCTTGCGGTAATGCTGCAACTCGGCGATCGACTCGCGAATATCATCCAGCGCCAGATGGGTGCTGCCTTTATGGAAGCTGTCTTTGACTTCCGGCGCCCAACGCGCGGCCAGCTCTTTCAAGGTAGACACATCCAGGTTGCGGTAGTGGAAGTAGCTCTCCAGCCCCTTCATGTGGGTATAGAGGAAGCGGCGGTCCTGGCAGATGCTATTGCCGCAGATCGGCGACTTGCCCTTGGGCACCCACTTTTCCAGGAACGCGATGGTCTCGGCTTCGGCTTCGGCCATGCTGATGCGGCTGTCGCGCACGCGCTGGGTCAGGCCGGAGTTGCCGTGGGTGCGGGTGTTCCATTCGTCCATGGTGGCCAGCACGGCGTCGCTGTGATGGATAGCGATCACCGGACCTTCGGCCAGGGTATTGAGGTTGCTGTCGGTGACAATGGTGGCCATCTCGATGATGACGTCGGTGTCGGGGTTCAGACCGGTCATTTCCAGATCGATCCAAATCAGGTTCTGTGGGTTTTGCATGGCTCTATTCTCTTGGCACCTTGGCGTAGCTGCGCAGTTTAGCAGGCGGGGCCGTGCTAGACTCGCGACCGTTTTACCCAACCTTTGCATTATCGACACGGAACACCAATGGCCAAACGCCAGCTCAATCGTCGCCAAAACTGGCGCATCGAAAAGATTCAAGGTGAACGCGCTGCTCGCGCCGCCAAACGTGAATCCTCCGCCGTGGAAGCGCTCGAGGGCGGCGACCTGGGCCCCGAGCAAACGGGCCTGGTGATCGCGCACTTTGGTGTGCAGGTCGAAGTCGAGGCGCTGGAAGGCGAACTCACAGGCCAGGTGTTCCGTTGCCACCTGCGCGCCAACCTGCCTGCGCTGGTCACCGGCGACAAGGTGGTATGGCGTGCCGGCAACCAGGGCATCGGCGTGATCGTCGCCCAGTTGCCGCGCACCACTGAACTGCGCCGCCCGGACAGTCGCGGCCAGCTCAAGCCGGTGGCGGCCAACGTCGACATGATCGTGATCGTGTTTGCGCCGCTGCCCGAGCCCCACGCCAACCTGATCGACCGCTACCTGGTGGCAGCCGAGCACGCCGGCATCCGCCCGCTGCTGCTGCTGAACAAATTCGACCTGATCGACGAGCAGAACGCCCCGGCGCTCAATGCGCTGCTGGCGGTCTACCGCACCCTGGGTTACCCGGTGCTGGAAGTGTCGGCGCACCACGGCAACGGCATGGAGCAACTGCAACAGCAGTTGGATGGGCGCATCAGCGTGTTTGTCGGCCAATCGGGCGTGGGTAAATCCTCGCTGGTCAACAGCCTGCTGCCGGAAGTCGAAACCCGTGTAGGCCCGTTGTCGGAACTGTCCGGGCAGGGCACCCACACCACCACCACCGCGCGGTTGTTCCACTTCCCCGGCGGCGGCGAACTGATCGACTCCCCGGGTATCCGCGAATTCGGCCTCGGCCACGTCAGCCGCAGCGATGTGGAAGCGGGCTTCATCGAGTTCAACGACCTCATCGGCACTTGCCGCTTCCGCGATTGCAAACACGACCGCGAGCCGGGCTGTGCGTTGCTCAAGGCGCTGGAAGATGGACGCGTGCAACAGCAGCGGATGAACAGCTATCGGTCGATTATTGCGAGTCTTCCTGAAAGCAGTTACTGACCCTTGCTTGCGCTGGGGTGCGCAGCACCCCTAAAAAGTCGGTGACTGCTGCGCACCACAGAAAGCTGCGCCACAGGGCAGGAACAAAAAGGCCGCGATCATCGCGGCCTTTTTGCGTGTGCAGCTTAAGAACCAGCTTTAGGCACCGTAGGATCTTTCACCCCACCATCGTCAAACAGGTTCAGCTTCTGCCGCAGCTCATGGGCCGGCAACGGCTCCTGCCCTGGCGGGATGGCGTTCGGGTCGGTCGGTACTTCACCGGGCGAGCCCGCACCTGAGGTCGGCGCCGGTTTGGGTTGATCACCTTCAATCGCACGCTGGGCCTTTTTGGTCAGCACGACGATGTCGATCCGCCGGTTGATCGGATTGAACGGGTCTTTGGGATCAAACAGCTGCGAGGAGGCAAAGCCCACCACGCGCGCCACTTGCGGGTCCGGGTAGCTGCCGGCCACCAGCGCGCGGCGGGCGGCGTTGGCGCGGTTGGCGGAGAGTTCCCAGTTGCCGAAGTCGCCTTGGCCCGCGTACGGCTTGGCGTCGGTGTGGCCGCTGATACTGATCTTGTTCGGCACCGCCTTGATGGTGTCGGCCATGGCCAGCAGGATGTCTTCGAAGTAAGGCTTCAGGCGCGCGCTGCCGGAGTCGAACATCGGCCGGTTGGCCGCGTCGGTGATCTGGATGCGCAGGCCGTCCGGGGTGATCTCAAACGAGATCTGATCCTTGAACTTCAGCAGTTGTGGGTTCTCCTCGACCTTGGTCTGCAACTCTTGCAGCAACAGTTCCAGGCGTTCCTGCTCGACCTGCTCGGCCACGGCTTCGACGGTGTCGCGCTCGATCGGGATATGTTCCTGCGGCGCTTCGGTCTTGACCTCCGGGTTGATGGTGCGCTCCGGCGCCAACTGCGGCGAGCCGCCCAGGTCGATCACGAAAGGCGTGCCGCTTTCCGAGAAGCCGATCGGGTCCTTGAAGTAACCGGCGATGGCGATCTTCTGTTCCGGCGTGGCGGTGGACATCAGCCACAGTACCAGGAAGAACGCCATCATCGCCGTGGCAAAGTCGGCGAAGGCGATTTTCCAGGCACCGCCATGGTGCCCCGCAGCGAAGCGCTTGACGCGCTTGATGATTATCGGCTGGTTGTTTTCCATGGCTTAGCGACCGCGAACCGCTTGTTCCAGCTCGGCGAAGCTTGGGCGATGTTTCGGGTACAACACTTTACGACCGAACTCCACCGCCAGCGATGGCGGCATGCCGGAAGCGGACGCTACCAGGCTGGCCTTGATCGATTCGTACAGGTTGATTTCTTCCTTGGCATCGTGGGCCAGGGACGTGGCCAGCGGGCCGAAGAAGCCGTAGGCCGCGAGGATACCGAAGAACGTACCCACCAGCGCCGCACCTACGTGCATGCCGATGGCCGCCTGGTCGCCTTCGCCCAGGGAAGCCATGGTCACCACGATACCGAGTACCGCCGCAACGATACCGAAGCCGGGCATGCCGTCGGCGATGCCGGTCACGGCGTGGGACGGATGCTCCAGTTCTTCCTTGAGGCTGAACAACTCCATGTCGAACAAGCCTTCCAGCTCATGGGGGGCCATGTTGCCGGAGGACATGATGCGCAGGTAATCGCAGATGTAGGCGGTCATGCGCTCGTCTTTGAGCACCGCCGGGTACTTGGCGAAAATCGGGCTGGCGGCAGCGTCTTCGATGTCGGCCTCGATGGCCATCATGCCTTCGCGGCGGCTCTTGTTGAGGATCTCATACACCAGGCCCAGCACTTCAAGATAGAAGGTGTGGGTAAAGCGCGAACCGAACATCGCCAGGGATTTCTTGACCACGTGCATGGTCATGTAGCCGGGGTTCGCCTGCAGGAATGCGCCCAGTGCGGCGCCACCGATAATCATCACCTCGAAGGGTTGGATCAGCGCGGCAATTTTACCGTGGGACAGGACGTACCCACCGAGCACGCTTGCGAAGACGACGATGATGCCGATAATTTTAGCCATAGGGGATGAGTACTTGCGCCGTCGGGTTCATGGACATATTTGGTGGAACTGAAAAACTCTTGTTCTACTTATCGGCAAAACTGCGCCAGACTATAGCCCGTTAAGGCGAAAAGCCAGTTCGGCCCGCTCCGGGCGTGTTGACCGCAAGTGATGATCGCGCCCCAATCATGGCTAATGAAACGACAGTCCCAACTGCAAAACCCAATTCTCTCGCCGCTTGGATCAAGCGCCTGGACGATGTGCTGCTGCCCGTCCCCCAGGCCAGTCACGAGCGCGTGTGCAAAGCCATCCGCGATAATCGCAGTTCGTTGCGCGATATTGCCGAGCTGATGCAAAACAGCCCGGCGCTGGTGCTCAGCGTGATTCGCGAGGCCAACAGCCATACCCATGGCAGCTTCACCGAACCGGCGGAAAACCTCGAAGTGGCGCTCAACCGCCTCGGCCTCAAGCGCGCCGAAGAGCTACTGGCGCGCCTGCCGTCGGTGCCGGCCCAGGAAATCCCGGTGGCCTTGCGCCAACTGTTGCTGGTCAGCCAGCACGCCTCGCAGCAGGCCAACGGCTTGTTCGCCAGCCGCCTGGCGCGGTTGTGGCAGGACATCCACTGGGGCAGCCTGTTGTTCCTGTCGCCGCTGTGGCCGATGGCCGTCGCCTACCCCAAGCTCCTTGAAGAATGGGAGCTGCGGGTGATCCACAAAGGCCAGTCCGCGCGCCAGGTCGAACAGGAACTGTTCGGCGTGCGCCTGCTCGACCTGTGCCTGGGCTTGACCGAAACCTGGCACCTGCCGATCTGGGTGTCCCAGGGCTACAACCTGCTGCTCAAAGAGCAGCGCTTGCTGGTCAAGGCCCTGCGCATCGCCCGCGAGGACGACGCGCTGCGCCACCAGCAATTGCTCGACGCCGAACCCAACCTGCGACGCTGGCTGAACCAGCCGGCCAACACTGTGCTGCTGGCCAACGGCCTGGCGATGTCGGCCCAGGAATCCTGGACTTGCCCGCACACCGAGCGCTGGCAATACCTCACCGCCCTGTACCTGCAACAGCCGCTGGGCGATGTGCAGCAACAGGTGCACCAGCAAGCCGTGACCAGCGCCCGCAGCACCTTGATGCCCGACCTCTGGCACCCGGCGCTGTCGCTGATCTGGCCGTGGCATGTGCAAAAAATCCATCGCGGCCTGCTGCCGGCACCACCGCCCACCGCCGAAGCACTGGCCCTGTGGCGCAGCCGCTGCACCGAGTTGCTGGTGGAACCGAGCCGCTTCGCCAACGCCATGCACCTGACCACCTGCGCCAAAGAGGCACTGGTGGCCAGCGGCATGCAACGGGTCATGCTGCTGATGACCGACCGCGCCCAAAGCACCTTGCGTGTGCACCAGGCCGACGGCCTGCCAAAGGACGCCGCCAACCTGAGTCTTGATGTGACCAACAGCACGTTACTGCAGCGCCTGCTGGAAAAATCCGCCCAGGTGCGCCTCAACCCGGACAACCACGCGCAGTTCTCGGCCTTGTTGCCGCCGATCCTGCGTCGCCTGTTCAACGGCGAGCACCTGCTGCTGCGCTCCCTGAGCTGCAACGGCAAGGTGGTGATGCTGATGGTGGCCGACCAGGGCGGCGGGCCGTTCTCGGAAACCACCGTGCAAGCCTTCGGCAAAACCGCCCAATGCATCGAGAAAGCCCTGCACTGCTTTACCAACCGCAGCGCCTGATGCTTGCGCTACAATCGCGGTCCTTTATCGCCAACATTTGTGCCCAGGAGACCTCACATGCCTGACTTCTCTGGCTTGCCGCTGGTGATCGAATCCAGCGACCTGCAAGGTCGCCTCGATGCCGAACACCTGATACTGGTGGACCTCACCAGTGCCGCCCGCTACGCCCAGGGGCATATCCCCGGCGCGCATTTCGTTGACCCCAAGCGCACCCAACTGGGCCAGGCGCCTGCACCGGGGTTGCTGCCCAACAAGGCAGACCTGGAAAAACTCTTCGGCGAACTGGGTCACACCCCGGACGCGACCTACGTGGTCTACGACGACGAAGGCGGTGGCTGGGCCGGCCGCTTCATCTGGATGCTCGACGTGATCGGCCACCAGAAGTATCACTACCTCGACGGCGGCCTGCTGGCCTGGCTGGAAGGCCAACACCCCGTCTCCACCCAAGTGCCCGCACCCGTCGGCGGCCCGGTCAGCCTGACGCTGCACGACGGCCCCACCGCCACCCGCGAATACCTGCAAAGCCGCCTCGGCGCTGCCGACCTGGGCATCTGGGATGCGCGCGGCCCGCTGGAGTATTCCGGCGAGAAAGTCCTCGCCGCCAAAGGTGGGCACATCCCCGGCGCCGTGAACTTCGAATGGACCGCCGGCATGGACCCTGCGCGCAACCTGCGCATCCGCCGCGACATGCCGCAGATCCTCGAAAACCTCGGGCTGACCCGCGACAAAGAAATCATCACCCACTGCCAGACTCACCACCGCTCTGGCTTCACCTATCTGGTGGCCAAGGCGCTCGGTTATCCGCGAGTCAAAGGTTATGCCGGTTCCTGGGGCGAATGGGGCAACCACCCCGACACCCCCGTTGAGATTTAAGGTTTAAGGACAGTAAATGAAAAAGCAGTTGTTTATCCTCAGCCAGTACTTGCTGCCGCACCACTTGCTCTCGCGCTTGGCCGGCTGCATTGCCGAGTGCCGCGTGCGCTGGTTCAAGAACGCGTTCACCAGCTGGTTCGCCAAGCGCTATCAAGTGGACATGTCCCAAGCCCTGGTAGAAGACGTGACCGCCTATGAGCACTTCAACGCCTTCTTCACCCGCGCCCTGAAAGACGGCGCGCGCCCGCTGGATCAAACCCCAGGCGCGGTACTCAGCCCGGCCGATGGCGCCGTCAGCCAGTTGGGCCCGATCGAGCATGGTCGTGTGTTCCAGGCCAAGGGCCACAGCTTCAGCGTGCTGGAGTTGCTGGGGGGTGATTCCGCCGTGGCGGCACCGTTCATGGGCGGCGACTTCGCGACGGTCTATCTGTCGCCGAAGGACTACCACCGCGTGCACATGCCGCTGGCCGGCACCCTGCGCGAGATGATCTATATCCCGGGGCGTATCTTCTCGGTCAACCAGACCACCGCCGAAAACGTACCGGAGCTGTTCGCCCGTAACGAACGCGTTGCCTGCATTTTCGACACCGAACGCGGCCCGATGGCGGTGGTATTGGTGGGCGCGATGATCGTCGCGTCGATTGAAACCGTGTGGGCTGGCTTGGTGACACCGCCCAAGCGCGAGTTGAAAACCTTCCGCTATGACGAAGCCGCACGTGCGCCGATTCATCTGGAGAAAGGTGCCGAGCTGGGCCGCTTCAAACTGGGTTCGACGGCGATCGTGCTGTTCGGGCCGGATCAGGTGAAGTGGGCTGAAGAACTGGCAGCCGGCACCCCGGTGCGGATGGGCCAGGGCATGGCACTGCCGAAAGCCTAACGCAGAACCCAATGTGGGAGCTGGTTTGCCTGCGATGCAGGCACCTCGGTGCATCAGTGATACCGAGGTGATGCTATCGCAGGCAAGCCAGCTCCCACATTTTTTACTGTGTTTCTTCAGTGACTACAGCTGACCGTCGCGGTCGCGGAAACCCAGCAGATACAACACCCCATCCAACCCCAACGTCGAAATCGCCTGCTTCGCCGACTGTTTCACCAACGGCTTCGCCCGGAACGCCACACCCAACCCGGCAATCGCCAGCATCGGCAAGTCATTTGCACCGTCGCCGACCGCAATGGTCTGCTCCAGACGCAAACCTTCCTTATGGGCCAATTCCTTCAGCAAGTCCGCCTTGCGCTGTGCGTCGACAATCGGCTCGACCGCCACGCCAGTCACCTTGCCATCCACCACTTCCAGCTCGTTGGCGAATACATAGTCGATGCCCAACTTGGCCTGCAACTGCTTGGCGAAATAGGTGAAGCCGCCGGACAGGATCGCGGTCTTGTAGCCCAGGCGCTTGAGTTCGGCGAACAGGGTTTCGGCACCTTCCGTCAGGCGCAACGAGGCACCGATGGAGTCCAGCACGCTCACGTCCAGGCCCTTGAGCAGCGCCAGGCGCTCCTTGAAGCTGGAGCGGAAGTCCAGCTCCCCGGCCATGGCGCGCTCAGTGATCTCGGAGACCTGCTCACCCACGCCGGCCGCCTTGGCCAGTTCGTCGATGACTTCGGCTTCGATCAGCGTCGAGTCCATGTCGAACACCGCCAGGCGGCGGTTACGGCGGAACAGCGAGTCTTCCTGGAAGGCGATGTCGACATTCAGCTCCTGGGCCACGCTGAGGAACTCGGCGCGCAGGGCTTGCGGGTCGGCCGGCTCACCGCGCACGGAGAATTCGATGCAGCCCTTGCCTTTGTCGGCCGGGGTGTCCAATGGCATGCGCCCCGACAGACGGTCGATATGGTCGATATTCAAGCCATACTGCGCCGTGATCGAGCTGACGCGCTGCAGTTGCTCGGCCGTGACCTTGCGGGTCAGCAGGGTGACGATATGGCGCTTCTTGCCCTGGCCGGCGACCCAGTGCTGGTAGTCCTCTTCCGACACTGGGGTGAAACGCACCTGTTGATCGAGCTTGTACGCGGTAAACAGGATGTCCTTGAGTACCGAAGACGCCTGTTCAGTGCTCGGGATCTCAACCAGGATGCCGAATGACAACGTGTCGTGGATCACCGCCTGGCCGATGTCGAGAATGTTCACACCACCCTGGGCCAGAACACCGGTAATGGCGGCGGTGAGACCCGGGCGATCTTCACCAGTGATGTTAATCAGGACAATTTCGCGCAAGGCGCACCCCCAGGCTGGAAAAAAACCGCATTCTACCCACTTTCAGTGACCATCGGGCACAGCCAGCGCTTTGACGCTCTGGGGCCTGTCGCTATACTGCGCGTCAACTTCACGGACCAAGAGCCGAGCGCAAGTGAACCGGCCCACGCCAGTAAAAACCGACAACTTCTTCCTGCTGATCTTCCGGGCACTGCGCCATCGCCGTGTACCGATCGCATTACGCATCGCCAGCCATAACGTGATCCTGGTCGCCCTGGCCCTGGTGATCTACGCCTGCGTGATGGGTTTGCAGTTCAAGCAGGCCATGCACGAGCAAGCCGACGCCCTGGGCGAGAGCCTGACCACGCAAACCGCCACCTCGGCGACTGAGCTTTTGGTGTCCAACGACATCCTCAGCCTCAACGTGCTGCTCAACAACCTGACCAAGAACCCGCTGGTGGCCCACGCCGCCATCTACAGCGTGGACAACCGGATCATGGCCGAAGCCGGGCAGCGCCCGAAGAATGGCCTGCTGGGTGAGGCCGAAGGCTTGTACCAGAGCAACATCACGTTCCAGGACGTGAAGGCCGGCCAATTGCGCATCAGCCTGGACATGCAGCAATTCCAGCAGCCAATGACCATCAGCCTGCAAAGCATGGGCATCCTCAGCGCGATCCTGCTGGCCCTGGCGTTGGCCCTGAGCCTGCGCCTGGGTCGGCATATCTCAACGCCTCTGATGCAACTGCGCATCTGGCTGCGGGACATCGACGAACACACCCCGGCCACCGACCGCCAGGATGAAATCGGTGACCTTGCCCGCCAACTGCATGCCAGCTTCGCCCCAGAGCCGGTCGTGCGCGAACCTGAGCCCGAGCCGGAATACGACGACGAGCCCGAGTTCGACGTGGGCGAGCCAGGCTTTGCCGAAAGCGCACCGGTCGCCGGCCTCAAGCCTGCCACCCGCAAGGCGATCCGGGCCGAAGAAGACGAACTGGACGACGAAGACCCGTTCGCCGACCTGCGCGACACGGCGTCCGACAGCCCGGCCATCGCGCCGAAGCCTGCCCCGGTCAAAAACGCCGAACCCCAGCACAGTGCGGTGCTGGCTGTGCAACTGGGCTCCCAGGATCAACTGCGCCGCCTGCCCCGCACCCGCCTGACGGAACTGCTGGAACGCTACCGCGACTGCCTCGACCAGGCCGCGTCGCTGTACCAGAGCGAACTGCATACCCTGAACGACGGCAGCACGCTGATGCTGTTCCATAGCGAAGACAGCGGCGAAGACTACCTGACCAACGCCATCTGCTGCGGCGAGTTGCTGCGCGCCCTGGGCCATGCCTTGCAGATCGAAGTGGCGGACAGCGGCATCACCTTGCAACTGCAACTGGGCCTGACGGTGGGTGATGATCTGTTCGGCATGAGCCAGATCGACCTGCTGCTCACCGAAATCGCCCAGGACGCCCTGGCCTTGTCGCAGCACAGCCGCAACCTGCTGCTGGTGGAGCGCAAGATCAGCGAAGACACGCTGATCCGCCAGCGCGCACGTATCCGCCCGATTGCCAGCCCTGAAGGCGCGAGCTGTGTAGAGCGGTTGATGGAGCCGTATCCGTCGATGCTGGAGCGCCAGTTGGCCCGGATGCACGAGACCCGCAAGCCCTAAGCAACACTGCAACATCCACTGTGGAGTGGGCTTGTGTTGTGGGAGCGGGCTTGCTCGCGAATGCGGAGTGTCAGTCGATACATCAATGACTGAATCACCGCATTCGCGAGCAAGCCCGCTCCCACAGGTGATCTTCAGCGCTACCCAAATAGTGCATAAAAAAGGCCCGCTGAATCAGCGGGCCTTTTTTTGTGTCGGTGATTCAGCTCAGAACCTGAACACTTCCATATCCGTACGGATCGGCGTTGCCATCGGCATCTTTGGCTTCTGCGGTTCTGCCGGCTTGGCCGCCTGCACCGGCGCCTGTTTGCGCGGCGCCTCGGCAATCGGCGGTTGGTTGGCCAATGGCTTGAGGGCCACCGACAACTGCTCGGCCAAATGCTGCAACAACACGCCCTGGGCCTGGACCTGGGACGCAGTGGTGCCGGCATGTTCTTCCTGCAAGTGCACGATGCGGCTGTCACGCACTTGGCCACGACGGTCGATCAAGCGCCACTGCGCATCGAGGATCGCTGGCTGCGACTTGCCGGAGTCAAGGCGCGTGATGGTCAACAACACCTGTACATCCGGGCTGAAGCCCGTCGGTGCCGGCGACAGCACCACGCGCTGGCTGTCCAGGTGACCCGCCACCTGGCGCAGCATCAGCTGGTTGATGTCGGACGACAAACTGCCCGCCCAACGACCATCGATGGAACCTTGCAGGCTGCCGTCGTTCTGACGTTGCAGCAGGGTTTCGCGTTGCAGGTAGTCAGCCACGACCACAGGGCCGAGCAAAACGGCCATACCGGCAGCCTGGGCGGGCTGCGCCGGACTTCCGCTGTCCAGCTGGTACAGCGACACCGGCTGGTGTGTGCTGCAACCCGCCAGCCCCAAAAGGCCAGCGAGCATCAAAAATAAAGGCACGCGTGGAGCGGTCATCATCCCATCCAGGTGGCTGCCACAAGGCTAACCACAACTAATACTAAAAATACCCTAAACACGCGCGGCCACGCCGGCGCTGGAAAGGCCATATCATCCGTGAATATGCGCTATGACTCCAGCGCCAAAGCGTCGATCTACGCGTTAAATCGTAGATCGAGGGCTCTAATGCGCGTTAAACCGGCGCTTCCACCAGTAAAGCATCCACCCGCTGGAAGCCCCGTGGCAGTTTGTTACCGCGCCGGCCGCGCTCGCCTTTGTAGTGCTCAAGGTCGTCAGGGCGCAGCGACAGCGTGCGCTTGCCGGCTTGCAGCACCAGCGTCGCGCCCTCCGGAATCACCGCGATGTCGGTCACGTACTCTTCGCGACTGGCCACTCGCTCGCCAGGAATCCCGATGATCTTGTTGCCCTTGCCTTTGCCCAGCTGCGGCAGGTCGCTGATCTTGAACACCAACAGGCGGCCTTCGGTGGTCACCGACGCCAGCCAGTTGCTCTCACGATCGTCCACCGGTCGCGGCAGGATCACCTTGGCGTTGTTCGGCAGGCTCAACAACGCCTTGCCCGCCTTGTTCTTGGCCTGCAGGTCTTCACCCTTGACCACGAAACCGTAACCCGCGTCGGACGCGATCACGTACAGCGCATTATCCTCCGGCAGCAGCACACACTCGAAATTCGCCCCTGGCGGCGGCGTCAGACGCCCGGTCAGCGGCTCGCCCTGGCCCCGAGCAGACGGCAAGGTGTGGGCCGGCACCGAATAACTGCGCCCGGTCGAGTCGATAAACACCGCAAACTGGTTGGAACGCCCAGCCGCAGCGGTCTTGAAGCCGTCACCGGCTTTGTACGACAGGCCGGTGGCGTCAATATCATGCCCCTTGGCGGAGCGAACCCAACCCTTTTCCGACAGAACGACGGTAATCTTCTCGTTTGGCAGCAGCTCGGTCTCTGTCAGCGCCTTGGCTTCAGCGCGCTGCACGATGGGCGAGCGGCGGTCGTCGCCATAGGTTTCGGCGTCTTTGATCAGCTCGGTGCGCACCAGCTTCTTCAGCTTGGCTTCACTGCCCAGAAGGGCTTGCAGCTTGGCTTGTTCCTTGAGCAGCGCGTCCTGTTCGTCGCGCAGCTTCATTTCTTCCAGGCGTGCCAACTGGCGCAAGCGAGTATCAAGGATGTAATCGGCCTGGATCTCGCTCAGTTGGAACTCGGCGATCAGCTCTGCCTTGGGATGTTCGGCAGTACGGATGATGTGGATCACCCGATCCAGATTGAGATAGGCAATCAGCAAGCCATCCAACAGGTGCAGGCGGCGCTCGACCTTGTCGAGGCGGAATTGCAGGCGGCGACGCACGGTCTGCACGCGGAACTCCAGCCACTCCACCAGAAGGTTGCGCAGGTTTTTCAGCTGCGGCTTGCCGTCCAGGCCGATGATGTTGACGTTGACCCGGTAGCTCGACTCCAGGTCGGTGCTGGCAAACAGATGCTGCATCAGCACTTCATGGTCGACCCGGCTGTTGGTCGGAATGATCACGATACGGCATGGGTTTTCGTGGTCGGACTCGTCACGCAGGTCGGCAACCTGCGGCAGCTTCGACGGTTTGGCCTGCATCAGCGCCGCGATCTGCTCCAGCACCTTGGCGCCGGACACCTGGTGCGGCAACGCGGTGACAATGATGTCGCCATCTTCGACGTGGTACACGGCGCGCATGCGCACCGAGCCCTTGCCGGTTTCGTACATCTTCAGCAGGTCGGCGCGCGGCGTGATGATTTCCGCTTCGGTCGGGTAGTCCGGGCCCTGGATATGCTCGCAGAGCTGCTCGACCGTGGCCTTTGGCTCATCGAGCAGGCGCACGCAGGCCGTGGCGACTTCGCGCAGGTTGTGCGGCGGCACGTCGGTGGCCATGCCCACGGCGATGCCGGTGGTGCCATTGAGGAGGATATTCGGCAAACGTGCCGGCAATACCAGGGGTTCGTCGAGGGTACCGTCAAAGTTCGGGCCCCAGTCGGCGGTGCCCTGCCCCAGTTCGCTGAGCAATACTTCCGAGTAACGCGACAAACGTGCCTCGGTGTATCGCATGGCGGCGAACGACTTCGGATCATCCGGCGCACCCCAGTTACCCTGGCCGTCCACCAGCGTATAGCGGTAGCTGAACGGCTGGGCCATCAGCACCATGGCTTCATAGCAGGCCGAATCGCCGTGGGGGTGGAACTTACCGAGCACGTCACCGACGGTACGCGCCGACTTCTTGTGTTTGGAGTCAGCGTCCAGGCCCAACTCACTCATGGCGTAAATGATGCGCCGCTGTACGGGCTTCAGGCCGTCGCCGATATGCGGCAAGGCACGGTCCATGATCACGTACATGGAGTAGTTGAGGTAGGCATTTTCGGTGAAGTCAGCCAGCGAACGGCGTTCTACGCCATCTAAGCTGTCTGCGAGGATGTCACTCATGCGGGCCTCATCATTGGGTAAGGCACAGCGGAAATGCCGCGGCGCCGGGTCAATTCAAAATAATCAAAAATCATGGCTGGGCACTCCAGCCACCGGCCGGGGCGGCGAAACGATAAACCACCGGGCGTTTTTCACCATCGGCACGCGGGCCGAAGTTGTTGTCGATGCCCAACCAGGCACCGTCGGCATCCACCACCAGCGCTTCGGCCAGGCCAAAGGCCTGAGGGTAGCGCCGCGCTGGGGTCAGGGTCTCGTCGGCAAACGACCAGCACAGCTCGACTTTGGCCGTGACCGCATCGCGCCGGCAGATCTGGAACGCATTGCGCTCAAGGGTAAACAGCTTGCCATTGAAGAGCGCCAGGTCGGAAAAGTCCTTGGACACCGCCTTGGCATTGGAGAACTGGGCGGGCTGCACTTCCTGGCCGGCCTCGCTCAGCAACACACACGGGCCGTCGCAATCCCACAGGCTTTGCGGACGCTTGATCGAGATTAGGCCGCGCCGCTCGCGCTCGGCCGCGAGCCAAATCTGATTGCCTTCAGGATTTATCGCCAAGCCTTCAAACAACGCATTGAAGTGCAGCAATAGGCCACTGGCCCGCGCCTCGCGCACCATGCCCGGGGCGATCCGCAACCACTCGGGCGCCCCACTGGCCGGCACTTGCAGCACCGCAGCATGGGCTTCGCTGACAATGTAGCGGTTGCCCGCGGCGTCGCAACTGATGCCTTCAAAATCCAGGTCGCCACCGCGAATGAACGACGCGGCCTTGGTGCGCGAACGCAGCCCCCAAGGCAAACCGGACTCCGGCACCGGCGGCACGTCGATCTTCACCGTCTCGGCCTTCCAGGTCGGCGCGCTGATGTCCAGGCGATAGATCTGGTCGTCGTCGCGATCAGAAACGGTCCACAGCTCCTTGCCACACAACGCAAGGCCCGACAGGTTGCCGCCGCGCATGCCGTCTACCGGGTGTTCGGATACCAACTTGAGTTCAGCCACGGGCGCAGCAGCCACCGAGGCAGCCGCCAACCCGCTCAACACCAGGATCGCCAGGGCGAAACCTGTGCGCATCAGCCCAGGACCTCGGCGAGGTTGCCCTTGGATTCCAGCCAGGACTTGCGGTCTGGCGCGCGTTTCTTCGCCAGCAGCATGTCCATCATTTCCGACGTCGCGGCGAAGTCATCGCCCAGGGTCAGCTGCACCAGGCGCCGGGTGTTCGGGTCCATAGTGGTTTCGCGCAGCTGCGGCGGGTTCATCTCACCCAGGCCTTTGAATCGCGTGACCTGCGGCTTGCCGCGCTTCTTCTCGGCCACCAGGCGGTCGAGGATGCCATCGCGCTCGGCTTCGTCGAGGGCGTAGAAAATCTCTTTGCCCAAGTCGATCCGGTACAGCGGCGGCATGGCGACATAGACGTGACCGGCATCCACCAACGGACGGAAGTGCTGCACGAACAGCGCGCACAGCAAGGTAGCGATGTGCAGGCCGTCGGAGTCGGCGTCGGCGAGGATACAGATCTTGCCGTAGCGCAGTTGGCTCATGTCCGCCGCGCCGGGATCGACGCCGATGGCCACGGCGATGTTGTGCACTTCCTGGCTGGCGAGGACTTCGCTGCCATCGACTTCCCAGGTATTGAGGATCTTGCCGCGCAACGGCAGGATCGCCTGGAACTCTTTATCCCGCGCTTGCTTGGCGGAACCGCCTGCGGAATCACCTTCCACCAGGAACAGTTCGGAGCGCATCGGGTCTTGCCCGGCGCAATCGGCCAGTTTGCCCGGCAGTGCCGGGCCGGCGGTGATGCGTTTGCGCTCGACCTTCTTGCTGGCCTTCAAGCGACGGCCGGCGTTGTTGATCGCCAGTTCGGCCAAGGCCAGGCCGAGTTCAGGGTGTTCGTTGAGCCACAGGCTGAAGGCATCCTTGACCACGCCGGAGACAAACGCGGCCGCCTCGCGGGACGACAGGCGCTCCTTGGTCTGGCCGGAGAACTGTGGCTCCTGCATCTTCATCGACAGCACGAACGCGATGCGCTCCCACACGTCTTCCGGCGCCAGCTTCACGCCGCGCGGCAGCAGGCTGCGGTACTCGCAGAATTCGCGCATGGCATCCAGCAAACCCTGGCGCAAACCGTTGACGTGGGTGCCGCCCTGCGCCGTGGGGATCAGGTTGACGTAGCTTTCCTGCACGCTGTCGCCGCCTTCGGGCAGCCACAACAGCGCCCAGTCGACGGCTTCTTTATTACCGGCCAGGCTGCCGCAGAACGGCTCGTTGGGCAGGCGTTCGAAATCGCTGACGGAGTCTTCCAGGTAGGAGCGCAGGCCGTCTTCATAGTGCCACTCGACCTTCTCGCCGGTGCCTTTGTCTTCAAAGGTGACGAGCAGGCCCGGGCACAGTACGGCCTTGGCCTTGAGCACGTGCTTGAGGCGGCTGATGGAGAATTTCGGCGAATCGAAGTATTTCGGGTCCGGCGCGAAGTACACGCTGGTGCCGGTGTTGCGCTTGCCGACGGTGCCGATGACGGCCAGGTCGGTGGCCTTGTAGCCATCGGCGAAGGTCATCTCGTATTCGTTGCCATCGCGCTTGACCCTGACCCGCACCAGCGTGGACAGGGCGTTGACCACCGAAATGCCCACGCCGTGCAGGCCGCCGGAGAACTGGTAGTTCTTGTTGGAGAACTTGCCGCCCGCATGGAGCTTGGTGAGGATCAGCTCGACGCCTGGCACACCCTCTTCCGGGTGAATGTCCACCGGCATGCCGCGGCCGTCGTCGGACACTTCCAGGGAGTGGTCAGCGTGGAGAATGACATGTACCGACTTGGCGTGACCGGCCAGGGCTTCGTCGACGCTGTTGTCGATGACTTCCTGGGCAAGGTGGTTCGGCCGGCTGGTGTCGGTGTACATGCCGGGGCGTTTGCGCACCGGGTCGAGGCCCGAGAGGACTTCGATGGCGTCGGCGTTATAAGAGCTAGCGCTGGGAGTGGCCATGGTGTCTCGTCGTGAGTCGTTCGATTAAAAAATGACCTGCGATTTTTACAATGACGAAAAATCGAAGGATTGATACTGATCTGCGCCAATCCCGGCAAAGCTCAACAACGCCGGCAATTGCCTGGCGAACCCCTGGTAACCATGGTCGCCACCGGCCTGGATGCGCAAGGCGCAGGCACGGTAATACTGTTGGGCGAGGCGGTAGTCCAGCGTTTCATCG
The DNA here is from genome assembly GCF_020515815.1 of Pseudomonas sp. AF03-9. Taxonomy (NCBI): domain Bacteria; kingdom Pseudomonadati; phylum Pseudomonadota; class Gammaproteobacteria; order Pseudomonadales; family Pseudomonadaceae; genus Pseudomonas; species Pseudomonas sp. AF03-9. Next base: position 176,867 of record NZ_JAHPJF010000005.1, on the reverse strand, counting down.
CCGGTCTGCAACCACACCTGGTAACGCACGGCGTCCTGGGGCGCCGCCACTTCCAGCTCGGCCAGGGCCGCGACGTGGTCGTGGGTCAATTCCCAGGTTTCATCGGTGTAGAGGTTCTTCTGGGTGCCCAGGTAACCGTCGAACATCCGATGGGGGCTGATCGCCGGGTTGACCAGCAGCGCCTTGAGGCCATGGCGTTCGGCAAGATGGGTTGCATAGTAGCCGCCGAGTGAGCTGCCGACCAGCAGTGGCCGCCCCAGTTCAGCGATCCCCGCTTCCAGTTGGGGAATTGCCTGACGCGGGTGGTGATGCAGGGCCGGCACACGCAACTGGTCGGCCAGGCCGAGGGCGTCCATCACGGTGATCAACTGGCTGGCCTTGTTGGACGCCGGCGCGCTGTTGAAACCGTGGATATACAGGATCGAAGCGGACATGCCGGGCTCTCCGTGACTTGGGCCAAAGAGGCGCAGTTTACAGGGATCGGGGTGGTATCTACAGGACATAAGAAGAACCAATGTGGGAGCTGGCTTGCCTGCGACAGCGGTGTATCAGCCACACATTGATTGCTGGCAGACCGCTATCGCAGGCAAGCCAGCTCCCACATTTATGATCAGTGTTTGCAGCTTTTAATAGCCGTTGCTGCCGTAATCCACCGTAAATTCGAAGTCCTGGACCCGCTCTACGCCAGTTTCCAACCGCCCGTCGGCATGCAGTCGCAACCAGCGATACCCCGGCGCCTGCTCGCTGACCTGGAAATCCTCGCTGCCCGGCGCGAACTGGATGCAGGTCGACGGCGAGGCCAACAACCGCACGCCGTTGCGCTCGCGGTCGATTTCCTGGTGCACATGCCCCCAGAGCACTGCCTTGACCTGCGGGAAGCGATCCAGCACGGCAAACAGCGCGTCGGGATTGCGCAGGCCGATGGGCTCCATCCAGGCACAGCCAATGGACACCGGGTGATGGTGGAAACACACCAAATGATGGCGATTCGGCGCTTCACTCAACGCCTGGACGAGCAGTTGCAGTTGCTGATCCTGCAAGTAACCGGGCACCGAGCCCGGCACGGCGGAGTCCAGCAGGATGATGCGCCAGTGGCCGACATCGACCACCGGTTCCAACAGATCACTGTGCACGGCAGCGTGGGCCATGATCTGGGGTTCGTCATGGTTGCCGGGAATCCAGCGTGCCGGCGCATCGATCTGCCGGGTCATGTCGCGAAATTGCTGGTACGACGCCAGCGTACCGTCCTGGGACAGATCGCCAGTGGCCAGCATCAGGTCGATCTGCGGTTGTTGCGTGCGCACCAACGCGATCACCTGTTGCAGGCTTTCACGGGTGTTCATGCCCAGCAGCGTGCCGTCGGCCTCGGCAAACAGGTGGCTGTCGGACAGTTGCACCAGCAGCGCCGGCGCATCGGGGTTCACGGTGGATACGCTCGGCAAGGCGCTCTCCCAAGGCAATCACAGGAATGGACAGTTGGCGTGATTATGCTGGGCAGGACACAAAGAGGAAACCAGGGGAAGCAGACGCAGTTCACATCTACCGCACCGCTTCGAACTCATGGCCCAGGGCCAGGCAGTGACTCAACCATTCACCGAGGAACACATTGAGCTGTGCTTTCTCATCGGGCTGGTGCATGAACACGTTCGGGTAAGGGTAGATGCTGCGAAAGCGCCGCGCATGTTCGGCGCTGATCACTTCGGCCATGCGTGCGTCGTGGTACACCTGCACTTCCAGTTGCGGCACCGGCAGCCACGGCAGGCTGTGCTCCTGGCGCACGCGCAGGGTAGTGGTGTACGGGCAATTGACGATGACTTCCAGGGTCAGCACGCCAAGCATCTGGTCGCCATGGGTCACGCCGATGCGCCTGGCCGCCGGGGCGTGGCGCATGTCGGGGAGCAGACGCATCAACCGCGCATAGTTGGCCTCGCAGGCTGCTTGCAGCCCGATCAGGTCGACGCGATAACGTTCCCGTGCCTTTACTGCCATAACCCCCTCACTTCCGCGCGATTAAGCGCAAGCCATTGCAGGGCGATGATGCTGGCTGCGTTGGAAATCCTGCCGTCGCGCACCGCTTGCAGGGCGTCTTCAAAAGCCCAGACGGTGACGCGGATGTCTTCTGCCTCTTCTTCCAGTCCATGGACGCCACCGGCGCCCGAGCTGTCGCAACGGCCCAGGAACAAGTGGACAAATTCGGTACTGCCGCCAGGCGATGGGAAATATTTGGTGATCGGCCACAGCGCGGAGAATGTCAGCCCAGCTTCCTCCTCGGCTTCGCGGTGTGCAACCTCCTCCGGCTCCTCATCCTTGTCGATCAGGCCGGCGACCATCTCGATCAGCCAGGGGTTGTCGGTACGGCCCAGGGCGCCGACGCGGAACTGTTCGATCAACACCACTTCGTCGCGCTGGGGGTCGTAGGGCAATACACACACGGCGTCATGACGAACGAAAACTTCGCGGTTGATCACACGGCTCATGCCACCGTCGAATTTTTCATGGCGCAATTGCACCCGATCAAGCTTGTAGAAGCCCTGATAGGCATTGTCGCGCTGAACAATCTCGACCGCGCTCGGCGTCGATTTCGCTGTATCCGTCATATCCTGCCTCGTTAAGCCTGTGCAATTCGCGCCATCCTAACGCGCTCGCGCCCGTTGGTGCAGCCCCTTTCCAGTTGCCGGGATAGACGGCGAACGTCAAACTCACTCTATTCAGCTTAGTGGCGAACTGACGGCCATGCCGGTAGTCGAACCTGCACAATTTCGCTCTTATCGATAGACGAAGGACATCCATGTCGCTTTTAAAAATCGCCTCCGTGGCCTGCATCGCACTGACCCTCGGCGCCTGTCAAAGCCTGTTCCAACCCAGCTGGCGCACGCCGCTGGAAGCCACCCGCGACACCACCGAGCAAAGCCAGGCCGGTTGTGCCAGCGCCGATTGCCCACTGGTGAACATCGACACCGTGCACTTCGCCAAGGAGCCCAAGCTGGACGCCCTGATCGAACAGCGCCTGCTGGAAATGACCCGCACCAACGCGAACGACCCGCTGCCGACCAGCCTTGAGACCTATCGCGAGCAATTCCTGCGCACCGCCGCGCCGCGCAACAGCATGTACTTGCAGGCCAAGGTACGTGAGCAGCATGACGGCTTGGTGATCATCGAGCTGTCCAGCTACCTGGACCAGGGCGTTACCCACGGCGAGCCGGGCCGCGGGTTCATCAACTATTCGCGCCAGCAACAAAAGGCCCTGACGTTGACCGACATGCTGCTGCCCGGCAAAGAGGACGCGTTCTGGAAAGCCGCCCAGGTGGCCCACAACAGCTGGCTGATCAGCACCCGCCTGAGCCTGGAACCGGAGTTCGTGAAGACCTACCCCTTCCAGAAAACCCCGAACGTGGCACTGACCTACGGTGGGGTGATCCTCAAGTACCCCACCTCCACCATCGCGCCTTACGCCCTGGGCCACGTCGAGTTGCAAATCCCCTACTCGCGCCTGGACGGTATCCTCAAGCCTGAATGGGTGCCTGCGCGCCGCTGAACACGCGCCCGAGGATGAACTGCAACAGCCCTGCCAGCAGCAGCGCCGGCAGGGTTGCGCCGAGATCCGGATACAGGTTGGCCAGCAGGTGGTAAGTGCCGATGCCCCCCAACCACGCCAGCAGCGCCGGCCAACGCAGAGCGGCGACCAGACCCGGGCCACGACGGCGCAGAATGAAGTGATCCACCAGCACCACGCCGAACAGCGGCGCAAACACCGAACCGATCAGCAGCAGGAAATTCTGGTACTGGGCCAAAGGCGCGAAGCAGGCGATCAGCGTACAGATCACGCCAATCGCCAGGGCCAGGTGCTCGACTTTCAGGCGCAATAGGATGCCGCTGGACACCGCCGCCGAGTGAATATCGGCAAAGGCGTTTTCCGACTCATCCAGCAGGATCAGCAACAGCGGAATCCCCAGGCCCGCACCGGCCAAGGCCAACAGCAGCGCATTCACTTCAGCGCTTGGCGCAAACGCCAGGGTGTAGGCCACGCCCAGGCTCATCAGCCAGAAATTACCGATGAAAAAGCCCAGCGCGGTGCCGCCGAATACGCTTTTGGCGCGCTTGCCGAAGCGTGAGTAATCGGCAATCAGCGGCAGCCACGACAGCGGCATGGCGATGGCAATGTCGAAACCCACCGCAAACGGCATCGAGCCATCGCCGGCCTGGGCCCACAGTGCGCCAAGATCGGCCTTGGCGAACAGGTTCCAGGTCAGCCACAGGCATGCGGCGAGCAGCAGCCAGATGCCCCATTTGCGCAGGATCTGGCGCACAAAGGTCAGCGGCCCACTGACGGCCAGCAAGGTCGCCAGGCCACCGAAAAACAGCGTCCACAACAACGGACTGGCCAGCAGGCTGCCTTCGCTGAACGCCCGCGTACCCAACAGGCTGGCGGCGTCGCGCATCACGATGATTTCGAACGAGCCCCAGCCGATCAGTTGCAGCAGGTTGAGCAACGCCGGCAGGCTCGCGCCCTTGGCGCCGAGGCTGAGTTTCAGCGCGGCCATGGCAGACAGGCCGGTGTCGCTACCGATCACGCCGACGGCGGCCAGCAGCAACACGCCAACCAGGGTGCCGAGGAAGATCGCCAGCAGCGAGCCGGACAGGCCCAGGCCCGGTGCGAGCAAGGCGCCGGTTTGCAGGACCATCAGGCCGATGCCGAGGGAGAACCACAGGGAGAACAAGTCGCGGGCGCCGAAGACTCGTTTGTCGCTCGGCACGGCTATATCAGGGGAGTAGGTACTCGGTTGAATGCTCAAGGGTGTTATCTCTGAGGGGCATTTTTTGTTTGGGAGATTGCTTTCGCGAGCAAGCCCGCTCCCACATTTTGAACTGTGAATACATTCAAAATGTGGGAGCGGGCTTGCTCGCGAAGAGGCCGGTACAGGCACCTCCAATCCCGGATCAGACCTTCTTGTACAACTGGCTACCTTCCTGCTTGAACCGCTCGGCCTGCTCCGCCAAGCCCTTGGCCACCTCCACATCCACCGCGTCAATGCGCTGGTTGGCCGCGTACTCACGCACTTCCTGGGTAATCTTCATCGAGCAGAACTTCGGCCCGCACATCGAGCAGAAATGCGCGACCTTGGCCGAATCCTTCGGCAGCGTTTCATCGTGGTACGAACGCGCGGTGTCCGGGTCCAGGCCGAGGTTGAACTGGTCCTCCCAACGGAATTCGAAGCGCGCCTTGCTCAGGGCGTTATCACGGATCTGCGCGCCCGGATGGCCTTTCGCGAGGTCAGCCGCATGCGCGGCGATCTTGTAGGTGATGATCCCGGTCTTCACGTCATCCTTGTTCGGCAGGCCCAAGTGCTCCTTCGGCGTGACGTAGCAAAGCATCGCGCAGCCGAACCAGCCGATCATCGCCGCACCGATGCCCGAGGTGATGTGGTCGTAACCCGGCGCAATGTCGGTGGTCAGCGGGCCGAGGGTGTAGAACGGCGCTTCGTCGCAGCATTCGAGCTGCTTGTCCATGTTCTCCTTGATCAACTGCATCGGCACGTGGCCAGGGCCTTCGATCATGGTTTGCACGTCGTGCTTCCAGGCGGTCTTGGTCAGCTCGCCAAGGGTTTCCAGCTCGCCGAATTGCGCGGCATCGTTGGCATCGGCAATCGAGCCTGGGCGCAGGCCGTCGCCGAGGGAGAAGCTGACGTCATAGGCCTTCATGATTTCGCAGATTTCGTCGAAATGCGTGTAGGTGAAGTTCTCTTTGTGGTGCGCCAGGCACCACTTGGCCATGATCGAGCCGCCACGGGAGACGATGCCAGTGACACGCTTGGCGGTCAGCGGCACGTAGCGCAGCAACACGCCGGCGTGGATGGTGAAGTAATCGACGCCTTGCTCGGCCTGCTCCACCAGGGTGTCGCGGAACAGCTCCCAGGTCAGGTCCTCGGCGGCACCGCCAACTTTTTCCAGGGCCTGGTAGATCGGCACGGTGCCGATTGGTACTGGCGAGTTGCGGATGATCCACTCGCGGGTTTCGTGGATGTGCTTACCGGTGGACAAGTCCATCACGGTGTCCGAACCCCAGCGAATGCCCCAGGTCAGTTTCGCCACTTCTTCTTCGATGGACGAACCCAGGGCGCTGTTGCCGATGTTGCCGTTGATCTTCACCAGGAAGTTACGGCCGATGATCATCGGTTCCAGTTCGGTGTGGTTGATGTTGGCCGGGATGATCGCGCGGCCACGGGCGATTTCTTCGCGCACGAACTCAGGCGTGATGATCTTCGGCACGCTGGCGCCGAAACTGTGGCCGGCGTGTTGCTGGTCGAGCAGGCCAGTGGCGCGGGCTTCTTCGAGCTTCATGTTTTCGCGGATGGCAACGTACTCCATCTCGGCGGTGATGATGCCTTTGCGCGCGTAGTGCATCTGCGTAACGTTGGCGCCGGCCTTGGCGCGGCGTGGGTTCTTCACGTGGGCGAAGCGCAGTGCGGTCAGCTCGGCATCGCTGAGGCGCTGTTGGCCGAAGTGCGAGCTGAGGCCCGGCAGGCGTTCGGTGTCGCCACGCACTTCGATCCACGGCGAGCGCACGTCGCCCAGGCCTTTGCGCACATCGATGATCACGTTGGGGTCGGTGTAGGGGCCGGAGGTGTCGTAGACGGTGACCGGCGCGTTGATCTCACCGCCGAAATCGGTGGGGGTCACGTCCAGGCTGATCTCGCGCATCGGCACGCGGATGTCCGGGCGGGAGCCCTGTACGTAGATTTTCTGCGAGCGGGTAAAGGGTTGCACGGAGCCGGAATCAACCTTGGCCGATTCACTCAGGTGCACGGTGTTTTTTGGTTTTGTACTCATCACGGGCTCTCCAACTCTTTATCCAGGCGGTGGATTTTTGTCGGAGCGAACCTGTGACGGACGGACGCACTGGAACCAGTGCTGTGCTTGGCGCACGAGGGCTGTTCGATTGTCGAACAGCATCCCGGACGAAGCACAAGAGGACTCGCCGGGTGACGAGAAATCTTGTTCCCTACGCAGGCGCTAACCTGATCAGGTTCAACGGGATCCGGTATTTACCGATCTCAGCCTTCCAACAAGGCACCCCGACAAGAACGCGGCCAGTCTAGACCATGGCGTAGGCAAATTGCCAATGGCGGTGCATTCAGCATGATGAATGGCGCAATTGCAGGATTGTTGTGCCGTGATCGCGCCACTACACTCGGTACGGCTCCAAGGCTTGACGCTCTGAAGCTGCGGCCGTAGCCTTGGCCGACAAATTATCGCCGTAATATTTGATCAGGGAACGCCTCATGCTGCGCAAACTCTCACTGGCTCTTGCCGTGTCTTGTGCGACCAATGGAATGGTTTGGGCAGCAGAAGCGCCCTTGTCCGCCAACACTGACTTGGTCAGCGTCTACCAGGAAGCGGTAAACAACAACGCTGACCTGGCGGCCGCCCGCGCCCAATACGGCGCGCAAAAAGAAGTGGTGCCACAGGCCCGCGCCGGTTTGCTGCCGAACCTGTCGGCCGGTGCCGACAGCAACAACGTGCGCACCCAGCTCTCGCAGCCATCAGGCACTGCCAATCGCGATGCGCATTCGTGGCGCGCGACCTTGAGCCAGCCGCTGTTCCGCGCCGACCGCTGGTTCCAGCTGCAAGCCGCCGAAGCCGTCAACGAACAGGCCGCGCTGCAACTCTCGGCCACCGAACAGAACCTGATCCTGCAAAGCGCCGAAAACTACTTCGCCGTGCTGCGCGCCCAGGACAACCTGGCCTCCACCAAGGCCGAGGAAAATGCCTTCAAGCGCCAGCTGGACCAGTCCAACGAACGCTTCGACGTCGGCCTGTCGGACAAGACCGACGTGCTGCAATCCCAGGCCAGCTACGACACTGCCCGCGCCAACCGCATCCTCGCCCAGCGCCAGGTGGAAGACGCGTTCGAAGCGCTGATCACCCTGACCAATCGCCAGTACAACTCGATTCAGGGCATCGTCCACACCCTGCCGGTACTGCCGCCGCTGCCGAACGACGCCAAATCCTGGGTCGAAACCGCCGGGCGCCAAAACCTGAACCTGCTGGCCAGCAACTACGCTGTCACCGCCGCCGAAGAAACCCTCAAGCAGCGCAAGGCCGGCCACGCGCCGACCCTCGACGCCGTGGCGCAGTACGAAAAAGGCGATAACGATGCGCTCGGCTTCAGCAACCCCAACCAGTTGCCGGTGCCGTACGGCGGCGATGTGTCCCAACGCACCATTGGCCTGCGCCTGAGCATCCCGCTCTACAGCGGCGGGCTGACCAGCTCGCAAGTGCGCGAATCCTATTCGCGCCTGGACCAGACCGAGCAGCAACGCGAAGGCCTGCGCCGCCAGGTGGTGGAAAACACACGCAACCTGCACCGCGCGGTGAACACCGATGTGGAACAGGTGCAGGCGCGTCGCCAGTCGATCATCTCCAACCAGAGCGCGGTGGAAGCCACGGAGATCGGCTATCAGGTGGGTACGCGCAATATCGTCGATGTGCTGGATTCGCAGCGCCAGCTGTACTCGTCGGTGCGCAACTACAACAACAGCCGCTATGACTACATCCTCGACAACCTGCGCTTGAAGCAGGCGGCGGGGACGTTGAACCCGGGGGATTTGCAGGATCTGGCGCGTTATCTGAAGGCGGACTACAACCCGGACCGCGACTTCCTGCCGCCGGATTTGGCCAAGGCTGCTGCCGAGCAGCTAAAAGCCCGACCGGGATATTGATAACACTGCAAAACCAATGTGGGAGCTGGCTTGTGTGGGAGCGGGCTTGCTCGCGAAGGCGGTGTATCAGTCGCCACATGTGCAGGCTGACCCACCGCTTTCGCGAGCAAGCCCGCTCCCACATTTGACCTCTATTGTCAGTGGGTGATGAGTCTGCTCAAACCATCCAGCAAACGCTTCAAAGCACCTTGGTTCGCCTGCATCACCTTGAGCCCCGCCTGCCCCATCCTGCGCGCATCCTGCGGCAACTCGAACAACTGCCGCACCGCCTCAGCCAACCCTTGGGCATCATCCACCTGCCGCAACGCCCCGCCTTCACGCATCATCGCGGTGATTTCGAGGAAGTTGAATACGTGCGGCCCCATGATCACCGGCTTGGCCAACGCCGCCGGCTCCAGCGGGTTATGCCCACCAGTCGCCACCAGGCTGCCGCCGACAAAGGCACTGTCGGCCAAGGCATACAGAAACAGCAATTCGCCCATGGTATCGCCGAGCAACACCGAGGTTTGCGAGGTGACGGGATCGCCCGTGGAACGGCGCACCGTGGCGAATCCCTGTTGCCCACACAACTCGAACATTGGCCCGAAACGCTCCTGATGGCGCGGCACCAGGATCAATAACGCATTGGGATAGCTGTCGAGCAACTGGCGATGGGCGGCGAGCACCACTTCATCTTCGCCTTCGTGGGTACTGGCGGCGATCCACACCGGACGCTCACTGGCGCCCCATTGTTCGCGCAAAGCGGCGGCGCGCTGCGGCAGTTCGGGGTCGACGGTCAGGTCGAACTTGATCGAGCCGGTCACTTCAACGGCTTGCGGATGCGCACCGAGGCTTAAAAAGCGCTGGGCTTCGGTTTGCGTCTGAACGGCCAACAGACTCATCTCTGCCAGCATCGGCGCGGTGAGCTTGGCGAAACGCCCGTAACCCTTGGCCGAGCGTGCCGACAGCCGCCCGTTGGCCAACGCCACGGGAATACCGCGCAGGGCACAGGCGTGGATGTGGTTGGGCCACAACTCGGTTTCCATGATCACCGCCAGCTTCGGCTGCACGCGATCAAGAAAGCGCTTGGCGGCGCAAGGCAAATCATAGGGCAGGTAGCAGTGTTGGATGCGCGGCTCGTTGGCGAACAGCGCCTGGATGCGCTCGGAACCCGTGGGCGTCATGCAGGTCACGGTGATCACAAGCGTCGGATAACGCTCCAGCAACCCGCGCACCATGGGCGCGGCGGCGATGCTCTCGCCCACCGACACCGCATGCACCCAGATCCCGCCCGGCTGTAACACCGGCAAGCCATAGGAGAAACGTTCGCTCACCCGCTTGGCATAGGCCGGGGCCTTGCGCGCGCGCAGCCACAGACGTAAAGCCACCAACGGCAGCGCCAGGTAAAACAGACAGCTGTAGAGAGTTCTATTCATGGCGGCGGAGTTTATCGGCTTTTTCAGTCAATCGCCCGTAGACACTCGGCAAAACGTTCCGCCAGAAAACGTGCGGCCGGGCCGAGGGGCTCGTCACGGCGCCAGACCAACTCCACCACCAACGCTGGCGGGGTCCATTCACTGTCGAGTTCGACCATCTGGTTCTGGTAGGTCGGGTATTGCACCACATGCCGCGGCAGCCAGGCCCAGCCGAGGCCACGGGTCAGCCATTCGGCCAGCACGTAAAAGCTGTCGGCACGCCACACCTGTGGGCTGGCAGCTTCGCTGCCGGGGTAGACGCTGGTCTGGGTCGACATCAGCAGTTGGCGGTATTGCGCGAGGCCCTGGCAGTCCACGGTTTTCTGCCGAGCCAACGGGTGATTGCGCCCGCAGACGGTGACCATTTCCACCCTGCCGACCACCCGCCGCTCCAGCGCCTCGGGGATCTGATCGTGATAGAACAACATGCCCAGGTCGGCCTTGCGCTCCACCAGCTTGCGTGCGACATCGCCTTGGGCGGCGCTGGAAATCTGCACTTCCAGGTTGGGAAACTGCCCGGCCAATGCATCCAGGCTGTCCAGCACCGGCTGATACAGCATCGCCTCATCCTGGGCCAGGCGCAGGCAGGCTTCTTCGCCGCGCATCAACGACAGCGCCCGGCCGTTGAGGCGCTCGCATTGGCGCAGCACTTCCCGGGCTTCTTCAAGCAACACCGTGCCGGCCTCGGTCAGGCGCGGTTGGCGGCCGCTACTACGCTCGAACAGGCTGACGCCCAGGTCGGCCTCCAGCAGCGCAACCCCATTACTCACCGCCGACTGCGCCTTGCGCTGCCCGCGCGCCACCGCCGAAAACGAACGCTGCTCGGCGACGCTGACAAACAGGCGCATCTGTTCCAGGTTCCATTGCACGCTCATGCTTCAACCCATCTCCAATTCAGATAGGTAATGACTTTACCCCATCTGGCCAAGCCCTAAAATGGCGACATTATCAAACGCGCTTCACACCGAGGATTACCCATGAACCCTGCCTACTACTACCTGGCCATCGCCATCTGCTCGGAAGTGATCGCCACTGTTTCGATGAAAGCCATCAAGGGCTGGAGCACACCTATCCCACTGCTACTGGTGATCGTCGGCTACGGCGTGGCGTTCTGGATGCTGACCCTGGTGGTGCGCACCGTGCCGGTGGGCGTGGCCTACGCGGTGTGGGCCGGGATGGGCATCGTGATGGTGAGCGTCGCAGCGCTGTTCATCTACGGGCAGAAACTCGACCTGCCGGCGATGCTCGGCATGGGCCTGATTGTGCTGGGTGTGGTGGTGATCCAGTTGTTTTCGAAAACCGCCGGGCACTGACCACCACGCAACAGCCTGTATACTGCGCCTCTTGTCTTGAACACTGAGGTCGCCCATGCCATCCGTTATTTCCACCGACGTCCTGATTGTCGGCGCCGGGGTTGCCGGCCTCTGGCTGAATGCGCGCCTGCGCCGCCAGGGGTTTTCCACGGTATTGGTGGAAAACGCTACCCTGGGTGGCGGGCAAAGCGTGAAGTCCCAAGGGATCATCCACGGCGGCGCGAAATACGCCCTGCACGGCGCCCTCACCGGCGCCTCCGAAGCCATCGCCGACATGCCGCGCCGCTGGCGTGAAGCCTTGGCGGGCAATGGCGAGCTGGACCTGACCGGCGTGCGCGTGCTCTCCCAGGCCCATTACCTGTGGTCCCCCGGCACGCTCGCCGGCAACCTCACCAGCTTCTTCGCCAGCAAGGCCGTGCGCGGCCGTGTCGACCAGGTCAAGGGCGACGACCTGCCCCCAGCCCTGCAAGATCGCCGCTTCAAGGGCAAGGTCTATCGCCTGGCCGAACTCGTGGTGGACGTCCCCAGTGTGATCGAACGCCTGGCCCAATTGGCCGGCGACGGCTTGCTCGCCGGGCAGCACATCGAGCCGCTGCTGGACGGCAACAAGCTGGTGGGCCTGAAGGTGGATGGCCGCGAGATCCGTGCCCAGCGCATCGTGCTGAGCGCCGGTGGCGGCACCGCCGACCTGCTGACCAGCCTGGGCTTGAGCAAGCCGGCGATGCAAAAACGCCCGCTGCACATGATCATCGCCAAAGGCCCCGGCCTGAAGCCGCTGTACGCCCACTGCCTGGGCGGCGGCACCAAGCCGCGCCTCACCGTGACCACCCACCCGGCCGCCGATGGCAACTGGGTCTGGTACATGGGCGGCGACATTGCCGAGGCCGATGGCGTGGCACGTACGCCTGAAGAACAGATCGCAACGGCGCAAAAAGAACTGGCGCAATTGCTACCGTGGATCGACATGAGCCAGACCCAATGGGCCACCCTGCGCGTCGACCGCGCCGAGCCGCTGCAAACGGGTCTGAGCCGCCCCGACAACGCCTTCGTGTTTGAGGACGGCCGCCTGCTGGTAGGCTGGCCGACCAAACTGGCACTGGCGCCGGACTTCGCCGACCGGGTGATCAACAGCTTCGAACGTGATGGCATCCGTCCAGCCGCCAGCGAGCCGCTGCCCGAGCTGCCAAAGCCCGCTATCGGCGTACCGGCCTGGGAGCAACTGCTGCCATGAGCCTGCCGACCTTGCACGACCTGCATCGCCCCCTGGGCAGCACCGGCCTGCTGGTGTCGCCGCTGGGCCTGGGCACCGTCAAGCTGGGCCGTGACCAGGGGGTTAAATACCCCAACGGCTTCCAGATTCCAGATGACGACGCAGCCCGGATGCTGCTGCGTCAGGCCCAGCAATTGGGCATCAACCTGATCGACACCGCACCCGCCTACGGCCGCAGCGAAGAGCGCCTGGGCCCGCTGCTGCGCGGCCAGCGCAAGGACTGGGTGATTGTCAGCAAGGTCGGCGAGGAATTCGACAATGGCGTGTCCCGCCACGATTTCAGCGCGGCCCACACTCGACTGTCGATTGAACGCAGCTTGAAACGACTGGAAACGGATTTTATCGACCTGGTGCTGGTGCACTCCGACGGCAACGACCTGCATATCCTCAACGACTGCGAGGTCTACCAGACCCTCGCCGAGCTGAAACAGGAAGGCAAGATCCGCGGTTTCGGTTTTTCCGGGAAAACCGTCGAAGGCGGCGTGAAGGCTCTGGAGCAGGGCGATTGCGCGATGGTCACCTACAATTTGAACGAACAGGCCGAGAAAGCCGTCATTGACTATGCGGCCGCCCACGGCAAAGGCATCCTGGTGAAAAAAGCCCTGGCCAGTGGCCACGTTTGCCTGGAGCCTGGAATGGATCCAATACGTGCCAGTTTCATGCTGTTGTTTGCGCAAACGGGCGTTGCCAGTGCTATTGTCGGGACCATCAATCCGCTGCACCTGGCCCATAACGTGGCGACCGCTGCCCAGGTTATTCGTCAACTCTGATGCCGCCGACGCGGCCGACCCAGTCGCAAGCAGGAGCCGACATGGCGCGCACGCTCATACGAAAAAACCCCAGCAACTTCAAGACACTGCCGCTGCACGTCGAAGCCACCCCCGAAGGACTGAACTACCAGAGCGTCGGCATGCCGCTCAACTTCGCCCAGACCCTGCAACGGCGCAAGCCGGTGGAGGTGGCCGACCCCGAGCGTTTCGTGCTGGAACTGGCGAACCTCGGCGTGTCGGTACGACTGACCCTGCACTGGCAAAACAAGGACTACTGGGTGCTGGTACGCCAGCGACGCCAGGACCGTGGCGACGTGGTACTCAAGCTGATCTCCGGCTACGTCCCCGCCCACGAACTGAACCTGCCGCTGCACACCGCCATCCAGGAAATCGCCGAAGAGTGCCTGCTGGAAACGCCCGAAGGCTGGCTCGGCGGGCGCTTCAACGACACCTGGCTGCCGGCGCCCTACTCCGCCGCGCTGCATTACCGCGAAGCACTGCCGTTTCGCCTCAGCCCGCTGTCCGGCGCAGCTCGCCCGGTGCGTTGCGCGACCACTCAGCTGATCGAACGCCCACGGGCCTATGTGCACCTGCCCACGGCGTCACTGCAATTGATCTACGACTTGCGCCTGGAAGTGCCGAAGGAAGCCAAGTCCCTGAGCCTGTTCCATGTGGACGAGCGCCTGGAAGGCGACCAGTTGGTGGCGCGCCTCGACCGCCAGCGCCCGGACCTGTACCTGATGCCGTTGAAAGACGGCCAGCCGCTGGCCGAGCTGTACACCGTCAAAAAAGATCAGCTGTACCCGGCCAGTACGCGCGGGTTGTACCTGGCGGAAAGCTTCGCCCAGCAGGAAGGCTGGCTGGTGCGTGAGGAGCGGATTCGCTGGAAGGATTGGCTGCGCCAGCAAGGCTTGGCGGAGCCGGAGAAAGAATCGAAATTGAAGCGTTTGGCCCAGCGGGTGCTGCGCAAGATTACGCCGAAGAAGAAGGCCAGCAGCTAGCGGCTCCACTCCAATGCCAAGCCCGGCGCAAATCCAAATGTGGGAGCGGGCTTGCTCGCGAAAGCGGTGGATCAGCCCGCACAGGCAGAGACTGGTACACCGCCTTCGCGAGCAAGCCCGCTCCCACATTTATAATCGCGTCAGCCGTTGAGCAAGCGCTCCAGGCCGACTTTCAGAGGCGTAGGCTCGGGCAACTTGAAGCTCGCCAACAAGCGCTGATTATTCGCCCGCGAGTGACGAATATCCCCCGAACGTGCCGGCCCGTAAGTCACCGCTGGCAACTTGCCGACAATCTCTTCCAGCGCCTGCAACACCTGCTTGAGCGTCGTCGTTCGATTCCAGCCCACATTGATCGCGCCCAACGGCGCGTCCGGCGCCTCAATGGCTTGCACCAACACGTCAACCAGATCTTCCACATACATGAAGTCACGGGTCTGCTCGCCATCGCCAAACACGGCAATCGGCACGCCCTGCTGCACGCGCTCGCTGAAGATGCTGATCACTCCGGAGTACGGAGAGGACGGGTCCTGGCGTGGCCCGAAGATATTGAAGAAGCGGAAAATCACCGGCTCCAGACCGTGCTGGCGACGGTAAAAGTCGAAGTAATGCTCGCCGGCCAATTTGTCGGACGCATAGGGCGTCAACGGCGCCTTGGTGGTCTCTTCGTCAATCGAAGCACCCTCGCCATTGTTGCCGTACACCGCCGCGCTGGAGGCGAAGACCACGCGCTTCACCGCCGCTTTGCGCATGGCTTCGCACACGTTCAGCGTACCGACGAAATTGCTCTGGTGCGTGCTGACCGGGTCATCCACCGATGCCTGCACCGAGGCCACCGCCGCCAGGTGCACCACCGCCGCCGTGCCGACCGCGGCACGCGCGACCAGCTCGGCGTCGGCGACATCACCCTCCAGCAACTCGACCCGCGGATTATCCAACGGCAGGTTGCTGCGCTTGCCGGTGGACAGGTTGTCCAACACGCGCACGCCGTAGCCCTTGGCCAACAACGCATCGACCAGGTGCGAGCCGATAAAGCCCGCACCGCCGGTTATCAGGACACACTTACTCATTGTTGCGAATCTTCTCGACGATGGCCGTGGTCGAGCTGTTTTCAACCAGCCCCAGCACTTTGACCGTGCCGCCATAGGCGCTGACGATGTCGGCACCGACCACCTGGTCGACGGAGTAATCGCCGCCCTTGACCAGCACGTCCGGCTTGACCTGGGCCAGCAGGTTTTCCGGGGTACCTTCAGCAAAGCTGATCACCCAGTCCACCGCGCCCAGGCCAGCCAGGACCGCCATACGACGGTCGACACTGTTGATCGGACGGCCCGGGCCTTTGAGGCGGCTGACCGACGCGTCGTCGTTGACCGCGACGATCAGGCGATCGCCTTGGGCGCGCGCCTGTTCCAGATAGGTCACGTGGCCAGCATGCAGGATGTCGAAGCAGCCGTTGGTGAACACAATGCTTTCGTTGTGGGCACGGGCATCGTCGATCGCCAGCAGCAATTGCTCGATCCCCAGCACGCCACGCTCCGAACCTTCGGAACGCTGGATGGCGCGCCGCAGTTCCGGTGCACTGATGGCCGCCGTACCCAACTTGCCGACCACAATGCCCGCCGCCAGGTTGGCCAGGGCCACGGCGTGAGGCAGTTCTTCGCCGGCCGCAATCGAGGCGGCCAGGGTGGAGATCACGGTGTCGCCGGCGCCGGTGACGTCGAACACTTCACGGGCCCGCGCCGGCAGGTGCATCGCCGGATGATCCGGACGCAGCAGGGTCATGCCGTGCTCGCCACGGGTCACCAGCAAGGCGCCAAGG
Organism: Pseudomonas sp. AF03-9; assembly: GCF_020515815.1. Lineage (NCBI taxonomy): Bacteria > Pseudomonadati > Pseudomonadota > Gammaproteobacteria > Pseudomonadales > Pseudomonadaceae > Pseudomonas > Pseudomonas sp. AF03-9. Next base: position 160,523 of record NZ_JAHPJF010000005.1, on the reverse strand, counting down.
TCGAGGTCGGCCATCAATGCCGCGCCTTTGCTCACCAGCTCGTGCTCATCGGCGCAGCCGCCGACGATGGCTTCGAACTCGCTGAGGTTCGGCGTGATCAGGCTGGCACCGCGATAAATCGAGAAATCCTTGCCCTTGGGGTCGGCCAGCACCGGAATGCCCTTGGCCTTGGCGGCCTGGATCAGTGCCTGGTGGTTCTTCAAGGCGCCTTTGCCGTAATCGGACAACACCAGCACCTTGATGCCTTCGAGCAACGCATCGACCTGACCGCTGAGGGCCAGGGCGTCGGTGGCGAAGGGTTCTTCAAAATCGATCCGCAGCAATTGCTGGTGACGACTCATGACCCGCAGCTTGACGATGGTCGGCTGATGGGCAATGCGCTGGAACAGCGCACGCACGCCGGCACCGCGCAGGCTGTTGGCCAGGCTGTCGGCGGCTTCGTCATCGCCGGTCACGCCGACCAGGGAGGCCGGGGCGCCGAGGGCGGCAATATTGAGGGCAACGTTGGCAGCGCCGCCTGGACGGTCTTCGATTTGCTCGACCTTGACTACCGGTACCGGCGCCTCAGGGGAAATCCGTGAGGTACCACCATGCCAGTAACGGTCGAGCATGACATCGCCGACCACCAAGACAGGGGCTTGATCGAATCGCGGCATGGACAACTTCATGGAGCAACCCACATACAAAATGAACAGGGGCGCGATATTAGCACAGGGTGGGCGCTGCCTAGTTCGAGAGCTTTATCTGTAAGACATCCGACCGCGCAACTGCTCACTTTTTGAACAAAAACGGGGCGCATTGCGCGCCCCGGTCGGTCAGACGATGTTGGCCGTTGCCGGCTCGTCCAGCCCCATGGCGTGCAAACGCGAGTAGTAGCCACCCAGGGCCAACAAATCGGCATGGGTGCCACGCTCGACGATTTCACCGTGATCCATCACCAGGATCAGGTCAGCCTTCTCGATGGTGGACAAGCGGTGCGCAATCACCAGGGTCGTACGACCCTTCATGACCTTGTCCAGGGCGGCCTGGATATGCCGCTCGGACTCGGTGTCCAGCGCCGAGGTCGCCTCATCGAGGATCAGCAGCGGTGCGTTTTTCAGCAAGGCACGGGCAATCGCCAGACGCTGACGCTGACCGCCGGAGAGCAGCACGCCGTTTTCGCCGACTTCGGTGTCCAAGCCCTTGGGCAGCTCGGCGATGAAGTCCATGGCGTAGGCATCACGGGCAGCTTTTTCGACGTCTTCACGCGGCGCGCCGGCCAGGTCGCCGTAGGCGATGTTGTTGGCCACGGTGTCGTTGAACAGCGTCACGTGCTGGGTCACCTGGGCCACGTGGCGGCGCAGGTTGCGCAGGCGGTAGTCCTCGATTTCCACTTCATCAAGCAGGATCTCGCCGACTTCATGATGATAGAAACGCGGAATCAGCGCGGCCAGGGTGGACTTGCCACTGCCCGAACGCCCGACCAGCGCGACCATCTGGCCTGGCGCTGCGATGAAGCTGATGTTCTTGAGCACTTCGCGCTCGGTGCCGGGGTAGGTGAAGCTCAGGTTGCGCACCTCAAGGTGGCCGCTGACCCGCTCTTTTTCCACAGTGCCGGTGTCGACTTCAGGCACCACGTCCAGCTGTTCGAAGATGCTCTCGGCACCGGCGACGCCCTTCTGGATCGTCGAGCTGACTTCCGACAACTGGCGGATCGGCTTGGGCAGCAGGCCCGCAGCCGTGATATAGGCCACCAGGTCGCCGGCGGTCGCGTCACCCCGCAGGAACAGCACCAGGAACATCAGCGCCGCCATCGCGGTGTAGATCACCAATTGCAGCATGGGCGTGTAGACCGCACCGGTCTTGGTCATGCGCATCTGCTTTTCGGTGTTGCTCATGCTCGCCTTGGCGAAACGCTGCTCTTCGTAGGTCTCCCCACCGAAGCTGCGCACCACGCGATAACCCTGGATGGTTTCCGAGGCCACGTGGGTCACGTCGCCCATCGCCACCTGGATTTTCTTGCTCTGCTTGCGGAATTTCTTGCTGGTGCTGCCGACCATCATGGCAATGATCGGCAGGATCGCCAGCATCACCAGGGTCAGCTTCCAGTTCATCCACAACAGGTAGCCGAACAGGAACACCACCGTCAGGCCTTCGCGGATCACGACCTTGATCGCATCCGTGGCGGCGCCGGTGACCATGGTCACGTTGAAGGTGATGCGGGAAATCAGGTGCCCGGAGCTGTGGGTATCGAAATAGCGGTTGGGCAGGACCAGCAGTTTGTTGAACAACTGCACCCGCAAATCGTGGACCAGCCCCAGGGAGACCTTGGCCAGGTAGTAGTTGCCCAGGAAAGAGCCCAGCCCCTGCCACGCGGCGATCAGCACGATCAGCAGCGGCACGGCCATCAGCAGTTTCAGGTCCTTGAGGTACGGAACACTGGGGAAAAACACCACGTCCGGGTTGCTCAGGCCATCCACGAAGTATTTGAGAATCCCGGCCAGCATGGGCTGGGTGGATGCGAAAATCACAAACCCGATAATGCTCACGAGGAACATGCCGATGTACGGCTTCACGTATCCCAGCAGCCTGAAATAAATTTTCAGGCTGGATTCCTGTTCCGCTTTAGGCGGTGCGTCACTCATTGTTGAGCTCACTGATTAGGTAGGGCGGCAACTTTATCACAAGCGCCGGGTTTGGCCCGAGCCCAGACCGACACGCTGACCAGCGCGATCGGCAGCCAGGTGATAAACCACTCGGCACGCGGGGTGCCGGTGAGGTTGGCCGCATCGAACTGCATCGCCAGAGTGGAGAACACCCACATGCCGATGAGGCCTTTGCCGTAATGGGTGTCACGCACTTTCCAGGCTTGCCACAGCACGCCGAACCACACCGCGCACCACAGCAGCAGGCCCGGCAGGCCCAGTTCGATGGCGACGTGGGTGAACAGGTTGTGGGAATGGTCGAAGCGGAACTCATTCCAGACCACGTTGTAATTACCACCCAGGCCCAGACCGGTCCAAGGGTGCTCGCCAATCATCTGCAGCGCCGCCATGAAAATCTGCGGCCGGAACGACACGCCACGGGACAGCATCAACGATTGCATCGACACGAATACCACCACCGCCGCCACCGCTGCGGCGATCGCGATCACCGTACTGCGTCGGTCGCGGCTCCACAGCGGCATCGCCACCACGCTCAACAGCAAGGCCAGCGCGGCACCACGGCTCTGGCTCGCCACGACAAACAGGCCGAGCAGCCCGATCGCCGCCAGGAAGGCCACTTGCATCCAGCGCCCACGGGGCATCCAGTGCAGCATCCACACAGCCGCGAGACCAATGACGTACGCGCCCAGGATCGGATGGGACAGCTGCCCCAACCCTTCAAGACGAGCGTCCCAGGCATTGCCTTGAAGGCCATAGAACTTGACCATCGCCAGCAGCGACGACAACGCCAGGCCAAAGCCGCCCCACTGCATCAGGCGAACCACCTGCTCGGTGCGCCCTTGGGCAAGCACCGGCAAGAACAGCAGGAATACGCCGATATACAGCAGGCGCTTGGCTTCGCGGGAAGGGTCCTCGGCATTGGTCCACAGCAGGCTGATCAAGCCCCAGGCCGCCATTACGCCCAGCGCCAGGTAGACCCAACGCTGAGCCTGCCAGACCTGCTTGAGCTGCTCACGGGCAGACCAGGCAAACACCATGGCCGGCAGCCACAAGAACAGCGTCAGCCCCTGTTGATAGATCTTATTGGTCGGCGCAAAGGCGATTGCCAGTAAAAACCACAGCAACCCGAACCCCATCCATACTTGCGCCCAACGACTTGCCTGCATCATCCGCTCCTAATACTACGGCCAACCTGCCACCCCGGCATGGTTAAAACCCAAAACTTTCGGCATCATTGCCGACTCATGTGCCCGCGACTCCCACAAGGCTTCCTGACGATGCAATGTTCAAGGCTTCCCCAAGCCGCTCTAAACACGATGATTGAAGGCGCCAGAATCCTGGAGAAGGACAGCTATGGGCCCAAAGTCTACCTGCTGACGGACGGGAACATCCTTAAACTGTTTCGTCGCAAGCGGTTTTTTTCTTCCGCCTTGTTTCGCCCGTACTCCAAGCGTTTCATCGATAACGCGCTCGGGTTGCAACAGCGCGGCATTCCCACCCTCACCGTACTCGACAGCTTCCAGCTGGACGCGCCCGGCATGACCGCCGTGCTGTATCGCCCGCTACCGGGCGAGACGCTGCGCCAGATCGCCAACAAGGAAGGTTTTGACTGGGAGCAGAACCTGGAACCGCTGGTGACGCTGATTCGCCGCCTGCATGGCGCCGGGATCTACTTCCGCTCCCTGCACCTGGGCAACATTGTCGTGACACCGGACAACCAGATGGGCCTGATCGACGTGGCCGACCTGCGCTTCCTGCGTGCGCCGCTGAGTCCGGCGCTGGTCAAGCGCAACCTGCAGCACTTCGCCCGTTATATTGCGCGCGAGAAGCTGAACGAACGCTTTCCGATGCAAGCGCTCGAACAAGCCGTACTACCGGGGTGAGAGCAGCCGGCGGGCGGTGGCGGTGAAGTCCTGCCAGGCCTGTTCCGGCGCCAGCGCCGCCAACTGAGCCGCCACGGCGACGTGCGGGCTGGTTGAAAAAGCGCGCTCCAGCAGTTGCGTCCAGGCGTCGACAGCGTCAGCCGGTGCATACCAACCAGCGTCCGCCAATTGCTCGCGGAACACCGCCAGCTCGCTGGTCAGCACCGGCACACCGGCCATCACGGCCTCCTGCACGATCAACCCAAGCCCCTCCTCCGAAGACGGTATCGCCACCCAATCAAATGCGCGATACAGGGTCGCCGCGTCCGCCAGGTGCCCCGGCATGAAGACTTTGCCGCGCAAGCCAAGGTGCTCAATCTGCGCTTCAAGCTCCGCACGCGCAGTGCCTTCGCCAATGATCACCAAGCGCGCCTCGGGCCGACGCGAGGTCACGGCGGCAAACGCATCCAGCAAACAGGCAAAGCCCTTGCTGCCCACCAGGCGCCCCACGGCGCCCAGCACCGGAGCGTTGTCTGCGGCCAGGCCCAACTGCGCGCGGGCCTGCTCGCGGGACAGCATCGCGGCGCAAAACGCGCTGGGGTCAAAGGCGCTGCGCAGTACTGCCACCGGGCGATGCAAATCGCGTTGCAACGAGTCGGCCAGGGTCTGCGACACAGCTGCCACGGTCAGTCGGGCCTCGGAGAATTGCTCGAACAGCTTGCGATCCGTGCGACGCAGGCGTGTCATGCCGTGAAACAGCACCACAGCACGTACCTCGGGTACGGTCTTGAGCACCGGCAACAACACCCGCGCAACGCCGACGCCATCGAGCAGCACGACCTTCACGTCCTGCGGCAGCGCCCGTCGAAAACGCGCGCGCATGCGCGGCAGCAGCAACGCCCACAGGTGACGGCCCTTGAGCTGAGCCGATGAGAGATTCCATTCCAGCGCCCCATCTCCAGCTTGTGCACCGCCCTGAAGCAGCCAGGTATGCACGGCTGCACCGCAGTCGACGCTGCCAAGCACTTGCTGATGAACCTTCTGCACGGAAGCGAATGCAGTACCACCGGCCCACATGACGTTGAGGATGCTCATTGAATAATACGAACCTTCTGCGGTGTTCTGGAGGCGTGCATGCAACTCAATTGACCAGCCAGCCGATGGCGAGGCCCAACAACAGCATGGCGACCAGCTTGATCCGCTCGCGCCGCTTGCGCTTGGCCTTGTTCAAGCGCTCGGCCGAGGTCGACACATGCAAGCCGAAGCCGGTGTGCAATACCGCATCGCCCTCAAGGGTCACGGCCATCAAGTTCAACTGCGCATAGCGCCGCGACAAGCCCTTCTCGCCCTCGAACCCGGCATAAGGCGCGCACAACGCGTACTCCTTGAGGCGGCGCAAACCGGGGTTCAGGGAAAACGCCTGCCACTCCGGCTTGTCGGAGATCAGCGGGTAGCACGGCACCCCACCGATCAGCTCACGCGGCCCCAGATGGATATAGGGGCTGTGCACCTGCAAGTCATAGACAAAGTTGCGCAACCACACCTGGAGCACATCCGGGCGCAGCTCCAACACCGTCTTGGAGTCCTCGACAAACCCCGGGCGGTAAAACTCCCAGTCATCTTCACAATGGAAAATATAGGGTGTCTTCACCGACGCGTAGGCCAGGTCGATGGATGCCAACTGCCCCAGCTTCGGGCGGTTGACGAAGAAAGTGCAATGTTCCTGCCAATGGGCCGGAATCGCCTGGCGTACCGCGTCGTCACCGGAGTCCTCGGTGATGAACACCTCGCGGATGTCAGCCGTGTTGAACACGTCGAAGCTTTCAAGCGTGCGCTTTAACAGATCAAAGCGACCGCAGCTGGTCACTACAAGGGTGATGTCGCTCTGTTCGGAAAATCGCACGTGGGCACCAACAATAAAATGACCGCAATCGACGGCCTGACAGAGGTTACACGCCCAGTTTCAGGCGCAGCGTTTCCAGCAAACTCAACGGCGCACGTGGCCGCAGAGGTGGCTGCAGCACTTCGACAATACGCTGGCCGATACGTGCAAAGCTGAACTGGCTGACAGCCAGCTCCTGGCCTTTACGCGCAATATCCGCCGCCAACTGAGGGTTGGCGCGCAACTCGGCGAGTTTTTCCTGCAATTGCGGGATGTCTTTATAGAACACTACGTTGACCTTGTCCTTGAAACCCAGGGCCTGGTTTTCCGCCTCGCCCTGGTCAAACGCCAGCAGCACGCAACCACAGGCCATGGCTTCGAAGTTCTTGATCATGTATTCGCCCATGCCCACGTCGGCACTGACAAAAAAGCGGATCCGGTTGAGCGTCGCACAGTATTCCTCACCCGACTTGGTACGCGTCACCACCAGCGGCTCGACCCGTGCCAGCTCATCGAGCAACGCCTTGCGCCCGCTGTAGGCCACGCTATTGGTGCTACCGACAAACGCCAGCTCGATGTCACGCTCACGCGCCTGCGGCTGCAACAGCGCCTGGTCGTAGCCCTTGGGCACGAACACCGCGTCGAAGCCTTCCGCACGCAGGCGCTCGGTCACCATGAAGCCCGAGCTGATCACCCGCGCCCAGGGTAAACGGCGGTAATGGGCGCTGAATTTTCCGGTGTATTTGCAGGGAATGTAGTTCTGGTAGGCGTCGTGTTCGAGGATCACCAGATTGGGGATCGTACGGATAAAACCGGCCTGGCGGATCTCCTGCTTGAAACGCAGGAAGAACACGATGCGGTCGTAGCGGGTCACATCGACCTCACGGCGAAAGTAGCCGCGCAGGTTGCGCTGCTCGGCGCTGCTCAGCCAGCGGGTATCGCATTCGCAATGCTCGGCGATGCCTTCGTAAAGACGATCTAGGATGGCGCGCTGTTCTTTCTGCACCAGAAATAAAACTTTCATGCTCTTCCTTTCACAGGTCACAAACGCCAGAACAACTCATGTCGCCGCACCGCCTTGCGGAAGAACTCGTTCTCCCCGTAAGGCGAACGCGCGCGCCCGGCCAGTACACGCTGCAACAACCGCCGGACACGCCGCTTGAAGGGTGGCGCGGGTTGCAGGTCGTGCATCATGCCCAGTGCCATGGCCTTGTCGCGCTGTTGCGCCAACGTCAGCGGCAGGCTGCACGGATGCAGCTCCTGGGTTGCATCGAACAGCGGCGGCAAGGCTATGCCACTGCCAGCGTCGCCCATGGGCCAGCGGTCATTGTCATGCAGATGATTGGCGTAGCCCAGCAGCGTGGTTGGCTGCCACTCCAGGCCTTGCAAGGCCTGCATGACGGCGTTCTGCGCGCAGATATGATCGGGGTGCGGGTCCAGCGCCGAGTACGGCAGCACGATCACTTCAGGGCGCGCCATCAACAACACCGCGCGCAGATCGGCCAGCAGGTTATTCCAGGTCGGCAAGCCGTCGCTATCCGACGGCAGCGGGAACGGATTGAACTGGCGAAACGGCCGCACATCGCTCAGCTCGGCTTCACGGGAGGCGAAGGGCTGGGCTGGCGCGGCCTGCATGGCTTGCAATTGCAGGCAGAAATAACCCAGTTGCACGCAGTGTGCCTGGGGTACGCCCGCCCATAGCGGCACGGCGATGCTGTCCCAGGCGCGCAGGCGGCCCTTGATGCGCGCGGCTTCGACCGTGTCCAGGCCCATCTGCTGATAGTGTTCGGCTTCGATTTCACCCGCCGTGAGGGTGACGATCCACGGCTTTTGCGCCTGGCTGTAGAGCCCGAAAGCTGCCAGTTCGGCATCGTCGGCGTGGGGCGCGATGACCATCACACGCTGGGTGCTGTAATCCGGCTGGGTCCAGGCCCACAGGCGCGGCGTGCCGAGCAGGCGACAATGGCGACCGCGCAGCTGCAACTGATCCAGCGCCAAACCGCTGAGGTTGAGATAACGCACGCCGTTGACCCCACGTTCAAAGGTTTGGCGGTCGTCACCCAGGGCAATGTTCGGGTCGAGAAAGCGTCCCAGCCAGGTGCTTTTGACTGTGATCGCCAGCACCAGCGTGGCGTCTGCGGCGACCGGTTGATCGAGCAACAAGCGCCCGTTCTCCAGGCGCACGCCGGGTAACTCGGCATCGGCCGAGAAGCGGTATTGATAGTCTTCGTTGGGGGCATAAAACAGGTGGTCGGCAAACCACGCTTCGTGAGCGACCCAGGCCAGCGCGGCCAACAGCAACGGCAACCACCAGGCCACCAGGATGCCGATCAGCACCAGCAGCAACACACCAATCAACAGCGCCATGCGCTTGTTGCGCCGATGGCGCTTGAGCAATTGCTGCTTGCGAGTCATGAGCTGAACACCTGCACAGGGTTGCACCAGCGGTCCTTGTACTCGCGGTCGGCACGCCCAAACGAAAAGCGCAGCGGCTTACCGACTTCGCGGGCCTGTTCCCAGGCGCTCTGGGTGTTGAGAAAGCTCAACACGCTGCCGGGGCTGAAGGCACGGGTTTCAGGGTCGACCCCGCCGTTGACGTACTCCACGCTGATCCACTCTGGCGACTCGACCCGGTACACCAACTGGATCGCGATAGGCGCATCGTTGAGGAAGATCACCGAGCCGATCAACCACTCGCGCAGCAATTCGATCACCTCGGCCAAACGCTCGGCCCCCGTTGCGACAAAGCCCCAGCGGCGCAGGAACAGGTCGCAGTAGATCGACGCCAGCTCAGTGCTGGAAAACTCGCTGACCGGCCGTACCACCCCGCCCGCCTCCTCCAACAGGCGCAGTTCGCGGCGCTGGTTGTAGCGGAATTTCTTCGACAAGTCTTCGGGCGTGCGCGCCATGGCCAACTGCTCGGCCTGGGGCTTGAGCCCCGTGAAACGGCCTTCATTGAGCTCCGACAGGTAACGCCCACGCTGGCGCAGTGGCGCCTGCGCATCGGCAGCGGCCGGCAGGATGATCTCGGCATTGCCCAGGTCGAACAGGCCTTTCTTGCCGCTGCGCTTGAGCACGTCCTTGGACAAGGCCAAGTCGCGGCCCCAGGTGGCAATGCACGCCTTGAGTTCACCGGCCTGTTCCCAGGCCAGGTAGCGCACCGGAATAGCCGCCAGCCCGGCCAGGCGTTCGATCACTTGCGGATGCGTCGCGACGCTGCCGCCAAAACGCTGCCAGGCCTGGCTGTAGGCAGGTGCATCGACGACGGTCCAGCCGCGCTCGCGCCAGCCTTGGAATCGATTGAGCATCAAGCCCTCGCGGTCAGTTCAATAACGTGTGGCAGTTGCCAGAAAGCAGTGCGTACCGCCTGATCCGAGAAGCGCGCGTGCAGACGCTCCAGCATCAACTCGGCGCACTGGCGTCGCTGGTGTTGATCCATCGCGGCCAGGTGCTCCAGGCCTTGGGCCAGGTGCTCGGCGTCGCCGAAGGGGAACAGGATGCCCACGCCTTCGACCACTTCCTTGGCGCCGCCACAAGCGGTGGCCAGCAACGGTACACCGGCGGCCATGGCTTCAAGCAGCACCATGCCGAACGGCTCGTGGTCGGAGCTCAGGGCAAACACGTCAAACCCGCGGAAATAGCGACGCGCATCCGGCACCTGGCCGAGGAACAGGACCTTGTCGGCAATCCCCAGTTCACGCGCCAGCTCCTTGAGGTCCTGCTCCAGGCGGCCGGTGCCGAGGATCGCCAGGCGGCTTTCGGCGGGCAACCGAGGCAAGGCCAGGGCGAAGCCCTTGAGCAGCGTGGCCTGGTCCTTGTCCGGATGCAGGCGGCCGACGTTGCCGACCACCCACTCATCCGGCGAGAGCCCGAGGGCGTCCCGCGCCTCGTCCCTCGAGACTTGCAGGGCCTGCATGGCCTCGACATCGATGCGGTTGTACAAGGTCTGGATACGCGCCGCCGGCCAGTTCGGCAGGCAACGGCGGATGTCGTCGCGCACGGCGTCGGAGACACCCAGCAAGCTCAGGCGCTTGCGGAAAATCGAAGCGAACAGGCGGCGGCCACGGCGTTGGTAGTCACCAAAGGCGTGATGCACGCCGATCACCTGCAAACGCGTGGCGAGTAAGGCGACGTAGATCGGCTTGGCGCGGTGCGCAATACAGAAACTGAAGTTGCGCGATGCGGCAATCTTGCGCATCTCGGCGATGGCGCCCAGCTTCAAGCCACGAATGGCCTTGGAGCTGAACTCCATGAACAACACTTCATCAGAGGCGCAACCGGCCGCGACCTCAGGGTCGGCGACCCCGGTGAGAAACACCGTGGTCACCTTGTAGCCGGAGCCTGCGAACAAACTGGCGTACTGCCGCGCGCAGTCCAGGAACGGCCCGTCATAGCCGTGGCAGAACTGCAGGACGTGGCGATCAGCCGAGCGAGTCATAAGGGTCCACGCCGTCCTTGACCACCAGGATGTCTTCCATGATCAGGTACTGCAGGTCGGACCCGAAGAACATGTCCAGCGCGTCTTTCGGCGAGCAGATCATCGCTTCGCCACGACGGTTGAGCGAGGTGTTCAGCGACACGCCGTTGCCGGTCAGCACTTCCAGCTCTTTCATCATGTCGTAGTAGCGCGGGTTGTATTCGCGCTTGAGCACCTGGGCGCGGGAAGTGCCATCTTCATGGACCACTTCCGGCACGCGGGTCTTCCACTCTTCCGACACTTCAAAGGTGAAGGTCATGAACGGTGCCGGGTGATCGACCTTGATCATCTGCGGGGCCACGGTGTCGAGCATCGACGGGCAGAAAGGCCTCCAGCGCTCGCGGAACTTGATCTGGTGGTTGATACGGTCAGCCACGCCGGTTGCGCTTGGGCAACCGATGATCGAACGACCGCCGAGGGCACGCGGGCCAAACTCCATGCGGCCCTGGAACCAGGCCACCGGGTTGCCGTCGACCATGATCTTGGCGATGCGTTTAGGCATGTTCTCGATCTTGCGCCATACCGGCTTGCTCGCGTGCTTGGCGCACGCCGCGATCACGTCTTCGTTGCTGTAGGACGGGCCGAGGTAGACGTGTTCCATCTTCTCCACGGGTACACCCCGGGCGTGGGACACGTAGGCCGCCGCGCCCACCGCAGTACCGGCATCGCCGGACGCCGGCTGCACGAACAGCTCTTTCACGTCGTCGCGGGCAATGATTTTCTGGTTCAGCTTGACGTTCAGCGCGCAACCGCCGGCGAAGGCCAGCTTGCCGGTGTCCTTGAGGATGTCGCCCAGGTAGTGGTCGATCATCTGCAAGGCCAGCTTTTCGAACAGTGCTTGCATGCTGGCGGCGTAGTGAATGTAAGGCTCGTCGGCGATGTCGCCTTCGCGTTTCGGGCCCAGCCACTCGATCAGTTTCGGCGAGAAGTAGAAACCCTTGCCCTTCTCTTTGTAGCGACGCAGGCCGATGACGTTGGCGTAGTCGGTGTTGATCACCAGCTCGCCGTTTTCAAACGAGGCCAGGCGCGAGAAATCGTATTTGCTGGCGTCGCCGTACGGCGCCATGCCCATGACCTTGAACTCGCCGTCGAGCATCTCGAAACCGAGGAACTCGGTGATCGCGCCATACAGGCCGCCGAGGGAGTCCGGATCGTAGAATTCCTTGATCTTGTGGATCTTGCCGTTCTCGCCATAACCGAAGAACGTGGTGGCGTACTCACCTTTACCGTCGATGCCGAGGATCGCGGTTTTCTCCTGGAAGCCGGAGCAGTGGTAGGCGCTGGAAGCGTGGGCCAGGTGGTGTTCAACCGGCTCGATCTTGATTTTCTTCGGATCGAAGCCCAGTTGCTCCAGGCACCAGACGATCTTGTTGCGATAGCGCTTGTAGCGACGGTTGCCCATCAGGATCGCGTCGAGGGCGCGGTCCGGGGCGTACCAGTAACGCTTGGCGTAGTGCCAGCGCGCCTCGCCGAACAGGCTGATCGGGGCGAACGGGATCGCCACTACGTCAACGTCGGAGGGCTTGATACCGGCTTGTTCCAGGCAGAACTTCGCCGATTCGTAGGGCATGCGGTTCTTTGCATGTTTGTCGCGTACGAAGCGCTCTTCTTCGGCGGCCGCGATCAGCTTGCCGTCGATATACAGGGCTGCGGAAGGATCATGGCTAAGGGCGCCGGACAGGCCAAGAATCGTCAATGCCACAGGGGTCTAGCCTCTTTTAGTCTGCATGCAGGCGGGTTACGCCGCGAAAAAGTGTGCTTCCCGCCTGGGCAGGAAACAGCTAAAGGGCGGGATTATAGCTTAAAACCAGTGGGGAGCTGTTAGCGGCAAGCGCCAAGCTGATGGGGGCAGTCTGTAGGATTGCGTCTAGAGTCAGGTCAGACGGAGCCAAAGGCGCAGCCAGAGGATTCGTTAAACAGTGAAAGAATCGCTAGAATCCCGCGTTTGCCGCACTTTGCCTGGTTATCTGATGAAAATTGCTGGTCCTGCTCACCTCCCTCTTATTGCCGGCTTGCTCGGTTTTTGCGGCCTCGCGATGGGCGACGATTTGCCACTGGTCCTCGACCCCAGCGTCGTCACCGGCTCACGCAGCGCCAGCCCGACGTTTGACCTGCCGTATTCGGTGGACGCCATCAGCCGCGAGCAGATCAGTGACGGCCAGCTCGGCATCAACGCTTCCGAAGCCCTCTCCCGCGTACCCGGCCTGGTGGTGCAGAACCGCCAGAACTATGCCCAGGACCTGCAGATTTCCTCCCGTGGCTTCGGCGCCCGCTCGGCGTTCGGAGTCCGCGGCCTCAAGCTGATCGCCGACGGCATCCCCGCCAGCACCCCGGACGGCCAGGGCCAGGCCGCTACGTTCAACCTCGACACCGCCGAGCGCATCGAAGTGCTGCGCGGCCCCGCGGCCACCCTGTACGGCAGCAACGCAGGTGGCGTGATCCAGATGTTCTCCCGCAACGGCGAAGGCCCGCCGCGCATCGGCGCCGAAACCCTGGTGGGCAGCGACGGCCTGAGCAAAAACCACCTGAGCGCCGAAGGTGCCGCCAACGGGGCAGGCTTCGTACTGGACGCCTCGCGCATGGACACCGACGGCTACCGCGACCACAGCAGCGCACGGCGCGACCAGACGTTCGCCAAGCTCAATTTCCAGCCGGATGACGACAGCAAGTTGGCGCTCATCTACAGCAGTTTGGAGCAGAACGGCACGCAGGACCCGCTGGGACAGACGTGGGAAGCGTACAAGGATGATCCGCGCTCGGTAGCCACCGGGGCGTTGACGTACAACACACGCAAAAGCATCGATCATCAGCAGTTGGGGATGAATTACGAGCGGTATTTCGGCGAGGCGACGCTGCAAGTGAATGCGTATACGGGGCGGCGGAGTGTGATTCAGTACTTGTCGATTCCCAAGGGCACGCCGTCCAACGAGCGCGGCGGCGGCGTGGTGCAATTCGACCGCAAGTTCTACGGCGGCAGCGTGCGCTGGATGCAACCCATTGAGAGCGCACCGGGCGAACTGATGATCATCACCGGCCTGGACTTTGACCAGAGCGAAGACAGTCGCCATGGCTATCAAAACTACAGCGGCACCAACCTTGGTGTGAAAGGCGAGCTACGTCGTGATGAAATCGACACCGCCCGCAGCCTTGACCCTTACATTCAAGCCAATTGGGCTCTGGGCAACTGGACCCTGCAAGCTGGCATACGCCATAGCACCATGGAACTTGACGTTGACGATCAACACCTGAGCAACGGTGACGCCAGCGGCAACAAGACCTATCAGAAAAACACCCCGTCGATGAGCGTGATGTACGCCTTCACGCCGCAGTTGCACGGCTACGTCAGTGCCGGTAAAGGCTTTGAAACGCCTACCCAGGCTGAATTGGCCTACGCACCGGGGAATGTCGAAGGCTTCAACTTCGGCCTAAAACCGTCTGAAAGTACTCAATATGAAATGGGCCTGAAGGCACAGCTGAACGACACCCGGATCAACGCTGCTGTGTTCCAAATCACCACAGAAGATGAGCTGGTGATCAGCCAATCCCTCCAAGGCCGCACCAGCTACCAAAACGCCGGCCGCACCCTGCGCCGCGGCTTCGAGCTGGGCATTGAAAGCCAGCTCAGCGAACAGTGGAGCACCAACCTCGCCTACACCCGCTTGCAAGCCACCTACGACAGTGACTTCACCAACAACGCAAAGGCTATTGAAAAGGGCAACTACCTCCCCGGCGTGCCCCAAACCACCCTGTTCGCCGAACTCAACTGGAAGCCCCGCGACTGGGTCAGCACCGCCATCGAAGGCCTGTACCGCAGCAAGGTCTACGTCGAAGACACCAACAACCAACGCGCCGCGCCGGCCTACAGCGTGTTCAACTGGCGTGCGCGCTTCGAGCAGAAGGTCGAACACTGGACCTTCCACCAGACCCTGCGCCTGGACAACCTGCTGGACCGCCAATACGTCGGCTCGGTGATCGTCGGCGACAGCAACAACCGCTACTACGAAGCCGCCCCCGGCCGCTCGTGGTACGCCGGTGCCGGCGCCGAATACCAATTCTAAAACCGCCAAAAATCAACTGTTGAAGCTGGCTTGTGTGGGAGCTGGCTTGCCTGCGATAGCGGTGCATCAGGCACTGATGTGCAAACTGACACGCCGCCTTCGCGGGCAAGCCCGCTCCCACAGTTGATTGGTGTTGCTGGGCCGTCGCCGTTCGGCTGGGTATCAAGAACTTGCGGCAGGACGCAGGTCTGGCTTGTGTGGGAGCTGGCTTGCCTGCGATAGCGGTGTATCAGGCGCTGATGTGCAAGCTGACACGCCGCCTTCGCGGGCAAGCCCGCGCCCACATTGATCTGCTTCCACCTTTTGAGCGCGGTCAGACCTGCACTGGCAAGCGCTGGTCGATGAGTTTGTACAACGCACTGTCCGGCGCCCAGTTGCGCATAAACCGCGCGCGGTCCTTGGCGTAGGCCGGGGCGAAGCTGGCATTGCTGCTGTGTTGGCGCATTGCATCGAGGTCGATCAGCGACCAGCGCCCCTTATCCCAGAACAGGTTGTGCCCCTTGAAATCACCATGACTGATGCGCTCGCGGATCAGTTCGGCGAATAAATGATCCAGGGCCAGCAACTCACTTTCCGGGGCGTCACCGCGTTCAACATAGGGCGCAAAACGCTCGATGATGTCCGGGCCCGACAGGTGCTCGGTGATCAGGTAAGCGCGGCTGCGCAGCCAGAAAAAGCGCTTCTCCAGCACCGCCAGCGGTTTGGGTGTGGCAATGCCGAGGAACGCCAGGCGATTGCCTTCGCGCCAGGAGTGCCACGCGCGACTCGGGCGCCAGAAGCGCTTGAGCCAATGGACGAAACCCTTGATGTTGTAGCGCTTGATCACCAGCGGGCGGCCCGCCACGTCGACCTTGGCCACGGTGGCCGCGCCTCCGGTCTTGAAGAGGTGACCCCTGTCGAGCAACGCGTCGGCCTGGTCCAGCACCGGCAGCATCGCGGCCTCTTCTTCGCGACGGATCGCGCGCAAGGCAAACGGCCCACGCAGCACGCTGAACAGGGTGCACTCGCGGCCGACCTTGTTGAGGAAATCCTTCAGGCGCCAGGCACTGACCTTGCGCACCTGTTTTTCCAGGGCTTGCAGCGGCAAGGCGTGCTCACCGTTGCTCAGCAGGTAATACACCAACAACTCTTCGGTGAACGGCTCGAGGTTTTTCGGCAACTGGGCGAAAAATACCCCGAGGTTTTCCAGCACGCGGTCACGCGACAGCGGCTTGCCCGCCTCTTGCACGCGAATCCCGGCGCCATCGATCAAATACAGTTTGCCGTCCTGGCGCAGCAGGTTGTCCAGGTGCAGATCTTCCTGCCACAGGCCCTTGACGTGCATTTGCGCAATCGCGCCCAGGGCTTCGGCGAGGACGGCGGTTTGTTCGTCGGCCAACGGTGGCAGGTCTTCGACGGCCTGCCAGGCATCGGCCAGGCTTTCGGCGCCGTCGATGAACTCAAAGAGCAGCCAGCCGCCCTCACCTTCCTGCAAACCGTCGGCGAGCAACGCCGGCGTGGTCAGGCCTTGTGCGGCGAGCAGGCGCACGCCGTTGAGTTCGCGCTGAAAATGCCGCGCCGCCTTGCTGCCCACCAGCAACTTGGCCAGTACCGGACGCCCGCGCCAAACCGCCGCGCCCACATAGCGCTCGCCCGGCAACACGCGCAACAGGCTCAGCAGTTGCAGTTGGCCGGGGCCCGCCGCGTCGGCCAGCTCAAGGGTCAGCGGCAAGTCGGGGGTACGGCCGGCGGTTTTCAGCTCGGACAAACGCATCAACGGTTTTCCTTGTGGCTACGACGGGCATTCAGGCGCTGATACCAAGTGGCGACCAGCGCGCTGTCCTCAGGCTGATCGAGGTACGCCGCCAACAGTTGGCGCACG
This sequence comes from Pseudomonas sp. AF03-9, assembly GCF_020515815.1. Lineage (NCBI taxonomy): Bacteria > Pseudomonadati > Pseudomonadota > Gammaproteobacteria > Pseudomonadales > Pseudomonadaceae > Pseudomonas > Pseudomonas sp. AF03-9. The sequence goes on along the minus strand of NZ_JAHPJF010000005.1, from coordinate 143,738 downwards.
TGGGCATCCGACCATTGCGGCGCGCGACGCAGCAACGGCTCCAGATCCTTGACCCGATCACGCCAGCCGAACAGCAGCGGGCGGGTCTTCTCCAGGTCGATCAGCTGCGCAGCGTAGCCGTCGCCGGTGGCCTGCAAAAAAATATGCTTGGGGTAAAAACAGCCGTGCACCTGGCCGACGCTGTGCAGATGCCGCGCCAATTGACCGCAGGCCCGCAGGATGGCGACGTGCTGGGCGTCGCTCAGTTGCGGCCACTCGTCGAGCAGTGAATCCAGGTCATTCCAGCCGTCGAGGGCGCGGGTCAGCAGCATTGCACGATGCTCACCGGCGACCTTGCGCTCGCCGTAGAACGCCGCCTGCAATGCCGGGATACCGAGCTTGCGGTAACGGCTGATATTGCGGAATTCGCGGGAGAAACTCGGCTCGCCAAACGGCCGGTGCATGCTGCGCGTCAGGTAGTTGCTCTGGCGCTTGAGGTAGTAGCCGTGGCCGTCGAGTTCCAGGCGAAACACGCTGCTCCAGCCACCACGGCTGGTGTTCGGCTCGTCCACCGCATCGAGTTGCTTGGCCCACAACGCATCAAACGTGGCGAGACCATGGCGCTCCAGCAGCGCACGGTCTTCAGCCGCCAGGAAGTCAGTCATTCGCGCCCCTCAAAAAACTTCACCACGTGGCGAATCCGCTGCTTGTCCGATGCACTCAGGTGCCGGCGCTGGCGGTACTGCATGTAGAAACGCAGGCGCTGGGTGGCCGACAAGTGATACTTGGCGACCTTGTCCAGGCACGCCAGGTCCTTGGTGATGCGGTACTTGAGCCAGAACCCGCGCCAGAAGTCGCCGTTGGGGCAATCGATCAGGTACAGGGTCGACTGGTCGTCGATCAGCAGGTTGCGCCACTTCAAGTCGTTATGGGTGAAGCGGTGATCGTGCATGGTGCGCGTGTATTCGGCGAGCTGACGGCTCACCGCATCGACCCACTTCGGATCGTGCAGGCGTGCATCGTCGCGCTCGGCCAGCACCGACAAATCTTCGGTGCGCGGCAATTCGCGGGTGATCATCGCGCCACGGTCATAGGCCAGGCCGTTGCGTTCCAGGCCCCAGGCGACCACATCGGCGGTGGGAATGCCCCATTTGGCGAAACGCTTGAGGTTCTGCCATTCGGACTTGACCCGCGGCTTGCCGAGGTAGCGGCGCAGGCCCTTGCCGGCGCCGGTGTAGCGCTTGACGTAGTAATTGACCCCACCACGCTCCACGCGGATCACTTCCGACAGCGGGTCGTGGGTCAGTTGCTCGCCTTGCAGGGCGAAGACCGCTTCAAGGCTGCCAAAATCATGCGCCAGGCTGGCGTAGGCCGGCTCCAGGTTCCAACCCGCCATCAGATCGCATCTCCGTAGCGTTGTTTGCGTGCGTAGAGCTTGTCGGCCTTGCGTTGCATCAGGTTCAGCGACGCCGATTGCTCGGCGAGGACCTGGCGCAGCGGCTGGCGGAAATAGCCCTTGAGGAAGCGCAACTTGTCGCGTCGGGTCAGACCGATGTCCAGCGCCGAGTAGTACAACGCGGACAGGTCCTTGTCGCGCCAGCGCAGCGGCAAATGCGCGCGCAATTGGGCACGGTGCAGGTCGATCACCGACAGCTTGATGTTGTTGGCGTCGATCGGTTGCGAGGTGTCGAGCAGGAAGTGGCACAGGTAGCAGTCGCGATGGTTCACGCCGCCACGGTGCATATCGCCGACCATGCGCGCCAGCTCAAAGGTGAGCGCATGGCGCAACGCCGGTGCCGGCGGTTGCGCGCCCCAGTCGAGGGTCAGGTCTTCGAGGCTGAGGGTCGGCGCCAGTTCTTCGGTGATGATGAACGAGTGCTGATCCGCTGGATTGTTGCCCTTCTCGCCGAACGCCACGCCGGTCATGGTCGGCACGCCGAGATCCTGCAGGCGGTGAATGGCCGCCCACTCAAGGCCCGCGCCGAGCACCGGCAGCTTGGCGGTGATCAGGTTCTTGAAGATCTCGCCCCAGCCGATGCCACGGTGGATCTTCACGAAATAAGGACGGCCCTCAGCCACGGTGCGCAATGTGCGCCGCGCCGCCAGTTCGCGGAATACTTCGCCTTGCAGTTTCTCGACTTCGGCAAAGGCGTCACGCCCGGCCCACAACGTCTTGAACGGTTCGGCAAGAATCAACTTCATCGTTTCGGCTCCGCCAGAATCACATCCGCAGCGTGCTGCGGCATGCTGTAGAGGTCGGCCGTCTCGGCGAAGGCCAACCCATTGCGGCCCCAGGCCGCGCGCTGTGCAGTGTCGCTGAGCATTTGCGTCAGGTAGCGGTTGAGCTGGGCTTGTTCGAATGGCTCATCCAGCACAAGGCCGCAATCGGCTTCGGCGATGTAATGGGCATAACCACATACCGCCGAGACCAGCACCGGCAGCCCGGCGACCAGGGCTTCGAGCAATACGGTGCCGGTGTTTTCGTTGTACGCCGGGTGGATCAACAGGTCGGCGCCCAGCAGGAAACGCGGGATGTCGCTGCGGCCCTTGAGGAACTGCACGTTATCCCCCAGGCCCAGCGTCGCGCTTTGCAGCTGGAATACCTTGGGGTCGTCCTGGCCGATTACAAACAGGCGCGTGCGTTTTTTCAGCTCCGCTGGCAGCGCGGCCACGGCCTTGAGGCTGCGGTCGACGCCCTTGGTCTTGAAGCCCGAGCCGATCTGCACCAGCAGCAGGTCGTCATCAGCGAGGTTGAATTCCTTGCGGAAACCTTCGCGGATTTCGGCGGCATTCGGCGGTGCGCGACGGTCCTGGGCAATGCCTGGCGGCAGCAGGTGGAAGCGTTCCAGCGGGGTGTCGTAATACTTGATGAACAGCGGCTGCTGCACTTCGGAGATCATCAGAACCTGGGTCTTGGCGTCCTTGGCAAACACCGCGCGCTCGTACTCGGCGAAGTGCTTGTAGCGGCCAAAGTAGCGGTACAGCGAGTGCCGCAGGTTCTGCGCCTTATCTTCAAAGCAGCCGTCGGCGGCGTAGTACACGTCAAGGCCGGGCATTTTGTTGAAGCCGATCAGGCGGTCCACCGGGCGCTTGGCCAGGTCGGCAGCCATCCAGGCACTGAGTTTCTCGTTGCGTCGATGGTTGAAGAACGCCTTGACCGGCGCCACCAGCACTTCGAAGCCGGGCGGGATGTCGCCTTCCCAGATCAGTGTGTAGACACGGATCTGGTGGCCGCGCTGCTGGCACTCCAGGGCGATGCGCATGAAGTCGCGCTGCAAGCCGCCGAAGGGGAAGTATTTGTACAAAACGAAAGCCAGTTGCATCAGTGCAGCTCCTCAGCCAATAACAACGTGCTCAGTCGGCTGGCCACACGCTCAGGGTTCAGGCGCGTGAAACACAGGGGCGACTCGCGCTTGAGGTCGAACCGACGCTGGTCGTCGGCCGTCGGTTGATAGGTACATTGTTTTTGCAGGCACGGCGCGCACGGGAAGTCGCTGCCCAGGTGAATCTGGCCCTTGCCGTAGGCGCCGGTGAGGCCGGGGTTGGTCGGGCCGAACAGGGAGATGGTCGGCACATCCAGCGCGGCGGCCAGGTGGCCGAGGCCGGTGTCCACCGCCACACAGGCGCGGGCGCCGGCCAATACGCGGGCGATGCCGGCCAGGTTCAGCCTGGGCAGCACTTCGGCGTTTGGCAGGCCTTGGGCCAGGCGCTCGGCGCGGGCTTTTTCGGCGGCGTTGCCCCACGGCAACTTCACGTCCACACCCAGGCGGCCCATGCGCTCGGCGAGTTCGCGCCAGTAGGCTTCGGGCCAGTGCTTGGTGTCCCAGGTGGTGCCGTGCAGCAGCAGGACGAAAGGCTTTTTCGGCGGCAAACCGAGCAGCTTGTCGACGCTCAGACCATAGTCGCCCAAGCCTTTGGGCAGGTCATAACCGAGGGCCACGGCAAACAGCTGGCGCAAGCGCTCCACCGCGTGCTGCCCACGGGCGACGGCCAGGCGGCGCGAGTAGAAGCGTGCGGCGATGGGCTCACGGGCGGAGTTTTTGTCGAAACCGGCAATCGGCGCACGCACGTAGCGGGTCAGCCAGGCACTTTTGAACAGGCCTTGGGCGTCGATCACCAAGTCGTATCTGGTCGACTGGACTTGCTGCTTGAAGCGCCGCCACTCGCCGCTCTTGATGGTCTGCCAGAGGTTCTTGCGCCAGCGGCGGATCGCCACCGGGATCACCTTGTCGACGGCCGGGTGCCAGGTCGGAATCTCGGCGAAGCCTTCTTCCACGACCCAGTCGAACCGGATGCCGGGAATCGCCCGCGCGGCGTCGGTGAGTGCCGGCAGCGCATGGATCACGTCGCCCAGGGATGAGGTCTTGATTACCAGTACGCGCAAACTATCGGACCTCGACCGCAGAGTCCTGCAACCGCTGCAAGGCTTCGTTCACCGGCTGCGGCAGCAACTGGCGCATGCAGTTGTAGTGGCCGAAGCGGCAAGTGCGATCAAAACACGGGCTGCACTCCAGGCCCAGGCGCACCACTTCGACCTTGTCGGCCAGCGGCGGGGTGAAGCCAGGGGACGTGGAGCCGTACACCGCCACCAGAGGGCGGTTCAGCGCGGCGGCGACGTGCATCAGGCCGGAGTCGTTGGACACCACCGAATCGGCGCAGGACAGCAGGTCGATAGCCTCGGCGAGGGACGTGTCGCCACTCAGGTTGACCGCTTCTTCACGCAGGCCAGGGATCAGGCGCTGGCGAATATCCTCGCCGACCGGATGGTCCTTCTTCGAACCAAACAGCCACACCTGCCAGCCTTCGCGGATTTTCATCTCGGCGACCTTGGCGTAATGCTCCGACGGCCAGCGCTTGGACTCGCCAAACTCAGCCCCCGGGCACAGCGCCAACACCGGACGGTCCAGGCTCAGGCCGAACTTGGCCAGGGCCGCATCGCGGCTCACCGGGTCGATCTGCAAGCTGGGGCGCGGATACGGCTTGGGCAGCTCGGCACCCGGTTCGTAGGCCAGGGCCATGAAGCGTTCGATCATCAGCGGGTAGCGTGCCTTGTCGAGCGTGCGCACGTCGTTGAGCAACACATAGCGGAACTCGCCGCGCCAGCCGGTGCGCTTGGGAATACCGGCAAAAAACGGCACCAACGCGGACTTCAGCGAGTTGGGCAGCAGGATCGCCTGGTCGTACGCGCCGGCCAGGGATTTGCCGATGCGACGACGGGTCGCAAGCTCCAGGGCCCCGTGACCGAGCGGGAAGCTCAAGGCCTGGCGGACTTCGGGCATGCGTTCAAGGATCGGTCGGCTCCACTCGGGGGCGAGCACGTCGATCTGGCAGTCGGGATGACGTTGTTTCAGGCACTGGAACAGTGTCTGCGCCATCACCATGTCACCGACCCAACTGGGCCCAACGATCAAAATATTCATGTAGTTCCCACAAACGATGCGGGGAGGCTTATGCCTCCCCGCCCTAATAGTGTTTCAGCTCAAGCCCAGCTCCTGCCAGATTCGCATTACCTGGCGCCGTTCGTCGGCAAACTGCTCGCCGGTCACCGTCCCCGCCTCGTTTTGCAACGCCTGGCGGTGCGCGGCGGAACGGTAGGCCTTATACACCTCGCGCAGCAGATGGGCATCGGCGGCGGGCATCAACCCCACCTGCTCCAGACCTTCCAGAATGCGGATATTGTCGGTGTAGCGCAGCAACGATGGATGTTGCGCAGACCACGCTAAAGCCGCGTATTGCACCATAAATTCAATATCGACGATACCTCCGGCGTCCTGCTTGAGGTCGAACGCCACCGTGGCGTCGAAGGCATTGGCGCCGGTACCGGCCGCCGTGCCCTTGGTGCCCAGGTTGTCACGCATCTTGGCGCGCATCTCGCTGACCTCCTGGCGCAGCGTCGCCAGGTCGCGCTCACGCCCCAGCACCTTGGCCCGTACCTGCTCGAACGCATGGCCGACATCCTGGCTACCCACCAGCACCCGCGCGCGAATCAGAGCCTGATGTTCCCAGGTCCAGGCTTCGTTTTCCTGATAGCGCTCGAACGCGCCCAACGAACTGACCAGCAGCCCGGAGGCGCCGGACGGACGCAGGCGCATATCGACTTCGTACAACTGGCCGGAGGTGGTCTGGGTGGTCAGCAAGTGAATGATGCGCTGGCCCAGGCGCGTGAAGAACTGCGCACCGTCAATCGGCTTGGCGCCATCGGTTTCGGCCTGGGGGTCACCGTCGTGGATAAACACCAGGTCCAGATCCGAACCATGCCCCAGTTCGATGCCGCCGACTTTCCCATAACCGACAATGATGAACCCAGGATCGCACAGGGTGCCGTCCACCCGCTGCGGCGAGCCGTGGCGCGCCACGGTCTGGCGCCAGGCCAGGGCCAGTACTTGTTCGAGGATGGCCTCGGCGAGCCAGGTCAGGTAGTCGCTGACCTTCATCAACGGCAGGCTGCCGGCGATTTCCGAGGCCGCAACGCGCAGGCGGTGGGCCAGTTTGAAGTGGCGCAGGGCTTCCATTTGTTGCTCGAGGTCGTCCTCGGGGATGCGCGTGAGGCGCTCGCGCAGTTCGGCCGCCAACTCAGGGGCCAACGGCGGCTTGAACAGACGGCCTTCGTTGAGCAATTCGTCGAGCAGCAACGGGAAGCGCGTGATCTGCTCGGCGATCCACGGGCTGGCGGCGCACAGGGTCAGCAGGCGGCGCAGGGCGTCGGGGTTTTCCGTGAGCAGCACCAGGTAGGCGGAACGACGGGCCACGGCTTCCACCAGCGGCAATACGCGTTCCAGCACCAGGTCCGGGTTGGCATGCTCGACGGCCTGGGCCAGCAGGCGCGGGATAAACGCATCCAGGCGCTCGCGACCGAGGCGCTGCATCGCCCGCAATTGCGGGCTGCTGCGCAGGCCGGCCAAGGCCTTGAGGGCCTTGGGCGCGTCACTGAAACCGCCTTCGGCCAACTGACGGCAAGCGGCCTCTTCATCCTGGGACTCTTCCCACAGCGGCAACCACTCGCCGCCCACGACCAACTCGCTTTCTTCGCCCTCTTCTTCATCCGGGTCGGCGATCACCTGACGGAAGTGCCAGTCCACTCGACCGCGCCAATACATCAAGCGCTCATGGAAGGCCGCCCAATCATCAAAGCCCAGAATGAAGGCAATACGCGCCTGATCTTCCTCGGTGTCCGGGAGCATTTGCGTCTGGCGGTCGGCAATCGCCTGGATCGCGTGTTCGGTGTAACGCAGGAATTCGTAGCCATCGCGCAACTCGGCGATCACCGCCGGCGGCAGGTAGCCCTGGCCTTCAAGGGTGCCAAGGACCTTGAGCAGCGGCCGTTGTTGCAGGCTGAGGTCGCGGCCGCCGTGGATCAGCTGAAAGGCCTGGGCGATGAACTCCACCTCGCGGATGCCGCCCGCGCCCAGCTTGATATTGTCGGCCATGCCCTTGCGCCGCACTTCCTGCTGGATCAACTGCTTCATGGTGCGCAGCGCTTCGATGGCGGAGAAGTCCAGGTAACGGCGATAGACGAACGGTCGCAGCATGTCGAGCAACTGCGCACCGGCCACCTGGTCGCCCGCGACTACCCGCGCCTTGATCATGGCGTAGCGCTCCCAGTCGCGCCCCTGGTCCTGGTAATACTGCTCCAGCGCGTTGAAGCTGAGCACCAGCGAGCCCGACGAGCCATAAGGACGCAGGCGCATGTCGACGCGGAACACAAAACCGTCGACGGTCATCGGATCGAGGGCCTTGATCAGTTTTTGACCAAGGCGAATAAAGAACTCCTGATTATCCAGCGCCCGCTTCACACCCACCGTTTCTCCGCCTTCGGGGTACGCGAAGATCAGGTCGATGTCCGATGACAGGTTCAGCTCCACCGCACCGAGCTTGCCCATGCCGAGGATGACCATGTGCTGCGGCTCACCGCTGCGCCGGCCGGTGGGGGTACCGAATTGTGCGCTGTGGCGCTGGTACAACCATTGGTACGCCTGGTCGATGCTGGCGTCGGCCATGTCGGAGAGGTCGCGACAGGTTTGTACCAGGTCCGCCTGGCGGGTCAGGTCGCGCCAGATAATGCGCACTTGATGACGGGTACGCTGGCGGCGCAGGACGCGGCCCAGCTCATCTTCTGTTTCAGCCTGTTGCACAGCGCCAGCAATCTGCCCACACAGCTCGCCGGGGGCGAAACCGCGGTCCAGCTCGCCCCAGGCCACCAGCTCCAGCAACATCAAAGGGTCACGAACGCTCTGTTCAATCACGAAATCACTGGCGGCGCACACACGGGCAAAATCGGCCCAGCGTTGCAGCGACCACGCAGAAAGGCCATGATCGTCGCCCAGCGCGGCCACTGCGTCACGAAATGACTGCTCGGCCCGGCTGGCGTAAGGCAGGAGGATGGCCGGCAGGTTGGCCAGCGTTGGAAGGCTCATGGTCTATCCTTGATCGGCGCGTAATTGACTGATTGCGGTGCCGACAAGAACCCCACGCGGCGACGAACTGTCGAACAAAGGTTATAAATAGCTGAAAATTCATATTTTTTGGCAGGCAACATTAAACTTCTACCTTTTCTTGTCTGCAAAAGATCAACATTAACGATTATGCTCACCAGCCAGACCGAGCAATCCGCTCTGTCTTGTGTAGTTTTACTACTCGTATATACATTCGAAAGGCTGAAATGGCCGACGATTTGTAGTAAAACTACAGGACGCCGAAGCAACCTTCGGCCATCCAAGAATTTATGTCGTCTGCCCACAAGGCCAGTCGCAAACTTCAGGCAACCGATTCTGGTAGCCTTTCCGCCCTGGAGCAAGCCATGCAAGACCTCGATCCCGTCGAAACCCAGGAATGGCTGGACGCCCTGGAATCGGTTCTCGACAAAGAAGGCGAAGACCGTGCTCACTACCTGATGACCCGTATGGGCGAACTCGCAACCCGCAGCGGTTCGCAATTGCCTTACGCCATCACCACGCCATACCGCAATACCATCCCCGTTACCCACGAAGCACGCATGCCTGGCGACCTGTTCATGGAACGCCGCATTCGCTCGCTGGTACGTTGGAACGCCATGGCGATGGTAATGCGCACGAATCTGAAAGATTCGGACCTGGGCGGTCACATTTCCAGCTTCGCTTCCAGCGCAACCCTGTATGACATCGGCTTCAACTACTTCTTCCAGGCCCCGACCGACGAACACGGCGGCGACCTGATCTACTTCCAGGGCCACACCTCGCCAGGCGTCTATGCCCGCGCGTTCATGGAAGGTCGCATCAGCGAAGAACAAATGAACAACTTCCGCCAGGAAGTGGACGGTCAGGGCCTGTCGTCCTACCCGCACCCTTGGCTGATGCCTGATTTCTGGCAGTTCCCGACCGTTTCCATGGGTCTGGGTCCGATCCAGGCGATCTACCAGGCACGTTTCATGAAGTACCTGGAAGCCCGTGGCTTCATCCCTGAAGGCAAGCAGAAAGTCTGGTGCTTCCTGGGCGACGGCGAGTGTGACGAGCCGGAATCCCTGGGCGCCATCTCCCTGGCTGGCCGCGAGAAGCTCGACAACCTGATCTTCGTCATCAACTGCAACCTGCAGCGCCTCGACGGCCCGGTTCGCGGCAACGGCAAGATCATCCAGGAACTCGAAGGCGTGTTCCGCGGTGCTCAGTGGAACGTGACCAAAGTCATCTGGGGCCGTTTCTGGGACCCACTGCTGGCCAAAGACGTCGACGGCATCCTGCAACGTCGCATGGACGAAGTCATCGACGGCGAGTACCAGAACTACAAAGCCAAAGACGGCGCGTTCGTACGTGAACACTTCTTCAACACGCCTGAACTGAAGGCGATGGTTGCAGACCTGTCCGACGACGAGATCTGGAAACTCAACCGTGGCGGCCACGACCCGTACAAGGTCTACGCGGCGTACCACGAAGCGGTGAACCACAAGGAACAACCGACCGTCATCCTGGCCAAGACCATCAAGGGTTATGGCACCGGTGCCGGCGAAGCGAAGAACACCGCGCACAACACCAAGAAAGTCGACGTCGACAGCCTGAAGTTGTTCCGTGACCGCTTCGACATCCCGGTCAAGGACGAAGAGCTGGAAAACCTGCCGTTCTTCAAGCCAGAGCCAAACAGCGCCGAAGCCCGCTACCTCAGCGAGCGTCGTACTGCACTGGGCGGTTTCGTGCCACAGCGCCGTGCCCAGAGTTTCAGCGTACCGACACCGGACCTCAGCACCCTCAAGGCAATCCTTGACGGTTCGGGCGACCGTGAAATCTCCACCACCATGGCCTTCGTGCGTATCCTGGCGCAGCTGGTCAAGGACAAGGAAATCGGCCCGCGCATCGTCCCGATCATCCCGGACGAAGCCCGTACCTTCGGTATGGAAGGCATGTTCCGTCAGTTGGGCATCTACTCCTCCGTCGGCCAGCTCTACGAGCCAGTCGATAAAGACCAGGTGATGTTCTACAAGGAAGACAAGAAGGGCCAGATCCTCGAAGAAGGCATCAACGAAGCGGGCGCCATGAGCTCCTTCATCGCTGCCGGTACTTCGTACTCCAGCCACAACCAGCCAATGCTGCCGTTCTACATCTTCTACTCGATGTTCGGTTTCCAGCGTATTGGCGACCTGGCTTGGGCAGCCGGCGACAGCCGTACCCGTGGCTTCCTGATCGGCGGTACCGCCGGCCGGACCACGCTGAACGGCGAAGGCCTGCAACACGAAGACGGTCACAGCCACATCCTGGCTGCCACCATCCCGAACTGCCGCACCTTTGATCCAACCTACGGCTACGAGCTGGCGGTGATCATCCAGGACGGCATGAAGAAGATGACCGAAGAGCAGCAGGACGTTTTCTACTACATCACCGTGATGAACGAATCCTACCAGCAGCCAGCCATGCCGGCCGGTGTCGAGGAAGGCATCATCAAGGGCATGTACCTGCTCGAAGAAGACACCAAGGAAGCAGCGCACCACGTACAGCTGATGGGCTCCGGCACCATCCTGCGCGAAGTGCGTGAGGCGGCGAAGATCCTGCGTGAAGAGTTCAATGTCGGCGCTGACGTGTGGAGCGTTACCAGCTTCAACGAACTGCGTCGCGACGGCCTGGCCGTAGAGCGCAGCAACCGCCTCAAACCTGGTCAGAAACCTGCGAAGAGCTACGTCGAAGAGTGCCTGGCCGGCCGCAAGGGTCCAGTCATTGCCTCTACCGACTACATGAAGCTGTTCGCTGAACAAATTCGCCAGTGGGTCCCGTCCAAGGAATTCAAAGTCCTGGGCACCGACGGTTTCGGCCGCAGTGACAGCCGCAAGAAGCTGCGTCACTTCTTCGAAGTCGACCGTCACTTCGTGGTGTTGGCAGCCCTGGAAGCCTTGGCTGACCGCGGTGAGATCGAACCCAAGGTGGTAGCAGACGCTATCGTCAAGTTCGGTATCAACCCGGACAAACGCAACCCACTGGACTGCTGAGGAGACTTTTTGTGAGCGAACTCATTCGCGTACCTGACATCGGCAGCGGTGAAGGTGAAGTAATCGAGCTGTTTGTGAAGGTCGGCGACACCGTCGAAGCCGACCAGAGCATCCTGACCCTGGAATCGGACAAGGCGAGCATGGAAATCCCTGCTCCCAAGGCCGGCGTGGTCAAGAGCCTGAAAGTGAAGCTGGGCGACCGCCTGAAAGAAGGCGACGAACTGCTGGAACTGGAAATCGAAGGTGCCGCTGATGCGGCCCCTGCTCCAGCGGCTGCTCCGGCTGCCGCTGCTGCACCGGCGCCTGCCGAGAAGCCAGCCGAGGCCCCTGCGGCCCCGGCTGCTGCTCCGGCCGCCGCTTCGGTCCAGGACATCCACGTGCCGGACATCGGTTCGTCGGGCAAGGCCAAGATCATCGAGCTGCTGGTCAAGGTCGGCGATACCGTCGAAGCCGACCAGTCGCTGATCACCCTGGAGTCCGACAAGGCCTCCATGGAAATCCCCTCGCCGGCTGCCGGTGTGGTGGAAAGCATCGCGGTCAAGCTGGAAGACGAAGTCGGCACTGGCGACTTCATCCTCAAGCTCAAAGTACAAGGCGCTGCGCCTGCTGCTGCCCCTGCCCCGGCTGCTCCAGCGGCCAAGGCTGAAGCGGCTCCGGCTGCTGCCGCGCCTGCACCTGCTGCAAAAGCCGAGGCCGCTCCGGCCCCTGTGGCTGCCGCACCTGCGCCAAGCGGTGCCAAGGTTCACGCCGGCCCTGCCGTTCGTCAGCTGGCCCGTGAGTTCGGCGTCGAGCTGAGCGCCGTCGCGGCTACCGGCCCTCACGGCCGTGTGCTGAAGGAAGACGTGCAGGCTTACGTCAAGGCCATGATGCAGAAAGCCAAGGAAGCTCCGGCTGCCGGCGGCGCTACTGGCGGTTCGGGCATTCCGCCGATCCGCACCGTGGACTTCAGCCGCTTCGGCGAAATCGAAGAAGTGCCGATGACCCGCCTGATGCAAATCGGCGCGGCCGGCCTGCACGCCAGCTACCTGAACATCCCGCACGTGACCCAGTTCGACCAGGCCGACATCACCGACCTGGAAGCTTTCCGCGTTGCGCAGAAAGCCGTGGCCGAGAAGGCTGGCGTGAAACTGACCGTGCTGCCACTGCTGCTCAAGGCCTGCGCGCACCTGCTCAAGGAGCTGCCGGACTTCAACGCCTCGCTGGCACCAAGCGGCAAGGCGATCATCCGCAAGAAGTACGTGCACATCGGCTTTGCCGTCGACACCCCGGATGGCCTGCTGGTACCGGTCATCAAGAACGTCGACCAGAAGAGCCTGCTGCAACTCGCTGCCGAAGCGGCTGCGCTGGCCGCCAAGGCCCGCGACAAGAAGCTCACTCCGGACGACATGCAGGGCGCGTGCTTCACCATCTCCAGCCTCGGTCACATTGGCGGCACTGGCTTCACGCCAATCGTCAACGCGCCGGAAGTGGCGATCCTGGGTGTGTCCAAGGCCACTATCCAGCCTGTGTGGGACGGCAAAGCGTTCCAGCCGAAGCTGATGCTGCCGCTGTCGTTGTCCTACGATCACCGTGTGATCAACGGCGCCGCTGCTGCACGCTTCACGCAGCGCCTGGGGCAACTGCTCGGCGACATCCGCACCATCCTGCTGTAAATCTCCACAGGCCTCCCTTTCACCGGGGAGGCCTGGTTGCATCGATTTCCGAGCGCCACGCTCGTACCTCAACCCCGCCACTTGGCGGGGCTTTTTTTGCCCGCTTTTCAGGTGAAAATTGGACAGACAAAACAGGTTTGTACACCTTCCGTCAGTACCATTTCAGAAATCCCCCGCGCGGCCGATAACACCCATATAGCACTTAGCCTTCATCCTCTCTTGTCAGTGCGTGCTGCATGATGCAACCTTGCTTGCAGGCGACAGAAAAGAGGGCGTGAGCCCGGCGCCGTGCGCATTTTCCCAAGCGAGTTTCCCCCATGAAAAGCCAACCCGATGTCGCCCGTATGGCGGCCGAGGTAGTGACGCAGTTACCGGTGCCTTCGCGCCTCGGTATGCTGCGTTTCGAGCGGCTGAATGAGGCAAGCTGGGCCCTGCTGTACCTCGACCCCAATTGCGAACGCCAGTTCGGCCTGCCGGCCGTTGAGCTGTGCGCCCTGCTCGGCACCCCCTACGCCAGCCTGATGGAGCCGCAAGCGCGCTATCAGCTGCATGACGCGATCCAGCAACAACTCAGCCACAGCCCCCACTACCTGGTGCGCTACACCCTGCACACCAGCGACGGTCCACTGAGCCTGCTGGAGATGGGTGAAGCCTACAAACAACACAATCGCCACCTGCTGCGCGGCTACCTGATGGTGGTCGACGGCCTGTTCAACGAAATCCCGACGACAGTCCCGACGGCCGACCTGGAAAGCCAGAACAGCCGCCTGCAAATCGCCCTGGAGCTCAACCAGCGCGCGCAACAGGAACAGTTGCAACATCTGGAGCGCGTACGCGCCCAGCAGGAGCTGATCCTGCTGCTGGCCCGCCAGCGCTACACCGCCAACAATTCGTTGCAGGAAGCCGCCGAGCTGATCACCCGCAGCGCCTGCGAGATCTATCAAGTCGACAGTGCGCGCATCTGGCACCTCGAAGACCAGCGCCTGGTGCCGATTGCCGCCTACCTGCGTGCCGAGCAGCAGCACTATCTGCCCGAGCCCATCGATGCCAGCGGTTTTCCGGATTATCTGGAAGCCCTGCACAGCAGCCGCGCCATCGACGCCACCAACGCCCTACGCGACCCGCGCACCCGCGAGCTGGCCGAAGAACTGCGCGCCAAGGACATCCAGGCCCTGCTCGACGCCAGCATTCGTGTGGATGGCCAGGTGGTCGGCGTGCTCTGCCTGGAGCAAGGTCGCAACACGCGTATCTGGCAAGCCGACGAAATCGCCTTTGCCGGTGAGCTGGCGGACCAGTTCGCCCAGGTCATCAACAACCACAACCGGCGCACCGCCACCAGCGCCCTGCACCTGTTCCAGCGTGCGGTCGAGCAAAGCGCCAATGCCTTTCTGCTGGTCAATTGCGACGGCGTGGTCGAATACGTCAACCCGAGCTTTACCGCGATTACCCAGTACAGCGCCGAAGAAGTCCATGGTCACCGCCTGGCACAACTGCCGGCGCTGGAGAACCTCAGCGAGTTGCTGTTCGACGCCCCCTCCAGCCTGGCCAAGAGCAACAGCTGGCAGGGCGAATTCAAGAGCCGGCGTAAAAACCTCGAACCCTACTGGGGCCAGTTGTCGATTTCCAAGGTGTACGGCGACAACCGCGAGCTGACGCACTACATCGGCATCTACGAAGACATCACCCAGAGCAAGCTGGCCCAGCAGCGCATCGAGCGCCTGGCCTACACCGACAATCTGACAAACCTGGGCAACCGCCCGGCGTTTATTCGCAATCTCGACGAACGGTTTGCCCGCGACAGCGACAGCCCGATCAGCCTGCTGCTGGTGGACATCGACAACTTCAAGCGGATCAACGACAGCCTCGGCCACCAGACCGGCGACAAACTGCTGATCAGCCTGGCCCGGCGCTTGCGCAACAGCCTCAGCGCCAGCGGCAGCCTGGCGCGGTTTGCCAGTAACGAATTCGCGGTACTGCTCGACGACACCGACCTGGAAACCGGCCAACAAGTCGCCGGCCAGCTGTTGGCGACCCTCGACAAACCGATGTTCGTCGACAACCAACTGATCAGCGTCACCGGCTCCGTGGGCCTGGCCTGCGCACCACTGCATGGTCGCGACCCGCAGACCCTGATGCGCAACGCCGGCCTGGCTCTGCACAAGGCCAAGGCCAATGGCAAACATCAGGTGCAGGTATTCACCGAAGCGCTGAACGCCGAAGCCAGCTACAAGCTGTTCGTGGAAAACAACCTGCGCCGCGCCCTGACCCAGAACGAGCTGGACGTGTTCTACCAGCCCAAGCTGTGCCTGCGCAGCGGGCGTTTGCTGGGCATGGAAGCGCTGCTGCGCTGGAACCACCCGGAAAAGGGCATGATCCGCCCCGACCAGTTCATCAGCGTGGCCGAAGAGACCGGCTTGATCATCCCCATCGGCAAATGGATCGCGCGCCAGGCCTGCCGCATGAGCAAGCAACTGAGCGCCGCTGGCATGGGCAACTTGCAGGTCGCCATCAACCTGTCGCCCAAACAGTTCTCCGACCCGGACCTGGTGGCCTCGATTGCCACCATCCTCAAAGAAGAACAGTTGCCGGCCAACCTGCTGGAGCTGGAGCTGACCGAAGGCCTGCTGCTGGAAGCCACCGAGGACACGCGCCTGCAACTGGACCAGCTGAAAAGCTTCGGCCTGACCCTGGCCATGGACGATTTCGGCACCGGTTACTCGTCGCTGAGCTACTTGAAAAAATTCCCGATCGACATCATCAAGATCGATCGCAGCTTCATCCACGAAATCCCGGACAACCAGGACGACATGGAAATCACCTCGGCGGTGATCGCCATGGCCCACAACCTCAAGCTCAAGGTCGTGGCCGAAGGCATCGAGACCGCCGAACAGCTGGCGTTCCTGCGCCGGCATCGCTGTGACGTCGGCCAGGGCTACCTGTTCGACCGGCCAATCCCCGGCGCAGAGCTGTTTGCTATGCTCAAGCGCTACCCACGCGGACCTGTCGCCTGACAGCGTGGTAACACTCGGGCACACTGGCTGTCTGACTCTTTACCGCTAACCCAACCTGACGAGAGGACTGATCATGGTCTTGCGCTCGGAAATTCTGGTGAATAAAAACGTGCTTCCTACTGCAGAACAAGCTTTGCCTGGCCGCGAAACCCCGATGGCGCTGCCCGAAACCCACTTCGTCAACGGCAACCCGTTGCTCGGCCCTTTCCTGGATGACGTCGGTTTCGCGATCTTCGGCCTGGGATGCTTCTGGGGCGCCGAGCGTAAATTCTGGCAGCGCGACGGCGTAGTCAGCACGGTGGTCGGCTACGCCGGCGGCTTCACGCCGAACCCGACCTACGAAGAAGTCTGCTCGGGCCTGACCGGCCACAGCGAAGTGGTGCTGGTGGTGTACGACCAGGCCAAGGTGAAATACGAAGACTTGCTGAAGATGTTCTGGGAACTGCACAACCCGACTCAGGGCATGCGCCAGGGCAATGACATTGGCAGCCAATACCGCTCGGTGATCTATGCGACCACGCCGGAGCAATTGGACGCGGCGAAAGCCAGCGCGCAGGCGTATCAGCAAGAACTGACCAAGGCCGGGCTGGGGGAGATCACCACCGAGATCGACGAAGCGCCGACGGTGTACTTCGCCGAGGCGTATCACCAGCAGTACCTGGCAAAGAATCCGCAGGGCTATTGCGGGATTGGCGGCACAGGCGTGACCTGCCCGATCTAAGGCTTACACAGTTCAAATGTGGGAGCGGGCTTGCTCGCGAAAGCGGTGGATCAGTCAACTGACTCTGTGACTGACACTCCGTATTCGCGAGCAAGCCCGCTCCCACACAAGCCCGCTCCCACATTTGGTTCTGTGTCTGGCCTTAGAGCTGATTACTCAGCAATCAGCCAATCCATCTGCCACCCGCCCTGGGTCTGCCCAAGCTGCTTGGACAACCACGGCAGCAGCTCACGCAATTCCTCCTCCAAACCCCACGGCGGGTTGGCAATCGCCAGGCCCGAGCCGGTCAGGGTGTTCGGCGTATCCAGCGGATGCACCAACAACTCCACGCGCAGCAACTTCGGCGCACCAGTGCCGGCCAGGTCCTGGTAGAAGCGGCGCAACATGCGCTGGTCTTTCACCGGATACCAAATCGCAGCGACGGTCTGGCGCATGCGGCTCACGGCTTCCTTGAGGGAAGCGGCGCAGCGCTGCATCTCGTCGAGTTTCTCGAACGGCGGATCGATCAGCATCAGTGCGCGTTTTTCCGGCACCGGCAACAGGGCACGCGGCACGTGCCAGCCTTCGCCCAAATGCACTTTGACGCGGCGATCACCCTTCATATTGTCTTTGAGCAGCAGGCCGTCTTCCGGGTGTTTCTCGTTGAGCAACACCCGATCCTGCGGCCGCGTGAGGCGGCGCGCCAGCTCCGGCGAGCCCGGGTAGTAGCGCAACTGGCCATCCGGGTTCATCTCGTGCAGCACGCGCATGTAATCGGCGGTCAGTGGCGGCAGGTCGCTTTGGCCCCACAGGCGCGCGATGCCTTCCAGGTATTCACCCGTGCGGTTGGCCTGGTCGCCCTGCAGGTCGTACAGACCGATACCGGCGTGGGTGTCGAGGTAGGCGAACGGCTGCTCCTTGCGCGACATCAGGGCGATGAGGCGGGTCAAGGTCAGGTGTTTGAAGACATCGGCGTGGTTGCCGGCGTGAAAGGCGTGACGATAATTCATGGTTGCTCCTGCGCAGGGGGCGAAGTTTACCTTTTACGCGGGCTCAGGTGCAGTGCGGTGCTTATGCTTAAAGCGCAGGAACCTCGCTGAAAATGATCTAGCCCGTTATGTGGAAGCGGGCTTGCCCGCGATGCAGGCGACGCGGTATTACCTGCACACCGCGGTGACGCTATCGCAGGCAAGCCAGCTCCCACACTGTCCAAGGAGGTCAATAACAATCATGAAAGACGCCACTATCGCACTGCACCACGGCTTCAAGTCGGACCCCACCACCAAGGCCGTCGCGGTGCCGATCTACCAGAACGTCGCCTTCGAATTCGATAACGCCCAGCACGGCGCCGACCTGTTCAACCTGGACGTACCCGGCAATATCTACACGCGCATCATGAACCCGACCAACGACGTGCTGGAGCAACGTATCGCAGCCTTGGAAGGCGGTATTGCGGCCCTGGCCGTGTCGGCTGGCAGCGCGGCGATCCACTATGCGATCCAGACCCTGACCCGCGCCGGCGACAACATCGTCACCACGCCGCAGCTCTACGGCGGCACCTACACCCTGTTTGCGCACCTGCTGCCGAGCTTTGGCGTGGACGTACGCTTCGCCCGTGACGACTCCGCGCAAGCCATCGCCGAGCTGATCGACGACAACACCAAGCTGGTGTACTGCGAAAGCATCGGCAACCCGGCGGGCAATATCGTCGACCTGCAAGCCCTGGCGAACGTCGCCCACGCCCGAGGCGTGCCGCTGATGGTGGATAACACCGTGGCCACGCCGATCCTGTGCAAGCCCATCAGCTTCGGCGCCGACATCGTGGTGCACTCGGTGACCAAGTACATCGGCGGCCATGGCAACTCCCTGGGCGGCGTGATAGTCGACAGCGGCACCTTCCCCTGGAGCGATTACCCGGAGAAATTCCCCGGCCTCAACAACCCCGAGCCGGCCTATCACGGCGTGGTCTACACCGAGAAATTCGGCCCCGCCGCCTTTATCGCGCGCGCCCGCACCGTGCCGCTGCGCAATACCGGCGCGGCGTTGGCCCCGATGAACGCGTTCCTGCTGCTGCAAGGCCTGGAAACCCTGGCCCTGCGCATGGAGCGCCACACCGAGAACGCGTTGAAAGTTGCGCAGTTCCTGCAAGGCCATGCCGAGGTGGAGTGGGTCAGCTACGCGGGCCTGCCGGATCACCCGCACCACGCGCTGGCGCAGAAATACCTGCAAGGCAAACCGTCGGCGATCCTGTCGTTTGGCTTGAAGGGCGGCTACGCAGCCGGGGTGCGCTTCTACGACGCGCTGCAAATCTTCAAGCGCCTGGTGAATATCGGCGATGCCAAATCCCTGGCCTGCCACCCGGCCTCCACCACCCACCGGCAGATGAACGAGCAAGAACAGGCCAAGGCCGGGGTCAAGCCGGAGATGATTCGCCTGTCGGTGGGCATCGAGGCGATTGAAGACCTGATCGAGGATTTGCAGCAGGCGTTGGGCTCAACCCAGCTCTGAGACGAGGTAACCGGCCAACCCCGCATGGCTGATCTGCCGCCCGCGCGCGAAGTAGGCGACCTTGTGCCGCAAGGTCGCCGGCGGGAAGGCGGTATGGAGGTCCGGGCATTGCTCTTCGAGCCCTTGCAACAGGTTATCGATAAGAGTTCGGCGCGATCGCCCGGCCAGCTGTTCGAGCAGCGACGCCGGCACGTGCCACCACGGGCCGGGGTTGGCAACCGCCACCGGGCCGGTCGCCACGCTCAGCGGCTGACCGTTGATCAGGTAGCGTTGGAACACGGGCAATAGCTCCGCGCCGCACTGCTGAACGATCGGCCACCACTGCACCCCGTCCCAGAACCGCAAGAACACCTCCTGACCATCCGGCAGGAAGACCTTGGTCAGGCTTTGCAGGTACGCGACCACACTTTCCAGCGGGCTGGACGAAACCGCCAGCCAACCCCAGTCGGTGGACTCGGTGGCGGCTACCCAGTCGAGGAACGGACTGCCCGGTTCGACAATGGCGACGTAGGGCATCACCTCGCTCCATGTCCCATAGGGCGTGCCGGCCCAAACGGGTTGCAGAGGCGTTCCGGCGGCCAGCGCTCGCCAGGCGTCCACTGGCTTGGCGTCGCTGGCGGCGCCCAGTATGGCGAAGAGCTGTTCACCCGCACGCAAGGATTGATACATCGATGTAGGCTCCTTTTCAGGCAACGGCGCACTGGCCATTCTTGCAACGCTCACATTCTTCGCAGAACGGCGCACTGCGCTTGAGGCTGGCGACTTGTACGCGACTCAACGGTGCAGGAACCACCGTCTGCAACGCCTCCTTCAGCCCAGGCCGCAACGGCGCCGACACCACAGTGGGTGCACCACCGGGCTGGATCGGCACGCTGCTGAAAATCCCGCCGGCCGACAAGGTGATCGATTGCCCCCCGGCCTGGATCGTCACGCTCGCGCCCGCATCGATCACCACGCTTTGCCCGGCGCCAATCTGAATGGTGCCTGCGGCCCGCATCTGCTGCGAACCGCCGACCAGCAGATGATCATCCCTCTTGAGTTCGATCAGGCGATTGCCGTGGGTGATGCGCTGCTCCTCGCCTTGCAGTTCGTGGTGCGACTCGCCGCCCACCGTGATCCGCCGCCGGTTGTCAACCTGCACCTGCTGGTCATGCAGCACATGCTGGGTCCAATCGCGCTGGGCACGCAGGTAGATTTCCTCGGCGCCCTTGCGGTCCTCGATGCGCAACTCGTTGTAACCGCCACCCCCGGGGCTGCTGTGACTGCGCAAGATGCTGCGGGTCTTGTCCGCCGGCAGGTCGAGGGGCAGCGGCGTCGCCGCGTTGGGCAGGCAACCCATCACCAACGGCATGTCCATGTCGCCATTGACGAAGCCCACCAACACCTCCATGCCCACTCGCGGGATCAGCACCGCGCCATAGCGGTCGTGGGCCCAACCGCTGGCCACCCGCAGCCAGCAACTGGAATGGTCGTTGTGTTCGCCGTTGCGGTCCCAGGCCAACTGCACTTTGACCCGACCGTATTCGTCGCAATGAATTTCGCTGTCGGCGGGGCCGGTGACGACCGCGTTCTGATACCCCGAAATACTCGGGCGCCCAGGCAACGGTGGACGAAAGATCACATCCCACGGTGCCGCCACAAATTCATTGCGATACCCCTGGCGAAAGTCCCCGCCCGGCACCTCGGTGACCGCCTCTTCCAGCACCTGGGGTTGCTTGCCTTCGTGGACGATATGGGTCACCAGCCACAAATCATTCCACTCCTCGCGCGGGTGCCCGGCCAGCTTGAGAAACCCGCCGGTGACCAACGCCGGTTCATCGCCACTGCCCCGGGCGGTTCGATAGTCGCTGCGATAGCGCTCCAGGCCACGCTGCGCCAGGTACTTGCCATGGGCGCGGTCGCTGAAGTGCGCGGGGTAGTCCTGCGCCTCAAGGTGGGGAAGCTGCTCGCCGGCCACCGTGCTTTCCAGCGTCAGACGCGGCTTGCGCCAGTCGTAATCACGCAGATTCAGCGCTGTAGTACGCGTCTCCAATTGCACCGCAAAACGCTTGATCGCCGGGGCGTGCGCAACCATCCCGGAACCGGGGGAGTAAGGGCTGGGCCGGTCAGGCTGGGCAAACACCGTCTGGTCATCGCCAAACACCAGCAGGTGCCGCTCGACGCAATGTTGGAAGTGATAGTGGATGCCAGCCTCGGCACACAGCCGCTGAACGAACGCCAGGTCGCTCTCGCCAAACTGCACGCAATACTCACGCTCGGGATACGTACCACTGAGGCGGAACTCAAAACGATCGCCCTGAATGCCCTGCGCCGTCAGCACCTGCGCAACCATCTGCGGCACCGTCTTGTGTTGGAAGATGCGCTGGTGGCTGCTGTGGGCCAGGTAGGCCAACTGTGGAACCAGACTGAGTTGATAGCGCGTCAGCCGGCGCCCCGAGTCACCTTGAGCCACGCGATAGACCACGCCGTGAATGCCATGACCCTGCGCGTCGAAACCCAGGTACATCTGACGATGCAGCAGGCCTTCGAGATCCAGATCAGGCTGTTCGCTGACCAATTCAAGATCAAAACAATAGGGTTGGCTGAGGGCTTCGGTGCCCGTGAAGCTCAAGACCTTTAAGTCACTGGCAAGCCCATCCAGGGTCAGGGTGAAGGCACTTTGATTGGCAGGAGCGAACATCCGGTGTTTCTCTGCGAAGGGGTGGGCCGGGGATAGTGCCTCAGCCACTTGCCGTACTGATCACAGCGCCAACAAATCAGTAATTCCTTACGTCACGGGTTTGCTTTTCGCCCGTTCACGTTTGCCTGGGTTTTCAGCGCAAAAAAGCAGGCATCTGACGGAAGCTTTTCGTCACCGCGTAGCCCGTTTCCCAAACTGAAAAAACCACCCCCAATTCCCCCCTGCATAACCACGACGTTTTCCAGGCAACTGATTAAATTTCGCTGCCATGTTCACTCCAAAGGAATGCGTTCATGGCGGGACATCTCGACACCCAATCGCTGAGGGACTTGTAATGCCTCAGCCCTATGCCTTTATCAATGAGCGGCCACTGACGTCTGTGGAACTCAAGGCGAGCTTGTGCATGAGCCGACACGCCGAAGCCAAGTTCGACGCGCTGAATACGCATATCCGCAATGTGGTGGTGCTGCCGGGACACCTGGTGATCATCGGTGACCACACCACCTCAGCCTGCACCGCAGAGGAGTCATGCCTGGTGCGCGCCGCCTGGGATGTCCGCCATAGCGTGACGGCCCATGGCGGGGCTGCCTTTGCGCTGCAGAATTATGATTTGCTGCAAAAACTACTCGGATACGCTTCGCTGGGGATAGGTACCGCAGGGGATGCCTGGAGCCGGCATTTGCAGGAAATCGTGAAAACTCTCGATGAAATCGAGGCCCTGCATAAACAGTCGCTGCGCCGAGGCGGTGGCGCGGCGCGAGATGATTTTTTGGCTCGGCGCAAAGTGCTGTTTGCCAAACTGGAAGCGCAAATGCGCAGCTTTGCGCGTTACGGCACGGGCCTGCGCAATGAAGGATCGATCAAGAAAATGCTGGGGATATCGACCAGGAGCTATTTGCACACAGGGGAGATCAATCGATACGCAGAAACGATTGCCAAAATTTCCAAGACGGCGAAGCTGCTTAAACACGGCACGCCGTTGGGGATGGCGTTGAGTACGACGTCCACGGCGCTGGAGATCAAGGAGGCGTGTTCTACCGGCAGAGGGGAACAATGCCGAAAAGCGAAGTATGTGGAAGCGGGTAAATTAACCTTTGGTGTAGCGGGAGGAATCATTGGAGGCCAGATGGGAATGGGCTTGTGTATAGCGGTAATGGCTCCGACAACCGGGCCGGGCGCCCTGAGCTGTCTTTTGATCGCTGGCGGCGCCATGGGCGCGGCGTTCGGCAGTTGGGGCAGCGAAATTGGCGCGGTCACTGGAGAGGTACTGTATGAGTATTGAGTACATACTCAACCTCCCTGCCAAAGACCAAATAGCATTGGGCTCGGCAGCCTCAATGCTTCTGGCGGTCGCGCTCGACATCTTCCTGGCCTATCGCAAATTGGAGTCGATGGAGCAACGCCTGGACCAATGCAGTCTGCTGGATAATTACAAGCACCTGTGGGGCAACAGCCTACGAGGAAGATTGACCAGACTGTGCGCGGTCTATGTAGCAATTGCACTGCCGAAGTGGAACACAAGACGAGGCGTCATCAACGCAAAACA
The DNA here is from genome assembly GCF_020515815.1 of Pseudomonas sp. AF03-9. Classification (NCBI taxonomy): domain Bacteria; kingdom Pseudomonadati; phylum Pseudomonadota; class Gammaproteobacteria; order Pseudomonadales; family Pseudomonadaceae; genus Pseudomonas; species Pseudomonas sp. AF03-9. The sequence goes on along the minus strand of NZ_JAHPJF010000005.1, from coordinate 120,219 downwards.
AGTCGCAGAGTTTCCCCGCTGCCTGAAATTCGCCCTTCACGGAACAGCTCTTATCGGTCTGGTCGGCGCAGTGGGTGCGATGTTTTTTCATTTCAGCGATCAACCAAGCCTGTAATCCAGCACGTTTTCACCTCCAGACCGACAAAAAAACGGCCCGTCATCCAAAGGACGCGGGCCGCTCTTTTCAACTCGACAGGCGCTTAACGCCCAGCGCAATTACTTGTTGAGGTTGTAGTCCTTCTCCGCCGCATCAAAGCGCTCGACCATACCTGCAGTCGGTGCGCCCAGCTTGCTCACGAAGTAGATCGCCAGGCTGGCGAAGATGAAGCCCGGGATGATTTCGTACAGGCCCAGCAGCTCGAAGTGTTTCCACACGATCACGGTGATCGCGCCGACCAGGATGCCGGCCAGCGCGCCGTTGCGGGTCATGCCTTTCCAGATTACCGAGATCAGCACCACAGGGCCGAACGCCGCGCCGAAACCGGCCCAGGCGTAGCTCACCAGGCCCAGCACGCGGTTGTTCGGGTTGGCGGCCATGGCGATGGCGATCAGGGCAACCAGCAGCACCATCAGGCGGCCAACCCATACCAGCTCACGCTGGGAAGCGTTTTTGCGCAGGAAAGTCTTGTAGAAGTCTTCGGTCAGGGCGCTGGAGCACACCAGCAACTGGCAGCTCAGGGTGCTCATCACGGCAGCCAGGATGGCCGACAGCAGCACACCAGCAATCCACGGGTTGAACAGCAGCTTGGCCAGTTCGATGAACACACGCTCGTGGTTCTCGGTCACAGGGCCGGCCACTTCCGGGTGCGCCGAGAAGTAAGCGATGCCGAAGAAGCCTACGGCCACGGTGCCGCCCAGGCACAGGATCATCCAGGTCATGGAGATGCGGCGCGCGTTGGCAATCGACTTCACCGAATCCGCCGCCATGAAACGCGCGAGGATGTGCGGCTGGCCGAAGTAACCCAGGCCCCAGCCCATCAGCGAGATGATGCCGATGAAGGTGGTGTTCTTCAGCATGTTGAAGTTGTCAGGGTTCTTGGCTTCGATGGCCAGGAAGGTGGTGTCGACGCCGCCGGTGGCCAGCAGCACGATGATCGGCGTAAGGATCAGCGCGAAGATCATCAGGGTGGCTTGTACGGTATCTGTCCAGCTCACTGCCAGGAAACCACCGACGAAGGTGTAGGCAATAGTCGCAGCAGCACCGGCCCACAGCGCGGTCTCGTAGGACATGCCGAAGGTGCTTTCGAACAGACGGGCGCCAGCCACGATGCCCGAAGCGCAGTAGATGGTGAAGAACACCAGGATCACCACGGCGGAGATGATCCGCAGCAGGCCGCTCTTATCTTCGAAACGGCTGGAGAAGTAGTCCGGCAGGGTCAGGGCGTCGCCGTTGTGTTCGGTCTGTACCCGCAGGCGACCGGCCACGAACAGCCAGTTGAGGTAGGCACCGACGATCAGGCCGATGGCGATCCAGCTTTCCGACAGGCCGGACATGTAAATCGCGCCGGGCAGGCCCATCAACAACCAGCCACTCATGTCGGACGCACCGGCCGACAAGGCCGTGACCACGCTACCGAGGCTGCGACCGCCGAGGATGTAATCGGAAAGGTTATTGGTGGAGCGATAGGCCATGAAGCCGATCAGCACCATTGCTGCGATGTAGATCACGAACGTGATCAGGGTTGGATTGCTAACGCTCATATGAGTGACGCCCTGGCTTTGTTTTTATGTAGCGACGGTCTGTCAGACGGCCACCCACTGAAAGTAGGTAGACGTAACTGCGTGCCGCGCATTTATGACTGACGTTTCCCCAGGAAAGCCGTCAGCCGATGAACCAAACCTTGCGGTGGTTGCACCTAGGGCGCGAATCCTATTCAACAAACTAAATAAGGTGCAACCAGTTTCTCGAGAATAAGTTGCACCTTGATGTTAATTCCAGAAAACACCCCGTTTTTGCTCCTTTTCGGAGCAAGCACAGCCGATCTAAGAAGCAAATGCACCACCGTGAAGCGGATTCTGTTGAGGGCCGATTTTTTTCATGCCCTCCTTCAAAAATTTCATGCATAAAAAGGGTTGCACCCGGTTGCACCTCTTCATGGGCGAAGCTAATCTTGCCGCCAGCTGATGCCACTCGGTAGTGGCACCCATGAGGATAAGAAAATGGCTACGACCACCCTTGGGGTCAAACTCGACGACCCGACCCGCGAACGCCTGAAGGCGGCCGCGACCTCCATTGATCGCACGCCACACTGGCTGATCAAGCAGGCGATTTTCAATTACCTGGAGAAACTGGAGGGTGGTGCAACCCTGACCGAACTCAATGGCTTGAGCAGCAAGGACGGCGACGACGCTGGCGAGGTCCAGACCGACCACGCGCACCAGTGCTTCCTCGAATTTGCCGAGAGCATCCTGCCGCAATCCGTGCTGCGCGCCTCGATCACTGCCGCCTACCGCCGCCCTGAGCCGGAAGTGGTGCCGATGCTGATCGAACAGGCTCGTCTGCCAGCACCAATGGCCGAAGCCACCAACAAGCTGGCTGCGTCGATCGCTGAAAAACTGCGTAACCAGAAGAGTGCCGGTGGCCGTGCCGGTATTGTTCAGGGCCTGCTGCAAGAGTTTTCCCTGTCGTCCCAGGAAGGCGTGGCACTGATGTGCCTGGCCGAAGCGCTGCTGCGCATCCCGGACAAGGGCACCCGCGACGCGCTGATCCGCGACAAAATCAGCACCGGCAACTGGCAGCCGCACCTGGGCAACAGCCCGTCGCTGTTCGTCAACGCCGCCACCTGGGGCCTGCTGCTGACCGGCAAACTGGTCGCCACCCACAACGAAGCGGGCTTGACCTCGTCCCTGAGCCGCATCATCGGCAAGAGCGGCGAGCCGATGATCCGCAAGGGCGTCGACATGGCCATGCGCCTGATGGGCGAGCAGTTCGTCACGGGTGAAACCATCGCCGAAGCCCTGGCCAACGCGAGCAAGTTCGAAGCCAAGGGCTTCCGCTATTCCTACGACATGCTCGGTGAAGCCGCACTCACCGAACACGATGCGCAGAAGTACCTGGCCTCGTACGAACAAGCCATTCACTCCATCGGCAAAGCCTCCCACGGCCGCGGGATCTATGAAGGCCCGGGCATCTCCATCAAGCTATCGGCACTGCACCCGCGTTACAGCCGTGCGCAGTACGAGCGTGTGATGGACGAGCTGTACCCACGCCTGCTGTCCCTGACCTTGCTGGCCAAGCAATACGACATCGGCTTGAACATCGACGCCGAAGAAGCCGACCGCCTGGAGCTGTCGCTGGACCTGCTGGAACGCCTGTGCTTCGAGCCGCAACTGACCGGCTGGAACGGCATCGGCTTCGTGATCCAGGCTTACCAGAAGCGTTGCCCGTATGTGATCGACTACGTGATCGACCTGGCGCGCCGTAGCCGTCACCGCCTGATGATCCGCCTGGTAAAAGGCGCGTACTGGGACAGCGAGATCAAGCGCGCCCAGGTCGAAGGCCTGGAAGGCTACCCGGTGTACACCCGCAAGGTTTACACCGACGTGTCCTACATCGCCTGCGCACGCAAACTGCTGTCGGTGCCGGAAGTCATCTACCCGCAGTTCGCCACGCACAATGCCCACACCCTGTCGGCCATCTACCATATTGCCGGCCAGAACTATTACCCGGGCCAGTACGAGTTCCAATGCCTGCACGGCATGGGTGAACCTCTGTACGAGCAGGTTGTAGGCAAGGTTTCCGATGGCAAGCTGAACCGTCCGTGCCGCGTGTACGCTCCGGTCGGCACCCACGAAACACTGTTGGCTTACCTGGTACGTCGCCTGCTGGAAAACGGCGCCAACACCTCGTTCGTCAACCGCATTGCTGACCAGTCCATCTCGATTCAGGAGCTGGTGGCCGATCCAGTGGCCAGCATCGAGCAAATGGCCACGCTGGAAGGCGGCTTCGGCCTGCCACACCCGCGCATTCCATTGCCCCGTGACCTGTACGGCAGCGACCGCGCCAACTCGGCCGGTATCGACCTGGCCAACGAACATCGCCTGGCATCGCTGTCCTGCGCCCTGCTGGCCACTGCCCACAACAACTGGAAGGCCGCGCCGATGCTCGGCTGCCCCGCCAGTGAACAACCGGCGGCACCGGTGCTGAACCCGTCCGACCTGCGCGACGTGGTCGGCCACGTACAAGAAGCTACGGTCGAAGACGTCGACAACGCCATCCAGTGCGCCATCGGCGCCGGTCCGATCTGGCAGGCCACCCCGCCCGCCGAGCGTGCCGCGATCCTGGAGCGCGCCGCCGACCTGATGGAAAGCGAGATCCAACCGCTGATGGGCCTGCTGGCCCGCGAAGCCGGCAAGACCTTCGCCAACGCCATCGCCGAAGTGCGCGAAGCCGTGGACTTCCTGCGTTACTACGCGGTGCAGGCACGTAACGACTTCACCAATGACGCCCACCGCCCACTGGGGCCGGTGGTGTGCATCAGCCCGTGGAACTTCCCGCTGGCGATCTTCAGCGGCCAGGTCGCCGCTGCACTGGCCGCCGGCAACCCCGTACTGGCCAAGCCTGCCGAGCAAACCCCGCTGGTCGCCGCGCAAGCCGTGCGCATCCTGCTGGAAGCCGGTATTCCGCAAGGCGTGCTGCAACTGCTGCCGGGCCAGGGCGAAACCGTGGGTGCCCGCCTGGTGGGTGATGATCGCGTCAAAGGCGTGATGTTCACTGGTTCCACCGAGGTTGCGCGCCTGCTGCAGCGCAATGTCGCCGGTCGCCTGGATGCCCAGGGCCGTCCGATCCCGCTGATCGCCGAAACCGGCGGCCAGAACGCAATGATCGTCGACTCCTCGGCACTCACCGAACAAGTGGTCATCGACGTCGTGTCCTCGGCCTTCGACAGTGCCGGTCAACGCTGCTCAGCCCTGCGTGTACTGTGCTTGCAGGAAGATTCGGCAGACCGCGTCATCGAAATGCTCAAGGGCGCCATGGCCGAATGCCGTCTGGGCAACCCGGAGCGCCTGTCGGTAGACATCGGCCCGGTGATCGACGCCGAAGCCAAGGCGGGTATCGAGAAACACATCCAGGCCATGCGTGACAAAGGCCGCAATGTGTACCAGGTGGCAATCGCCGACGGTGAAGAGATCAAGCGCGGCACCTTCGTGATGCCAACCCTGATCGAACTGGAAAGCTTCGACGAACTGCAACGCGAAATCTTCGGCCCGGTACTGCACGTGGTGCGCTACAAGCGCAAAGAGATCGATCAGCTCATCGGCCAGATCAACGCGTCGGGCTACGGCCTGACCCTGGGCGTGCACACCCGTATCGACGAGACCATCGCCAAGGTGATCGACAACGTCCACGCCGGTAACGTCTACGTAAACCGCAACATCGTGGGTGCCGTGGTTGGCGTACAACCGTTCGGTGGCGAAGGCTTGTCGGGGACTGGCCCGAAAGCCGGTGGTCCGCTGTACCTGTATCGCCTGCTGTCGACTCGTCCTACGGATGCCATCGAGCAGTCCTTCGTGCGTGGCGATGCCCTGGCCGCTCCAGATGTACGTCTGCGGGATGCCATGAGCCAGCCGCTGACCGCCCTGAAAACCTGGGCCGACGGCAACAAGCTCAGCGAGCTGAGCGCCCTGTGCAGCCAGTTCGCCGCGCAATCGCAAAGCGGTATCACCCGCCAACTGGCCGGCCCGACCGGCGAGCGCAACAGCTACGCCATCCTGCCCCGCGAGCACGTATTGTGCCTGGCGGAAGTAGAAGGCGACCTGCTGACGCAACTGGCGGCAGTGCTGGCGGTAGGCGGTTCGGCGGTATGGCCGGAAACTGACTTGACCAAGGCGTTGCTCCCACGCCTGCCGAAAGAAATTCAGGCGAAGATCAAGCGCGTGGCTGACTGGACCAAGGACGAAGTGGTATTCGACGCTGTTGTGCACCACGGCGACTCCGACCAACTGCGTGCGGTGTGCCAGCAAGTGGCGCAGCGCAGTGGTGCGATTGTCGGGGTGCATGGTTTGTCCCAAGGTGAGACGGCGATCGCGCTGGAACGCCTGGTGATCGAGCGGGCACTGAGCGTTAACACCGCAGCCGCGGGCGGTAACGCGAGCCTGATGACCATCGGCTAAACCTGTGGGAGCGGGCTTGCTCGCGAAAGCGGTGGGTCAGTCAACTAATTCAGTGACTGGCACTCCGTCTTCGCGGGCAAGCCCGCTCCCGCATTTGGACTGCGTATCTCTCACCCGTCCGTGTTCTGCCCCTCCATCACCCAAATCAATCTTGCTATCCAGCCTCTATTTGCGCACTTAGACTCGGCCCTATTCCCACATAGGTGATCCGCCATGTCCGAGACGCTGCTCAGTTCCCGCAATCTGGCTTTCGAGCTGTACGAAGTCCTTGATGCCGAGAGCCTGACCAGGCGCGAGCGGTTTGCCGAGCACAATCGGGAAACGTTCGATGCGGCGATCAGCACCGCTCGAAACATCGCCGAAAAGTACTTCGCCCCCCATAACCGCAAGAACGACGAAAACGAGCCGCGCTACGAAAATGGCGCAGCCATCCTGATTCCCGAGGTCAAACCGGCCGTCGATGCATTTCTGGAAGCCGGCTTCCTCAACGCCGCGCGCAGCTTCGAAGCCGGTGGCATGCAGTTGCCCACCCTGCTCTCCCAGGCATGCTTTGCGCATTTCCAATCGGCCAACGCCGCATCCACGTCCTACCCGTTCCTGACCATGGGCGCCGCCAACCTGATCGAAAGCTTCGGCACCGAGGAGCAGAAACAACGCTTCCTGCAGCCGATGATCGATGGCCGCTTCTTCGGCACCATGGCCCTGACCGAACCCCATGCGGGCTCGTCACTGTCGGATATTCGTACCCGCGCAGAACCGGCGGCCGACGGCACTTATCGTCTGAAGGGCAACAAGATCTTTATCTCCGGCGGCGATCACCCGCTGTCGGAAAACATTGTGCACATGGTGCTGGCCAAGCTGCCGGACGCGCCCGCCGGGGTGAAGGGCATTTCGCTGTTCATCGTGCCCAAGTTCCTGGTCAACGACGATGGCAGCCTTGGCGAACGCAACGACGTGCTACTGGCCGGGCTGTTTCACAAGATGGGCTGGCGCGGCACCACGTCCACGGCGCTTAACTTCGGCGATAACGGTAACTGTGTCGGCTATCTGGTGGGCAAACCGCACCAGGGCTTGAGCTGCATGTTCCAGATGATGAACGAAGCGCGAATCGGCGTTGGCATGGGCGCGGTGATGCTAGGTTACGCCGGCTACCTGTATTCCCTGGAATACGCCCGTGAACGCCCGCAAGGTCGCCTGCCGGACAGCAAGGACCCGACAACGGCGCCGGTCTCGATCATTCAGCACGCGGATATAAAACGCATGCTGCTGACGCAAAAAGCCTACGTCGAAGGCGCCTTCGACCTTGGCTTGTACGCCGCACGCCTGTTCGACGACACCACCACCCTGGAGACTGAAACCGAGCGTAAACAGGCCCACGAACTGTTGGACCTGCTCACCCCCATCGTCAAATCCTGGCCCTCGGAGTTCTGCCTCAAGGCCAACGAACTGGCGATCCAGATCCTCGGCGGCCACGGCTACACCCGCGAATACCCGGTGGAGCAGTACTACCGCGACAACCGCCTGAACCCGATCCATGAAGGCACCCACGGCATCCAGTCCCTCGACTTGCTGGGACGCAAGCTGGCGCAGAACGGCGGCGCGGGCTTGAAACAACTGATCCGGCTGATCGCCGAAACCGGCGCCCGGGCGCAGGAATATCCATCACTCAATGCCCTGAGAGAACCCCTGGAGCAACTGGTCAACCGCTTGCAAAGCGTCACCATTGGCCTGCTCACGGATCTGGCCCACGGCAAGGTCAACAGCAGCCTGGCGAATTCGGCGCTGTACCTGAAGGTATTTGGGCATACGGTGATTGGCTGGCGCTGGCTGGAACAGGCGATTCGCGCCGAAGAGGGGTTGGCCAAGGGCAATGCGGCGGATGTCGCCTTCTATAAAGGCAAGTTCCAGGCCGCCCGGTATTTCCTGACCTGGGAAGTACCGGGCTGCCATCATGAACTGGCGATTCTGGAGGCGCGGGATGATACGTGCCTCGCGATGCAGGACGCGTGGTTCTAAGGCTGTCCGATTACCTTGGAAATCACCTCGACCGTGGCGCTGACTTGCTCTTGGTAACGGTCGAGTTCCTCCTGGTGCGCCTGCTGCATTTCGATCTGTTCGGCGCACAGGTTCAACGCCGCCAGCACCAGTAACTTGTCCCCGATCAGGGTCGGGTACTTTTTCTTGGTGGTGGCCAGGGAGGCCTTGAGCATGGTCACGGCGTGCATCAGGGTTTTGTCTTCCCCGGCTGGCGCCTTGATCGAGTAATCCTCGCCGAGAATCGAAACGACCTTTATCCCTTCATTCATGCGCCGACCGGACCTGCGCTCACACGCTCAACCAACGCTTGGATACGGGCGGCGGTGGCGCCTTGTTTTTCTTCCTGTTCCATCAGGCTCAGTTGCAGGCTGTCGTTCTCATCCTTGGCGCGAGCCAGTTCGGCCTTGAGGGATTCGTTGCTGCCCAACAGATCCTGGTTCTGCTGTACCAGGTCGCTGACCAGTTGTTCCAATTGGCTGAGGGATGCTTCTAACATTTTGATTTCTCGGGCTTTTTCAAAGGGCGGTGACGATAAAGAAAATTCACCTCGGATGCCAGGGTTATCCCCGGCGCGCAGCCCGATTATTCAGGGCCGAGCCGCGCTTTCGAGCCTTAGTGACTGCAATTCCCCCATCTGGTTCCTGAACCTCGTCGGATGCGACAAAAACGCACAGCCCCCTTTAGACTTTAGTCGTACGACCGATAGAGAGGCACACCCCGTATCACGCCCGCACGGATCGCGCTTCTCCCCCAGGATTCCAGCATGTCCCTTCGTAATATGAATATCGCGCCGCGCGCCTTTCTTGGCTTCGCGTTTATCGGCGCACTCATGTTGTTTCTCGGCGTGTTCGCCCTGAACCAGATGAGCAAGATCCGTGGCGCCGCCGAAGACATCACCCTGTCCAGCGTGCCGAGCATTCGCGCACTGGATGAGTTCACCCAGCTGACCCTGCGCCTGCGCGTCCTGTCCTACCGTTTGCTGACCAACCGCGAGCCGGACGTGCAGCAGAAGACCCTGGAAACCTTCGAACTGCGCGACCAGCAGATCCGCGCCGCCCAGGGCATTTACGAAAAACTCATCGACAGTCGCGAAGAGCGCGCCGCCTATGACGAGTACGTCACCTTGCTGGGCCAGTACCGTCAGATCGAAACGCGCATGAAGAGCCTGTCCCAGGCCAATCAGGTGGAAGCCCTGCGCACCCTGATCAACACTGAGCTGCTGAGCAACTCCGAGCAGGTCAACGCCGTGCTGGCGCGCCTGCTGGACATCAACAACAAGATGGCCCTGGTCACCAATCAGCAAGCCAAGGATCAATACGACCTGGCTTTCGACCTGGTGGTAGGCCTGCTGGTACTGGCCACCGCGCTGACTGTGCTGTTCGCCTGGCTGCTGACCCGCAGCATCACCGTGCCTATCGCCCAGGCTCTGGAAGCCGCCGAAGAAGTCGCCGAAGGCAACCTGACGCGCCCGATCAAGGTCGACGGCAATGACGAAGCCGGCCGCCTGCTGGCCGCCATGGCCAAGATGCAGGACAAACTGCGCGACACCCTGCAACGCATCGCCGGGTCCGCCACCCAACTCGCCTCGGCCGCCGAAGAGCTGAACGCCGTCACCGACGAAAGCGCCCGTGGCCTGACCCAGCAAAACAACGAGATCGAACAAGCCGCCACCGCCGTCAATGAAATGACCAGCGCCGTCGAAGAAGTCGCGCGCAATGCGGTGAGCACCTCCGAAGCCTCGCGCAACGCCACCACCTCGGCTGGTGACGGGCGTGATCTGGTGCAGGAAACCGTCAGCGCCATCGAACGCATGAGCGGTGATGTGCAAGCCACCGCCACATTGATTGGCGACCTGGCCAATGAGTCGCGGGACATCGGCAAGGTACTGGACGTGATTCGCGGCCTCGCCGACCAGACCAACCTGCTGGCCCTCAACGCCGCCATCGAAGCCGCCCGCGCCGGTGAGGCCGGACGTGGTTTTGCGGTGGTCGCCGATGAAGTGCGCGCACTGGCCCATCGTACCCAGCAATCCACCAGCGAGATCGAGCGGATGATCGGCAGCATCCAGGCCGGCACCGAACACGCAGTGGATTCGATGCGCAACAGCACCGAGCGTGCGGAATCGACGCTGAACATCGCCAAAGGTGCAGGGATGTCGCTGGATACCATCAACACTGCGATTGTCGAGATCAACGAGCGCAACCTGGTGATCGCCAGCGCCGCGGAAGAACAGGCGCAGGTGGCGCGGGAAGTGGACCGCAACCTGGTGAACATCCGCGATCTGTCGGTGCAATCGGCGACAGGCGCCAACCAGACCAGTGCGGCGAGCAGTGAGTTGTCGCGATTGGCGGTGGATTTGAATGGGATGGTCGGCCGTTTCCGCCTCTAACTGACACACCTCGGCCAAAAATGTGGGAGCGGGCTTGCTCGCGAAAGCGGTGTATCAGTCGCCAGATGTATCGACTGGCACACCGCTTTCGCGAGCAAGCCCGCTCCCACATTGGATCTTCGCCAACCTGCAAAAGCTTTTTGACAGCGCAGCAATTCAACAGGTTAGAATCGCTGGCACGCAGACTGCATGGTCAGTTTGCGCCCCGTCTTGTTTGCCCATGGAGTACTGCCTTTGAATGCGACGACCATCAACAGCCTGTTCTTGATCGGCGCGTTGCTGGTGAGTGCGAGCATTCTGGTGAGTTCTCTTTCGTCCCGCCTGGGGATTCCGATCCTGGTGATCATCCTGGCCGTAGGCATGGTTGCCGGTGTCGATGGCGGCGGCATCATCTTTGACAATTACCCGACCGCCTACCTGGTGGGCAACCTCGCACTGGCCGTGATCCTGCTCGACGGCGGCTTGCGCACTCGGGTGGCGAGTTTCCGCGTGGCACTCTGGCCGGCATTGTCGCTGGCCACGGTGGGGGTGTTGATTACCACCGGCCTCACCGGCATGGCCGCAGCATGGCTGTTCGACCTCAATATCATCCAGGGCTTGTTGATTGGCGCGATTGTCGGCTCGACCGACGCCGCCGCCGTGTTCTCGCTGCTGGGCGGCAAGGGCCTCAACGAACGGGTGACCGCCAGCCTGGAGATCGAGTCCGGCAGCAACGACCCGATGGCGGTGTTTCTCACCGTCACCCTGATCGACATGCTCGCCAGCGGCCAGACCGGCCTGCACTGGAGCCTGCTGACCCACCTGGTACGCGAGTTCGGCATCGGCGGCGTCGTCGGCCTCGGGGGCGGCTGGCTGATGCTGCAAATGGTCAACCGCATCAACCTGGCCACCGGCCTGTACCCGATCCTGGTAATCGCCGGCGGCCTGTTCGTCTTCGCCGTGACCAACGCCCTGCACGGCAGCGGCTTTCTCGCCGTGTACCTGTGCGGCCTGGTGATCGGCAACCGGCCGGTGCGCAGCCGTCATGGCATTTTGCATATGCTCGACGGCATGGCCTGGCTCGCACAGATCGGCATGTTCCTGGTGCTGGGCCTGCTGGTCACGCCCCATGACCTGCTGCCGATTGCCCTGCCGGCCCTGGGCCTGGCGCTGTGGATGATCCTGTTTGCGCGGCCGCTGTCAGTGATCGTCGGCCTGCTGCCGTTCAAGGCGTTCCACGGCCGCGAAAAAGCCTTTATCGCCTGGGTAGGCCTGCGCGGCGCGGTGCCGATCATTCTCGCAGTGTTCCCGCTGATGGCCGGCCTGCCTCACGCGCAGCTGTACTTCAACCTGGCGTTCTTTATCGTGCTGGTCTCGCTGCTGGTGCAGGGCACGAGCCTGCCGTGGGTGGCCAAGCTGCTCAAGGTCACCGTACCACCGGACCCGGCGCCGATTTCCCGCGCGGCCCTGGAAGTGCACGTCACCAGCGAGTGGGAGCTGTTCGTCTACCGCCTGGGTGCCGAGAAATGGTGCATCGGCGCCGCCCTGCGCGAGCTGAAAATGCCCGAGGGCACGCGGATCGCCGCGCTGTTCCGTGGCCAGCAACTGCTCCACCCGTCGGGTAGTACGGTGCTGGAAGTCGGCGACTTGCTCTGCGTGATCGGCCACGAACACAACCTGCCGGCCCTGGGCAAACTGTTCAGCCAGGCGCCGCAACGCGGCCTCGACCTGCGCTTCTTCGGCGACTTCGTCCTCGAAGGCGACGCCCAGCTGGGCGCGGTTTCCGCCCTGTACGGCCTGAAACTGGAAGGCATCGACCCGGACATGCCGCTGAGCAGCTTCATCACCCAGAAAGTCGGCGGCGCGCCCATCGTCGGCGACCAGGTGGAATGGAACAACACCATCTGGACCGTCGCAGTCATGGACGGGAACAAGATCGGCAAAGTGGGCGTCAGATTCCCCGAAGGAAGTCGCCCGGGCCCCGGACTCTTCCTCTAAACTGCGGGGCGACAACACCCCCGATTCTTCACCTTGCTCGACCGGTCTCTATGCCAATCCTGCGCTCGTTTCTCGCCACTGCCCTGCTGGGCCTGACCCTTTGTGTCGGCACCGTTCACGCGGCCGACCCGCCCAGCGCCGACGCCATCCAGCAAACCCTGGACAAGCTGCCCGACCGCAAGCTGCCCGACGCCGACATGAAGGCCTTGCAGACCATCCTGCAACAGACCCTGACGTACCTGGGCAACAAGCAGGATTACGAGCAGCGCCTGGTGGACCTCAAGCGCCAGCTGGGCGATGCGCCGCGCCAGACCGCCGAAAACCAGCGTGAACTGACCCGGCTCAAGGCCACCAAGGTCATCCCGGTGGCCCAGCGCTACGCCAGCCTGCCGGTGCCGCAGCTCGAACAATTGCTGGTGCAGCGCACCACCCAGCAAGGCGACCTGCAAAAAGAGCTGGCCGACGCCAACAGCCTGAGCATCGCCGCCCAGACCCGCCCCGAGCGCGCCCAGACCGAAATCAGCAACAGCCAGACGCGCATCCTGCAGATCAACTCGACCCTCAAGGCTGGCAAAGACAACGGCAAGACCCTCAGCGCCGACCAGCGCAACCAGCTCAACGCCGAACTTGCCTCGCTCAACGCGCTGATCCCGCTGCGCCGCCAGGAACTGGCCGGCAACAGCCAACTGCAAGACCTGGGCAACAGCCAGCATGACCTGGTGATGGAAAAGACCGCGCGCCTGGAACAAGAGATCCAGGACCTGCAAACCCTGATCAACCAGAAACGCCTGGCACAGTCGCAACAGACCGTCACCCAGCAATCCATCGAAGCGCAGAAAGCCGGGGGCAGCAGCCTGCTGGCCACCGAAAGCGCGGCCAACCTGAAGCTGTCCGACTACCTGCTCAAAAGCACCGACCGCCTCAACGACCTGACCCAGAAGAACCTGCAGACCAAGCAGCAACTGGACACCGTGACCCAGAGCGATGCCGCCCTGGACGAGCAGATCAACGTGCTCAAGGGCAGCCTGCTGCTGTCCAAGATCCTCTACAAACAGAAGCAGGCCCTGCCGCGCCTCACCGTGGACCGCGACTTGGCGGACGACATCGCCAACATTCGCCTGTACCAGTTCGAGGTCAACCAACAGCGTGAGCTGATCAGTTCCCCGAGCGCGTATGTGGATAACCTGCTGGCGAACCAGTCGCCGGAAGACGTCACCCCGCAACTGCGCCGTACCCTGCTGGAACTGGCGATCACCCGCAGCGACCTGCTGGAGCGCCTGAGCCGTGAGCTGAGTGCGCTGCTGAATGAATCGATCACCCTGCAACTCAACCAGAAACAACTGCTGAGCACCGCCACCACCTTGCGCGCGACGCTGGATGAGCAGATGTTCTGGATCCCCAGCAACAAGCCGCTGGACACCGAGTGGCTGGAAACCGTACCGGCGAACCTGAGCAAGCAAATCACCACCCTGCCCTGGGCTTCCAGCGTCAGCGAGTTGTATGACGGCCTGACCCAGCGGCCGCTGCTGTTCCTGCCGTTGCTGCTGTTGATCGGCGCGCTGCTGTGGCGGCGTAAAAACCTGTATCAGCGCCTGAACAAAGTCCATCAGGACATCGGCCACTTCAAGCGCGACAGCCAGTGGCATACGCCCCAGGCGATCCTGATCAATATCCTGCTGGCGATGCCGGTATCCCTGGGCCTGGCGCTGTGCGGCTATGCCTTGCAGATCGACGCCCGTGGGCAAAACGCCAATCTGGGCGCTGCGCTGTTGCAGATCGCCCAGGCGTGGATGGTGTTCTACACCGCCTATCGCATCCTGGCGCCCGGCGGCGTGGCGGAGCTGCACTTCCGCTGGGAGAAACCCCAGGTCGAGTTCCTGCAAGGCTGGGTGCGCAAACTCGGCCTGGTGGTACTGGCCCTGGTGGCCGTGGTGGCCATCGCCGAGCACCAACCGGCGGCGCTGGCCGACGATGTACTGGGCATCGGCGTGGTGTTGCTGTGCTACGCCTTGATGGCCTGGCTGCTGGGCCGCCTGTTGTTGCATAGCCCCGCGCACGAAAAGGCCTCGCTGTTCCGCAAAGCCGTGGGCGTGCTGTTTACCGCGCTGCCCATCGCACTGTTTATCGCCGTGTGCTTCGGCTACTACTACACCGCGCTCAAGCTCAGCGACCGCTTGATCAACACCCTGTACCTGCTGATGTTCTGGCTGGTGATCGAAGCCACTTTCGTCCGTGGCCTGGGCGTTGCCGCACGGCGCCTGGCCTATGCCCGCGCCCTGGCCAAACGCCAGGCGGCCAAGGAAGCCGGCGACGGCGAAGCGGTGATCGAAGAACCGACCCTGGACATCGAGCAGGTCAACGAACAGTCGATGCGCCTGATCCGCCTGGCCCTGCTCGGCGGCTTCATCGCGGCGCTGTACTGGGTGTGGAAGGACCTGATCACGGTGTTCTCCTACCTGGACAACGTGACCCTCTACGAATACACCAGCGGCACAGGTGCCAATATCAGCATGGTGCCCATCAGTATCGGCGACTTGCTGGGGGCGTCGATCATTGTCGGCATTACCTTTGCCCTGGCACGCAACCTGCCGGGCTTGCTGGAAGTGTTGGTGCTGTCCAAGCTGGACCTGGCCCAGGGCAGCGCGTACGCAACCACCACATTGCTCTCCTACGTGATTGCCGGCGTCGGCTTTGTATCTACGCTGTCCACCCTCGGCGTGAGCTGGGACAAGTTGCAATGGCTGGTGGCGGCGCTGTCGGTGGGGTTGGGCTTCGGCATGCAGGAGATCTTCGCCAACTTTATCTCCGGCATCATGATCCTGTTCGAACGCCCGGTACGGATCGGCGACACCATCACCATCGGCAACCTGTCGGGCACGGTGAGCAAGATCCGCATTCGCGCCACCACGATCACCGACTTTGACCGCAAGGACATCATCGTCCCGAACAAGACCTTCATCACCGGGCAGTTGATCAACTGGTCGCTGACCGACACCATCACCCGTGTGACCCTGAAACTGGGCGTGGACTACGGCTCGGATCTGGATCTGGTGAAGGAATTGCTGCTCAAGGCCGCCCGGGAAAACCCACGGGTGCTGAAGGAACCGGAACCTCATGTCTACTTCCTCAACTTCGGCGAAAGCACCCTCGACCACGAACTGCGCATGCACGTGCGCGACCTCGGTGACCGTAACCCGGTGATCGACGAGGTGAACCGCTTTATCAACCGCGAGTTCAAGAACCACCACATCAACATCTCGTTCCGCCAGATGGAGGTCTACCTCAAGAACCTCCACGGCCAGGAATACAAACTGGTGGAAGTCGACAGCCCGGCCAAGCCCGCCAATGACGGCGGCGTCATCGAACCGCCGCCGAGCAAACTCGACTAACCGCGCTATCCCCAGCAGAATGCTCGGACATTCTGCTGGAGATGGCCGGTGAAAGCCCTCGACGAACTGACCTTCGACAATCGCTTCGCACGCTTGGGCGACGCGTTCTCAACCCACGTTTTGCCCGAACCCCTCGATGCCCCCCGACTGGTGGTCGCAAGCCCTGCCGCCATGGCGCTACTCGACCTCGACCCGGCCGTGGCCGAAACACCGGTGTTCGCCGAACTGTTCGGCGGGCACAAGCTGTGGGCAGAAGCGGAGCCGCGGGCGATGGTCTATTCCGGGCATCAGTTCGGCGGCTATACCCCGCAACTCGGTGATGGGCGGGGCTTGCTGCTGGGCGAGGTGTACAACGCCGCCGGCGAGCACTGGGACTTGCACCTCAAGGGCGCCGGGCAAACGCCCTACTCGCGCATGGGCGATGGGCGTGCGGTACTGCGCTCTTCGATTCGTGAATTCCTCGCCTCTGAAGCGCTGCATGCGCTGGGCATCCCGAGCAGTCGTGCACTGTGCGTGATCGGCTCCGACACCCCGGTGTGGCGCGAGAAACAGGAACGTGGCGCGATGGTCTTGCGCATGGCGCCCAGCCACATCCGCTTTGGGCATTTCGAATACTTTTACTACACCAAAAAGCCCGAGCAGCAGGCGCTTTTGGCCGAGCACGTACTGAATCTTCACTACCCTGAATGCCGCGAACAGCCTGAGCCGTATCTGGCGATGTTCCGTGAAATCGTCGAGCGCAACGCCGAGCTGATTGCCAAATGGCAGGCCTATGGCTTCTGCCACGGGGTGATGAACACCGACAACATGTCGATCCTGGGCATCACCTTCGACTTTGGGCCGTTTGCCTTCCTGGATGATTTTGACGCGCACTTCATCTGCAACCATTCGGATCATGAAGGGCGTTACTCCTTCAGCAACCAGGTGCCGATCGGCCAGTGGAACCTGAGCGCATTGGCGCAGGCGTTGACGCCGTTTATCAGTGTGGATGCATTGAAAGAAGCGCTTGGCCTGTACCTGCCGCTGTATCAGGCGAACTACCTGGACTTGATGCGCCGCCGGCTGGGCCTCACCACCGCTGAAGATGACGACCAGAAACTGGTGGAGCGCCTGCTGAAGCTGATGCAGAACAGCGGCGTGGATTACACCCTGTTCTTCCGCCGCCTTGGCGATGAGTCGGCGGCGCTGGCCGTGGCGAAGCTGCGTGATGATTTTGTCGACAGGGCCGGGTTTGATGCCTGGGCCGACCTGTACAAGGCCCGCGTTGAACGGGACGGGGATTACAGCCAGGAACAGCGCCGCGAACGGATGCACGCGGTGAACCCGCTGTACCTCCTGCGCAACTACCTGGCGCAGAACGCCATCACCGCTGCCGAGTCCGGGGACTACAGTGAAGTGCAGCGGCTGCATGAGGTGCTGAGCAAGCCGTTTGAAGAACAGCCGGGGATGGAGCAATACGCGCAGCGGCCGCCGGATTGGGGTAAACATTTGGAGATTAGTTGTTCGTCGTAACCTTTCAATTACTGTAGGAGCCCTCATGTCCAACCCTCTCGTCATCCCCTGCCCTCACTGCAACGGCCTCAACCGCATCCCCGGCGAACGCCTGGGCGACGCGCCCAAGTGCGGGCGCTGCAAGCAGCCAGTCTTACTGAGCAAGCCTTTCGAGCTGAAGCAAGGCGACTACGCCAGCCAGATCAAAGGAGACTTGCCGCTGCTGGTGGACGTGTGGGCCAACTGGTGTGGGCCCTGCAAATCCTTTGCGCCGGTGTTTGAGCAGGCGGCGGGGCAACTGGAGGGTAAGTGCCGGTTGGCCAAACTGGACAGTGAGGCCAATCAGCAGCTGTCGGCGCAGTTGGGGATTCGTTCGATTCCTAGCTTGATCCTGTTCAAGAACGGCCGCGAAGTGGCGCGCCAGAGCGGGGCGTTCCCGTTGCCGCAGTTGATGGCCTGGCTGCGCAGCCAGGGCGTGTAACTCGGTCGAAATGTGGGAGCTGGCTTGCCTGCGATGACAGTGTTGAATTCACTACAGCTATCGCAGGCAAGCCAGCTCCCACATTGATCGCATTGCAGGTTCAGGCCAGTGGGGCTTCGCGGTCCATCATCTGGCCGACCAGCAGCACGCCCAGTTCGCTCAATTGGTGGATCGCCAAGGCCACGTCGCGGTGTTCGCCGGTGAGGTCGTTGGACAGGTTGAGCAGCAGGGTGCGCACGGAAGAGAAGGTTTCGTAGCTGTTGAGCACGAGGGTTTCGGTGGGGAGGTTGGGGGTGACGCAATAAACATTAGCCATGGATCGTCTCCTAAATGGAGCTGCAACCGACCGCTACTAAACAGAGGGTGGCAGCTGTACGCAGGTTAGTAGACCGGGAGACGCAACCGGCGCGCTCGAAAGCGCCCTCCGTACAGCCACCATAAAATGGAGAATTGCTGTACGCCTCAACACGGGCTACTAAACCCGATCACTGAACATTCAGCGACCGGCGAACCTTAAGAGACACCCCTCCAGACGCACAAGCCGGCGGATTCTGGCGTACGCGTAGGCAACGATACAAGGCTCATGCCCTATTGCCAGACCTGTCCTACAGCCTCTGTGGGACAAATCCAAATCCCTCTGCCGGAATGCAAAACAAATGTGGGAGCGGGCTTGCTCGCGAATGCGGTGGGCCAGTCAAAATATTTGTGACTGATACACCGCATTCGCGAGCAAGCCCGCTCCCACAGGGATTTTCAGTGATCTGTCAGATCAGGCGTTTTCCAGCAGGTTATGCAACTCCACAAACTGCTGGGTCAGCTTGTGCCGTGGGTCCAGGTGGATCAGCGGTTTGCTCTCCTGGTGCGATTCGCGCATACGTACCGAACTGGCCAGGTACACCGGCAGCACCAGCAGGCCCTCGGCAATCAACTCGTCGAGCATCTGCTGCGGCAGGCTCGCCCGGGCCTGGAACTGGTTGACCACGATGCCTTCCACTTCAAGGCCTTCGTTGTGGTCTTCCTTCAATTCTTCGATTTCCGCCAGCAGGCCGTACAGGGCCTGGCGCGAGAAACTGTCGCAATCGAAGGGGATCAGTACGCGATCAGCGGCAATCAGCGCTGAAACCGCATAAAAATTCAGGGCTGGCGGTGTGTCCAGGTAAATCCGGTCGTAGTCTTCGCTCAGCTCGTCCAACAACTTTCGCAGCTTGTTGATCTTGTGCTTGGCCTCAAGCTTGGGCTGCAAGTCAGCCAGCTCGGCGGTGGCGGTGATCACGTGGAGGTTATCGAAGGGGGTTTCGTAGATGTCCACCTGGTTTTTCTTGGAAAACGGCCCGGAAGACAGGGTCTGCTTGAAGAAATCCGCGATCCCCATGGGGATGTCGTTGCCGGTCAGCCCGGTAAGGTACTGGGTTGAATTGGCTTGTGCATCGAGGTCCACCAACAGGGTTCGATAGCCTTCGCTGGCGCTGACTGCCGCCAGGTTGCAGGCGATGCTGGACTTGCCCACACCGCCTTTCTGATTGAACACCACACGCCGCATGGAAAAACCTCCGTGTATCAATGAATGTCCGAGTGTAGAGGGCAAAAGCGCCTGTTAGCTACCTCGTTCATCCATGCATTGCTGCATCACGGGCGATTGGCGCGCGGACTGTCATCCATCGCCGACAAATGAAACAGAACGAACCGACAATCCAACCGGACCTGCGGTAACGGACAATCTGTAAATCTTTCCAACACATTTGTAATCAGCCTTGAACAATTCATTACCAAAGTTTGCTAGAACCCCACGGCACCGGGATAATGCGCGCCATTCGGCCATTGCTCCCTGTCCCGGTATTCGGGGCCAACGGCCGCACATGGAAGCCCGCAGGGGCGGGATAACCTCTCAGTGATCAATTTCAATATCGCCCAATGGCGTGCCTGGGCCCCAGGTCTCGACAGCGCGCAGGACTGGCACACCTGGTGCCAGGCCCCGGTGTTGCTGCCAGCCAGCGAAGCCTCCCCCGACGTGTCGTTCCTGCCGGCCATGCAGCGCCGTCGCCTCAGCCGCCTGGCGCGCATGGCGTTCAGCGTCGGCTGGCCATTGGCCGAAGGCCTGCAGGATCTGCCGCTGGTGTTCATCTCCCGGCATGGCGAAACCCCGCGCACCCTCGACATCCTCAGCGACCTGGCCAACGACCAGCCCCTGTCGCCGACCCAGTTCAGCCTGTCGGTGCATAACGCGGTGATTGGCCTGTGGTCGATCCTGCGCAATGAAACCAGCGAAATGACCGCCCTCGCCGCCGCTGGCGATGGCCTGGAGCACGGCGTGCTCGAAGCCGCCGCGCTGCTCAACGAAGGCGCCCCGGCGGTGTTGCTGGTGATCACCGAAGAACAGCCGCCCGCCGCCTACGCCAGCTGGATCAAAGACGTGCCATTCCCCTACGCCCTCGGTCTGTTGCTGACACCGGGCGACGAGTGGCAGCTGGAACTGCACACCGGCACTGTCCAACCCACTCAAACCCAGTGGCCCCACGCCCTGAACCTGCTGCGCACCCTGCTCACCGAGCAGGGCGCCTGCCAACATGCCTGGAAGAACCGCGTATGGAACTGGCAACGCAAGTAATGACCGACAAGCCACGGCAGGCCTACTACTGGCGCCTGTTCGCGACCGCCATCAGCTTCCTGACCTTTGGCATCGGCGGCCTGTGCCTGCGTTTGCTGGTATTCCCGCTGCTCAGTTGCCTGCCGGGCGATGCCAAGCAGCATCAACGGCGCGCCCGCCACACCATCAGTTGCCTGTTCTGGTTTTTCATTCGCCTGATGTACCGCCTGGGCATCCTCACCTACAGCGTCGAAGGTGCGGAAAAACTCGGCCGCCCAGGCCAGATGATCGTCGCCAACCACCCGTCGCTGATCGATGTGGTGTTTCTGATCGGCCTGATGCGCCAGACCAACTGCGTGGTCAAGCAGAGCCTGTTCCAGAACCCGTTCATGCGTGGCCCGGTGCGCGACGCGGGCTACATCAGCAATGACGGCAGCGCCGACATGCTCGACGCCGCCGCCGACGCCCTGCGCGACGGCCAGACCCTGATCATTTTCCCCGAAGGCACCCGCACCACACCCGGTGCCGCGCCCGCCTTTCATCGCGGCGGCGCCGCCATTGCCCTGCGCGGTGCGACAATCGTCACCCCGGTGGTGATCAAGGTCAGCCCCACGACCCTGACCAAGGCCGAACCCTGGTATCGCATCCCAAAACGCCGCTTTCACTTCAGTTTGCGCGTGGGTGCCGATATAGAACCACAGGCGTTCGCCACACTGGGGCCCGCGCCCCAGGCTTCACGCAAGCTCAACGATTACCTGCACGACTATTTTATTAAGGAGCTCGCCGAAGATGAGCAACCGAGACACACGCCTTGAGCAAGAAATAAAGGCGCTGATCATCGAGGCCCTGGGCCTTGAAGACATCAGCGTCGACGACATCGGTAGCGACCAAACCCTGTTCGGCGAAGGCCTGGGCCTGGACTCGGTAGACGCCCTGGAGTTGGGCCTGGCGATCCAGAAAAAGTACGGCATCAAGATCGATGCCGACGCCAAGGACACCCGCAATCACTTCACCGACGTGGCCAGCCTTGCGGCGTTCGTCACGGCCCGACAGGCAGCTTGAGACCGTACCATGCAAACTCGTGACGATATTTTCAACACCTTGCGCGATGCCCTGGTGGAACTGTTTGAACTGGAGCCGGAACGCGTCACCCTTGACGCCAACCTGTACCAGGACCTGGAAATCGACAGCATCGACGCGGTGGACTTGATCGACCATATCAAGCGCCAGACCGGCAAGAAAATCGCTGCCGAAGAGTTCAAGGCGGTGCGCACCGTGAACGACGTGGTTGAGGCGGTGTACCGTCTGGTCCAGCCCGCCGCATGAGCCGACTGATCGGCCTTGGCCTGTTGTTGGCGGGGCTGCTGTACCCCTTTGCGGTGTATTACGGCACCGAGCACTTTGCACCGTGGCAATTCGGCCTGCTGTTGGGCAGCCTGTGGCTGTTGCGCGCAATGACCGGCGCGCGGCGTCCCGGCAGCCGCTGGATGGCCTTGGCGGTGATCGTGTTCTGCCTGCTGTTGGCCTGGTTTGACAACCCGCACTTGCTGCGCTGGTATCCGAGCCTGGTCAGCGCATTCATGCTGGCGCTGTTCGGCCTGAGCCTGAAATACGGCCCGCCGATGGTCGAGCGCCTGGCGCGCATGACCGATCCGCAACTGCCACCCCACGCGATTGTGTATACGCGCCAGGTCACCGTGGTCTGGAGCGCGTTTTTTCTATGTAATGGCCTGCTCGCCGCCGCCCTTACCCTATGGGCGCCACTGAGCTGGTGGACGTTGTACAACGGCCTGATCGCCTACGGGTTGATGGGGCTGTTGTTTGCCGTGGAATGGCTGGTACGACAAAGGGTTCGAGGCCGCGTATGAATGGGTTGAAACTTGAGCAGTTGCTGCTTGAGCCGCTGGAACAGCGTCCGGTCACGACCGAACCTGCAATGAATCACGCCCAGCTGTGGGAGCAGTCCCTGAGCCTGGCCGCGGGCCTGCAAGCGCGTGGTATCCAGCACGTCGCCGTGCACCTGGAAGACGCCGGCCTGCTGGCGATCGCCCTGCTGGGTGCCTGGCGAGCCGGTGTCGGCGTACTGCTGCCCGCCGACTTGCAACCGCAAACCCGCCAACGCTGGGACGCAGCCGTCGACGCCTGGTTGACCGAAGTCGCGGACCTCGACGCCCTGTATCAGGCGCCGTTGAGCGCTGCGGCGCTGGATCTGGACACCTGTCAACTGAGCCTGTGCACCTCCGGTTCCAGCGGCGAACCCAAGCGCATCGACAAGACCCTGCGCCAACTGGCCAACGAAGTCGACGCCCTGGAAACCCTGTGGGGCGCAGACCTGAAAGACGCCTGCATCATCGGCAGCGTCGCCACCCAGCATATCTACGGGTTGCTGTTCCGCGTGCTGTGGCCCCTGTGTGCCGGGCGTACCTTTGTGCGCAAGCAACTGGCCTTTCCCGAGGACTTGCAGCGCGCCAGCCGCGAACACCCACAATTCGCCTGGGTTGCCAGCCCGGCGCTGCTCAAGCGCATGGGCGACAACCTCGACTGGCCGGCGCTGAGCCAGGTAGCGCGGGTGTTTTCCTCCGGCGGTGCCTTGCCCATCGAGGCCGCTGGCGAGTTGTACGACCGCTTGCAGCAATGGCCGACGGAAATCCTCGGCAGCTCGGAAACCGGCGGCATCGCCTGGCGCCAGGGCGCACAGCCCTGGCAGCCGTTCGCCGACGTGGCGCTGAGCCAGGACGCCGACGGTGCCCTGCGCATCGCCTCGCCCTATTTGCCCGCCGGGCATGTCGAACAGACCGCCGACGCCGCGCGCATCCATGCCGATGGCCGCTTCGAACTGCTCGGGCGCCTGGACCGCATCGTCAAGCTGGAAGAAAAACGCATCTCCCTGCCCATGCTCGAACAGGCGCTGATGGCCCACCCGTGGGTCGCCGAAACCCGCCTGGGCGTGGTCCAGGAAAACCGCGCCTCCCTCGGCGCGCTGGTGGTGCTGAGCGCCGAAGGCCTGCATGCCCTGCGCAATCAAGGCCGTCGTGCGCTCACCCAAGCCCTGCGCCAGCACCTGAGCCAACACTGCGAAGCCTTGGCGCTGCCGCGTCGCTGGCGTGTGCTGCGCCAGTTACCCCTCAACAGCCAAGGCAAACTGCCCCAGGCCCACGTCGAGGCGTTGCTGCTGGCCCCACGGCCAAAAGCCCCACAAGTGCTGGAACAAATCGAAGCCGACGGCGAATGGACCTTGCAACTGAGCATCCCGCCGGACCTGGCCTACTTCAGCGGCCACTTCCCGCTCACGCCGGTATTGCCGGGCGTGGTGCAGATCGAATGGGCGTTCAACCTCGGCCAGCAACTGCTCGACCTGCCCGCGACCTTTGCCGGGATGGAAGTGCTCAAGTTCCAGCAACTCGTACGGCCGGGCGACCACATCCAACTGCACCTGCGCTTTGATCAGGAGCGCAGCAAGCTGTACTTCGCCTACCGCAATGGCGAGGCGGCCTGCTCCAGTGGGCGGATTTTGCTGGAGAAACCAAGTGAATAAGCTTCTGTGGGCAAACCATGCATAACCCCTGCGCCCTGATCCCGGTCTACAACCACGAAGCCGCCGTGCCCGCCGTGGTCCAGAGCCTGCTGAACAGCGGCCTGCCCTGCCTGCTGGTAGACGACGGCAGCAGCCCGGCCTGTGCGGCGGTGCTGGCACAACTGGCAAGCCTGGACAACGTCACCTTGCTGACCTTGCCGAACAACCAGGGCAAGGGCGGCGCGGTCATGGCCGGTTTCCGTGAAGCCGCACGCCTGGGCTTCAGCCACGCCCTGCAAGTGGACGCCGACGGCCAGCACGACCTGCGTGAAGTCGAGACCTTCCTCGACGCCTCGCGCACCCACCCCGACGCCGTCATCTGCGGCTACCCCGAATACGACGAGAGCGTGCCCAAGGGACGGCTGTACGCGCGCTACCTGACCCACGTGTGGGTGTGGATCAACACCCTGTCGCTGCAGATCCGCGACTCGATGTGCGGCTTTCGCGTGTACCCGCTGGCCCCCACGCTGGCACTGATGGACTCGGCCTACATCGGCACGCGCATGGATTTCGACTCCGACATCCTGGTGCGCCTGGCCTGGCGCAACCAGCCGATGCGCTGGCTGCCGACCCAAGTGCATTACCCGGCTGATGGCCTGTCGCACTTCCGCCTGCTGCGCGACAACGTGCGCATCTCGGCGATGCACACCCGCTTGTTCTTCGGCATGCTGGTGCGTGCGCCGATGATCCTGTGGCGACGGTGGCAGGCATGAGCGACAGCGCCAAGCACTGGGCCGACCGCGAGGAGCGCGGCAGCTTCCTGCTGATGAAACTCACCGCGTTCGCCGCCAAGGTTCTTGGCCGCCGCGTGCTGAGCCCGCTGCTGTACGCCATCGTCCTGTACTTCTACTTGTTCGGCCGCACTGCGCGCCAGAGCGCCTGGCAATACCAGCAGCGCCTGGCCGACTGGAGCGGGCGTGACGAGCTGCGCCCGACCCAGCGTAAAGTCTTCGGCCAGTTCATGGCCTTCGCCGACTCCCTGCTCGACAAGCTCGACGTATGGAACGGCAAGCTGCGCCTGGAGCAGATCGAGATCAACGATCCGGCCAAGTTACGCGGGCAACTGCGCGGCGAGCGCGGGCAAATGCTGGTGGGCGCACACCTGGGCAACCTCGAAGTGTGCCGCGCCCTCGCCGAAATCGGCGAGCAAGTGACCATGAACGTGCTGGTGCACACCAAGCACGCCGAACAATTCAACCGCCTGCTCGGGGAAGCCGGGGCGACCCACTTGCGCCTGATCCAGGTCAGCGAGCTGGACCCGGCCACCATGCTGCTGCTCAGCCAGCGCCTGGATGACGGCGAGTGGCTGGCCATCGCCGGCGACCGCGTGCCCCTGCATGGCGGGCGCACGGTACGCGTGGACTTCCTCGGCCACGATGCCGCCTTCCCCCAAGGCCCGTGGCTGCTGGCCGGCTTGCTCAAATGCCCGGTGAACCTGCTGATGTGCCTCAAGCACCAAAGCCGCTATCGCCTGACCATCGAGCCGTTCACGCCGTTGATCGAATGGAAACGTAATACCCGCGAGCAGGTCATAGCCCTGTGGACCGCGCGTTACGCCGCACGCCTGGGTCAGTTCTGCCTGGAAGCGCCCCAACAATGGTTCAACTTTTACCCTTTCTGGAAGACCGATGACGACGCATCTTGAGCCGGTAACCTTTGGCGAACGCGCCTTGCGCATCGAAGACGTGCTGGCCCTGGCCAACCGTCAGGCGCCCACCCAATTGCAGGGCGATGCCGCTTATCGCCAGCGCATCGCCAAGGGCGCGCAGTTCCTCGACTCGCTGCTGGACAAGGAAGGCGTGATCTACGGCGTGACCACCGGCTACGGCGACTCGTGCGTGGTGGCCGTGCCGTTGCAGCACGTCGAAGCGTTGCCCCGCCACCTGTACACCTTCCACGGTTGCGGCCTGGGCAAGCTACTCGACGCCCAAGCCACCCGCGCCGTGCTGGCCGCGCGTTTGCAGTCGCTGTGCCACGGCGTGTCCGGGGTACGCGTGGAACTGCTGGAGCGCCTGCATGCGTTCCTCGAACACGACGTGCTGCCGCTGATCCCGGAAGAAGGTTCGGTGGGCGCCAGCGGTGATCTGACGCCGCTGTCCTACGTGGCCGCGACCTTGTCCGGCGAACGTGAAGTGATGTTCCGTGGCGAACGCCGCCAGGCCGCCGACGTGCACCGTGAGCTGGGCTGGGACCCGCTGGTGTTGCGCCCCAAGGAAGCCCTGGCGCTGATGAACGGCACCGCCGTGATGACCGGCCTCGCCTGCCTGGCCTTCGCCCGCGCCGACTACCTGCTGCAACTGGCCACGCGCATCACCGCGCTGAACGTGGTGGCGCTGCAAGGCAACCCGGAACACTTCGACGAACGCCTGTTCGCCGCCAAGCCGCATCCGGGGCAGATGCAAGTCGCCGCCTGGCTGCGCAAGGACCTGGCGATCGACGCGCCGACTGCACCGCTGCATCGCTTGCAGGACCGCTACTCGCTGCGCTGCGCCCCCCACGTGTTGGGCGTGCTGGCCGACAGCCTGAACTGGCTGCGTTCGTTCATCGAAATCGAACTGAACAGTGCCAACGACAACCCGATCATCGACGCCGAAGAGGAACGCGTGCTGCACGGCGGCCACTTCTACGGCGGCCACATTGCCTTCGCCATGGACAGCCTCAAGACCCTGGTGGCCAACGTCGCCGACCTGCTCGACCGCCAGCTCGCACTGCTGGTGGACGTGCGTTACAACCACGGCCTGCCGAGCAACCTGTCCGGCGCCCCCAAGGACCGCGCGATGATCAACCACGGCTTCAAGGCCGTGCAGATCGGCACCAGCGCCTGGACCGCCGAAGCGTTGAAAAACACCATGCCGGCCAGCGTGTTCTCGCGCTCCACCGAATGCCATAACCAAGACAAAGTGAGCATGGGCACCATCGCCGCCCGCGATGCGATCCGCGTGCTGGAGCTGACCGAACAGGTCGCCGCCGCCACCTTGCTCGCCGCCAACCAGGGCGTATGGCTACGCGCCCAGGCCGAAGACGCCCGGCCGTTGCCGCCAGCCCTGGCCGCGATGCACGAACAACTGGCCCAAGACTTCCCGCCGGTGATCGAAGACCGTGCCCTCGAAGGCGAACTGCGCCTGTGCCTGCAGCGCATTGCCGCACAACACTGGAGGCTGCATGCGTAGCCCCGGCGTGCTGCACTGCGACACCGAAATCCTCGTGCCGTTTTTCGACGTCGACACCATGAACGTCGTCTGGCACGGGCATTACGTGAAGTACCTGGAAGTGGCGCGCTGCGCGCTGCTCGACAAGCTCGACCACAACTACACGCAGATGCTGGAATCGGGCTATGCGTGGCCGGTGATCGACATGCAGTTGCGCTACGTGCGTGGCGCCGTGTTTGGCCAGACCATCAACGTGCGTGCCAGCCTGGTGGAGTGGGAAAACCGTTTGAAGGTCAATTACCTGATCACCGACCTGGCCAGCGGCGAGCGCCTGACCCGCGCGAGCACTGTGCAAGTGGCGGTGGAAATCGCCAGCCGTGAGATGCAATTGGCCTCGCCAAAAGTCTTCACAGACGCCGTAGAGAGAGCCCTGAAATGAGGTCCCCTGTGGGAGCGGGCTTGCTCGCGAAGGTCGTCAACGATATTGCAACCCGCCTGGCACTACGCGGCGTCCTCAGGTCCTTCGCGAGCAAGTCGAATCGTCGCACCGCCGCTCCCACATGGATCGCGCTGATCTTGCTGTTCAGTATTCCAAGTCTGGCCCGTGCCTTCGACTTGCAGCAACTCAGCGACCAACTCGCCAAACCCTCGGTGATCCACGGCAACTTCACCCAGGAAAAACACCTGCGCGCCCTGCCCCAGCCGCTGGTCAGCAAAGGCACCTTCGTGCTCGCCAAGGACCACGGCCTGCTATGGCTGCTCAAAACCCCGCTGCAACAGGACTACCGCATCAGCGCCCAGGGCATTGCCCGCCGCGACGCCAACGGTTGGCAGCCGCTGCCGAACAAGAGCGCCGGTGCCGAGCAGAATCGCCTGTTCCTCGCCGTGCTTCAGGGCGACAGCAGCGGCTTGCAACGCGACTTCGAACTGCAACTGCAAGGCGAAGCCAACGACTGGAAACTGACGCTGATCCCACGCTCGCTGCTGTTAAAACAAGTCTTCACCCAGATCAATATCGACGGTGGCGAGCTGGTGCAAAACATCGAACTGCTGGAAACCCAGGGCGACAGCACCCTACTGCGCATGCAAGACAGCACCGCAGCCCTGCCCCTGAGCGACGCGGAGCGACATGACTTTGCCCAGTGAGCGCCTGCTGCCGCGCCTGTTCCTGATCCTGCTGGTGGCCGTGCTGGCCCTGGCCGGCTGGCAGTGGCGCCATGGCGCGCCGTTGTCGGCCAACCTGATGGAACTGGTGCCGGGCAACACGCCGGACGCGCTCGAACAAAAAGCCGAACAGCGCATGCAAGAGCCGCTGAACCGCGAAATGCTGGTGCTGGTCGGGCATGCCGACCGCCAGCAAGCGGTGGCCGTGGCGCAACAGTTGGGCGAGCGCTGGCAGGCCAGCGGGCTGTTTGAAAAGGTCCAGTGGAACCTGCAAGCGGACCTGCCGGCGCTGCGCGAGCAACTGCTGCGCGGGCGCCTGGCGATGCTCTCGGCCAAGGACCGCGAACAACTGATCGAACAGCCCGACGCGTTTATCCAGCAACGTATGCAAGCGCTGTTCGACCCCTTCACCGGCTTCAGCCTGGTGCCGAGCCAGGACGATTGGTTGGGCCTGACCGGGCGCATCCAGAACAGCCAACCGCAGCACGGCGCGGTGCAGTTGGACATTGGCAGCGGCGCGTTGATCGCCGATGCCGACGGCAAGAGCTGGGTGCTGCTGCGTGCGCGCACCACCGGCAATGCCTTCGACATGAAATTGCCGCTGCAAGTGGCGGACCTGCTCCAAACCAGCCGTGCACAGGCCGGCGAGCAAGGCGCCCAGCTACTCGCCGCCAGCGGCCTGCTCTATGCGGCCAACGGTCAGCAGCAAGCCACGCGGGAGATCACCTGGGTCGGCGGTGGCGCCACCGTGGGCATCCTGCTGTTGCTGTTGCTCGCGTTTCGCCGCTGGCGCGTGCTGCTGGCGTTTGTGCCGGTGCTGGTGGGCATGCTGTTTGGCGCGGTGGCCTGTGTGGCGCTGTTCGGCCACATGCATGTGATGACCCTGGTGCTGGGCTCCAGCCTGATCGGCGTGGCGGTGGATTACCCGCTGCACTACCTGTCAAAAAGCTGGAGCCTGAAACCCTGGCGCAGTTGGCCGGCCTTGCGCCTGACGCTACCGGGGCTGAGCCTGAGCCTGGCCACCAGTTGCATCGGCTACCTGGCCCTGGCCTGGACACCGTTCCCGGCGCTGACCCAGATCGCGGTGTTCTCCGCTGCCGGCCTGGTCGGTGCCTACCTGTCCGCCGTGTGCCTGTTGCCGGCGCTGCTCAAGGGTGTGGAACTGCGCCCGGCGCAGTGGCCGCTGCGCATCGCCGAATGCCTGTGGCTGGTGCGTGCCTCGTTGCTCAAGCGCGTACCCAGCCCGGCATTGCTGGCGCTGCTGTTGCTGTTTTGCGCCGGTGGACTGTGGCAGCTCGACAGCAAAAACGATATTCGCCAGTGGATCGGTGCGCCGCCGCAATTGCTCCAAGAGGCCCAGGCCGTGGCGCGGATCACCGGGTTCCAGCCCACCAGCCAGTTCTTCCTGGTGCGCGCCGAGAACCAGCAGCAGTTGCTGGAGCGTGAAAGTGCCTTGGGCCAACGCCTGGATCAACTGGTGAACATGGACAAGCTCCAGGGCTACCTGGCGCTCAATCAACTGGTCAGCCTGCCCGCCGAGCAACAACGGGTGCGCGATGCGCTGAACAACCTGCCCCAACACTGGCAACCGCTGCTGGACCTCGGCGTCCCCGTCGCCGCCCTGCAGGCCGAAGTCGCACAACTGCAAGCGCTGCCCACCCAAGACATCGACGCCGCACTGGCCGGGCCGCTGGCCGAGCCTTGGCGCACGCTGTGGTTGGGCCCGGTGGACGGCGGCGTGGCAGCGATGGTCAGCCTGCAGGGCCTGAACAACCCGGCGTTGCTGCGCGTGCAGGCCGTGGATTTGCCAGGGGTGCAACTGGTCGATCGCCTCGGCGATTTGAACCGGGTATTCGCCGACACGCAGATCAGCGCGGCCGAATTGAAATTGATGTCGTGCGTGCTGATCGTGTTGTTGCTGATCCTGCCGTTCGGCTTCGGCGGCGCCTTGCGCATCGTCGCGCTGCCGTTGCTCGCCGCGCTGTGCAGCCTGGCCAGCCTTGGTTGGCTGGGCCAGCCGCTGACCCTGTTCAGCCTGTTCGGCCTGCTACTGGTCACGGCGATCAGCGTCGATTACGCGATCTTGATGCGCGAGCAGATCGGCGGCCCGGCGGTCAGCCTGTTGGGCACGCTGCTGGCGGCGTTGACAACCTGGTTGTCGTTCGGCCTGCTGGCCGTGTCCAGCACGCCGGCAGTGAGTAATTTCGGCCTATCGGTCAGCCTCGGCCTGGCATTCAGCTTTATGCTGGCGCCCTGGGCCGGGCAACAGAAGCACGCCTTATGAATGTGATTATCGCCAAAGTGGCAAGGAGCCCTCGTGCCCATAGTTGAAATGGAACGTCGCCAGGTGGTGGTGATCGGTGCCGGTCCGTCCGGGGCCATCGCCGCCGCGCTGCTAAAGCGCAAAGGGCATGATGTATTGATCATCGAGCGCCAGCATTTCCCACGGTTCTCGATCGGCGAAAGCCTGCTGTCGCACTGCATCGACTTCATCGAAGAAGCCGGCATGCTCGACGCCGTGCAGGCCGCCGGGTTCCAGGTGAAGACCGGCGCCGCGTTCGCCTGGGGCGAGCGCTACAGCGCGTTTGATTTCAGCGACACGTTCAGCCACGGCAAGCCGACCACCTTCCAGGTGCAGCGCGGCGAGTTCGACAAGTTGCTGGCCGATCAGGCAGCGCTGCAAGGCGTGGACATCCGCTACGGCGAAACCATCGTCGGCGTCGATTTCAAAGGCGAGACCCGCTACCTGCACGTGCGCCGCGAGAACGGCAGCGAGTACCACCTCAAGGCCAAGTTCGTGCTCGACGCCAGCGGCTACGGCCGCGCGCTGCCGCGCCTGCTGGACCTGGAAGCACCGTCGGATTTCCCGGTGCGCCAGGCGGTGTTCACCCATATCGAAGACCGCATCGAACACCCCGGTTTCGACCGCACCAAAATCCTCATCACCACCCACCCGACCCAGCGTGACATCTGGTTCTGGAGCATCCCGTTCAGCAACGGCCGCTGCTCGGTGGGCGTGGTCGCGGCCAAGGAGCATTTCGACGGCCGCGACGGCGACCTCGACGCATGCCTGCGCGGGTTCATCGACGAAACCCCAAGCCTGTCCACCGTACTGCAGAACGCCGTGTGGGATACGCCGGCGCGCACCATCGGCGGCTACTCGGCCAACGTCAAGACCCTGCATGGCCCGGGCTTCGCGCTGCTGGGCAATGCGGCGGAGTTCCTCGACCCGGTGTTCTCCTCCGGGGTGACCATCGCCATGCGTTCGGCGAGCATGGCTGCCGGCCTGTTGCATCGCCAATTGAAGGGCGAGGCGGTGGACTGGCAAACCGAATTCGCCGAGCCATTGAAGCGCGGTGTCGACACCTTCCGCTGCTATGTCGAAGGCTGGTACGCCGGGACTTTCCAGGACGTGATCTACCATCCGGACAGCTCGCCGGAGATCCGCCGGATGATCTGCTCGATCCTCGCCGGTTACGCGTGGGATGAGCGTAACCCGTTTGTCAGCGAGCCCAAGCGGCGCCTGCGGATGTTGTCGGAAATCTGTGCGAGTGAGCCGGTATGAGCAGTCAGTACCTGAGTAAAAACTACGTCGAAGAAACCAAGTTCGGCTTCTGGTTCCTGCGCAGCCACACCTGGCAGCACCACGTGTTGCGCGTGGCGATCAACGACCTGCGCAGCCTGTTCAGCGACCCCTTGCCGCCCGCGCCGGTGTTGCTCGACGCCGGTTGCGGCCAGGGCAAGTCGTTCCAGTACTTGCAGCAGGTGTTTGCGCCCGAGCGCCTGATCGGCCTGGATGCCGACCCTCACAGCCTCGCACTGAGCCAAGCCGAAGCGGCGCGCCAGGGCCTGTCCGTCGAGTTGATCGGCAGCGACTGCGCCACCCTCGATGTGCCGGACGCAAGCGTCGACATCCTGTTCTGCCACCAGACCTTCCACCACCTGGTCGAGCAGCACCGCGCGCTGAAAGAGTTCTACCGCGTGCTCAAGCCGGGCGGTTATCTGCTGTTTGCCGAGTCCACCGAAGCCTATATCGACACCTGGGTGATCCGCTGGCTGTTCCGCCACCCGATGCATGTGCAGAAAAGCGCCGAGCAATATCTGGAGATGCTCCGCGAGCAGGGTTTTGAATTCGGTCCGCAGAACGTCTCGTACCCGTATCTGTGGTGGAGCCGTTCCAGCGATTTCGGCCTGCTCGAACGCTGGGGCCTGCGCAAGGCGCCGCCGGTGGGGCAGCGCGAAGAAACCCTGGTCAACTGTGTGGCTCGCAAACCATTGGCGAGCACCGCCCCATGATGCGTCTGTTGCTGATCGGTTGCCTGTTGCTGCTGGGCGCCTGCGCCAGCCAGCCGCCGCTGCCGAAGAATCCCCCGGCCCTGGCGTTGCCGTTGCAATTGCATGTGCAGCGCCTGGCCGACGGCCAGAGCCAGGACTGGCTGTTGGTGATCCAGCGCGAAGGCGCTGGCATCCGCTGGTCGATGATGGACCCACTGGGCATTCCCCAGGCCCGGCAAAAACTGGTCAATGGCCATTGGCAGGCCGACGGCCTGCTGCCGCCCAATCCCCAGGCCCGCGAGCTGTTTGCCGCGTTGCTGTTTGCCCTGGCTTCGGCGGATGAGGTGCGCACGCTGTACCCCAGCGCCCAGGCCATGGACCTGACGCGCACACTGCCGGGGCATTGGCAGATCATCTACCAGTCGTCCGAGGCTTTCAGCGTGAACATCAGCGGGCAGCCGTTGAGCTACCGCATCACCCCGCTCGGAGCCGCCCAATGACCGCCTACCTGAATGCCCTCGGCGTGATCTGCGCCCTCGGCCGTGGCCAGGCCGAAGTCAGCCGCAGCCTGTTTGCCGGTGACTGTTCGGGCATGCGCGCCGAAAGCGGCTGGGTGCCCGAACGCGTGTTGCCGGTGGGCAGCGTGCACGGCGAACTGGCAGCCATCCCGCTGGAATTGGGCCAGCAGAGCAGCCGCAATAACCAGTTGTTGCTGGAGGCGGCATTGCAGATCGAGGGCGAGATTCGCCAGGCGATCCACACCTACGGCCCGTCGCGGGTCGGCGTTGTGCTCGGCACCAGCACCTCGGGCATCGACGAGGCCAGTCGCGGCATCGCCCATTACCTGCGCGAACACCAGTTCCCCGGCGACTACGATTACCAGCAACAGGAACTCAGCGCCCCGGCGAATTTCCTTGCCGACTGGCTGCAACTGAGCGGCCCGGCCTATGTGATCTCGACTGCCTGCACCTCCAGCGCCCGTGCGTTGATGAGTGCCCAGCGCCTGTTGGACCTGGGCGTGTGCGACGCCGTGATCTGCGGCGGCGTCGACAGTTTGTGCAAGCTGACGCTCAACGGCTTCAGTTCGCTGGAAGCGGTGTCGAACGAGCGCTGCAACCCGTTTTCGGTGAACCGCAACGGCATCAATATCGGCGAAGCCGCGGTGCTGTTCGTGATGAGTAAAGAGCCGGCGCCGATTGCCCTGCTGGGCAGCGGCGCGAGTTGCGATGCACACCATATCTCCGCCCCCGAGCCCAGCGGCAAGGGCGCGTTGCAATCGATGCGCAAGGCCCTGGCCAGCGCGCAACTGACGCCTGAGCAGATCGGCTACCTGAACCTGCACGGCACCGCCACCCAGCACAACGACGCCATGGAGAGCCTGGCCGTGGCCAACCTGTTCCCCGGCGGCGTGCCCTGCTCGTCGACCAAACCCATGAGCGGCCACACCCTGGGGGCCGCTGGAGCGCTGGAAGCGGCGTTCTGCTGGCTGAGCCTGACCCACGGCCAACTGCCGCCGCACCTCTGGGACGGCCAGCCCGATCCGGCACTGCCCGCCCTGAAGTGGGCGCACCTGGGCGAAACCCTGGAAAAACCCCGCCTGATGAGCAACTCGTTTGCCTTCGGCGGCAACAACGTCAGCCTGATTATCGGAGAGGCCCCATGACCCCTTGGCCACTCGCCGAACTGCTGCCCCATGCCGGCGACATGATCCTGATCGATCAGGTGCTGTCGTTCGATGAAGAGCAGATTCACACCCGCCTCACCGTCACCCCCGGCGGCCTGTTCAACCGCCCGGACGGCAGCCTGCCGGCCTGGGTCGGCATCGAGCTGATGGCGCAAAGCGTCGCCGCCTATGCCGGCTGCCGCGCGCGCCAGAACGGCGAAGCGGTGGAACTGGGCTTCCTGCTCGGCACACGCAAGTTCGAGTGCAACGTGGAGCACTTCCCGGCGGGCGCCGAGCTGAAGATCCACGGCATACGCTCCCTGGAAGACGACAACGGCATGGGTGTGTTCGAATGCCACCTCACTGGTGACGGGATCCAGGCCAGTGCGCGCTTGAATGTATTTCGACCGCCCCAGGCGGCCAACTATTTAGATGAATCGAAGGACGTAACGCCATGACTGAATCCGTACTGGTCACCGGCTCCAGCCGTGGTATCGGCCGCGCCATTGCCTTGCGCCTGGCCCAGGCCGGCCACGACATCGTGCTGCACTGCCGCAGTGGCCGTGCCGAAGCCGACGCGGTGCAGGTCGAGGTCCAAGCCCTGGGCCGCAAGGCGCGGGTGCTGCAATTCGATGTGGCGGACCGCGCGGCCTGCAAGGCAATCCTTGAAGCGGACGTTGAGACACACGGCGCCTATTACGGCGTGGTGCTCAACGCCGGCCTGACTCGCGACGGCGCGTTCCCGGCCTTGTCGGAAGACGATTGGGACGTGGTGCTGCGTACCAACCTCGACGGTTTCTACAACGTGCTGCACCCGGTGATGATGCCGATGATTCGCCGCCGCGCCGCTGGACGCATCGTCTGCATCACTTCGGTTTCCGGGCTGATCGGCAACCGTGGCCAGGTCAACTACAGCGCCTCGAAAGCCGGCCTGATCGGTGCAGCCAAAGCGTTGGCCATCGAGTTGGGCAAGCGCAAGATCACCGTCAACTGCGTCGCACCGGGCCTGATCGACACAGCGATGCTGGATGAAAACGTGCCGGTGGAAGAGTTGATGAAGATGATCCCGGCACAGCGCATGGGCACCCCGGAAGAGGTCGCCGGTGCGGTGAATTTCCTGATGTCGGCCGAGGCCGGTTATATCACCCGCCAGGTCCTGGCCGTGAACGGAGGCCTGTGCTGATGAAACGCGTCGTAGTGACCGGCATGGCCGGCATGACTTCCCTGGGCAGCGATTGGGCGACCATCTCGGCCAACTTCCGCGCCAACCGCAGCGGCATCCGGCGCATGGATGAGTGGGACCGTTTCACCGAATTGAACACGCGCCTGGCCGGGCCGATCGACGATTTTGTCGTGCCCGCCCACTGGACGCGCAAGCAACTGCGCAGCATGGGCCGTGTCTCGCGCTTTGCGGTGTGGGCGGCGGAGCAGGCGTTGCAGGACGCCGGTTTGCTGGGTGACGAGTCGATCAAGGATGGGCGCATGGGCGTGGCCTGCGGTTCGTCCACCGGCAGCACCGACGAGATCAAGGCATTCGGCAATATGCTGCTGAACTCGGTGGCCGAGGGCCTGAATGCCAACTCCTACGTACGCATGATGCCGCACACCACGGCGGCGAATATCAGCATCTTCTTTGGCCTGACCGGGCGGCTGATCCCCACGTCCAGCGCCTGCACCAGCGGCAGCCAGGGCATCGGGTATGCCTACGAGGCGATCAAGTTCGGCCGCCTGCCGTTGATGCTCGCCGGTGGCGCCGAGGAACTGTGCCCCACCGAAGCCATGGTGTTTGATGCGCTTTACGCCACCAGCCTGAAAAACGATGCGCCGCAGACCAGCCCACGCCCCTACGACAGCGGCCGCGATGGCCTGGTGATCGGCGAAGGCGGCGGCATGCTGGTGCTCGAAGAACTGGAACATGCGCTGGCACGCGGTGCCCATATCCACGCGGAACTGGTCGGTTTCGGCAGCAACGCCGACGGCCAGCACACCACGCGCCCGGAACAGAAAACCATGCGCCGCGCCATGGAGCTGGCGCTTGAGGATGCAGGCTTGGAGCCGGCGGCCATCGGCTACGTCAACGGCCACGGCACCGCCACCGACCAAGGTGACGTCGCCGAGACCCTGGCCACCCACGCCTTGTTCGGCAGCCGCATGCCCATCAGTTCGCAGAAAAGTTTTCTCGGCCACACCTTGGGCGCGTGCGGCGCGCTGGAGTCGTGGTTCAGCATCGAGATGATGAACCGCAACCAGTACGTGCACACCTTCAACCTGGACGTGGTGGACCCGCAATGCGGTGAGCTCGATTACCTGCAAGGTGAGTTCCGCGAGATGCACCACGACTACGTGATGAACAACAACTTTGCCTTTGGCGGCGTCAACACCTCGCTGATCTTCCGCCGCTGGTCCTGACTTTTTAATCGATTGGAGAATACGGAATGTCTTCCTTGCTACGCGCCACCCTGATCACTCTCGCCCTATTGACCACCGCCGGTTGCACCAGCAAGCCGGTGCTCAACACCCAGCACGAACTGCCGGCCAACGCCCAGGTCGGCGAAGAAAAAATCAAGCAGGTCATCCTCAGCGCCCTGCAAAAACGCGACTGGACGGTACAACGCCTGAGCCCACAACTGGTGCAGGCCGAGATCACCGTCCGCAACCAGTACTACGCGGCCATCGACATCCGCTACACCCGCAACAGCTACGCCATCACCTACCGCGACAGCCGCGCCCTGGGCTACAAGGACGGCAAGATCCATCGCAACTACAACCGTTGGGTGAACAACCTGGACAGCGACATCATGGCCGGGCTGCGCAGCAACGGCGTGAGCGAGTCGGGCTCGGCGGCGCAGTTGTTTGAGCAGACGGGCACTACCAAATAACACTGGGGCCGCTCCCTGTGGGAGCTGGCTTGCCCGCGATGCAGACAACTCGGTTTTTCAGTCAGGCCGAGGTGATGCTATCGCAGGCAAGCCAGCTCCCACTTTGATCTGCTTCGTTTTGAATTGCGTATTGCTTACTGAACAGCCTTGCGCGTCAACAACTCCACAAACGCCGCTGCCATCGGCGTTTGCACGCCCTTGCGCTGCACCAGCCACACCGATGTCACCGCCTCCTCATCCAGCAACGTGCGATAGACCACGCCATCAATCCGGATGCGCTGGTAAGACGCTGGCAGCACCGACACCCCCAATCCTGCCGCCACCAGGCCGATGATGGTCATCGCCTCCCCTGCCTCCTGGGCAAAGTGCGGGCTGAAGCCGGCGTCACGGCACAGGTTCAGCAACTGCGCATAGAGACCGCTGCCGTAGCTGCGCGGGAAAAACACGAAGGGTTCCTCGGCCAACTGCGCCAGGTGCAAGCCGCGCTCGCTGCCTTGCGCCAACGGGTGACCGGCGCTCAGTACGGCCACCAGCGGTTCGCGCATCAACTCGATCACACTCAGGGAGTCCGGCAACGGCAGCGGGCGCATCAAGCCGACCTGGATCGACTCGTCCACCAGTGACTCGGCCACTTCGGTACTGCTCATTTCCTGCAGGTTCAGATGCACCGCCGGGAACGCCTGGCGGAAGGCAAAAATCGCCTGGGGAATGCTCGCGTTGAACGGCGCCGACGAGGTGAAGCCGATCTTCAATTCACCCAGTTCGCCCAACTGCGCACGCCTGGCCACATCGGCGGCCTTGTCGACCTGGGCCAACACCAATCGCGCCTCATGCAGGAACAAGCGGCCGGCCTCGCTCAGCTCGACCCGACGATTGGTACGCTCGAACAACCGCGCGCCTACCTCCTGCTCCAGTGCCTGGATCTGCTGGCTCAGCGGCGGTTGCGAGATGCCCAGCACCTGCGCGGCGCGGCCGAAATGCAGTTCTTCGGCGACGGCGATGAAGTACCGCAGATGTCGTAATTCCATGCCAGCCTCATTAGGTCGTAAAAGCTCTCAAACAGGTCGAACAATATATTGGAAAGAATCATTAGCCAGCTATATTCTTTTTTGCATGGCCGGTCCTGGCACGCTTCCCCTCCCCGAGGTCCCCGTGAATTCTGCTGTCGCTCCACTCGCTCAAGAAGTGCCACCCACTGCCCTGGATGAGGTGGTGGCCCAGTTCAATGACGCGTACATCGAAAAAGGCACGCCGATGTTCATGCGCACGGTACTGGCGCTGTTCTGCGGTGGTTTTGCCACGTTTGCCCTGCTGTATTGCGTGCAGCCGATGATGCCGGCGCTGTCCCATGAGTTCTCGATCAATGCCGCGCAGAGCAGCCTGATCCTGTCGGTGTCCACCGCGATGCTGGCCCTGGGTTTGCTGATCACCGGACCGATCTCCGACACCCTGGGGCGCAAGCCGGTGATGGTCGCCGCGCTGCTCTGTGCAGCAACGGCGACGATTGCCAGCGGCCTGATGCCGACGTGGGAAGGGATCCTCTTGATGCGCGCGTTGGTGGGTTTGTCCCTGAGCGGCCTGGCCGCCGTGGCGATGACCTACCTGAGCGAAGAGATCCACCCGCAGCACATCGGCTTGGCCATGGGCTTGTACATCGGTGGCAACGCGATTGGCGGCATGAGCGGGCGCCTGATCATCGGCGTGCTGATCGATTTCGTCAGCTGGCACACCGCGATGCTGATCATCGGCGCCCTGGCGCTGATCGCCGCCACGGTGTTCTGGAAGATCCTTCCCGAATCGCGCAACTTCCGCGCCAGCAGCCTCAGGCCGCGCAGCCTGCTGGATGGGTTCGTCATGCACTTCAAGGACGCGGGCCTGCCGTGGCTGTTTCTTGAAGCGTTTCTGCTGATGGGCGCATTCGTGACGATGTTCAACTACATCGGCTATCGCCTGTTGGCCGATCCCTACGACTTGAGCCAGGCCGTGGTCGGCCTGCTGTCGCTGGTGTACCTGTCGGGCATCTACAGTTCGGCGAAAATCGGCTCCCTGGCCGACCGCCTCGGCCGCCGCCGCATGCTGTGGGCCACCATCGTGCTGATGCTCAGCGGCATGCTCCTGACCCTGTTCTCCCCGTTGTGGCTGATCGTACCGGGCATGCTGATCTTCACCTTCGGCTTCTTCGGCGCCCACTCGGTGGCCAGCAGCTGGATCGGCCGCCGCGCGGTGAAGGCCAAGGGGCAGGCGTCATCGCTGTACCTGTTCTGCTATTACGCGGGGTCGAGCGTGGCGGGGACGGCGGGCGGGTTCTTCTGGCATTACGCCGAGTGGAATGGAATTGGCGGGTTTATCGTGGCGTTGTTGGTGGGGGCGTTGCTGGTGGCGTTGAAGTTGGCGAAGTTGCCGCCGTTGCAAGACGCAAAAAGCACGTAACACCTGTGCCTCTGGCAGTTCTGATGCCGCATCCAGGCATATCGAGCACTTCCGACCGCAAGAGCACTTCGCAGAGCTGGGGCTGGAGTACCAGAATCTTCACGCATCCTGCATCAGGGAAACCAAACGTGGCTCCCCACTGCATTGCGGACATGTCAAAGGCGACTGGTTTGACGAAGCCGAGCACATATCACCGATGGAGGAAGGCTGCGAGGAGCGCTTTCGCTACTTATTGACCGGAGAAATACAAGCAACCAACACCGATGATTCGCCAGCAGCAAAAATGATCGAAGTCCTGGCTTTGGACATCGCCTACCTGAACAACCGACGCCAGAGTGCCATTAAGCGTGTTTTTGCCCCGGATTTTGTAGCGCAGGCCACCGATGAGGACTTCAAAACCCTGACTAAGGCGCTGCGCGAAACAGCACTCGCTGATCAGCAAGCCTTCGATCACGTCGTTGCACGATTCGCTGAACAGACTCTGACATCCTGATCCCTACGTACGGCAGCGGCTGTCTTATCAAACGACATCCGCGCCATCACCCGCTTACCACGCGTTTCATGCAGCACCACCGCACCAATATGTGCGACCAGCATCAGCAACAACCCCACACACGACAGCACATGCACGCGGGTGTACCAGACAATGGCCGCCGGGTCACTTTCGAACGGGGCGATGGTGAACAGGTTAAATACGTTGATCGGCCGGTCCATCATCAGCACGCCCGTGGCCAGTACCACCGCCAGCATCAGGTACATGGCCTTGTGCACCAGCAGCGCCAGGTACTCCTGCGGCGTACGCTTGATGGAAAAATCCAGGCCGTGGCCAAACGAGCAATACAGCCGCATGACAAAGACCGGGATGTACAGGCTGGTCAACGACACGTTGAAAAAGCCGACCCACGCCTTGACCGGGGCGGGCACGGTAAACATCGCCACAACAAAGCCTGACAGCAGCGCCCACAGAATAATGACGGCCGATATCCAGTGCAGGAGCTTCTGGATCGTTGAATAGGGGGAAGTCTTCATCTCGAAATCACCTGACAAGCAACGCCAATCAATGGCGAGTGGAAGAGTCGGGTAGGATTTTTACCGAGGCGAACTACCTAGACTGTAGGAGAAATCCTAAAGAACCGAGATTACCCAGACAGTGCTGAACGGCGGCTGAAACGCAACGAGCCCCCCTTTGCAGGCAAAGGAGGGCTCGTGTCAGGCGGGGGTGTTTACTGGTGGTATTGCGCAGACAGTTCATGCACCGCCCGCAAGAACGCACCCGCATGCTCC
The DNA here is from genome assembly GCF_020515815.1 of Pseudomonas sp. AF03-9. Lineage (NCBI taxonomy): Bacteria > Pseudomonadati > Pseudomonadota > Gammaproteobacteria > Pseudomonadales > Pseudomonadaceae > Pseudomonas > Pseudomonas sp. AF03-9. Next base: position 79,339 of record NZ_JAHPJF010000005.1, on the reverse strand, counting down.
GGGTTCACTTCCGGCGTGATGCCATGGCCGAGGTTGAACACGTGCCCGCTGCCCTTGCCGTAGCTGGCCAGGATGCGGCCGACTTCGGCACGGATCGCTTCCGGCTTGGCGTAGAGCACGGTCGGGTCCATGTTGCCTTGCAGCGCGACACGGTTGCCGACGCGCTGGCGGGCTTCACCGAGGTCGCAGGTCCAGTCCAGGCCGAGGGCGTCGGCACCGGCGTCGGCGATGCTTTCCAGCCACAGGCCGCCGCCCTTGGTGAACATGATCACCGGCACTTTGCGGCCTTCGTGTTCGCGGATCAGGCCGCTGACGATCTTGCGCATATAGGCCAGGGAGAACTCCTGGTACGCCGCCGCCGACAGGTTACCGCCCCACGTATCGAAGATCTGCACCGCTTGCGCGCCGGCCATGATCTGGCCGTTGAGGTAGGAGGTGACCGACTGTGCCAGCTTGTCCAGCAGCAGGTGCATGGCTTGCGGGTTGTCGTAGAGCATGGCCTTGGTCTTGCGGAAGTCTTTCGACGAACCGCCTTCGACCATATAGGTGGCCAGGGTCCAGGGGCTGCCGGAGAAGCCGATCAGCGGCACGCGGCCGTTGAGCTCGCGGCGGATGGTGCTGACGGCGTCCATCACGTAGCCAAGGTCTTTGTGCGGATCAGGGATCGGCAGGGCTTCGATGTCGGCCAGGGTGCTGACGACCTTCTTGAAACGCGGGCCTTCGCCGGTTTCGAAGTACAGGCCCTGGCCCATGGCATCAGGAATGGTGAGGATGTCGGAGAACAGGATCGCCGCGTCCAGTTGCGGGTAGCGGTCCAACGGCTGCATCGTGACTTCGCAGGCGAACTCCGGGTTCATGCACAGGCTCATGAAGTCACCGGCATTGGCGCGACTGGCGCGGTATTCCGGCAGGTAGCGACCGGCCTGGCGCATCATCCACACAGGGGTGACGTCCACGGGTTGCTTGAGCAGGGCACGAAGGAAACGGTCGTTCTTCAGGGCAGTCATGTCGGCATCCGCAAAAAAAGTGCGGGCATTTTCTCAGAGCCGGACGCAAAAGGCACGGAGTGAGCCGTGCCTTTTGTCTATCGGGTTGATTTGAAGCAATGTCTTGAACACGCTGAAACCAAATGTGGGAGCGGGCTTGCTCGCGAAAGCGGTGGGTCAGTCGACACATTTAGTGACTGATACTCCGCATTCGCGAGCAAGCCCGCTCCCACAGTTTGATCCCGTTTCAGCTCGGGATCGGGGTCAGACTTGCAGGTAATCCAGGATACCTTCGGCAGCATTGCGGCCTTCGAAGATCGCGGTTACCACCAGGTCAGAACCGCGCACCATGTCGCCACCGGCGAAGATCTTCGGGTTACTGGTCTGGTGCTTGTACTGGCCTTGTTCCGGGGCCACGACGCGGCCTTGGCTGTCGGTCTGGATCTGGAACTGTTCGAACCACGGCGCCGGGCTTGGACGGAAACCGAAGGCGATGACCACGGCGTCGGCCGGGATGATCTCTTCGGAACCCGGGATCGGCTCGGGGCTGCGACGGCCACGGGCGTCCGGTTCGCCGAGACGGGTCTCGACCACCTTCACGCCTTCGACGCGATCTTCACCGACAATCGCAATCGGCTGGCGGTTGTAGAGGAATTTCACGCCTTCTTCCTTGGCGTTCTTCACCTCTTTGCGCGAGCCGGGCATGTTGGCTTCGTCACGACGGTAGGCACAGGTCACCGACTTGGCGCCCTGGCGGATCGAGGTGCGGTTGCAGTCCATCGCGGTGTCACCACCGCCGAGTACCACGACCTTCTTGCCTTTCATGTCGACGAAGTCTTCCGGCGACTTTTCAAAGCCCAGGTTGCGATTGACGTTGGCGATGAGGAAGTCCAGCGCGTCATACACGCCCGGCAGGTCCTCACCGGCAAACCCGCCCTTCATGTAGGTATAGGTGCCCATGCCCATGAACACGGCATCGTATTCTTCGAGCAGTTGCTCCATGGTCACGTCTTTGCCGATTTCGGTATTGAGACGGAACTCGATACCCATGCCGGTGAACACTTCGCGACGGTGGCTCAGGACGGTTTTTTCCAGCTTGAACTCGGGGATACCGAAGGTCAGCAGGCCACCGATTTCCGGGTTCTTGTCGAACACCACCGGGGTCACGCCGCCACGCACCAGCACGTCGGCACAACCGAGGCCGGCAGGACCGGCGCCGATAATGGCGACGCGCTTGCCGGTCGGCTTGACCTTGGACATGTCCGGACGCCAGCCCATGGCGAACGCGGTGTCGGTGATGTACTTCTCCACCGAACCGATGGTCACCGCACCGAAGCCGTCGTTGAGGGTGCAGGCACCCTCGCACAGACGGTCCTGCGGGCACACCCGGCCGCAGACTTCCGGCAGGGTATTGGTCTGGTGCGACAGCTCGGCGGCGGCGAGGATGTTGCCCTCGGCCACCAACTTCAGCCAGTTGGGAATGAAGTTGTGCACCGGGCACTTCCATTCGCAATACGGGTTACCGCAACCCAGGCAGCGGTGGGCCTGGTCGGCCGAGTGCTGGGGTTTGAAGGGTTCGTAGATTTCCACGAACTCTTTCTTGCGTTGACGCAACAGTTTCTTCTTCGGATCTTTGCGCCCGACATCGATGAACTGGAAGTCGTTATTCAGACGTTCAGCCATGTTAAAACCTCATCAAACTCTTCAGGCGCATATCACTGCGGGTTGGCACGGATGCTGGAAAGCAACGATTTCAGGTTGGCAGCCTTGGGCTTGACCAGCCAGAAACGACGCAGGTAATCATCGAGGTTTTCGGCGAGGTTGCGGCCCCATTCGCTGCCGGTCTCCTCGACGTACTCGTCCAGCACGTGCTGCAAGTGGTTCCGGTAGGACTCCATGGCTTCGCCGCTGATCCGCTGGATCTCGACCAACTCGTGGTTGACCTTGTCGACGAAGGTGTTGTCCTGGTCGAGCACGTAGGCGAAACCGCCGGTCATGCCCGAACCGAAGTTGTAACCGGTCTTGCCCAGTACCGCGACAAAGCCCCCAGTCATGTACTCACAGCAGTGATCGCCGGTGCCTTCCACCACGGTGTGGGCACCGGAGTTACGTACGGCAAAACGCTCACCGGCGGTGCCGGCGGCGAACAGCTTGCCGCCGGTGGCGCCGTACAAGCAGGTGTTGCCGATGATGGCACTGTCCTGAGTCTTGTAGACGCTGCCTTTAGGCGGAACGATCACCAGCTTGCCGCCGGTCATGCCCTTGCCCACGTAGTCGTTGGCGTCGCCTTCCAGGTACATGTGCAGGCCACCGGCGTTCCACACGCCAAAGCTCTGGCCCGCAGTGCCCTTGAAGCGGAAATTGATCGGCGCCTTGGCCATGCCTTGGTTGCCGTGCTTGCGCGCGATTTCGCCGGAGATGCGCGCGCCGATGGAACGGTCGCAGTTGCAGATGTCCAGGGCGAATTCGCCACCGCTGGACTCCAGGATCGACGAGCCGGCGATCTCCACCATCTTCTCGGCCAGCAGGCCTTTGTCGAATGGCGGGTTGCGCTCGACACCGCAGAACTGCGGCTTGTCGGCCGGGATGTGATCGCTGCCGAGCAGCGGCGTCAGGTCCAGGTGATGTTGCTTGGCGGTCTGGCCCTGAAGGATTTCCAACAGATCGGTACGACCGATCAGCTCTTCGAGGGAGCGCACGCCCAGCTTGGCCAGCCACTCACGGGTCTCTTCGGCGACGTAGGTGAAGAAGTTCACCACCATGTCGACGGTGCCGATGTAGTGATCCTTGCGCAGCTTCTCGTTCTGAGTGGCGACGCCGGTGGCGCAGTTGTTCAGGTGGCAGATGCGCAGGTATTTGCAGCCCAGGGCAATCATTGGCGCGGTGCCGAAACCGAAGCTTTCGGCGCCGAGGATCGCCGCCTTGATCACGTCGAGGCCGGTTTTCAGGCCGCCGTCGGTTTGTACCCGAACCTTGCCACGCAGGTCGTTGCCGCGCAGGGTCTGGTGGGTTTCCGCCAGGCCGAGTTCCCACGGTGCACCGGCGTACTTGATCGAGGTCAGCGGCGATGCGCCGGTGCCGCCGTCATAACCGGAGATGGTGATCAGGTCGGCATAGGCCTTGGCCACACCGGCGGCGATGGTGCCCACTCCGGCTTCTGCTACCAGTTTCACCGAGACCAGGGCCTGCGGGTTGACTTGCTTGAGGTCGAAAATCAGCTGCGACAAGTCTTCGATCGAGTAGATGTCGTGGTGCGGCGGTGGCGAGATCAGGGTGACGCCCGGCACTGCGTAACGCAGCTTGGCGATCAGACCGTTGACCTTGCCGCCTGGCAGCTGGCCGCCTTCGCCGGGCTTGGCGCCCTGGGCGACCTTGATCTGCAGCACTTCGGCGTTGACCAGGTATTCCGGAGTCACGCCGAAACGGCCAGTCGCCACTTGCTTGATCTTCGAGCTCTTGATGGTGCCGTAGCGCGCCGGGTCCTCGCCGCCTTCGCCGGAGTTGGAACGCGCACCCAGGCGGTTCATGGCTTCGGCCAGGGCTTCGTGGGCCTCGGGCGACAGCGCGCCCAGGGAGATACCGGCAGAGTCAAAGCGCTTGAGGATCGATTCCAGCGGCTCGACTTCGCTGATGTCCATCGGCGTGTCCAGGGTCTTCACCTTGAACAGGTCGCGGATCATCGACACCGGGCGGTTGTCCACCAGGCTCGTGTATTCCTTGAACTTGGCGTAGTCGCCCTGCTGCACGGCGGCTTGCAGGGTGTTGACCACGTCCGGGTTGTACGCGTGGTATTCGCCACCGTGCACGAACTTGAGCAGGCCGCCTTGCTGGATCGGCTTGCGCGCGCTCCAGGCTTCGGCCGCGAGGGCTTTCTGCTCGGCTTCGATGTCGACGAAACGTGCACCCTTGATACGGCTTGGCACGCCACGGAAGCTCAACTCGCAGACTTCTTCGGACAGGCCGATGGCTTCGAACAGTTGCGCACCGCGATAGGACGTGACGGTGGAGATGCCCATCTTCGACAGGATCTTCAACAGGCCCTTGGTGATGCCCTTACGGTAGTTCTTGAACACCTCATAGAGGTCGCCCAGCACTTCACCCGCACGGATCAGGTCGCCCAGCACTTCGTACGCGAGGAACGGGTACACCGCCGAGGCGCCGAAGCCGATCAACACCGCAAAGTGATGCGGGTCGCGGGCAGTGGCCGTTTCGACAAGGATGTTGGAGTCGCAGCGCAGGCCTTTTTCGGTCAGGCGGTGGTGTACCGCGCCGGTGGCGAGCGAGGCGTGAATCGGCAGCTTGCCTGGGGCGATGTGGCGGTCGGTCAGCACGATCTGGGTGCGACCGGCGCGCACGGCTTCTTCGGCCTGGTCGGCGACGTTGCGCACCGCGGCTTCAAGGCCGAGGCTCTCGTCGTAGTTCAGGTCGATGATCTGGCGGTCGAAGCCCGGGCGGTCCAGGGTCATCAACGAACGCCACTTGGCCGGCGAGATCACAGGCGAGCTGAGGATCACACGGGAAGCGTGCTCAGGCGACTCCTGGAAGATGTTGCGCTCGGCACCGAGGCACACTTCCAAAGACATCACGATGGCTTCGCGCAGCGGGTCGATCGGTGGGTTGGTCACCTGGGCGAACTGCTGGCGGAAGTAGTCGTACGGCGTACGCACGCGCTGGGACAGCACGGCCATCGGCGTGTCATCGCCCATGGAGCCGACGGCCTCGTAGCCTTGCTCGCCGAGCGGACGCAGCACCTGGTCGCGCTCTTCGAACGTGACCTGGTACATCTTCATGTATTGCTTGAGCTGATCGACATCGTAGAACGCCGAACCGTGGTCGTTGTCTTCCATGGTCGCCTGAATGCGCAGGGCGTTCTTGCGCAGCCATTGCTTGTACGGGTGACGCGACTTCAAGCGGTTGTCGATGGCATCGGTGTCGAGGATCTGCCCGGTTTCGGTGTCCACGGCCAGGATCTGGCCAGGGCCGACGCGGCCTTTGGCGATGACGTCTTCGGGCTGGTAGTTCCACACGCCGATTTCCGACGCAAGGGTGATGAAACCGTTGGTGGTGGTGACCCAACGCGCCGGGCGCAGACCGTTACGATCGAGCAGGCACACCGCGTAGCGACCGTCGGTCATGACCACGCCGGCCGGGCCGTCCCACGGTTCCATGTGCATCGAGTTGTACTCGTAGAATGCACGCAGGTCCGGGTCCATGGTCTCGACGTTCTGCCACGCTGGCGGAATGATCATGCGCACGCCACGGAACAGGTCGATGCCGCCGGTGACCATCAGTTCGAGCATGTTGTCCATGCTGGAGGAGTCGGAACCCACGCGGTTGACCAGCGGGCCGAGCTCTTCGAGGTCCATCAGGTCGTTGGCGAACTTGGTGCGACGGGCCACGGCCCAGTTGCGGTTACCGGTGATGGTGTTGATCTCGCCGTTGTGGGCGAGGAAGCGGAATGGCTGGGCCAGCGGCCATTTCGGCAGGGTGTTGGTGGAGAAGCGCTGGTGGAACACGCAGATCGCGGTTTGCAGGCGCTCATCGCTCAGGTCTGGATAGAAGGCGGTGAGGTCCGCCGGCATCATCAGGCCTTTGTAGATAATGGTCTTGTGGGAAAAGCTGCAGATGTAGTGGTCGGCATCGGCGGCGTTGGCCACGGACGAACGACGACGGGAGGTAAACAGCTTGATCGCCATGTCCTGGTCGCTGAGGCCGTCGCCTGCGATGAACACTTGTTCGATCTGCGGCAGACGCTCGTTGGCCAGGCGGCCGAGTACGCTGGTGTCGATCGGCACTTTGCGCCAGCCGACCAGTTGCAGGCCGGCCGCGAGGATCTCGCGGTTCATGTTCTCGCGAGCGGCTTCGGCTTTTACCGGGTCCTGGTTGAAAAACACCATGCCCACGGCGTACTGCTTGGGCAGGTCGACCGCAAATTGCTCTTTGGCGACAGCGCGCAGGAACAGGTCGGGCTTTTGGATCAGCAAGCCGCAACCGTCACCGGTCTTGCCGTCGGCGTTGATCCCACCGCGGTGGGTCATGCAGGTCAGGGCCTCGATGGCCGTTTGCAAAAGGGTATGACTGGGCTCGCCCTGCATATGGGCTATCAGGCCGAAACCGCAGTTATCCTTGAATTCATCGGGTTGGTACAGACCTGCTTTCATAGACACTTTCTCACCAGGCTGCCTCTTATATCGAGGCAAATTTCTTTTCAATTCAACCGGTTACCTTCCACGCCGAACGTACGCCGGCTTAGCGGGGGCAAAAGGGAGGTCATTGTACACACCGACACAGACGCTCACAAATTTAGCGACGAAATGTCGCAAATCTATGTCGCATTTATGAAAGGTTTAAAGCGATATGCTGTGCTAGTCAAAACTTTTTTAATTCTGACCGCTACGACTCAAAAGCCACTGTGACGCAGACACCACAAAGCGCGCGGCCTGTGAGGGCAGCACGCACTTGCGGATATTTTTTGAGGTGCCGGGAGGGCGGCCTGGGTAAGGCCGCCGGATCTTCAGCGAGTTGCTGCCAGTTCTTGTTGAACGCTGGCGACAGTGCGAGGCCAAGGTTTACCAGCCTGAACCTTCGCTGGCAAGGATTTGATCGCAGAATCAGCGGCTGCACGGCTGGAGAAGTTGCCGTAGGTGATCACGTAGAGAGGCTTGCCGTTGAGCACTTTCTTGAAATAACGGTACTCGCCGCCCTGCTCTTTCACGAACGCCTGGGCGTTGGCTTCGGAGCTGGTGCCTAGGATCTGCACCACGAAGTTGCTCGCAGGCTGGCTGCCGTACCAACCGCTACCCGCTGCACCGGCCTTGGCGACGGTGACAGGCTTTTCAGCCGGCTTGGCGGCCGGAGCCGGGGTTGGCTTGGCGGCTGGCGCTGGCGCCGCGACAACCGGCTTGGTCACTGGCGTCGGCTTGGCTGTGGCGACGGTCGGTGCCGGTGCCGGCGTCGGCGTCGGCGTCGGCTTGGCAACTGCCGCTGGCTGGCCTGCCGGCACGCCCGCAGGTGGCGCGGTGGTGGTCACGGTTGGCGGTGTGGCGCTGGAGCCTTCCACCGGCACGCCGTCGTCGCCTTCGGAGATGCCGCCGGCTTCTTCGGCGAGCGGGCCGCGCATCACCGGCTGGCCGACCATCGGCAGGTTGGTTGGCTGGCCGGAGTTGGCGAATTCGACATTTGGCGTGGGCTTGCCCAGTGGCAACTGCGCCTGTTCGGTTGGCGCGCCAGCGGTGGTCGGGGCCTTGTTGCGGCCCGGGATCAACCAGGCGGCGGCGACGGCAACCACGACAACGGCGGAAATCGCCAATACGTGCTTCTTAGGCATAGTGAACCCCATCTTTGGACGCTTGACCGCAGAGCGGCTGGCAATCATGGCTTCGATCATCGCATCGCGGGCGACCTGGTTGATGGTGCCAGGCCAGCCGTCGGAGCTTTCGTGAATATCAGAGATCTGCTGGGCGGAGAAAAGTTCGATACCGGCCCCTGCGCCTTCCAGGCGTTGAGCCAGGTATTCGCGGGTTTCCTCTTCTTCGTACGGTTGCAATTCGATCACGTGGAACAGCTCTTGATCGCCACTGATCTGCTCCAGATCGGCGATCAACGACGACTCACCAAACAGGAACACGTGGGGACGGCCTTCCGGCGTGCCGGCTGCCAGCGCCAACAGCGCTTCCAGCGCGGATTCGTCAAGCTGCTCGGCGTCATCCACCAGCAAGTAGACTTCCTGGCCGGTCAGGCCCAATTGCACCACTTGCTTGAGGATCGCATTCGGCTCGGCGCTGGACACGTCCAGGGCCTGGGCCACCTGGCGCAGCACACCCGCCGCATCACCGGCCCCGCGAGCGGATACGACCACGCTCTGCACCGATTGCTTGTTGGTACTGGCCACCAGGGCCTGGCGCAGCAAGGTCTTGCCGCTGCCCAACGGGCCGGTGACCACCAGCAGCAACTGGCTGTAGCGCGCCAGGTGGTGCAGTTGCCCCAGCACTGGCTTGCGCTGGGCCGGGAAGAATTTGAAACCAGGCACCCGTGGAGCAAAAGGGTCGTGGCTTAACTGGTAATGGCCGAGGAACGCCTCGTCGGCATGCAAACTAGTCATCGGAATCTGGTTAACCTTTCAGCTGAGCCAGGGCGCGGTAATCCGCTCCCAGCGTGGCCTGTAGAATCTCTTTTGGATAATCGTCGGTCACCACCGCTTCGCCCATGCGGCGCAACAGCACCAGTCGTAGTCGACCGTCGATCACTTTCTTGTCTATCGCCATATGTTCGAGGAAGTCCGCCTCGGTCATTTCCTCAGGCGGAATGACCGGCAAACCGGCGCGCTGGAACAGGCGGATACCACGATCGCGCTCCTGGGCACTGATCCAGCCCAGGCGCTGCGACATGTCCAATGCCATTACTGTGCCAGCCGCTACGGCCTCCCCATGCAACCACACACCATAGCCCATGTGCGTTTCGATCGCATGGCCGAAGGTGTGGCCGAGGTTCAGGGTGGCCCGTACGCCGGACTCCCGTTCATCGGCATTCACCACCAGCGCCTTGGCGGCGCAGGAGCGGGAAATCGCTTCGGTGAGGGCGACCTGATCGAGGTTGCGCAGGGCGTCGACGTGCTCTTCCAGCCAGGCCAGGAACGGCTCATCGCAGATCAGCCCGTACTTGATGACTTCCGCCAGGCCCGCCGACAACTCGCGCGGCGGCAAGGTATTGAGGGTGGCGGTGTCGATCAGCACAGCCTGAGGCTGGTAGAACGCGCCAACCATATTCTTGCCCAGCGGATGGTTGATACCGGTCTTGCCGCCCACCGACGAGTCGACCTGGGACAGCAAGGTGGTCGGCACCTGGATAAAGTCCACGCCACGCTGGTAGCAGGCCGCCGCAAAGCCGGCCATGTCGCCGATCACACCGCCGCCCAGGGCGATCACGGTGGTGCGGCGGTCATGGCGCGCGGTGAGCAGGCCATCAAAGATCAGTTGCAGGGTTTCCCAGTTCTTGTGGGCTTCGCCGTCGGGCAGGATCACCGAGATCACCGAATACGCCGCAAGACTGCGGCTCAGACGCTCAAGATACAGCGGCGCGACCGTTTCGTTGGAGATGATCGCCACTTGCCGCCCGGCAATATGCGGTGCGAGCAACTCGGGCTGGTCCAGCAGACCTTCGCCAATATGGATCGGGTAGCTGCGCTCGCCTAGATCGACCTTAAGTGTCTGCATGTGTCCCCGCGTTAGAGATGTATTGACGACCGGCAACGTCGAGACTCGGCGTTGCCTGATGGCTCTACGCCACACCCCAGAGGGTGATGGCGCGCCGCCGAGAATAGCGCATTTCGGGCCTGGCTTTAACGGGGTGGCAGCCGTTGCAGGCGCTCAAGAATATCGAGGACCACCATCCGAGGTGGCCGCTCATCGGTTTCCACCACCAGATCGGCGATCTCCCGATACAGCGGATCGCGCAGCGCCAGCAGGTCCCGCAAGGTTTTTTCCGGGTTGGCCGTGCGCAGCAGCGGGCGATTGCGATCGCGGGCGGTGCGGCCAACCTGTTGCTCGACCGAGGCATGCAGGTAAACCACCCGACCACCGGCATGCAGTGCCCGACGGTTCTCTTCGCGCATGACTGCGCCACCGCCGGTGGCCAATACCACGCCGTCGAGGCCGCACAGCTCGGCGATCATCGCCTGCTCGCGGTCCCGAAAGCCCAGTTCGCCTTCCTTATCGAAGATCCATGGGATATTGGCACCCGTGCGCACTTCAATTTCCTTGTCGGAATCTTTGAATGGCAGGCGCAGCTCTTTGGCAAGCAAACGGCCGATGGTGCTTTTTCCAGCGCCCATCGGTCCTACAAGAATCAAATTTCGCACAGAATCAACGACTCACAGCAATCGCCTGGTTATTCATAATACGCGGAGTCAGGAATACCAGCAGCTCGGATTTTTTCTCCGCCAGCACATCGCGCCGGAAAAGGCGGCCAAGATACGGCACATCGCCCAAAAATGGCACTTTATCTACCACTTTGCTTTGGGTATTGGAGAAAACTCCGCCAATGACAATGGTCTCGCCATCCCGGACCAGCACCTTGGCGTTGACTTCGTTCTTCTTGATCGGCGGCACATCGTTGAGTTTATTCAGGTAGTCGGGCTCGTCCTTGGTGACCTTGACCTCCATGATCACGCGGTCATCCGGGGTGATCTGCGGGGTGACCTCCAGGGACAGCGAGGCCTCCTTGAACGACACCGATGTGGCGCCGCTGGAGCTCGATTCCTGGTACGGAATCTCGGTGCCCTTGAGGATGCGTGCGGTTTCCTTATCGGATGTAACCACCTTGGGCTGTGAGACGATTTCGCCGTTACCGGTTTTCTCCATGGCGGTCAGTTCCAGGTCCAGCAGCAGGTTGTCGGTGACGTAGGCCACGCCCAGCCCCGAGGTGCCGGTAATCGCCCCCAAATCGACAAACGGCGAGCTGGGCGGGCTTTCCGGCAGCTCCGCGCCTTCCGGCAACGGCTTGCGGATGCCCCCGCCCGCCCAGTTTCCACGATTGAGCCGTCCGCCCCAGCGCGCCCCGAGGCTTTTGTCGTAATCCACGTTGGCCTCGACAATCCGCGCTTCGATCATCACCTGGCGCACCGGAATATCCAGTTGCGCCACAATCCGCCGCAGCTCCTCCAGGCGCTCGCCGGTCTGGTAGGCAATGATGTTATTGGTGCGTTCATCCACCGCCACCGAGCCACGCTCATCGGTGACACCCTCAAACCCGCTCATCGACTGGAACAGTTTGGCCAGATCAGCGGCCTTGGCGTAGTTGACCTGCAACAGTTCCCGGCGCAGCGGCGCCAATTCGGCCATCTGCCGGCGCGATTCCAAACTCAGCAATTCACGCGCGGCCAACTCCTCGGCGGGTGCAACCAGCAAGGCACCGGCCTTGATCCGTTTATCCAGGCCTTTGGCTTGCAACACCAAGTCCAGCGCCTGGTCCCAGGGCACATCCTTGAGCCGCAGGGTAATCGAGCCTTGCACGTCGTCGCCGGCCACCAGGTTGAGGCCCGCCACATCGGCAATTTGCTGCAACACGGCGCGCAGCTCGACATTCTGGAAGTTGAGGTTGAGCTTGTCGCCAGCACCCGCCACCGGGGGCGGCAGGTGGATCAGGTCGACGCGATTGGGCACAGCAGCAGCCATCGGTGCCGTGAACGCTATCCATAGCGCCACACCGAAGGACAGGAAAGTCCTTTTCATTGGTTTTATTCCGTTATGAGTTGACGTTTAACGCGAGGGTTCGCGGGCGCTCCAACCAGTCACCCTGTTCATCGGGAAATAACTCGACCAGCTCGATATGCCCGGCGTAGATGGCGGTGATCCGACCGTGATGCGGCCCGAGGTAGTCGCCGACCGCCAGCCGATGCACTTCGGAAGCCGCACGCAGCAAGACAAAGGCCTGCATACCACGGGACAGGGTGCCGACCATTTCGAATTGATCGACCGCCAGCGCTTCGAGGATGCCCCGTGGCCGAGCAAGGTCCGGCGCTTGGGCCGGCCGACCACGGGTGCGGGTGACTTGAACCGCAAGGGGCTGGAAAGGATCGCGCAATCCCTGGGGGTCGTAGACAAAGGACGGGGCCTGCGCCACGTACTCACCCACCCCAGCGCTTTGCTGCGCGCGCCAATAAGTCCTGGCCAGCAGATCAAGGCGCAACAGCTTGCCGTCAGGCCGCAGGGCGAGGTCATGCACCGTGGTGATCCGCGACAGGCCGCCCAGGGCACTCACGAACCTTGCCAGGTCGTGAAAGGTCCCGCTGACGCCAATCTGCACCGGCTGCTCGATATAGAACGGACGCGCCTGCTCATCCAACGGCGTGATGCTTTCTACCAACAGACCATTGGCCAGCGCCAACCGCGCCGTGTCGTCAAGCAGACCGGGCATTGCGGACTCGCCGGGCAATTGCCGCCAACGCGCCTCGACCTGCTCGCGCAGCACCTGCAACTGCTGGGTACGCTGTTCAAGGCCGGCAGCCAGCACGCTTTTTTGCGCCAATTGCTGCTCAAGCGCCACGCCGTTCAGTTCAGCCTGGCGCAAACGGTCCTGTGACGCGTCGAGATACAGCCTATCGCCCACCAGCAGCACCAACCCTGCCAGCGCACAGCCTGACAAGAGCTTGCCTGCCAAAGGCCATGTTGCAGCGTTGTGATAGAGCGAGCCGACATCGAGCCTGACCCGGCTCATGGCTGAACCTCGCCTGGCGCTCCCTTGCGCACCATCAACTGGAATTCATTGTCGCCACGCACGCCTTCCGTTCGAACATGTTGCAAGCGGGTGGCGCTGGCACCTTGCGAGGCCTCCAGGCGGCGCATCAATTGGGCAATATCCTGGCTGGACTCGGCACTGCCACGGACACTCACCGCATCGCCCTTGGCCACCACCTCATGCAGGTGCACGCCATCAGGCACCGCGCGCGCCAACTGGTCCAACAGCTGGGCGCCGGACGAGCGAGCGTCGTGCAAGTCCTCGACCACCTTCATGCGCTGCGCCAATTGCCGGCCTTGCACGTGCAGGTCGTCGATGGTCTTGATGCGCGCATCCAGGACCGCAATGTCGCTATCGACGCGGCTATTGCGCGTGACCTGGCGGTCGATGGCTTGGTCGATCACTTGATTGGCCAGCCACACCGCTGCGAGCGCCACACCAGCGAATGCCAGCAGCAACATCAGGAAAAATTTGCGCCGCCGCTGCGCGAGTGCCTGGCGCCAGGGTAATAGGTTGATTCGTGTCATCAAGCGAAACTCCTCAGGGCCAACCCGCAAGCAACTCCCATTCCCTGGGCATCCATAGCCCATCGTTCGCCATCGACTTGATGGCTCGGCGTGAAGCTGGGGAAATCCTGAAGGCAAGCGCGCGCCAATGCAAACCGTTCTATGTCCACCACCCTCGGCATCAACCCAGCCAGGGCCAGGACCGCCGCGCGTGCCTCGACCTGTTCCCTGAGGCACGCCGCCAGCAGCACCTCGACGCGCATGGGGTCATGGGCACAAGGGCCCTGCACATAAAAGTCGAGCGCCATGTCATCCAGTGGATAGGGAATGTATTGATCCGCCTCCATCTGGATCTTCCAGCCCATCTCGTCGTCGCTGAGCCCAGCCTCCATTTCGATCACCTGCGTGATGACCGAAGGCCCCGCCACGGCAACGGCCGCGTACCTGGTCGATGTGTGCAGCCGCGACAACGCCTGGCGCAGCGCCTGCCCGGCAGCCGCAAGGTCGAGCACGGCGCCATCGACCACCACATGGGCCGGCAACGCCTGGATGACATAGCCTTGCACGCTGTAACCGCGAATTGAACGGCCCAGTTCGACCAGCTTGATCTCCTGATCATTAAGATCGACGCCCAGGACGCTGGCGACTTTTCGCCTGAAAAATCCCTTTTTCATAAAACTCCCCAAAACTTTCCCTGTCATACCGCCTGATTGCTGCCGCGCACCGTGCATTCGGTCGGCTTGTTTGAGAGGCGCGAATGACGCCCCAAGCCGAAAAATGCTTTAATGCGCAGCGTTTTTCCCCGCTTTTATCTGCAGCCCGGGTCGATCCATCGTTTGCCATGCATGCCCCGACGCCTAACCCATTCTTTTCTCTGGAAATCCAAAAGCCTTGATTCGTCTGCTGAAGTTTTTCGGGTACTCCATTGTCGCGATCGTCTGCGGGCTGCTGCTCGTACTCAGCGGGGCCTACCTCTACCTTAGTCCGGGTTTACCCTCCGTAGAGGCACTCAGAAGTATCCAGTTGCAGATTCCTTTGCGGGTCTACAGCAGCGATGAAAAGCTGATCGCGGAGTTCGGTGAAATGCGCCGCACCCCGATCCGTTTTGCCGATATTCCGCCCAATTTCATCAGCGCCTTGCTGTCGGCCGAAGACGACAATTTCGCCAACCACTACGGCGTCGACCCAAGCAGCCTGGTGCGTGCAGCCACGCAATTGGTAAAAAGCGGACACATTCAATCCGGCGGCAGCACCATCACCATGCAGGTGGCGAAGAACTTCTTCCTCACCAGCGAACGCAGTTTTTCGCGCAAGGCCACAGAGATCCTGCTGGCCTTGCAGATTGAACGCCAGTTGACCAAGGACGAGATCCTTGAGCTGTACGTCAACAAGATCTACCTGGGCAACCGTGCCTACGGCATCGAGGCGGCGTCGCAGGTCTACTACGGCAAGTCGATTCGTGATGCCAGCCTGGCGCAGATGGCGATGATCGCCGGCCTGCCCAAGGCGCCGTCGCGCTTCAACCCACTGGCCAACCCGGCGCGCAGCAAAGAGCGCCGCGACTGGATCCTGGGGCGCATGTACAAGCTGGGCAAGATCGACCAGCACGCCTACGAAACCGCCGTGGCCG
This sequence comes from Pseudomonas sp. AF03-9, assembly GCF_020515815.1. NCBI lineage: Bacteria > Pseudomonadati > Pseudomonadota > Gammaproteobacteria > Pseudomonadales > Pseudomonadaceae > Pseudomonas > Pseudomonas sp. AF03-9. Next base: position 63,983 of record NZ_JAHPJF010000005.1, on the reverse strand, counting down.
AGCCGTTGAACGCCAGTTACCACGTGCCGACGCCGGAAGTGAACGCACCGTATATCGCCGAAATGGCCCGTGCCGAGATGGTCGGCCGGTATGGCAGCGAGGCCTACACCGAAGGTTTCCGCGTCACCACGACCGTTCCGAGCGACACCCAGGAAATCGCCAACAACGCCGTGCATTCCGGCCTGATCACCTACGACCAGCGCCACGGCTACCGCGGCCCCGAATCGCGTCTGCCGGGCAAGACCCTGAGCGCGTGGACCACCGAACTGGGCAAGCAGCGCGCAATCAGCGGCCTGGAGCCGGCCATCGTGACCCAGGTGAAGAAAGACGGCGTGCAGGTGCTGACCCGCACCGGCGAAGCCCATGTGTCGTGGGACAGCATGAAGTGGGCCCGCCCGTTCCTGAACACCAACAGCATGGGCCCGATGCCCAGGCAGCCGTCGGATGTGGCGCAGGTGGGCGATTTGATCCGCGTGCAACGCCAGAAGGACGATAGCCTCAAATTCAGCCAGGTGCCGGTCGCCCAGGGCGCGCTGGTCTCCCTGGACCCGCAGAACGGTGCGATCCGCGCCCTGGTCGGCGGCTTTGCCTTCGAGCAGAGCAACTACAACCGCGCCACCCAGGCCAAGCGCCAGCCGGGCTCGAGCTTCAAGCCGTTCATTTACAGCGCCGCGCTGGATAACGGCTACACAGCCGCCAGCCTGGTCAACGATGCCCCGATCGTGTTTGTCGACGAGTACCTGGACAAGGTCTGGCGTCCGAAGAACGACACTAACACCTTCCTCGGCCCGATCCGTATCCGCGAGGCGCTGTACAAGTCGCGCAACCTGGTATCGATCCGCCTGCTGCAAGCGATGGGCGTCGGCAAGACCATCGACTACATGACGCGCTTTGGCTTCAACAAGTCGGACCTGCCGCCGAACCTGTCCCTGGCCCTGGGCACCGCGACCCTCACGCCAATGGAAATCGCCACCGGCTGGAGCACCTTTGCCAACGGCGGCTACAAGATCACGCCGTACCTGATCGACAAGATCGAAAGCCGCAATGGCGACACCCTGTTCACCGCCAACCCACCACGGGTGCCGGGTGATGTGGTCAACGGCATCGCCGCCACGGACGGCCTGGCCGCGCCGAGCAACGGCGGTATCACCATCGAACCGACGCCAGGCGCCACGCCGGCCGCCAACGCCGCCATACCTGCCGAGCCACAGGCGCCGGCAGTGGCCGAACGGATTGTGGATGGTCGCACCACCTACATCCTCAACAGCATCCTTGAAGATGTGATCAAGAAAGGCACCGGCCGCCGTGCCCTGGCCCTCGGCCGTGCGGACATCGCAGGCAAGACCGGCACCACCAACGACTCCAAGGACGCCTGGTTCTCCGGCTACAACGGCGACTACGTGACCACCGTATGGACCGGCTACGACCAGCCGGAAAGCCTCGGCCGTCGCGAATTCGGCGGCACCGTCGCGCTGCCGATCTGGATGAGCTACATGGGCGCTGCCTTGAAGGACAAGCCGTTGCATACCCAGCCGGAGCCGGAAGGCATTCTCAGCCTGCGGATCGATCCGGTCAGTGGCCGCGCCGCCTCGCCAAGCACGCCGAATGCGTACTTCGAACTGTTCAAGAGCGAAGACACGCCGCCGTCGGTCAATGAACTGGGCAATGGTGTGGTGCCAGGCAGCCCGCTGCCTGCAGACGAGGCGGCGCCGATCGATCTGTTCTGATGCAGATCCAGTGTGGCAGCTGGCTTCTGTGGGAGCTGGCCCCACATTTAGATCTGTGCAAGGCTCAAACAAATCACCACACAGCAAAAAGCCCCGACTCGCGAGAGCCGGGGCTTTTTGTTGGTGCGCTACAACGGCTTAGCCGTTGAACACATCATCCACGCTTTGCAGCGGGTAGTTCTTCGGATACGGCAGGGTGGCCACACCGGTCTCGATGGCGGCTTTGGCCACGGCATCGGAGATCAGGGTGATCAGGCGCTTGTCCATTGGCTTCGGAATGATGTACTCACGACCGAATTCCAGCTTGGCGCCGCCGTAGGCGTCGCATACGTCCTGAGGCACCGGCAGCTTGGCCAGTTCGCGCAGGGCGTTAGCGGCAGCCACTTTCATCTCTTCGTTGATGCGCTTGGCGCGAACGTCCAAGGCGCCACGGAAGATGAACGGGAAGCCCAGTACGTTGTTGACCTGGTTCGGGTAGTCCGAACGGCCGGTAGCCATGATCACGTCGTTACGGGTGGCGTGAGCCAGTTCCGGCGCGATCTCTGGGTCCGGGTTGGAGCAGGCGAACACGATCGGGTTGGCCGCCATGGACTTCAGGCCTTCGGCGCTCAGCAGGTTCGGGCCGGACAGGCCGACGAACACGTCTGCACCGTCAAGGGCATCAGCCAGGGTGCGCTTGGAGGACGGGTGGGCAAACATCGCCTTGTACTGGTTCAGGTCGGTGCGCTCGGACTGGATCACGCCCTTGCTGTCGACCATGTAGATGTTTTCCAGCTTGGCGCCCATGCTCACGATCAGCTTCATGCACGAGATAGCTGCCGCACCGGCGCCCAGGCAGACGATCTTGGCGTCAGCCAGGGTCTTGCCGGCGATTTCCAGGGCGTTGATCATGCCGGCCGCGGTAACGATCGCGGTGCCGTGCTGGTCATCGTGGAATACCGGAATGTCGCACTGTTCGATCAGGGCCTTTTCGATCTCGAAGCACTCAGGTGCCTTGATGTCTTCCAGGTTGATGCCACCGAAAGTGATGGAAATGCGCTTTACGGTGTCGATGAAAGCCTGCGGGCTCTCGGAATCGACTTCGATGTCGAAAACGTCAATGCCGGCAAAGCGCTTGAACAGCACGCCCTTGCCTTCCATGACCGGCTTGGAAGCCAATGGGCCAAGGTTGCCCAGGCCCAGAATCGCGGTGCCATCGGAAATCACTGCAACGAGGTTGCCTTTGCCGGTGTACTTGTACGCCAGCTCAGGGTCGCGTGCGATTTCACGTACGGGCTCGGCCACGCCAGGGCTGTAGGCCAGCGACAGGTCGCGGGCGGTGGCGGTGGCTTTGGTGAGCTCTACACTCAGCTTTCCTGGACGAGGATGGGCATGATATTCGAGAGCGGCAGTTTTCAAATCAGACATATCGGCATTCCGCTTTTACTGTTGGTCGACGGACCGCCGAGGATACGCGTGTCGTAAAGTCCCTACAAGACTGGGTAGTCACCGGTGTCAAGGCCCCAAACCGACGTACTTTGGTCTAAGGCCACGGGATACAAGGGCTCAACTGTTCACAATCGCCTAAAAAAATGTCTACAATTTTTTATTAATGCATCAATTAAATGCGATTCTCTCAAATTCCAGGCACAAAAAAGGCGTCCACAAGGGACGCCTCTTTTTTCAGCAGGAAAAGCCCAGGGGGCTTTTCAGCCTTACTCTGCTGGAGTAGCAGCAGGCTTCTTGCCGAAAGCGCCGAAACGGTCAGCAAAGCGCTGTACACGGCCGCCGGTGTCCAGAGTTTTCTGCTTACCGGTGTAGAACGGGTGGCACTCGTTGCATACGTCAGTACCCAGTGGCTTGCACAGGTTCGAACGAGTTTCGAACTTGTTACCGCAGCTGCAGGTTACTTCGATGGTTTCGTACGCTGGATGGATATCGGCTTTCATGGTGACTTCCTCGGGCTGCGTGCCGCCACTCGACACTATTGTCGAATACCGCACGTAATTAGGCCGCGGATTCTACCAGACCTTTTTAAACGCGCAAGCGGCGCTTTGGGCGTGAAACTTCCTTTCATCAGAAAACCATCGGCTACCCCAAGCCCTCCCCTGTCTGCTAGGCTCCCGCCCCTGCGCCACCGCCTGCCTTTATAGATGAGACCCCCGCGTGCCCGACGCCATCTTGCGCCTCGCCCTGCCTTCGCCCCTGCGCCGCCTGTTCGACTACCGGGCCCCGGCCGGCGTGCTGCGGACGCAGTTGCAACCAGGCATGCGCGTGCGCGTGCCGTTCGGGCGCCGGGAAATGATCGGCATCCTAGTGGAAGTCACCGACCACAGCGAAGTGCCGGCAGAGAAGCTCAAGCCTGCACTGGCAATCCTCGACGCCACGCCACCGCTGCCGCCCGCGCTGTTCAAGCTGTGCCTGTGGACCGCCCAGTATTACCAGCACAGCCTCGGCGACACCCTGAGCTGGGCGCTGCCGGTGCTGCTGCGCCAGGGCGAACTGGCCGAAGCGCGCCAGGAACGTTTCTGGTCGATGGTGCCCGGCGCGCGCCTCGATGACCCGCGCATCGCCCGCGCCCCGCGTCAGCGTGAGGCCCTGGCCACCCTGGCGCAGCATCCCCATGGCGTGGCCCATCAGCTGTTAAGCAAGCTGATGCTGAGCAAAGACAGTCTCGACCTGCTGCTGGCCAAGGGCCTGGTGCAGGTGGAAATCCGCAAGCACGCCCCCGACCCACGTCACGAACACTGGCTGGCCCAACCGGAACTGCCGCTGAACCCCGAGCAACGCGCTGCCTACGAGGCGATCCGTGCAGGCTTCGACAGTTTCCACGCGTTCCTGCTGGCCGGGGTCACCGGCAGTGGCAAGACCGAAGTGTATTTGCAACTGATCCGCGAAACCCTGCAGGCCGGCAAACAGGCGCTGGTGTTGATCCCCGAGATCAACCTGGGCCCGCAGACCCTGGCGCGTTTCGAGCAACGCTTCAACGCGCGCATCGCCCTGGTGCACTCGGCGGTCAACGACCGCGAACGCCTGGAGTCCTGGCTCGCCGCACGAGATGGCGAGGCCGACATTATTATCGGCACCCGCTCGGCGCTGTTCACCCCGATGAAAAACCCCGGGCTGATCATCATCGACGAAGAACACGACGGTTCCTACAAACAGCAGGAAGGCCTGCGCTACCACGCCCGCGACCTCGCGCTGGTACGCGCGCGCCAGGAAGACATCCCGATTGTGCTGGGTTCGGCCACGCCGTCCCTGGAGAGCCTGCACAACGCCTACACCGGCCGTTACGGCCTCCTGCGCCTGAACGAACGTGCAGGCGGCGCCAAACAGCCACGTTTCCTGCGCCTGGACGTAAAAAGCCGCCCGCTGGACAGCGGCATTTCCGGGCCGATGCAACAAGCCATCGGCCAGACCCTCGCCGCCGGCCAGCAAGTGCTGGTGTTCCTCAACCGTCGCGGCTTTGCGCCGACGCTGTTGTGCCATGACTGCGGCTGGATGTCCGAGTGCGAGCGCTGCGACGCGCGCATGACCGTGCATCAGCGCCACGGCGAGCTGCGTTGCCATCACTGTGGCCATGTGGAACGGGTGCCACGCCACTGCCCGCAGTGCGGCAAAGTCGACCTGCGGCCGGTGGGCGCGGGCACCGAACGGGCCGAAGAGCGCCTGGGCATCCTGTTCCCGGACTACCCGGTGTTGCGGGTCGACCGCGACAGTACCTCGCGCAAAGATGCGATGAACCAGCTGTTCGCCACCATCCAGAAAGGCCAGCCGTGCATTCTGATCGGCACGCAGATGCTGGCCAAAGGACACCATTTCCCCAGGGTGACACTGGTTTCGATCCTGGATGCCGACGGCGGTCTGTTCTCCGGCGACTTCCGCGCCAGCGAGCGCATGGCGCAGTTGATCGTGCAGGTCGCCGGCCGTGCGGGGCGCGCTGAAGAGCCGGGCAAAGTGATTATCCAGACACACCTGGCCGACCATCCACTGCTGATTCAGCTGACAGAGCAAGGTTACTTTGCCTTCGCTGAACAGGCCTTGAGCGAACGCCGCTCCGCCGGCCTGCCGCCGTTTGCCCACTTGGCCTTGCTGCGCGCCGAAGCGCACAAGCCGGGGCAGGCCGAAGGTTTTCTCGACGAGGCATGCAGTGCCGCCGAACGTTTGCTCGGTGAGCTGGGTCTGACCGGCATCGAGTTGCTCGGCCCGGTGCCCGCACCCATGGAGCGCCGCGCCGGGCGTTATCGTGCCCAGCTACTCTTGCAGGCGACGTCGCGAGCACCATTGCATCGGCTGTTAAGTAGCCTATTGCTTGCTCTGGAGCAAATGCCCAGCGGCCGGCAAGTGCGATGGTCGATGGACGTCGACCCCGTGGATCTGTATTGATCGATTGGTCCCACTGTTTGGATTGTGAACGCCCTTAAATGTGGGGGCGGGCTTGCCCGCGATGAGGCCCGCAGGTCCGCCAACCCGTCTGAACGGTTGGCAAGCCCGCCCTCGCCACGGATAATGCCCAGTTTTTCCACCTGCGCATCGCGCGCCGCCGCTTGCGGCACAAAGAGAACACCATGAAAGACACCATTCGCCAGCTGATCCAACAAGCCCTCACCCAACTCGTCAACGAAGGTGTGTTGCCTGAAGGCCTGACGCCGGCGATCCAGGTGGAAAATACCCGCGACAAGACCCACGGCGACTTTGCCAGCAACATCGCGATGATGCTGTCCAAGCCTGCAGGCATGAAGCCACGTGACCTGGCGGAAAAAATCATCGCCGCGCTGCCCGCCGATGACAGCGTGACCAAGGCCGAAATCGCCGGCCCTGGCTTTATCAACTTCTTCCAGAACACCCAGGCCCTGGCCTCGCGCCTCGATGCCGCGCTAGCCGACGCCAAGATCGGCGTGCACAAGGCCGGCGACGCCCAGCGCGTAGTCATCGACCTGTCGGCGCCAAACCTGGCCAAAGAGATGCACGTGGGCCACCTGCGCTCCACCATCATTGGCGACGGCGTGGCCCGCGTCCTGGAGTTCCTCGGCGACACGGTGATCCGTCAGAACCACGTGGGCGACTGGGGCACCCAGTTCGGCATGCTGATGGCCTACCTGCAAGAAAACCCGATCACCAGCAACGAGCTGTCGGACCTGGAAAACTTCTACCGTGCCGCGAAGAAGCGCTTCGACGAATCCGAAGAGTTCGCCGACCGCGCCCGTGGCCTGGTGGTCAAGCTGCAAGCCGGCGACGCCGAATGCCTGGCGCTGTGGAACCGCTTCCGTGAGATTTCCCTGTCTCACTGCCAGGAAATCTACGAGCTGCTCAACGTCAAATTGACCATGGCCGACGTAATGGGCGAAAGCGCCTACAACGATGACCTGATCAACGTGGTCAACGACCTCAAGGCCAAGGGCCTCTTGGTCGAAAGCAACGGCGCGCAGTGCGTGTTCCTCGAAGAATTCAAGACCGCCGATGGCGAGCCGCTGCCGGTGATCATCGTCAAGGCTGACGGCGGCTACCTGTATGCCACCACCGACCTGGCAGCCGTGCGCTACCGCAGCGGCGTGCTCAAGGCCGACCGTGCGCTGTACTTCGTCGACCAGCGCCAGGCCCTGCACTTCCAGCAGGTGTTCGAAGTGGCGCGTCGCGCGGGCTTCGTGACCCACCCGATGCACATGGAACACATGGGCTTCGGCACCATGAACGGCGCCGACGGCCGTCCGTTCAAGACCCGCGACGGCGGCACCGTCAAGCTGATCGACCTGCTCAACGAAGCCCAGGAACGCGCCTACACCCTGGTCAAGGAAAAGAACCCGGAGCTGGCCGAGGCCGACCTGCGCAACATCGCCCGCGTGGTGGGCATTGGCGCGGTGAAATACGCCGACCTGTCCAAGCACCGCACCAGTGACTACAGCTTCAACTTCGAACTGATGCTCAACTTCGAAGGCAACACTGCGCCGTACCTGCTGTACGCCTACACCCGCGTGGCCGGCGTGTTCCGCAAATTGGGCAAGGACTTCAGCGAAGTCGAAGGCCATATCGTGCTGGATGCCCCGCACGAACAGGAACTGGCGGCCAAGCTGGCGCAGTTCGGCGAAGTGCTGAACAGCGTCGGCGAGAAAGGCACGCCGCACATCCTGTGCAGCTACCTGTATGAAGTTGCCGGCCTGTTCTCCAGCTTCTACGAGAACTGCCCGATCCTCACCGCCGACGACGAAGCGCAGAAGCAAAGCCGCCTGCGCCTCGCCGCCCTGGCTGGTCGTACCCTCAAGCAAGGCCTGGAACTGTTGGGCCTGGAAACCCTGGAGCGCATGTAAGTTGGCTGCCAAGAAAAAACCTGCACCCAAGCGCGGCGCCAGCCGCTACCAGGCCCCGGCGAAGAAGCCGATCCCGGGCTGGCTGTGGATGGCCATCGGCCTGTCGGTCGGCGCGTTTATCGTGTTCCTGATGAAGCTGGACCCGGGCAAGGGCGATGACGTCAAACGGGTCAAGCAGGAGCAGCAGAAGATCACGAAAATGGCCGAAGCCAACAAGACCGCGCCAAGTCCTACAGCACCAGTGAAGCCGAAGTACGACTTCTACACACTGTTGCCGGAGTCCGAAGTGATCGTGCCACCTGACGCCGTGCCGGAGAAAACCCTGCCGACCCCACAAGTGCCGACCACACCGGTCACGCCTGCGGAAGCGGCAAAGATCGACACCGCACGGGCCCAGGCCGCGCTGGCCGGGATCACCCCGCCGCCAGCACCGCCGGTTGCCGAGACCAAAGCGGCGCCGGTGACCAAGTTCTTCCTGCAAGCGGGCTCGTTCCCGAAGCAGGCGGATGCGGATCGCGTGAGGGCGCAGATCATTCTGCTGGGTCAGGCGGTGACCGTGGAATCCGGCACGGTGAAGGATGCGACCTGGTATCGCGTGCTGGTGGGGCCGTTCAGCAACCGTGAACAGCTGACCGTGGCGCAGAAACAACTGGCTGGCGCTGGGTTCAGCAACCTGTTGTTACAACAACGCCAGAGCCGCTAAACCCAAGAACACAGCAGGCCCATGTGGGAGCGGGCTTGCTCGCGAATGCGCTAGATCAGTCAATATTTTCGGCGGCTGACACACCGCTTTCGCGAGCAAGCCCGCTCCCACATTTGATCTACAGCGTTCTTAAGAGTGTGTCAGATCAATACACACCACTCGTCCGCACACCGCCCCCACGGTTGAAATCCCCCCCACCATCCCCATATCAGTTTTCACCAGGGCATTTTCGCCCCGCTGTGTGGAGACTCTCCCCTTGACCACCATCGTTTCAGTACGTCGCCACGGCAAAGTCGTCATGGGCGGCGACGGCCAGGTTTCCCTTGGCAACACCGTGATGAAAGGCAACGCCAAGAAAGTGCGTCGCCTGTACCACGGCCAGGTTCTCGCGGGCTTTGCCGGCGCTACCGCCGACGCCTTCACCCTGTTCGAGCGTTTCGAAGGCCAGCTGGAAAAACACCAGGGCCACCTCGTGCGCGCCGCAGTTGAACTCGCCAAAGAATGGCGCACCGACCGCTCCCTCAGCCGCCTTGAAGCCATGCTGGCCGTGGCCAACAAAGACGCGTCCTTGATCATCACCGGTAACGGCGATGTGGTTGAGCCCGAGCATGGCCTGATCGCCATGGGTTCCGGCGGTGGCTACGCCCAGGCGGCCGCCAGCGCACTGTTGAAGAAAACCGACCTGTCGGCCCGTGAAATCGTCGAGACCGCCCTGGGCATCGCCGGTGACATCTGCGTATTCACCAACCACAACCAGACCATTGAGGAGCAGGACCTCGCCGAGTAAGCCGTAGGCTTATTCCGGCTTGAGGCCGCCAAACATTATGTCCATGACTCCCCGCGAAATCGTCCACGAACTCAACCGCCATATCATCGGCCAGGACGATGCCAAGCGCGCCGTTGCCATCGCACTGCGTAACCGCTGGCGCCGGATGCAACTGCCCGAAGAACTGCGCGTTGAAGTAACGCCGAAGAACATCCTGATGATCGGCCCGACCGGCGTCGGTAAAACCGAGATCGCCCGCCGTCTGGCCAAACTGGCCAACGCACCGTTCATCAAGGTCGAAGCCACCAAGTTCACCGAAGTGGGCTACGTGGGCCGCGATGTCGAGTCGATCATCCGTGACCTGGCCGACGCCGCCCTGAAGCTGCTGCGCGAACAGGAAATGACCAAGGTCAGCCACCGCGCCGAAGACGCAGCCGAAGAGCGCATCCTCGACGCCCTGCTGCCGCCGGCACGCATGGGGTTCAACGAAGACGCCGCACCGGCCTCGGATTCCAACACCCGCCAGCTGTTCCGCAAGCGCCTGCGTGAAGGCCAGTTGGACGACAAGGAAATCGAGATCGAAGTCGCCGAAGTGTCCGGCGTCGACATCTCCGCCCCGCCTGGCATGGAAGAAATGACCAGTCAGTTGCAGAACCTGTTCGCCAACATGGGCAAGGGCAAGAAAAAAAGCCGCAAGCTCAAGGTGAAGGAAGCGCTGAAACTGGTGCGCGACGAAGAAGCCGGGCGCCTGGTGAACGAAGAAGAACTCAAGGCCAAGGCCCTGGAAGCGGTCGAGCAGCACGGCATCGTGTTTATCGATGAGATCGACAAGGTGGCCAAGCGCGGCAACTCCGGTGGCGTCGATGTATCCCGTGAAGGCGTGCAGCGCGACCTGCTGCCGCTGATCGAAGGCTGCACCGTGAACACCAAGCTGGGCATGGTCAAGACCGACCACATCCTGTTTATCGCCTCCGGTGCGTTCCACCTGAGCAAGCCAAGCGACCTGGTGCCAGAGCTGCAAGGCCGCCTGCCGATTCGCGTGGAGCTCAAGGCGCTGACCCCGGGCGACTTCGAGCGCATCCTCAGCGAGCCCCATGCGTCGCTGACCGAGCAGTACCGCGAGTTGCTGAAAACCGAAGGCCTGGGCATCGAGTTTCAGCCAGACGGCATCAAGCGCCTGGCGGAGATTGCCTGGCAGGTCAACGAGAAGACCGAGAACATCGGTGCCCGTCGCCTGCACACCTTGCTGGAGCGTTTGCTCGAGGAAGTGTCCTTCAGTGCCGGCGATCTGGCTGGGGCGCAGAATGGCGAAGTGATCAAGATCGACGCTGATTACGTCAACAGCCACTTGGGCGAATTGGCGCAGAACGAAGACTTGTCTCGTTATATCCTGTAAGGCCGCTTTGCTTTAATTGTGGGAGCTGGCTTGTGTGGGAGCTGGGCTTGCCCGCGATGCAGGCACCTCGGTGTATCAGTGATACCGAGGTGATGCCATCGCAGGCAAGCCAGCTCCCACACAAGCCAGCTCCCACATGTTTGAGCCGGTTTCTTCAGGATTATCGCCATGTCCAAATTCCCCACCGCTGTAAACCTGCACAAAACCTCCAACACCCTCGGCCTCACCTACGGGCCCGATGAGGTCTACCAACTCCCCGCCGAGCTGCTGCGCACCCACTCGCCTTCGGCCGAGGTCCAGGGCCACGGCAAACCCATCCTGCAATTCGGCAAGCTCAACGTGAAGTTGATCAAGATCGAACCGGCCGGCCAGTACGCACTGAAATTGACCTTCGACGACGGCCATGACAGCGGACTGTTCACCTGGGACTATCTCTACCAGCTGGCCGTGCGCCAGGATGCGCTGTGGGCCGATTATCTGGCCGAACTCAAAGCCGCTGGCAAAACCCGCGACCCGAGCCAATCGGTCGTGCGGCTGATGCTCTAGTCCAGGCGTCTTGCTCTTTAGAGGGCATTTTCTAATTTCATCTGCTTGAATGCCCTGTCGCGTGGCCAACGAATGGCCCGCTTGCGAAAAAAATTAAACTCGGGTAACCAATGGAACTGGCAAGTTCCCTGCATTTGACGATGCGGTATCAACGGTCACCCGAGTCGCAGTACCTGGCTTGTGTCGTGTATCGAAACTTGGTGCACAGAGCGGTAGCCGGTACTCGTCTTTCGGACAATGGAGCGTCGTAGATGAGTAACAAGAACAACGATGACTTGAAACGCCAGGCCTCGGAAAACACCCTGGGGCTGAACCCGATCATCGCGTTACGGAAAAAGGACTTACTCGCCTCGGCGAAGATGGTGCTGACCCAAGCCATCAAGCAACCGTTGCACAGCGTCAAGCATGTCGCGCACTTTGGCGTCGAACTCAAGAACGTGATGTTCGGCAAGTCCCAACTGGTGCCGGAAAGCGATGACCGTCGCTTCCATGACCCGGCCTGGAGCCAGAACCCGCTCTACAAGCGCTACCTGCAAACCTACCTGGCATGGCGCAAGGAACTGCACGACTGGATCGGCGACAGCAACCTGTCCCCCCAGGACATCAGCCGCGGCCACTTCGTGATCAACCTGATGACCGAAGCCATGGCCCCCACCAACAGTGCGGCCAACCCGGCGGCGGTCAAACGTTTCTTTGAAACCGGCGGCAAGAGCCTGCTCGACGGTTTGTCCCACCTGGCCAAGGACATGGTGCACAACGGCGGCATGCCGAGCCAGGTCAACATGGGCGCCTTTGAAGTGGGCAAGACCCTGGGCACCAGCGAAGGCGCCGTGGTGTTTCGCAACGACGTGCTGGAGCTGATCCAGTACAAGCCGATCACCGAACAGGTGCACGAGCGCCCGCTGTTGGTGGTGCCGCCGCAGATCAACAAATTCTACGTATTCGACCTGAGCCCGGATAAGAGCCTGGCGCGCTTCTGCCTGCGCAATGGTCAGCAGACCTTTATCGTCAGCTGGCGCAACCCGACCAAGGCCCAGCGTGAATGGGGCCTGTCGACCTATATCGAGGCGCTCAAGGAAGCGGTGGACGTCGTCACCGCGATCACCGGCAGCAAAGACATCAACATGCTCGGCGCCTGCTCCGGCGGCATTACCTGCACCGCCTTGCTCGGCCACTACGCCGCGCTGGGCGAAAAGAAGGTCAACGCCCTGACCCTGCTGGTCAGCGTGCTCGACACCACCCTGGACACCCAGGTGGCGCTGTTTGTCGACGAGCAAACCCTGGAAGCGGCCAAGCGCCACTCCTACCAATCCGGGGTGCTTGAGGGCCGCGACATGGCCAAGGTGTTCGCCTGGATGCGCCCCAACGACTTGATCTGGAACTACTGGGTCAACAACTACCTGCTGGGCAACGAGCCGCCGGTGTTCGACATCCTGTTCTGGAACAACGACACCACGCGCTTGCCGGCCGCGTTCCACGGCGACCTGATCGAACTGTTCAAAAACAACCCACTGGTACGCGCCAATGCCCTGGAAGTGTGCGGCACGCCCATCGACCTCAAGCAGGTCACCGCAGACATCTACTCACTGGCCGGCACCAACGACCACATCACACCCTGGCAGTCCTGCTACAAGTCGGCGCAACTGTTCGGCGGCAAGGTCGAGTTCGTACTGTCCAGCAGCGGGCATATCCAGAGCATCCTCAACCCGCCGGGCAACCCCAAGGCGCGCTACCAGACCAGCGACAGCCTGACGGCAACGCCGCTGGACTGGCAGGAAAATGCCACCAAGCACACCGACTCCTGGTGGCTGCATTGGCAGGTTTGGCAGGCGGAGCGGGCGGGGAAGCTGAAGAAGGCGCCGACAACATTAGGCAATAAAACCTACGTCGCGGCGGAAGCGGCGCCGGGCACCTACGTACACGAACGCTAGATTGAAATGAGATCCAAATGTGGGAGCGGGCTTGCTCGCGAATGCGGTGTGTCAGTCAGCACATCTGATACTGATGCACCGCATTCGCGAGCAAGCCCGCTCCCACATTCAGACTGCATTCCGGCAGTAACACTTCACAGGGCTTGAGCATGCCGCAACCGTTCATCTTCCGTACCATCGACCTGGATGGCCAGACCATCCGCACGGCGGTGCGCCCGGGCAAGCCTCACTTGACGCCGCTGCTGATCTTCAATGGCATCGGTGCCAACCTTGAGTTGGTGTTTCCGTTCGTCCAGGCCCTGGACCCAGACCTCGAAGTGATCGCCTTCGATGTGCCAGGAGTGGGCGGTTCGTCGACGCCCAAGCGACCGTACCGGTTTCCCGGCCTGGCCAAGCTCACCGCGCGCATGCTCGATTACCTCGACTACGGCCAGGTCAGCGTGGTGGGCGTGTCCTGGGGCGGCGCGCTGGCACAGCAATTTGCCTACGACTACCCGGAGCGCTGCAAGAAGCTGATCCTGGCGGCCACGGCGGCAGGCGCGGTGATGGTGCCGGGCAAACCGAAGGTGTTATGGCTGATGGCCAGCCCGCGCCGGTATATCCAGCCGTCCCACGTGGTGCGCATTGCGCCGATGATTTATGGCGGCTCGTTCCGCCGCGATTCAAAACTCGCCGCCGAACATGCGAGCAAAGTGCGCTCGGCCGGCAAGCTCGGTTACTACTGGCAATTGTTCGCCGGGCTGGGCTGGACCAGCATCCACTGGCTGCACAAGATCCGCCAGCCGACCCTGGTGTTGGCGGGGGACGACGACCCGCTGATCCCGCTGATCAACATGCGCATGCTCGCCTGGCGCATTCCCAACGCACAGCTGCACATCATCGATGACGGCCACCTGTTCCTGATCACCCGGGCCGAAGCCGTGGCGCCGATCATCATGAAGTTTCTTGAAGAGGAGCGCATGCGTGCGGTGATTCATCCACGCCCGGCGGTGTAAGGACACACCGCCGCGCAACTTGCCAGGAACCGACTAAGGTTCTGAATTGGCGTGCCCGTTTGATGGCTTGACGAAGGAGTGTTGGCTCATGCGAGAAAGACCCGTGACAGACCCGGCGCCCACCCCGGCCGCGTTTATCAATGCGCAAAATGCGATCACCGGCCTCAGGGGGCGGGACTTGCTCTCGACCCTGCGCAGCGTGGCCGCCCACGGCTTGCGCAACCCGGTGCACACCGCCCGGCATGCCTGGGCGTTGAGCGGGCAACTGGGCCGCGTTTTGCTGGGCGAAACCATGCATGAGCCCAACCCCAAAGACAGCCGCTTCAGCGATCCCACCTGGAAACTCAACCCCTTCTACCGCCGCAGTCTGCAGGCCTACTTGAGCTGGCAGAAACAGACCCGTCACTGGATCGACGACCTCTCCCTGAGCGCCGATGACCGCGCCCGCGCGCACTTCGTCTTTTCCCTGCTCAACGATGCGGTCTCCCCCTCCAACACCCTGCTCAACCCGCTGGCCATCAAGGAGCTGCTCAACTCCGGTGGCAACAGCGTGGTGCGCGGCGTGACCAACCTGTTCGAAGACCTGCTGCACAACAACGGCCTGCCGCGCCAGGTCAGCAAGCAAGCGTTCGAGGTCGGCAAGACAGTGGCCACCACCCCCGGCGCGGTGGTGTTTCGCAACGAGCTGCTGGAGCTGATCCAGTACAAGCCCATGAGCGAAAAGCAGTACGCCAAGCCGCTGCTGATCGTGCCGCCGCAAATCAACAAGTACTACATCTTCGACCTGAGCCCGGCCAACAGCTTTGTGCAGTACGCCCTGAAAAACAGTCTGCAGACGTTTATGGTCAGCTGGCGCAACCCGGATGTGCGGCATCGCGAATGGGGCCTGTCCACCTACGTCGCCGCGCTGGAAGAAGCGCTCAACGTATGCCGCGCGATCACCGGCGCCCGCGAGGTCAACCTGATGGGCGCCTGCGCCGGCGGCCTGACCATCGCCGCGCTGCAAGGCCACCTGCAAGCCAAGCGCCAGCTGCGGCGCGTCTCCAGCGCCAGCTACCTGGTGAGCCTGCTCGACAGCCAGATCGACAGCCCCGCGACCTTGTTTGTCGACGAGCAGACCCTGGAAGCGGCCAAGCGCCGCTCCTACCAGCAAGGCGTGCTGGATGGCCGCGACATGGCCAAGGTGTTTGCCTGGATGCGTCCCAACGACCTGATCTGGAATTACTGGATCAACAACTACCTGCTGGGCAAGGAACCGCCGGCCTTCGACATCCTGTACTGGAACAACGACAACACCCGCCTGCCCGCCGCGCTGCATGGCGACTTGCTGGACTTTTTCAAGCACAACCCGCTGAGCCATTCCGGTGGCCTTGAGGTGTGCGGCACGCCGATCGATTTGCAGAAGGTCACGGTGGACAGCTTCAGCGTGGCCGGGATCAACGACCACATCACGCCGTGGGATGCGGTGTATCGCTCCACCCAGCTGTTGGGCGGCGAGCGGCGCTTCGTGCTGTCCAACAGCGGGCATATCCAGAGCATCCTCAACCCACCGGGCAACCCCAAGGCCAACTACGTCGAAAACCCCAAGCTGAGCAGCGACCCACGCGCCTGGTACTACGACGCCAACCATGTCGACGGCAGCTGGTGGCCGCGATGGCTGGAGTGGGTCCAACAGCACTCCGGCGTGCAACGCGAAACCCTGACCGCCCTGGGCAACCAGAATTACCCACCGATGGAGGCGGCACCTGGCACTTATGTGCGGGTGCGCTGAGCCCAACGATCAGATTAAGAAGACTGGATGAAGACCCGCGACCGTATCCTTGAATGCGCCCTGCACCTGTTCAACCAGAAGGGCGAACCGAACGTATCGACCATGGAGGTGGCCAATGAAATGGGGATCAGCCCCGGCAACCTCTACTACCACTTCCATGGCAAGGAACCGCTGGTGCTCGGGCTGTTCGAACGATTCCAGAATGAGCTGGCGCCGTTGCTCGACCCGCCGGCGGACGCGCAGCTGGAGCCCCAGGACTACTGGCTGTTCCTGCACCTGATCGTCGAGCGCATGGCTCATTACCGGTTTCTGTTCCAGGACCTGTCAAACCTGGCCGGGCGCCTGCCAAAGCTGGCCAAGGGCATTCGCAACCTGTTGACGGCGCTCAAGCGCACCCTCGCCTCTTTGCTGGCCCGGTTGAAAGCCGGCGGGCAGTTGGTCAGTGGCACCCAGGCACTGGGCCAACTGGTGGAGCAGATCACCATGACCCTGTTGTTTTCCCTGGATTACCAACGGATTCTCGACCGAGAAGGCGAAGTACAAGTGGTTGTCTACCAGATCATGATGCTGGTCGCACCGCATCTGTTACCACCGGCGCGACAGGCGACCGAAAGATTGGCACTACAGTATGTAGATGCCCCCTAGTTAAATGCCACTAACTACAGATGCTTCTTACAAACCGCTCATTAACTGGGCTCACCAAACTGCCGAGTAAACTTGAAAAGCTCGCTATCGCTTTTGATTCCCAGCTTTCGATAGGCCGACTGTTTCTGCGTACTGATGGTACTTGCACTGCGCGAAAACTTTGCTGCAATTGAATTCACCGACATGCCATCGAGAAAGCAACGCAATACTTCCTGCTCTTTGGGCGTAAGACAAGCGTTCAAGCGAAACGGTGATGACAACTCAAGTTTGGTCTTTATGTTCTCCCCTTCAGAAATGGGTTGCATACCTTGAATGGCCGATAACATACAAGGCTGCAGGTAAATCCGCCCCTGGGCGACGGTGCGGATGGCCGCGATCAATTCAGTCATCTTCTGGGTCTTGCCCAGCACCCCCCAACTTCCAGCTTTCAAGGCCAACGAAACGCTTGCGGGGGTGTAGTGCGACGACACCACAATAGGCTTGCACTGCTTGAAACGCCGGCTTAACGCGCGGATCAGGGTCAGGCCATCAATGTCCGATGGCCCGAGGATAAAGTCCATGATCACTATGTCCGCCGGGCGCCGTGCAAGTGCCTCCAGCAACTCCCGCCCCGTCCCGAAGGAGCCGATCACATCGAAGTCGCCTTCATTGGCCAGCCCTAGTTCGATCCCCTGTCGAACCATCTCATGATCATCAAGCAACATGAGGGTATGCGTATTGGAAGAAGAAGTAGGCATCAAAAAACCCGTTAAGTGAGAACAACCAAAAACTCTCTAGCTTATAGCGAACACGGTATATCCCACCCACACCGGTGGATCAACACGGGAAAATAATAAGGACGGTTCTTTCAGGTGCGCCTTACAGTGGCGTCTTACACCGCAAAGTCAATGCAACAATTTTGATTGAATAGCGCATTTTTCGAATTATCACGAGATAAAACTCGCGACTTCTCTATAGGCAGTTTTCTTTTTCCCGCACACATTATGCCCCGCCCGCCAACTAGCAAAATGACGGGACATACTGAAAACTCATGATCGGGAATACTATGAAATTCAATACTCTGCCTACACTTGCTGCTATTGCCCTGGCCGCGGCCATCTCGCAAACCGCCCATGCCGCCAATGACGGCACCATCAACTTCAGCGGACTGGTCAACGATACAACCTGCACCATCGAAGGTTCGGCACCCGGTACGGGCGCTGTGGTCAAGGACGTCAACCTGGGCGGAGTCTCGGCTGCGCGCCTGGCGAAACCTGGCGACCGTGCCAACCTGACTGGCTTCACCATCCGCATCGGCGCACCGGGTGAAGGCAGCTGCACCAACGGCCGCACCGCAATGGTTGCGTTCGACCCCACCAGTCCGGCCATCGACGTAGCAACCGGCCGACTGAACATCGACGGCTACGACAACCCCGATGACACCGAAAACGCCAAGAACGTACAGGTGGAAGTCACCAACCGCAATGGCTCCCCAATCAACGTCTACACCGAAAAATCCGAAGGTGTGGTGATCGCCGACAACCAGGCTGTCATCCCGCTGGCCGCGCAAATGTACGCCACTGCCCCCGCTACCGAGGGTACGGTCAAGACGCGCGTAGGTTTTATGGTTGTGTACGCCGACTAAGGGGCCAGGGCCTGCGCACAAGCATGCCTTGTCTATAACGGACCTGCCGTAAACGCGCAGGTCCCTCCCCGATCCGAAGAGTTGCGAGACTATGAAAAAAATGGCCTGCCGAGTGCTTGCCACCTGTGCCTTTGGATGGTTAACGCTACAAGCGCTAACCGCCCATGCAGGCGTGATTATTTATGGCACACGTGTGATCTTTCCGGCTGAACAGCAGGAGGTCGTGGTGCGCCTGGAGAACAAGGGCGACCGTCCGGCACTGGTCCAAACCTGGCTGGATACCGGCGATGCGCGCTCGACACCCGCGACGGCGCAGACGCCCTTTACCCTCTCGCCGCCGATCTTTCGTATCGAGCCGAACCAGCAGCAAGCCCTGCGCCTGCGCTATCTGGGTGAAACAGCGCCCAACGATCGCGAAAGCCTGTACTGGCTGAATGTGCTGGAGGTGCCACCCCGCTCGGCCAATTCCGAGCAAAACAACCAGATAGAACTAGCGTTCCGGACCCGTTTGCGTGTGTTCCTGCGCCCGCCGGCACTGCCCTATCCAGTGGCCAGCGCACCATCGAAACTGCAATGGCAGCTGGTGCCTCACGAGCAGGGGTATGCCCTGCAAGCGACCAACCCGACGCCATACCATATTTCCCTGACCTCGGTTGACTTGCTGAGCGAAGGAAGACGCTTCAGCAAAGCACCCAACAAGGAAGCCAACGACAGTCTGCTGATGCCGGCCGGTGACGTGAAACGGTTTGCGCTACCGCTGCTGCGTGATCGCCCCAACGGCACACCGAAAGTGGAGTTCACCACCGTGAGCGACTTCGGCGCTCGGGTGCGCCACTCGGCCAGTCTTACTCCTTCAGTCGCCAGATGATCTCGCCCATGAAATCGATCTTTATCTCGTCTTTGTCATTCCCGTTCATGGCATGGGCATTCGCGTTGTTTGGCGCCACGTCCGTGCATGCGAGCGTGGTAATCAACAGTACACGGATCATCTATCCGCAGAACGACAAGGAAGTCACCGTCAGGCTGGAAAGCAAGAATCAGGCGCCAGTACTGATCCAGGCCTGGCTGGACAGCGGTGACGAACACTCGACTCCGGATCTGGCCGTAATTCCCTTTATCGCCACTCCCCCGATTTTTCGCATGGAGCCAGGCAAGCAACAGGTGGTGCGCCTGGCGTATACGGGCGACAACCTGGCGGCGAAGCAGGAAAGCCTGTTCTGGTTCAACCTGCTGGAGGTACCCGCACAGTCCCAGGACGCCAAGCAAGCCAATCAACTGCAGCTGGCCTTTCGCTCCCGGATCAAGCTGTTCCTGCGCCCGCCAAACCTGCCCTATGGGGTCGACGCCGCGCCGGCAAAACTGCAATGGCGCCATGAATCGACCGAGCGCGGCCAAATCCTGGAGGTCTATAACCCCACGCCTTACCACGTGACCTTCGACCAGATCGACGTGCTGGAGGCAAAGCTGCGCCATACACGCAAGGCCGCACTCTCTGGTGCCGAAAACATGGTGGCGCCTGGCGGCCGCAATCGCTTTGAACTGCCCAGCCTCAAGTCACCGCCGGGGGCTGCGACCACGGTGGAGTTCCAGACGCTTGACGACTTTGGCGTAAGGATCTCCCACAGCGCCAAGGTCTCGAAATGACCGACCTGGCCAGCCCGACACCGTAGTTCTCCAACCCCGGACACACCTGTTGGATGCCCTTTTTCCTGGGCAGGGCCTCCCCTTGCCCGAATTCGGACAGCACTTTTTTGGAAATGGTAAACATGAGCTTGAACACGCCTGCCAGAGCAAGACACTGGTCCCCGACATGTCATCGGCTGAAGCTTACGGCGCAGAGCTTGTTGCTGCTCGGCGGAGCACACTCGATGGCCGCCCACGCGGTGGAGAATGTCGAGTTCAACCCGGCCTTCTTTCCGGATGGCACGGGTGGCCAGCAGCTCGATATTTCAAAATTCAGCCAGGGCAACGTCGTACTGCCCGGCAACTACCGCAGCGACGTCTACCTCAACGGTCAGTGGATTGGCCGCGAAACGTTGTCCTTCGTCGCGGTCGAGGGCCAGGACTCGGCACAGATGTGCCTGGAGCGTGACGCACTGCTCAGGTTCGGCATCGACCTGGACGCACCGCAAAAACAACCCATCGAGGACGGCCAGGCGCCGATTCCCGAGTTTGCCGGTTGCGAGGATATTTCAACCTACCTGCCAGGCAGTACCAGCCATTTCGACTCAGGCGAAAACCGCCTGACACTGCAGGTTCCACAGATCTACATGGCACGTACAGCACGCGGCTATGTCGACCCGAAACACTGGGACAGCGGCATCAATGCGGCCTTCGCACGCTACAACGTCAACACCTTCAATACACGCACGAACGGCCGCTCGATCAACTCCCATTACCTGGGCCTGAACTCCGGGCTCAATCTGGGTGACTGGCATTTGCGTCATAACGGCAGCTTCAGCCAGACCGACGCCGCCTCGGGTTATCAAAGCAGCAGCACCTATGTGCAACGCGAACTGAGCCCGCTGCGCTCACAAATGATGGTGGGCGAGATCTACACCCCGGGCGAGCTGTTCGACAGCGTGCGCCTGCGCGGTGCCAGCCTGTTCAGCGATGACCGGATGCTGCCGGATTCCATGACCGGCTTTGCGCCTGTGGTGCGTGGTGTCGCCGAGACCAATGCCCGCGTGACCGTGCGCCAACGTGGCGTGTTGCTGGATGAAGTCTCCGTGGCCCCCGGCCCGTTTGTGCTCAACGACCTGTTCCCCACGGGCTATGGGGGTGACCTGACTGTCACGGTCACCGAGGCCGATGGCCGCCAGCGCGAATTCATCGTGCCGTTTGCCGCCAACGCCAACCTGCTGCGTGCGGGCTACAGCCGCTATTCACTGAGCGTCGGCCTGCTGGATGAAATCGGCCTGAACCATCCACCCAAACTGATGCAGGCGACCTACCAGCACGGCCTCAACAATCTGCTGACCGGCTACACAGGGGCGGTGGTGGGTGAGGACTATCATTCGCAGTTACTGGGGACGGCCTTCAATACCCCGTTTGGCGCGCTGTCCTTGGACCTGACCAATTCGAACGCAAACCTGCCCGGCCACGGGTCCCGGGACGGGCAAAGCGTGCAGTTGCGCTACAGCAAGAACTTCACCGATTCCGGCACTCACTTTGCCCTCGGTGCCTATCGGTACTCCACGCAAGGCTTCCTGAGCATCGCCGACGCCGCGAGGGTGCGCGACCTGGCCATCGACGGGCGCAGCCTGGACAACCTGTCACGCCTGCGCGACAGAATGGATATCAGCCTCAACCAGAGCCTGGGCAACAGCTCGGTTTACCTCACCGGCTCTTCGCAGAACTACTGGAACCGCGCAAGCGGCAACCTGACCTTCACCGCAGGCTACACCGGTAGCTGGCGGGGCATGCACTACACCCTCAGCGCCCAGCGCACCAAGGACTTGCTGAGCGACAGGATCGACAAGCGAGTGGATCTGACCCTGAGCCTGCCACTGGGCAGGGATGCTCGCTCGCCGACCCTGACCACCACAGCCTTTCGCGGTAATCAAAGCAGCGGCGAACGTGTGAACCTCGGCGGCACCCTGGGTGAGCGCAACGAGTTCAGCTACGGCGTGGGCAGCAGCAGGACCCAGGGCAGTGACAACGCCCTGAGCGCCGACGTGAAATATCAGGCGAGCCATGGCGTGCTGTCCGCAGGGTATGGCCAGAGCAACAGCTACCGCGCAACGTCCCTCGGCATGACCGGCGGCATCGTCGCTCACTCGGGAGGCGTGACGTTCGCCCCGGAGCTCGGCGACACCATCGGCATCGTCCAGGCTCCCAGTGCACAGGGCGCGCGGATCAATGGCAACCACAGCGCCCAGGTCGGCAAGAGCGGTTACGCCGTGGTGCCCCACCTCACGCCTTACCGCCAGAACGTGGTGGAACTGGACCCCAAGGACTTGTCCGTGGATGTGGAGCTCAAGACCGCCGCACAAAACATCGCGCCGCGCGCCGGGTCGGTGGTGAAGTTGCAGTTCGATACGGTCAGCGGCCAGGCGCTCTTGATCACGGCGCAGCGTGAGGATGGCAGCCCGCTGCCGTTCGGTTCGGATGTGTTCGATGAGGATGGCGCCAGCGTGGGCATTGTTGGCCAGGGCGGCAAAGCGTTTGTGCGCGTTGCGAAGGATCAGGGGCTGTTGACCGTCAAGTGGGGTAGCAATGACGACGCCTCTTGCCGCCTGCAATACGGCCTGCAGAAAGACCCGGTGGGAGATGCGACACCGCGTTTACGTCATCTGAATGCTGGCACGTGCTCTGCCAACACACGTGGCTGATCCTGCGGGCGCGCACCTCGCGCCCGCGGTTCCCAATAACCTCTTCTGATTACAGGACATGAAGATGAAGTCCCCCATCCTGCTGGCTTCGACACTACTTGCGCTTGGCATGCCGATCGCCGCCCAAGCGAGGTGCGACAGGTTTCAAAATGACACGTTCACCTTGAACCTGCCCGCGAACATCACGGTCCCGGACAGCCTTCCTGTCGGAAGTGTCATCACTCGCCAAGCCTTCAGCGGTACGGCTCCCGCCTACTTTGCAAATTGCACCGTTGCCACCCCCACCGGAGTGTTTGGAAGATATTCACGCCTGCAAGACCCGGCTACCGGCGCCTACCACACCGAGGTTCCAGGCATCGGCTTGCGCATTACGATGACGTGGGCCGGCGGCGGCCCCGCCGCCTTCGCACTGTACAACCAAGGTTACCAACAGGTTTACGGGAAAATTCCCAGCTTCACCTCAGCGGAGGCCACCTTCTACAAAATCGGCCCTGTGACCAGCGGGACAGTACCGAGCGGCATGTTCTGGGAAAAGACCTGGGTTATCGCTCCAGAGCGTTTCCGTCTACAACTCGGCAGCCCTGTACGCTTTGTCAGGCCCGCAGCCACCTGCGACCTGGCAGCCGGTGACGTCAATCGCACCATCACCCTGCCCCCGATAAAAGTCGGCGACTTGAAAGACGTGGTTTCCGCAGGCGTGCACAACTTCGACCTGACCGCCACCTGCACCAACGCCTCCAATGTCACCTTTCGGTTTACCGGCACGCCCGCCCCAGGCAACAGTTTGCTGTTTGCCAATACCGGCACCGCCGGGGGCGTGGCCCTCTGGCTGTACTCGCGCATCAACGGCGTTCCCCAGACCATCAGTACCAATGGCACTCGCACGCTTGCCGTCTCGGGCAATCGCGCAGTCTTGCCGCTCAGCGCGGCTTATCACAAGAACGGCACGGTCAGCCAAGGCACGCTGGCCAGTACCACCACCGTCAACATCACTTACAACTAAAACCTGGGAGTCCCCATGAACATCCGAACCTTTCCCCTACTGCTGGCAATCACTGCAAGCCTCGCCATTCCTGCTGCCCACGCGGCCACGACAGGCACGTTACGCTTTGCCGGCCAGGTCGACGCCGGCACGTGCAACCTGGCTGCCGGCGATGAAAACCGCACCGTTACATTGCCCACGGTCAAGATTTCGGATTTTGATTCGGCCGTTTTCACGGGAGCAATGAATTTCGAGATTACGGCAGAATGCGAATCCGACATTCGCAACGTGATTTTCCTACTCACCGGTACGCCATCCGTTGACAACGGACTGCTATTCGCCAACGTCGGCACCTCGGGTGGCACGGCACTTTGGCTGAGAAGCGGTGCAAGCGGAGCAACCTTCCCTGCCAATGGCTCCCCTGCCGACCGCAGCCGAACGATTGCGACAAGCGGCAACAAGGCCGTACTGCCGATGTGGGCGGCCTACCACGTAACCGGCAAGGCGATCACCCAAGGCACCCTGGATAGCACGGCAACCGTTTCCATTACTTACAACTGACCACAGCCTGGCTGCCTGGCCACCTTCATCCGGCCGGGAGGGTCGGTTACGCCTTACACCCCCCGTCCATTTCATTAACAGAACAGAAGATGAAGCGTGACCTCACTTCACCTCGGTACGAGCCCGCGACGTGCTCTTCGCCAACACCGGCAGTACGGCTGGGGTAACCCTGTGGTTCGGTTCACGCATCGATGGGGTCCAGCGAACCATCTCGCCTAGTACCGACAACGCGCGCACGGTGACCGTTTCCGGCAATCGCGCGGTCTTGCCACTCAGCGCGGTTTATCACAAGAACGGCACGGTCAGCCAAGACAGGCTGTTCAACGCCGCCACTGTCAACATCACTTACAACTAAAACCTGGGAGTACCCATGAACGTCCGACCCCTTCCCCTACTGCTGGCAATCAGTGCAAGCCTGGCCATTCCTGCTGCCCAGGCGGCCACGACAGGCACGTTACGCTTTGCCGGCCAGATCAATGCTGGAACGTGTAACCTGGCGGCCAAAGACGTGAACCGCACCATCACCCTACCAACGGTCAAAGTGTCGGATTTCGATGACATCAGCGTTATTGGAGCAACGGAATTCGACATCACCGCCGAATGCGAATCGGACATCCGGAATGTAACGTTCCTGTTTACCGGCACTCCCGATACGCTCATACCGGCAATATTTGCCAGCACGGGAACGGCGAAGGGCGTTGCCGTGCGAATAAGGGCGGGGACGCCCACTGAAAAAACGGTGATGTACGCCATGGGCATCCCCATCCAGCGCAGCCGCACAATAGCGACAGCCAGCAAACAGGCAGTCCTGAGCGTTGAGGCCGCGTACCAGAAAAACACGGCCCCCCTTGCTCAGGGAACGGTGGACAGCACTGTCACCATTTCAATCACTTATAACTGACGCACACATGGGCCGAGCGCTTGGCCACAAACAAAAAAATGCCCGGCCTCTGCAGGACGGGCATTTTTGTGTCCGTGTAGAACTCAGGACTGACTGGATGGCGTCGGGGTTGCCGGCGCTGCAGTCGGGGTTGCCGCAGGCGTCGGAGCAGACACCGAGTTGGCGGTCGAAGCGGTAGGCGCCGTGGCAGGCTTGGCCGCGACAGCTGGCTTCGGTGCGACGGGCTTTTTGGCGACCGCTGGCTTCTTGACAGCAGGCTTCGCGGCTGGCTTGGCCACTGCCGGTTTAGCGGCGGGTTTAGCAGCTGCTGGCTTGGCGGCAGGTTTGGCGGCAGCGGTTTTAGCCGCAGGTTTCGCCGCTGGCTTTGCAGCGGATTTGGCGGCGGCTTTAACAGCCACTGGCTTGGCAGCAGGTTTAGCAGCGGCCGTTTTGGCCGCTGGCTTGGCGGCGGCTTTTGGCTTGGCGGCGGCTTTTGCCGGCGCCTTGGCCACAGGCTTGGCAGCCGCTTTCACCAACGGCTTGGCGGCGGTTTTTGCAGCCGGTTTGGCAGCCGCTGTTTTAGCGGCAGGCTTGGCGGCGGCTTTCACTGGAGCCACTTTGGCGCCGGTGAGTTTTTCGATTTGCTTGGTCAGGGTATCGACCTTGCTGTGCAGCGCTTTGACTTCAGCCTTGCTCGGCACGCCCAGACGCGAAATGGCACTGTTGAGGCGCTTGTCCAGAGCCCCTTCCAGTTCGCCCCAAGTACCCAGTACTTGTTTCTTCGCATCACTGATACGCGAACCGGCAGTTGCCTTGGCGGCAGTTACTTTTTTACCAACTGCGCTATTGGCTACTTTCTCGGCCTTCTCGCCGTCTTTAACCAGAGTCTCGAAGAGTTTGCTGCCGTCACTGTCGATCTTCGAGTAAACGCCTAAACCAGCCAGCCAGATTTTGCGGGAATATTCTTCAACTTTCCCGACCCACGAGCTGCCTTCTTTCTGAGGTTTCTTTTGAACAGCCATCCCGATGTCTCCTTAGTGTTTACGCGCGACACGTTCGAGCAATGCCGTCAGCTCTTCGAGCTTAGCAGAGAGTGTCTCCACGTCATGTTTAGACGCAATGCCGATTCGATTCAAGGCACTTGCAACACGAGTATCAAAAGCTTTTTCAACTTTATCCAGCTGAACTTCTACCAGACCTTTGACAGAGGAGACATTACTCTTTACTTGGTCAATCTGACTATTGGCGGCGTCAAGTTGTTCAACTGCAACTTTTTTACCTTTACTTTCAATATGTTGACCCGCCTTGACGAGTTCCTTGAAGTACTCGTTGCCCTCGCTTCCAACCTTGGCATACGCACCAAGGCCCGCCAGCCAGATCTTGCGGGCGTAGGTTTTAACCTCGCTCAGGGCAGTAGTCGGGGCATCGATTTTTTTCTTCAAGATAACTTTGGCCATGGTGCACCTCACGCGAAATAGGGTGGAGGAACGGCCCGCAGGAGTTGAGGGCTTGGGCACAAAGTAGGAGGAAAAATTAGAATCGGCACCCTAGAACACTCGGATCACGCCAATGCCTTATCCAGGGCTTTCTCGATTTCGGACTTGATGGTGCCACTCATGGCCGACATCAACAGGCCCAGTTCCACATCAATACGCAACGAATCATCTGCAACCAATACCGTGCCTTTAACCCCCGAACGCTTGAGGTTCAAGGTATCGCCAGACCACGATGGCTCCAGGCCATATTGCTCCTTGAGTTTATGCGCCAACTTCTCGGCCTTTGCCCGAGCGCCTTCTTTACCCAGGGAATGTGCACGCTCAACGGTAATACGGGCCATTGCAATGACTCCTCTTTATTGCGGTTTGGATACCTTCGATGCGGCAAAAGGTCTCGGTGACCATCCATCTTACCTATACGCAACTCGACAATCTGTAGTGAGCGGGCTTGCCCCGCGCTGGGTGGCGCAGCCGCCCCAAACCCAGGCAACGCGGTCTTTCTGAAACTCCCAGGCGTCCTTGCGGGGGGCGGCTTCGCCACCCAGCGCGGGGCAAGCCCGCTCACTACAGATTGAGCCTTGCCAAGACAAAGCAGGCCTTGGGGATTATCATGTGCCGCATTCTCTTTTGGTGACAGCGATATGACTGATCAGCGCAAAGGCAGCGATGCCGAACCCACCACTCACTTCGGCTTCAAGAACGTCCCGGAAAGCCAAAAGGCGGAAAAAGTCGCTGAGGTGTTCCACTCCGTTGCGGCCAAGTACGACCTGATGAACGACGTGCTCTCCGGCGGCATGCACCGCCTGTGGAAGCGCTTCACCATCGAGCTGTCCGGCGTGCGCGCCGGCAATCGCGTGCTGGACATCGCCGGCGGCACGGGCGACCTGGCAGCCAAGTTCTCCAAGCTCGTCGGCCCCACCGGCCAGGTGGTACTGGCGGACATCAACGGTTCGATGCTCAAGGTCGGTCGCGACCGCCTGCTCGACAAAGGCGTGGCCGGCAATATCGAATTCGTCCAGGCCGACGCTGAAAAGCTGCCGTTCCCCGACAACCATTTCGACTGCGTGACCATCGCCTTCGGCCTGCGCAACGTGACCCATAAAGAAGACGCGATCCGCTCGATGCTGCGCGTACTCAAGCCGGGCGGCCGCCTGTTGGTGCTGGAGTTCTCCAAACCGACCAACGCACTGATGTCCAAGGTCTACGACACCTATTCCTTCGCCTTCATGCCGTTGATGGGCAAGCTGATCACCAATGACGCCGAAAGCTATCGCTACCTGGCCGAATCGATCCGCATGCACCCCGACCAGGAAACCCTGAAGTCGATGATGGTAGAAGCCGGTTTCGACCGCGTGACCTACCACAACATGACGTCCGGCATCGTCGCCCTGCACCGCGGCATCAAGCCCTGATGCTGCTCCAGGGCCTTCTCGCCAGCGTTGAGCACGGCCTCAACCGTGTGCTGCGCCTGGACAGCACCGCCCTGGCGCGGCTCGCGCACTTGACCGGCAAGGTGATTGCCGTCGATTGCCGCAGCCCCGCCGTGCAGCTGTTTATCCTGCCCAGCGATGAAGGCCTGCTGCTCGCCAGCACCTGGGCCTGTGATGCCGACTGCACCCTGCGTGCGCCGGCCTCCAGCCTGTTGCACCTGGCCCTGAGCCGCAACAAGACCGCGATCCTGCACAGCACCGAAGTCGAACTGGAAGGCGACAGTTCGGTGCTGATGGACCTGGCCGCCGTGTTGCAAGACCTGGAGCTGGATTGGGAATACGAGCTGTCACGCTGGATCGGCCCGGTGGCCACCCAGTTGATCAGCGGGCACCTGCGCAGCCGTTCGCGGTGGTATCAGCAAGGGTTCGCCAGCCTCAACCAGAACCTCGCCGAATACCTGAGCGAAGAATCGCGCACCCTGGTCGGACAACGGGAAGCGCAAGCGCGCTTTCGTGAACTCGACAAGGCCAAAATCGACCTGGAACGCCTTGAGGCACGCTTCGAGCGCCTGAGCCGTTCCCTTGATCCAAGCGATAACGCATGAAGCTGCTCGCCGTCCGCCGTTTGTTCCGTATCCAGCGCGTCGTAATCCGCTACCAACTCGATGACCTGCTGTTCGCCCTGCCGCTGCCGTGGTTCCTGCTGGCGGTGCGCTATGTGCTGCCGTGGCGCTGGTTCCCGCGCAAGAAGCTGGAGCTGAGCCGTGGCGCGCGCCTGCGCCTGGCGTTGCAGGACCTGGGGCCGATCTTCATTAAGTTCGGGCAGATCCTCTCGACCCGCCGCGACCTGCTGCCCGAAGACATCGCCGACGAGCTGATGCTGTTGCAAGACCGCGTGCCGCCGTTCGACTCGCAACAGTCGATGAAGCTGATCGAAGAACAGCTGGGCCGGAAGATCAGTGAAGTATTCAGCCGTTTCGACGTCGAACCGCTGGCCTCCGCCTCGGTCGCCCAGGTGCACGCTGCGCAACTGAAGAGCGGCGAAGAAGTGGTGGTGAAAGTGATCCGCCCGGGCCTCAAGCCGATCATCGGCCAGGACCTGGCGTGGCTGTTCATCCTCGCCCGCGCCGCCGAGCGCTTCAGCGCCGATGCGCGCTTGCTGCACCCGGTGGACGTGGTTGCCGACTACGAAAAAACCATCTACGACGAACTCGACCTGCTGCGCGAAGCCGCCAACGCCAGCCAGCTCAAGCGCAACTTCGAAGGCTCGCCGCTGCTGTACGTGCCGCAGGTGTATTGGGACTGGTGCCGCCCCAAAGTGCTGGTGATGGAGCGCATCTACGGCGTGCAAGTCACTGACCTCGCGACCCTGGCCGACCAGCGCACCGACATGAAGATGCTCGCCGAGCGTGGCGTGGAGATCTTCTTCACCCAGGTGTTCCGCGACAGCTTCTTCCACGCCGACATGCACCCCGGCAACATCTTCGTCAGCACCGTCAACCCGTGGAGCCCGCAATACATTGCGATCGACTGCGGCATCGTCGGCAGCCTCACCCCGCAAGACCAGGACTACCTGGCACGCAACCTGTTCGCCTTCTTCAAGCGTGACTATCGCCGCGTGGCGCAGTTGCACATCGATTCGGGCTGGGTGCCGGCGGAAACCAAACTCAACGAATTCGAAGCTGCCATTCGTACGGTGTGCGAACCGATCTTTGAAAAACCGCTGAAGGACATTTCCTTCGGCCAGGTACTGATGCGTCTGTTCCAGACCGCCCGACGTTTCAATATGGAAGTGCAGCCGCAGTTGGTGCTGCTGCAAAAGACCCTGCTGAACATCGAAGGCCTGGGCCGCCAGCTGTATCCGGACCTCGACCTATGGAACACCGCCCAGCCGTTCCTCGAACGCTGGATGCGCGAGCGGGTCAGCCCGAAAACCCTGATCGGCAATCTGCACAGCCAGTTCGAACAACTACCGCACTTGGCCAACATGACCCGCGACCTGCTGGAGCGCATGTCCCAGCCCCACGCCAAGGACCCGGCGCCGCCGTGGCACAAGCGCAAGGACGACTGGTTCCTGCGCCTGCTCGGCGCCGCGCACCTGACCGGCGGCATTGTGCTGGCCCTGGGCGGGCCGTTGAATCAATTGGGCCACTGGCCGGCCGGTATCATGGTCGCCGTGGGCGTTTATCTGATCGTGCGCCGATAGCCGATCCGGTTATACACTGTCGCAAATTGCCGGAGCCGAACATGAAAGACTGGCTGGACGAGATCAAATGGGACAGTGACGGCCTGGTGCCGGCCATTGCCCAGGACTACAAGACCGGGCGCGTATTGATGATGGCCTGGATGAACCGCGAGGCCCTGAGCCTCACCGCCACTGAGCAGCGCGCCATTTACTGGTCACGTTCGCGTGGCAAACTGTGGCGCAAGGGCGAAGAGTCCGGGCACGTGCAGACCCTGCACGAGATGCGCATCGACTGCGACGCCGACGTGGTGATCCTCAAGGTCGAGCAGATCGGCGACATCGCCTGCCACACCGGCCGTCACAGCTGCTTCTACCGCGTGTTCGAGAACGGCGAGTGGAAGGTTGTCGAACCGGTGCTCAAAGACCCGCACGCCATCTACTCCGCAGGACACTAGACATGAGCGATACCCTGAACCGCGTGGCCCAGGTGCTGGAAGACCGCAAAGGCGCGGACGCCGACAGCTCCTACGTCGCCAGCCTTTACCACAAGGGCCTGAACAAGATCCTGGAAAAACTCGGCGAAGAATCCGTCGAGACGATCATCGCTGCCAAGGACGCGCAAATCAGCGGCGACTGCAGCGATGTGATCTACGAAACCGCCGACCTGTGGTTCCACAGCCTGGTCATGCTCGCCCAACTGGGGCAGCATCCGCAGGCCGTGCTGGATGAACTGGACCGTCGTTTCGGCTTGTCCGGGCATGCCGAAAAGGCATCGCGCCCGTCCGCCTGAATAACTTTTACTGAGGATTTGCAGCATGGGTATTTTTGACTGGAAACACTGGATCGTCATTCTGGTGGTGGTGGTATTGGTATTCGGCACCAAGAAACTCAAGAACCTGGGCACGGACGTCGGCGAATCGATCAAGGGCTTTCGCAAAGCCATGAACGACGACGAAAAACCTGCCGACCCGGCCGCCAACCCAGTGCCACCGGCGCAGCCAGTGCACCCGCAGGCCACCCAGCCGATCACCGAGCGTCGTACTTTCGACGTGCAGGCTGAGAAAGTCGAAGAGCCGACCCGCAAAGACTCGTGAGCACTGACTAATGTTTGGTATCAGCTTCTCTGAACTGCTGCTCGTCGGCCTTGTGGCCCTGCTGGTACTGGGGCCGGAACGCCTGCCCGGTGCGGCACGCACGGCCGGCCTGTGGATCGGCCGCCTGAAACGCAGTTTCAATGCGATCAAACAGGAAGTTGAACGGGAAATCGGCGCCGACGAGATCCGCCGGCAGCTGCACAACGAACATATCCTGTCGTTGGAGCAAGAGGCGCGCAAGATCCTGTCGCCGGTCCAGGAGCCCGCCAAACCGGTCGAGCCCGTGGCCGAGCAGAGCATCGCACCGACCACCCAGACCCCACCTGTTGCGCCCACCGAGCCTGCGCCGACGCCCGTTGCGTCGCCCGCGCCCCATGACCCTACATTGCCGCCGCGAGCCCCATGAGCGCTGATAAACCGGAAAACGACCAGCACATGCCGCTGGTCTCGCACCTCACCGAGCTGCGTACCCGCCTGCTGCGTTGCGTAGCGGCGATCTTCATCATCTTTGCCGGGCTGTTCGCCTTCACCCAGCAGATCTATACCTTTGTCTCGACGCCCCTGCGCCAGTATTTGCCGGCCGGCGCGACGATGATTGCCACCGACGTGTCGTCGCCGTTCCTCACACCGTTGAAGCTGACGATGATGGTCTCGCTGTTCCTGGCGATCCCGGTGATCCTGCACCAGATCTGGGGCTTTATCGCACCGGGCCTGTACAAGCATGAGAAGCGCATCGCGGTGCCATTGCTGGTGTCGAGCATCTGCCTGTTCTACACCGGCATGGCGTTCGCCTACTTCCTGGTGTTCCCGCTGATCTTCAAGTTCTTCGCCGCCGCCACACCGGCCGGTGTGGAAATGATGACCGACATCACCAGCTACCTCGACTTCGTGATGACACTGTTCTTCGCCTTTGGCGTGGCCTTCGAAATCCCGGTGGCCGTGGTGTTGCTGGTGTGGATCGGCGTGGTCAACGTGGCGTAC
Source organism: Pseudomonas sp. AF03-9 (assembly GCF_020515815.1). Lineage (NCBI taxonomy): Bacteria > Pseudomonadati > Pseudomonadota > Gammaproteobacteria > Pseudomonadales > Pseudomonadaceae > Pseudomonas > Pseudomonas sp. AF03-9. The sequence continues at coordinate 31,652 of NZ_JAHPJF010000005.1, read as the reverse complement.
CTGAAGAAGATCCGCCCGTACGTGATCATCGGCTGCTTTGTGGTCGGCATGATCCTCACGCCACCGGACATCTTCTCCCAGACCCTGCTGGCCGTGCCGATGTGGATGCTGTTCGAGATCGGCATCCTGTTCAGCAGCCTGATCACCAAGCGTGGCGACCACCCGGATGATCAGCCAGCCGACGACGACCAGCCGCCAGCGACCCAGCCGTGAACCTGCTGCTACTGGAAGACGCCGACTTCATTGCGGCCGACCGTGTGGTGCTGCGTGATCGGCGCCTGGTGCACATGCAGGAAGTCCACCGCGCAGCCGTCGGCGACAGCCTGCGCGTGGGCCGCATCGGCGGGCTGATGGGCAATGCCCAACTGCTACGCCTGGAAGACAGCGAGGCCGAACTGCAAGTCAGCTTCGACCAGCCGCCGCCGGCCAAGCTGCCGCTGACCCTGCTGCTGGCCCTGCCCCGTCCGAAAATGCTGCGCCGGGTCCTGCAAACCGTGGCGGCCATGGGCGTGCCAAAGGTGGTGCTGCTCAACAGCTACCGCGTGGAAAAAAGTTTCTGGCAGACGCCATTCCTCGAGCCGCAAGCCATTCGCGAGCAACTGATCCTCGGCCTGGAACAGGCGCGGGACACGGTGCTGCCCGACATCATCATCGAGAAACGCTTCAAGCCGTTCGTCGAGGATCGCCTGCCGGCCATGGCCGCTGGCACCCTTGGCCTGATTGGCCATCCCGGCGACTACCCGGCCTGCCCGCGTGGGCTGGACGAACCGGTGACCCTGGCAATCGGCCCGGAAGGCGGCTGGATTCCCTACGAGGTCGACTTGCTGGCCAAGGCGGGTTTGCAGCCGGTGCAACTGGGCGCCCGCATCCTGCGCGTCGAAACCGCCGTCACCGCCCTCCTGGCCCGACTGTTCTGACCCGCCCCCAGGCATCTGATCGCGTCGCTACAGAATCCCCGACACAGGCCGATACACCCTGAATAAGTCCAAGCCTTGTTCCAGGGGAGTTCGCAGCATGTATCGTTGGTTAGCCGAAAAGCTGGGGAATGTCAGCGTCAAATCCAAGTTGGGTGTAGGTTTTGGCCTGGTGTTACTGCTCACGCTCATGATTACCTTCACCGGCTGGAGCGGCCTGAGTGGCGTGATCAGCCGTGGCGACAAGCTGGGTTTCATCTCCAGCGTCAATGAACTGACCAAGGATTTGCGCCTGGCGCGCCTGGACTACGAAATGCGGCGCGGCGAACAAGGCCCGGCGGCGGTCAATGCGCTGCTGGTGAAACTGGAAGCCGGCCTGAAAACCGCCGACGGCATGATCGATCAGCCGGCCGACAACCTCCTGGTGGACGATCAACTGGCCGCCGTCGAGCAATACCGCCGCGCATTCGAGGCCATGGTCCAGGCCGGGGCAAACCGTGAAAATGCGCGCAGCAAGCTGGGCGATACCGCCGACAACGCGGTGCTCAAAGTCGGCGAAATCGAGAAAGCCCTGCTGCAAGGCGACAGCGTCACGCAGTTCAACAGCGTGGTAGACCTGAGTAAGTTGATCCAGCAAGCGCGCTTCCAAGTGCGCGGCTACACCTACAGCGGCAAGGTCGAAGCCGAGCAGCCTGCGCTGGACGCCATCGACAACGCCCTGAAGAAAATCGCCAGCCTGAACGGCCAGGTCCCTGATCAATATTCGACCAACCTGCAACAGGCCAGCGTCTCGCTGCAAGCCTACCGCGCCGCCGTCAGCCAGTACCGTGACTCCCAGGTTGCCAGCGTCGCTGCCATGAAAATCATGGCCGAGCAAGGCGACATCCTGCTCGAGCGCAGCAAAAAACTCACCGCGTCCCAGACCGTGGTGCGTGACAACGATGCCGCCCAAGCCAAGCAAATGCTGGCACTGGCCACCGTACTCGCACTGGCGTTCGGCCTGATTGCCGCGTGGGCCATCACTCGCCAGATCATCATTCCACTGAACCAGACCCTCAAGGTCGCCGAGCGCGTAGCCTCCGGCGACTTGAGCCACAACCTCGACTCCGCGCGCCAGGACGAACTGGGTCAGCTGCAACGCGCCATGCAGAGCATGACCGTCGGCCTGCGTGAACTGATCGGCGGCATCAGCGACGGTGTTACCCAGATCGCCAGCGCCGCCGAGCAATTGTCGGCCGTGACCGAACAGACCAGTGCCGGGGTCAACAGCCAAAAAGTCGAGACCGACCAAGTCGCTACCGCGATGAACGAGATGGCCGCGACCGTGCAAGAAGTGGCACGCAACGCCGAGGAAGCTTCCGAAGCCGCCGTCGCTGCTGACCAGCAAGCCCGCGAAGGCGACAAAGTGGTCGGCGAAGCCATCGCCCAGATCGAACGCCTGGCCAGCGAAGTCGGCAACTCGACCGTGGCCATGGGCGATCTGAAACGCGAAAGCGACAAGATCGGCAGTGTGCTCGACGTGATCAAGTCCGTGGCCCAGCAAACCAACCTGTTGGCGCTCAACGCCGCGATTGAAGCCGCACGTGCCGGTGAAGCCGGGCGTGGCTTCGCCGTGGTGGCCGACGAGGTGCGCAGCCTGGCCCTGCGCACCCAGAAGTCCACCGAAGAGATCGAAGAACTGATCGTCGGCCTGCAAAGCGGTACCCAACAGGTCGCGACCATCATGGACAACAGCCGCGATCTCACCGACAGCAGTGTCGAGCTGACGCGCCGCGCCGGCAGCGCACTGGCGAGCATCACGCGCACGGTGTCGACCATCCAGGCGATGAACTCGCAGATCGCCACCGCCGCCGAACAGCAAAGCGCCGTGGCCGAAGAGATTAACCGCAGTGTGTTGAACGTGCGGGACGTGTCCGAACAAACCTCTTCAGCCAGTGAAGAAACGGCCGCATCCAGCGCCGAGCTGGCACGCCTAGGGATTTACCTACAAACACTGGTAGGACGCTTCCGCATTTAATTAGCAGCTTGTGAAATTTCCTACGCAGTTATCAGCCCGGCACTGAGCCAAATCGATTTAGCGTTTCCTTTACTGCGAAACGCTTAATTCGATTTGGAGGTGCGTCATGTTTTCCCGGCTGACCCGTTTGCTGGTCAACGCCAGCGTCCGCGTCAAGCTTGCCATCGGTTTCGGGCAAGTGCTGATGCTCAGCTTCGCCATCGCCGTCACCGGCTGGCAAGCCTTGAATGCCATGATCTACCGCTCCACCAACCTGACGACCCTGGGGCAATTGGCGGTTGCTGGCCAAGCCATGCGTGCTGATCGCATCGTCTACCGCACGCTGACGGACCCGAACAGCCGGGGCAAACTCACCACACACATCGAGACCATCGAAACCCATCTGGCCGCCCTTTCAAGCCGCATGCGAGACCCGGCCGACCGCCAGCGCCTTGAACAGGCCACACGCCTGGTCACCGACTTCAAGGCGGCACTCAGCGAGCTAGCGCCCCTGATCGAGCACCGCGAAAACGCCCGCAGCCCACTGGACAAGACCGCACAGCAAGCCAGCGACACCCTGGCCCAACTCGCCAGTGAGCTGCCCGACCAGCAAGATCAGACAGCCCTGGATGCCATCGAAAACCTGCGCCAGGCCATGGTCCGTGCCGATGAAGGCGCCCAGCGCCCCGCATGGGCCGCCGCATCGCTGGAGGCCTACGCCCAGGCAGTCAGCGACGCGTTGCAGGCGCTGGAGGCCGCACTGGCCGCTGTCACGGCTCTGCCGGTGGACTCGACCCTGCTCAAGAGCGACATCGCCAATTACCGCGAGCAGCTACTCAACCTCAAGCAAGCCCAACTCAACACCGAAACCGTGCAGAACCGCTTCGAACAACAGCTCGATCAATTACTGGAACAAAGCGAGCAGATGAGCCAAGGCCAAACCTTCAAACGCGACAACGAAGCCGGCAAGACCCGTCTGCTGCTGATCAGTGTGACCGTCGTCGCACTGTTGCTCGGCACTCTGGCCGCCTGGTGGATCGCCCGGCAAATTGCGGTGCCACTGCGTGAAGTGCTGGCCCGCGCCAACCGTATCGCCGAAGGCGACCTGAGCCACGACATGCCGGTGGGACGCCGCGATGAACTGGGCCAACTGCAGCACGCCATCGGGGACATGACCCACAACCTGCGCCACCTGATCAGCGGCATCGGCGACAGCGCCCGGCAGATCGCCAGCGCGGCCACCGAGTTATCAGCCGTCACCGAGCAGACCCGCAACGGGGTCAACAAGCAAAAAGATGAAACCGATCAGGTCGCCACCGCGATGAACCAAATGCTCGCCACCGCCCAGGAAGTCGCCCGGCATGCAGAGCAAGCATCAATCGCGGCAAACGAGGCTGACCGCCAAGCGAGTGCCGGCGACAAGGTGGTGGCGCAGGCGGTTGAGCAGATCGGCCAGCTGGCCGAAGAAATGGCACTTTCAGGCCGCGCAATGCTGACGTTGCAGCAAGAAAGCCAGAAGATCGCCAGCGTGCTCGACGTGATCAAGTCCGTGTCCCAGCAGACCAACCTGTTGGCCTTGAATGCCGCCATCGAGGCCGCACGCGCGGGCAGTGCCGGCGAAGGTTTTGCGGTGGTGGCCGATGAAGTGCGCAGCCTGGCGCAACGCACCCAGGCGTCTGCCGAAGAGATCGAAGGTTTGATCCTCAGCCTGCACAACGGCACCCAGCACGTGGCCGAGACGCTGGACAGCAGCCGCAACCTGACCGACGACAGCGTCGACCTGACCCGCGACGCCGGCGAGGCACTGGCCGCGATTGCGCGCACGGTGGCGATCATCCAGGAAATGAACCCGCAGATTGCCGCGGCCGCCGAAGAACAAAGTGCGGTGGTCGAAGAGATCAATCGCAGCGTGTTGCAGGTGCGCGACGTGTCCGAACACACCGCCGCCGCCAGCGAAGAGACGGCGGCGGCGAGTGTTCAGTTGACGCGGTTGAGCATGGATCTGCAGGCGCTGGTGGGCAAATTCCAGCTCTGACCCCGTAGTGAGCGGGCTTGCCCCGCGCTGGGTGGCGCAGCCGCCCCAAATCCAGGCGCCTCGGTCTTCCTAAAACACCGCGGTGGACCGTTTGGGGCGGCTGCGCCACCCAGCGCGGGCAAGCCCGCTCACTACAAGTTACAGGACCTGGCGCAGGAAGGCCTGGGCGCGTGGGTCTTTTGGCGCGTCGAAGAATTCGGCCGGGGCGGCGTCTTCGAGCAATTTGCCGTGATCGAAGAACAGCACGCGGTCCGCCACTTCGCGGGCAAAGCCCATTTCGTGGGTGACGCAGACCATGGTCATGCCTTCCAGGGCCAGGGTCTTCATCACGTCCAGCACTTCGCCGACCATTTCCGGGTCGAGCGCCGAGGTGGGTTCGTCGAACAGCATGACCTTGGGCTCCATCGCCAACGCACGGGCAATCGCCACGCGTTGCTGCTGGCCGCCGGAGAGGCGCGACGGAAACTCGTTGGCCTTCTGCGCAATACCGACCTTTTCCAGCAGGGCCAGGGCCTTGGCCTCGCGCTCTTTCTTGCCGCGCTTGCGCACGACTTTTTGTGCCAGGCAGAGGTTTTCCAGCACGGTCATGTGGGGGAACAGGTTGAAGTGCTGGAACACCATGCCGACTTCGCGACGGTAGGCGTTCACGTCGGTTTTCGGATCAGCCAGTTGCAGGCCGTCGATACTCACCGAGCCGGAATCGAACTCTTCCAGGCCATTGAGGCAGCGCAGGAAAGTGGACTTGCCGGAGCCCGACGGACCGATCACCACCAGCACTTCGCCCTTGGCCACCTGGGTGGTGACGTGGTCGACCGCGCGCACCACATGGCCACGGGTATCGAAGACTTTTACCAGATCGCGGACTTCAATCACTTTGGGCGAGCCTCCGCTCAAGCCGGCTGGCCATTTTCGACAGCGGCAGGTTGATCAGCAGGTACAGGCCTGCAACGCAGAACAGGATTTCAAACGGCGAGAACGAGGTGGTGATCACCTCGCGACCGCTCTTGAGCAGTTCGGTGATCGCGATCACCGAGACCAGCGAAGTGTCTTTCACCAGGCTGATAAATTGCCCAGCCAGCGGTGGCAGCACGCGCTTGAATGCCTGCGGCAACACTACGTGACGCATCGACTGGCTGGCGCTCAAGCCCAGGGAGCGCGCAGCTTCGTTCTGGCCACGGGTGATTGACTGCACGCCGGCGCGGACGATTTCCGCCACGTAGGCGCCCGTGAACAGCGACAACGCGGCAATCCCGGCAAATTCCCGGGACAGGTTGAGCACCGTGCCGATAAAGAAATAGAAGATGAAGATCTGCACCAGCAGCGGCGTACCGCGCACCAACTCGACGTAGATGGTCGACAGGTCGCGCAAGGTCGGGTTGTTGGACAGACGGCACAGGCCGGTCGCCAGCCCGATCGCCAGCCCCAGGATGCCGGAGACCACCGACAGCCACAGCGTGGTCCACAAGCCCCACATCAACGGGCCCAACGCCCAATGCCGGGTCACACCGATCACGTCGCCTTCGGCCACGTCATCGCCGCGCGCCACTTGCAGGCTGTTGTCGGCCACGGTCAGCGTCTGCAGGGCACCCGCGTCGTTGCGCAGGGTCACTTCGGCGACATCGCCTTTGCGCACCAACTCAACCACGGTAGAAATATCCGCCGCGCGCTGGGACGTTTCAGCCTGGTAGGCGAAGTACTGCGGTACGCGGTTCCAGCGCCATTCGTAGGACATCAGCGAAGTGGCGTAATACAAGGCACCAGCCAGACCGACCAGCACGACCACGGTCAGCAGGTGCCAGGGCCATTGGGCTTTTTTCTGTTTCATTTCAAATTCCGCGATTTGTGTTGCTTGTCAGGCCGTCTTCGCGAGCAAGCCCGCTCCCACACTCGACCGAGTTCCAACATGAAATGCGGTCAAAATGTGGGAGCGGGCTTGCTCGCGAAGGGCGCGACTCGGTCTAAACCTTTATTCCATGTCCTTGAGCCACTCGGAGCTCTTGAACCACTTGTCATGGATGCGATCGTAGGTGCCGTCGTTACGGATCTGGTGCAGGAAGTTGTTGATGAAGTTGATGCTGTCGTAATCGCCTTTTTTCAGGCCAAACGCCAGGGGTTCGAAGGTGAACGGTTCTTCGAGGAACACCAGCTTGCCGTTGCCGACTTTCTTCTCGGCGACCACGTTGTACGGCGCGTCATACACAAAGGCATCGGCCTTGCCGTTGACCACGTCCAGCACGCCTTCCTGCTCGTTGTCGTAGCCGTGGTACTTGGCTTTGGAGATCAGCTTCTTGGCGACCATCTCGCCGGTGGTGCCGAGCTTGGAAGTCAGGCGGTACTTCTCGTCGTTCAGGTCTTTGTAGGACTTGATGGTGCCTTCCAGATCCTTGCGGATCAGCAGGGTCTGGCCGACCACGATGAACGGTTCGCTGAAGTTCAGGCGCAGGTTGCGCTCCTGGGTCAGGGTCATGCCGCTGCCGATCATGTCGAACTTGCCGGTCAGGAAGGCCGGGATGATGCCGTCGTAGCCGGTGGAAACCAGCTCCAGCTTGACGCCCATGGACTTGGCCAGGGCCTTGAGGATGTCGACTTCGAAGCCGATGATTTCACCGCGCTTGTCTGTCATTTCGAACGGCATGTAGGTCGGGTCCATGCCGACCTTCAGCGTGCCGCGCTTGACCGCATCGTCGATCGCGCCGGCCTGGGCCGCAGTGGCCGCGACCAGCGCGGTGACGCCAAGCAGCAGCATCGAAAGATACTTTTTCATCATCAAGTCCCCTGAACGATTCTTATGAGGTCGGCGCGCAAAAGGGCTGCACCATTTCGGGGTGCGATCCTAACCCACTCGTCTGCCGTCACAAAGGTTTCACGGGTATTTGTTGTCGGCGTATGTCGGAAATGCCCCACAAATTCCGGAAGAACCCCAGGGGCAGACACTTCAGCACCTGGATTCGGCAACCGGCGGATGTGTAAGCAGTTATGACTTTCACTCAATGTCCGCCATCCAGTCGGTACCCCTGAACCACTTGTCGTGCAGCCGATCATAGGTGCCGTCCTGAGCCACCTGATTGAGGAAATGGTTGATCCAGTTGAGGCTGTCGTAATCGCCCTTTTTCAGGCCGAACGCCAAGGGCTCGTAGGTGAAGGGCTGCTCCAGGGCCAGCAAGCTGCTGTTTTCCGGCCGGCCACTGGCGATCAGGTTGTAGGGCGCATCGTGGATAAAGGCATCGGCCTTGCCTTCCACCACCTGCCGCACGCCTTCTTCGGGCGTGGCAAAACTGCTCAGCCGCGCCGCGCCCAGAAAACGTTGCGCGGCCAATTCCCCGGTGGTGCCCTCGGTGACGGCGATACGGTAGCCGGCCTCGTCCAGTTCTTCGACACTGCCGACCTTGCCCGCCAGGCTTGGATGCAGCAGCACGGTCTGGCCGACGACGATAAAGGCGTCGCTGAAATTCAGCTTGAGATTACGCTCCTGGGTGACGGTCATGCCGCTACCGATCAGGTCGAACTTGTTGGCCAGCAGCCCCGGCAGCAAATCGGTGTAGGGCACCGCCACCAACTCCAGCTCAACCCCCAGCGCACGACTCATCGTCTGAAGCAGGTCGATTTCGAAACCGACAATGCGTCCCTGCCGGTCAGTCATTTCAAACGGCACATAGGTAGGCGTGGTCCCGACCTTCAGCACACCGCGCCGCACCGCATCGTCCAACGCACCGGCATACAGCGGGCCACCCTCCATCAATGCGACAGCGCCTATCAGCAGTGCCGAACAATACCTTTTGAGCATGAAAATCCCCGTGGCGAATCAAATTTGCGCGGCGATGCTAACCCAGTCGCAGGCACGGCAATACGCCTCGAACCGGGGTCTTTTGTTTCGAAATAACAAGGAGTTAGCGCTTAAAGGAAGAAGCGCGAAACGCTGTAGGACCAGCGTTTCAAATGCCCCCGGAGTGAACCTCCGGGGGCGTCTGAATCAGGCCGGTTGGGCCTGGGAGACTTGCGGTTGCAGCGGCAGCAGTGGCGCGTGAGGATCGGACTTGATCGATTGACGCCAGGCCCCCAGCCATTCGGCGTGGCCTTCGCTCCAGACCTGCTCGTGCAGGCGGGCCAGGGCGACCGGGTCGCTGAGCAACGCCACACGTTCGCCGTTGTTGAGGCCGGCCGGGCCGACTTTCAACGCATGGCGCACACGCTCGGCACGCAGGTACTCGATCGGCTCCGCTTCGCGGTGACGCGAGGTGGCCAGGGCGCAGGCCAAGGCGTTCTGCTGCGGATCGACCACGGCACGCACGAAGCCGTCGTTCAGCGCATGCCAACGGTTTTCGTGGGTGTACTTCTCGGTCGACAACAGCGCCTGCGGCGGATTGTATTCCTCAGGGATCAGGAACAGGCTCTCGTCACGGGACTTGAGGCCCAGCTTGACCCGACTGGAGATGACCGACACCGGGATCGACAGCATCAGCGAGCCGACAATCGGCACCAGCCACCACAGGAAGCTCGGGTTCAGCCAGACCACCAGCAGGGCCCACAAGAAGCCCAGCACGGTTTGCGGACCGTGGCGCTTGACCGCTTCGCTCCATGGGGTGGAGTCATCGTCACGCTGCGGCGAGTTCCAGGTTGCCGCCCAGCCGAGGAACGCGGCCAGTACGAAACGGGTGTGGAAAATCATCCGCACCGGCGCCAGCAGCATGGAGAACAGCATCTCCAGCAGCATCGACACGGTCACCTTGAACTTGCCACCGAACTCTTTCGCGCCCTTGGCCCAGATCAGGATGATGCTCAGCAGTTTCGGCAGGAACAGCAGCACGATGGTGGTCGAGAACAACGCCACCGCCTTGTCCGGATGCCATTGCGGCCACAGCGGGTACAACTGGCGCGGGGCCATGAAGTACTGCGGTTCCATCAGCGTGTTCACCGCCAGCAGCGCGGTGGACAGCACCAGGAAGAAGAACCACAACGGCGCTGACAGGTACGACATCACGCCGGTCAGGAACACCGCGCGGTGCACCGGGTGCATGCCTTTGACCAGGAACAGGCGGAAGTTCATCAGGTTGCCGTGGCACCAGCGTCGGTCACGCTTGAGTTCGTCCAGCAGGTTCGGCGGCAGTTCTTCGTAGCTGCCCGGCAGATCGTAGGCAATCCACACGCCCCAGCCGGCACGGCGCATCAGCGCAGCTTCGACGAAGTCGTGGGAGAGGATCGCACCGGCAAACGCGCCTTTACCCGGCAACGGCGCCAGGGCGCAGTGCTCGATAAACGGCTGCATGCGGATGATCGCGTTGTGACCCCAGTAGTGGGATTCACCCAATTGCCAGAAGTGCAGGCCGGCGGTGAACAGCGGGCCGTACACACGGGTGGCGAACTGCTGCATGCGCGCATACAGGGTGTCCATGCCCGACGCACGCGGCGCGGTCTGGATAATCCCGGCATCCGGCGTGGCTTCCATCAGGCGCACCAGGCTGGTCAGGCACTCGCCGCTCATCACGCTGTCGGCGTCGAGAACGACCATGTACTTGTATTCACCGCCCCAGCGACGGCAGAAGTCGTCGAGGTTGCCGCTCTTGCGTTTGACGCGACGGCGACGGCGGCGATAGAAGATCTTGCCGAAACCACCGGCTTCACGGCACACGTCGAGCCAGGCTTGCTGTTCGGCGATGCAGATGTCGGCGTCGTTACTGTCGCTGAGCACAAAGAAGTCGAAACGGTCGAGGTCGCCAGTGGCGGCCACCGATTCGAAGGTAGCGCGCAGGCCGGCGAATACCCGGGGCACGTCTTCGTTGCAGATCGGCATCACCAGCGCGGTGCGGGCGTCTTTCGGGATCGGCTCGTCACCGGCACTTTTACCGGAAATGCGGTATTTATCGTGACCGGTCAGCAGTTCCAGGAAGCCCATCAACGCGGTCCAGAAACCGGCCGAGACCCAGCAGAACAAGATCCCGAACATGATCAGGATGCTGGTTTGCAGGGCGTAAGGCAGTACCTGGGTGGCGGTCTGCAGCAGGGTCTGGTTGCGGATCTCGTCGAAGTCGACCAGCGACCAGCCCTGGTACGGCATGATGCCCTTCATGTACCAGCCGGCGACGATGGTCTGGCCGAGCATCAGCACCAACAGGATGTAACGACGGATCGAACCCACGGTACGCCAGCGCGCAGCCGGCAGCACACGCTCGTCTTTCGGCGGCTTCGGCGGGTTGGTGCGACCTGTCAGCCGGCGCCAACCGCGCACCAGGATGTTGGTGCGCCAAGGCTCCGGCACCACTTTGGTCCGACGGATCGGCGGCGTGGCTTTCAGGCACACGCGCCCTTCGGCATCGACCGTGAGCATTTCGGCGTCTTGCAGTTCTTCGGCACTGTTGAGGGTCAACCGGCGGCCGACCGACGCTTGGGCGGCGTCGGTTGGCGCGTCAAAGGTCGACGACGACAAGCGTTCGTGCAGTTCGCTGAAGGACTTGCAGCCCGCCAGTTCGGCGCGCTGCTCAGCGGTCATCGGGAGATGCGCCAGGTACTCTTGCAGAGTCTCTGGCGTGGCTTGGGAATTACTCATCGGCAGGCAACTGATAGCTCCAGGTCTCGGTCAGGACTTGTTCAGTCTTGGCCGGTTCCGGTGTGGCTGGGGCAGCTTCTGGCTGCTTGGCTTCCTTGTCTTTCGCGTCTTTCTTGGCTTGTTTCTCGTGTTGCTTGGCCAGCACTTTGTCGGCTTTGAGCACGTGGCTCGAATCCTTCTCCGGCTCAGGCTTGACGATGTCCTGCACCAGGGCCGCACGCATCTCGGTCGGCTTGCCGGCGTCCTTGATCTTCAGGCGCAGGGTCAAGCGCCAGCCTTTGGTGTGCTCGTTGTAGCGCACGCTGTTTTCGACCACTTCGGCGTTGTCGCCAACACTGACCTGGCTGCGCACCGCGGCATCCGCAGGCAGGGCCTTGAGGGACGGGCCTTCGAAGTCCACCAGATAAGCCACGCTGCCATCCGGCTGACGGATCAGGTTGGACTGTTTCACATCACCAGTGGAACGCAGGGTCTGCTTGACCCAGGCGCTGTCGGCCGGGTGCAGGGATTTTTCGTCCATGGTCCAGTGCAGACGGTAGGCGACATCCAGCGGCTGGCCGACTTCCGGCAGTTTTTCCGGGCTCCAGAACGCAACGATGTTGTCGTTGGTTTCGTCGGCGGTCGGAATCTCAACCAGGTTGACGGTGCCCTTGCCCCAATCGCCTTCAGGCTCGATCCAGGCACTTGGGCGCTTGTCGTAGTTGTCGTCGAGGTCTTCGTAGTGGCTGAAATCGCGACCACGTTGCAGCAGGCCGAAACCTTTCGGGTTCTCGACGCTGAAGTTGCTGACCGACAGGTGTTTCGGGTTGTTCAGTGGGCGCCAGATCCACTCGCCGTTGCCGGCATGGATCGACAGACCGCTGGAATCATGCAGCTCACGACGGTAATTGAGCACTTTGGACGGCTGGTTCGCGCCGAACAGGAACATGCTGGTCAACGGGGCAACGCCCAGCTTGCTGACCTTGTCGCGCAGGTACATCTGGGATTTCACGTCGACAATGGTGTCGGTGCCCGGACGCAGGGTCAGGCGATACGCGCCGGTGGCACGCGGGGAATCCAGCAGGGCAAAGATCACCAGCTGTTTTTCACCCGGCTTCGGACGTTCGATCCAGAACTCGGTGAACCGGGGGAATTCTTCACCGGACGGCAACGCGGTGTCGATCGCCATGCCACGGGCGGACAAGCCATAGGCCTGGCCCTTGCCGACGACGCGGAAGTAGCTCGCGCCGAGCATGGTCATGATTTCGTCTTGCTTGTCGGCCTTGTTGATCGGGTACAGCACACGGAAACCGGCATAACCCAGCTGTTCGGTGGCTTTTGGATCAAGCTTCATGTCGCCGAAATCGAAACGCGTTGGGTCGTATTTGATTTCGTTGACGCTGTCGGCCGTGACTTCGTTGATTTTCACCGGTGTATCAAAGTGCATACCCTGGTGATAGAAGGACAGCTTGAACGGCGTGTTCTGGTCGGCCCACTCAGCTTTTTCGTTGCGGAAACGAATCTTCTGGTAATCGGCGAATTTCATTTCGCGGAATTCGTTCGGCAGATTGCTGCGCGGCGCTTCGTATTTCTGCCCGGCCAGCTCTTTAGCCTTGGCCGACACATCATCCAGACTGAATGCCCACAGTTGACCCGCGCCGAACAGGCAAAACAGGGCAGAGCCCGTCACCAGTGCGTTTCGTAACCGTTTGGCAGACAATTTTGGTGCATTACAGGGACTAACAATCACGAGCAACCCTCGCCGAAAACAGATCAAAAAACCAACGGCCAGCTATCTATATGCCAGGTTGGCGAGCATTGTTCCGACTCCCCTGGGTCAAAATGATTCCCCATTGGTGATCGGACAAGTCTCTACCTAAGTCAAAAATGGACCAAACAACGCTGATCCCCGTAGCGCGCGATTATCTAGTAGCCTGCGAGACAACGCATCAGGGGCGACCAAGTATTTGTAGTGAAATCCTGCGTTTTTAGGCATTAAAAGTCGTTTTTAATACATTCATGTCTGAAGCAGGAAGGTCACAGGGCCATCATTGACCAAATGCACCTGCATATCGGCGCCAAAACGCCCGGACCCCACCTCGCCATGCAATTGTTGCGCTTGTAACAGCAAATGTTCGAAAAGCGCCGCTCCCAGCGCCGGAGGGGCCGCCGTGGAGAAGCTCGGCCGCAGCCCGCTCTTGGTATCCGCCGCGAGAGTGAACTGCGACACCAGCAGCAAACCGCCGTCGATGTCCTTCAAGGACAGGTTCATCTTGCCCTCGTCGTCGCTGAACACCCGATAGTTAAGCAGCTTGTGCAGGAGTTTGTCGGCGCTCTCGGGCGTATCGCCCGGCTCGACGGCCACCAGCACCAGCAACCCCTGGTCGATGGCCCCGACAACCTCGCCTGCGACCTCGACCCGGGCGCCACGCACCCGTTGCAACAGGCCCTTCATGCTTCTTCAGGCGGCAAGTCAAGCAAACGGCGCGCCATTTCGCCAGTCGCCCGCACCAGCGCATCCGTGATTCCAGGCTCGGAGGCCGCATGGCCCGCCTCGCGAATCACCTGCAGCTCGCTGTTGGGCCAGGCCTGATGCAGCTCCCAGGCGTTATCCAGCGGGCAGATCATATCGTAGCGGCCGTGGATGATTACGCCAGGCAGGTGCGCGATCTTGTGCATGTCGCGGATCAGTTGGTTGGGCTCCAGGAAGGAGTTGTTGGTGAAGTAGTGGCACTCGATCCGCGCGATGGACAGCGCACGCTGCGGCTCGGAAAACCGCTCCACATGCTGCGGGCTCGGGCACAGGCCGAGCATGCGCCCTTCCCAACCGGACCAGGCCTTGGCCGCGTGCATCTGGGCGATCTGGTCGTTGCCGGTGAGGCGCTTGTGGTAGGCCGCGATCATGTCGTGGCGCTCATCGGCCGGGATCGGCGCGATGTAGTCCTGCCAGTAATCCGGGAACAAGCGGCTCGCGCCTTCCTGGTAGAACCAATGGATGTCTTGCGGGCGGGCAAGGAAAATCCCGCGCACGATCAGGCCAAGCACGCGCTCGGGGTGGGTTTGCGCATAGGCCAGGGCCAGCGTCGACCCCCAGGAGCCGCCGAACAGCACCCACTTGTCGATGCCCAGGTGTTCGCGGATGCGCTCAAGGTCGGCGACCAGGTCCCAGGTGGTGTTGTTTTCCAGGCTCGCGCGCGGCGTGGAACGCCCGCAGCCGCGCTGGTCGAAGGTGACGATGTGATAGAGGTTCGGGTCGAAATAGCAGCGGCTGTTGGCATCGCAACCCGCGCCGGGACCGCCGTGGATGAAGACGACGGGCAAACCTTCGGGGGAGCCACTTTCATCGACGTACAGAGTATGCGTGTCATCGACGGCCAGATCGTGCCGGGCGTAGGGTTTGATCTGCGGAAACCAAGTCTGCATTGCGCGCTCCGTAAGGGGTCGAGTTCATCCCTGGGGGGACGTCTATTATTTTGCCGTCTGGCACTATAAACCCGAATTGTGCAATGAGCATGTCCTTGCGCGCTTAGACCTGTGTCAGCCCTTCGCTCCTGAGGTAATGCAGCAGGTGAGTGTAGAGTTGATCCACCTCCGCCACCTGCCCACGCGCCCGCAGGCAACCGTGCACCAGGCCTTTGCCGGGATACAGGAGCGTGTTGACGCCTGCGGCCTGCAAGCGTTCGGCGTACAGCCTGCCGTCGTCGCGCAACGGGTCGAATTGGGCTACGGCGATGAAGGCCTTGGGTAAACCCCTGAATGTTTCGGCACGCAACGGCATGGCATAGGGTGAGGATTGTGCCCCGTCTGACAGATACAAGGCCAAGTAGGCGTCGGTATCAGCCGTACTCAGCAACGGCGCATCCGCGCAATCACGCCGGGACGGCAAATCCGCCGCCCCGCCCAACCCTGGGTAAATCAGCACTTGCGCCAATGGCAACGGCTGCCCGTGGTCGCGCAACCCCAGGCATAACGCCGCCGCCAGGTTGCCACCGGCACTGTCCCCCGCCACCACCAGACGCTGACGGTTGATGGCATACGGCCCCTGCCCCGCCTGGAGCGCCTGCCACACGCTGCGGCAATCGTCGTACGCCGCCGGGAACGGGTATTCAGGGGCCAAGCGGTAGTCGATGGCGATCACCAGCACCTGGAGCGCACTGGCCAATTCGAAGCAGATGAAGTCGTGGGAATCCAAACCGCCGACGACCCAGCCGCCGCCGTGCATATAAAGAAGGCACGGCCAGCCGTCGGATGGGGTGGTTGGGGTGGGCAGGTAGCTGCGGATGCCGACGCCACCCAAATTGGAGTCCGCAACCGTCAGCCCCTGGGGCGGTGATGGGGTGAACGCCTGGCACATGCGGTTGTAGTTCTGGCGCAGGCCGGCCAGGGAGGTGTCGGTGTTGGTGAAAGATTCGGTCTTATCCACAAAGGCGAGCATTTGCGCAGAAATCGGGTAGTCGGCCATGCATCAGTCTCCCTGACACTTGAGAGCAAATGTGGGCGCAGGCAAGCCAGCCCCCACAGGGGGGGCCTCAGGGCTTGAGGCTGGCTTGTACGGCTGCCACGCCATCCTGGCCATCAAACGCCGTGACCCCAGCCAACCAACGCTGCACATCCTCGGGATGATCGCGCAGCCACTGCCTGGCCACATCCTGCGGCGATTGGCGCTCCATGATCGGCACCATCAACTGGCTTTCCTGGGCGGCGGTGAAGGTGAGGTTCTGCAACAGGCGATTGGCATTCGGGCAGCGCTCGGCGAAGTCCGGTGCGGTGACGGTGGACACCGTGGCGCGGCCTTCGTCGGGGCCGAATACGTCTTCACTGCCGGTGAGGTAGGCCATCTGCAGGTTGATGTTCATCGGGTGCGGGGTCCAACCGACAAAGACCACGAATTCCTTGCGATTCACCGCGCGCTGCACCGCCGCCAGCATGCCCGCCTCGCCGGAAGCGACCAACTTGAAGCCTCCAAGGCCAAAGCGGTCGGTATCGATCATTTTCTGGATGTCGGTGTTGGCGCCGCTGCCGGGCTCGATGCCGTAGATCTTGCCGCCCAGCTTGTCCTTGAAGCGGGAGATGTCGGCGAAGGTCTTCAGCCCGGCGTCCGCCACGTACTGCGGCACCGCCAGGGTGGCCTGGGCGTCGGCCAGGCTGGGGGTATCGAAGACCTTGACCTGCTTGGCCGCGAGGAACGGTGCGATATTGTTGTCCATCGCCGGTTTCCAGTAGCCGAGGAAAACATCCAGGCGCTTGTCGCGGATGCCGGCAAAGATGATCTGCTGTACGGCGCTGGTCTGCTTGCTGTCGTAGCCCAGGCCGTTGAGCAGCACATCGGCCATGCCGGAGGTGGCCACCACATCGGTCCAGCTGACCACGCCCATGCGGATGGTTTTGCAGGAAGCCGGCTCGGCGGCCATGGCTTGCGCACTGAGCAGTGCGGCGCCGATCAAGCTCAACAAGGTTTTTTGCATGGGGGTGGTCTCACTCGGCTGTTGTTATTGCACAACCTTACCCAGTGAGACCTGGGTGAACACGAACTGGGGCGACGGGCAGTTGCACTGGGGCGACTGTAAGGCCGTCATCGCAGGCAAGCCAGCCCCCACCTTTGACTGCATTCCAAAGGTGGAACTCGGTCAACTGTGGGAGCTGGCTTGCCTGCGATAGCGATTTCAGCCGTATCGCTGTTGCCCCCAGGCCAACAACCCTTCCAGCAACTGCTTGAGCACCACCCGCGTCGGCTCAGCCAGATCCGCCCGATACCGAAACGGCTCGACCTCTTCCATGTACGTGCACTGCCCCAACTCCAACTGCACCGCATGAATGTCCTGCGCCGGGTTGCCGTAGTGACGGGTGATATGCCCCCCCTTGAAGCGCCCGTTCAGCACGTGGGTGTATTGCGGATGCTCGGCGCAGATGGCTTCCAGCTGGCTGGCCAGCGCGGGGTCGCAAGCGGCGCCGTTGAAGGTGCCGAGGTTGAAGTCAGGCAGCTTGCCGTCGAACAGGTGCGGGATCACCGAGCGGATCGAGTGGGCATCGAAGAGCAAGGCGTAGCCGAACTCGGCCTTGAGCCGCGTCAGTTCGTCTTGCAGGGTCTGGTGGTACGGGCCCCAGATCTGCTCGAGATAGGTCGCGCGCTCGGCCTTGCTCGGTTCCAGGCCTTCACGGAACAGCGGCACGCCGTCGAACAACGTCGCCGGGTACAGCCCGGTGGTGGCACCGACGTACAGCGGCTTGTCGTCGGACGGGCGGTTCAGGTCGATCACAAAGCGCGAATATTCGGCAGCCAGGGTGCTGGCGCCGAGGTCCTCGGCAAAGTCATACAGCGTCGGGATATGCCAGTCAGTGTCCGGCAGGCTTTGCGCCTCGGGGATCAGCCCGGCCGCCACCGCAGGCGTCAGGCGCAGGCCGGCGTGGGGCATGCTGATCAGCAGCGGCACGCGGCCTCGTTTGAAGTTCAGAACCTTATCCACAGCATTGCTCCTTAGACGGTGACGTCGACGCCATGGCGCACGACGCGTTTATCCAGCTCGCCGCCCAGCCAGTAAGCCAGGTCGGCCGGGCGATCAATCTGCCAGGCGACAAAGTCGGCGACCTTGCCTACTTCCAACGAACCGTGGGTATCGCCCATGCCCAGGGCGGTGGCCGCGTGCTGGGTGACGCCGGCCAGGGCTTCTTCCGGGGTCATGCGGAACAGGGTGCAGGCCATGTTCAGCATCAGGCGCACCGACAACGCCGGCGAGGTGCCGGGGTTGAGGTCGCTGGCGATGGCGATCTTCACACCGTGTTTGCGCAGGGCATCCATCGGCGGCAATTGGGTCTCCCGCAGGAAGTAGAACGCGCCCGGCAGCAACACGGCGACGGTGCCGGCGGCGGCCATGGCGATGGCGTCTGCTTCGGTCATGAATTCCAGGTGATCCGCCGACAACGCCTGGTAACGCGCCGCCAGGCTGGAACCATGCAGTGACGAGAGCTGCTCGGCATGCAGCTTGACCGGCAAGCCCAGTTGTTGCGCGACCTTGAACACGCGCTCCACCTGCTCGGTGGAAAACGCCAGGTATTCGCAGAACGCATCCACCGCGTCAACCAGCCCTTCCGCCGCCAGGGTCGGCAGCATTTCGCTGCAGATGTGCTCGATGTAGTCGTCGGCGCGGTCCTTGTACTCCGGCGGTAACGCATGGGCCGCCAGGCAGGTGGCACGCACGCTGACCGGCAGCGCCTCGCCGAGGCGACGGACCACCCGCAGCATCTTGCGTTCATTGGCCAGGTCCAGGCCGTAGCCGGACTTGATCTCCACCGTAGTCACACCGTCGCGCAACAAACTGCGCAGGCGTTTGTGGCTGCTGTCGAACAGCTCATCTTCGCTGGCGGCACGGGTGGCGCGCACGGTGCTGGCAATACCGCCACCCTTGGCGGCGATCTCGGCGTAACTCACGCCTTCAAGGCGCTGCTCGAATTCGCCGCTGCGATTGCCGCCGAACACCGTGTGGGTGTGGCAGTCGATCAACCCGGGGGTCACCCAGGCGCCTTGCAGGTCATGGATAGCGCTGTAGTCCGCTGCGGGCACGTCGCTGCGTGGGCCGATCCATTCAATCAGCGATCCTGCCGTGACCAGAGCCCCATCCTCGATGATCGAGTATTTGCCGTGGGCCAGGGTCGCAATGTGGCAGTGTTGCCATAGCGTTTTCATCAACGCCTCCGTCAGTGGTCGGTGAAACTCATCCCTGTGGGAGCTGGCTTGCCATCGCCAGTGCTGCCGTGTTCACAGCCACGCTGGGGCTCGACAGCTCCCACACATTACAGGCTCGGCAGCAACTGGGCCGGCAGCAGCTCGTTGAGGCAGCGGCTGGCGAGCAGTTCGCTGGCGGCGATGATGTCCGGCGCGAAAAAGCGGTCCTTATCGTAGAACGCCACTTTGCTGCGCAGGATGCCACGCGCCTGTTCCAGCTTCGGCGAGGTTTTCAGGCCTTCGCGCAGGTCCAGGCCCTGGCATGCGGCCAACCACTCCACGGCCAGGATGCCACGGGTGTTCTCGGCCATTTCCCACAGACGCTTGCCGGCAGCCGGGGCCATGGATACGTGGTCTTCCTGGTTGGCGGAGGTCGGCAGGCTGTCGACGCTGTGGGGATGGGCCAGTGCCTTGTTTTCGCTGGCGAGTGCGGCGGCAGTCACCTGGGCGATCATGAAGCCGGAGTTGACCCCGCCATTGCCGACCAGGAACGGCGGCAGTTGGGACATGTGCTTGTCCATCATCAACGAGATGCGGCGCTCACTGAGGGAGCCGATTTCAGCGATGGCCAGCGCCATGTTATCGGCGGCCATGGCCACCGGCTCGGCGTGGAAGTTACCGCCGGAAATCACGTCGCCTTCGGCGGCGAACACCAGCGGGTTATCCGACACGGCATTGGCTTCCACCACGAGCACTTCGGCTGCCTGGCGCAACTGGGTCAGGCAGGCGCCCATGACTTGCGGCTGGCAGCGCAGGGAGTACGGGTCCTGGACCTTGTCGCAGTTCTGGTGCGACTGCGACACCTGGCTGCTTTCGCCCAGCAGGTCGCGATAGGCCGCGGCCGCATCGATCTGCCCCCGCTGGCCACGCGCCGCGTGGATACGTGGGTCGAACGGCGAGCGCGAACCCAGCACCGCTTCCACGGTAAGGCCGCCGCAGGCGAGTGCGCCGGCAAACAGGTCTTCGCCTTCGAACAGGCCGCGCAGGGCATACGCGGTAGACACCTGGGTGCCGTTGAGCAGCGCCAGGCCTTCTTTGGCGGCGAGGGTCAACGGGGTCAGGCCGGCGACTTTGAGCGCGTCGCTGGCTTGCAGCCATTCGCCCTTGTAGCGCGCCTTGCCTTCGCCCAGCAGCACCAGGGACATGTGCGCCAACGGCGCCAGGTCGCCGGAAGCCCCCACCGAGCCTTTCAACGGAATGTGCGGATACACCTCGGCGTTGATCAGCGCGATCAACGCGTCGATCACCTGGCGACGAATCCCGGAAAAGCCCCGGCTGAGGCTGTTGACCTTGAGCACCATGACCAGCCGCACCAGCGCATCGCTGATCGGCTCGCCCACACCGGCGGCATGGGACAGCACCAGGGACCGCTGGAGGTTTTCCAGGTCTTCACTGGCGATACGGGTCGAGGCCAGCAGGCCGAAACCGGTGTTGATACCGTAGGCGGTGCGGTTCTCGGCGAGGATCTGCTCGACACACGCCACGCTGGCTTCGATCTGCGCCGAGGCGCTGTTATCCAGGCTGAGGGTCACCGGCTGCTGGTAGATGGCCCGCAGTTGGGCAAGGCTCAGTTGGCCGGGGATCAGGTTTAGCGCAGTCACATTCCTACTCCTTTGAATTGTTTTTAGTGCAAATCGGGTAATGCGGTGTCTTTGAGCAACTGGGCGGCAGCGGCAATATCCGGCGCCAGCCAGCGATCCTGCTCATAGGCCGGGACGACTTCACGCAGCAAGCGCCAGGCGCGGTCGGTGCCGGCGCCGAAGCGCCGGTCCTTGAGGAATTCAAACGCCTGGGCCGCCAGCAGGTACTCGATGGCAAGGATCTGGGTGACGTTGGCCAGCACCTGGTGCAGCTTGAGTGCGGCGTTGGTGCCCATGCTCAAGTGGTCTTCCTGCAGGCCCGAGGTGACGAAATTGTCGAGCACCGCCGGTTGCGCCAGCTGGCGGTTCTGCCCGCACAGGGACGCGGCGACGTACTGCACGATCATCATCCCGGAATTGACCCCGGGGTTGCTGACGAGAAACGCCGGCAAGCCGCTGACATGGGGGTTGATCAGGCGGTCCAGGCGACGCTCGGCCACCGAGCCGATCTCGGCCATGGCGATGGCGAGCATATCCGCCGCCAGCGCGACCGACTGACCGTGGGGGTTGGCCTGGGATACGACGCGGTAATTCTCCGGCGTGCCGAGCAGCAGCGGGTTGTCGGTGGCACTGTTGAGTTCGGTTTCGATCTGGCGCGTGGCGTGCTCGACTTGATCGCGGGCGGCGCCGTGGATCTGCGGGATCGAGCGGATGCTCAACGCGTCCTGGGTGCGCAGGCCTTTGCTGCTGGCGATCACTTCACTGCCGTCGAGCAACGCGCGCAAATTGCTGCCGACGTGCTGCATGCCGGGGTGCGGCTTGAGGGCGATGATGTGCTCATCGAACGCGTCGATCTGGCCGCGCAGAGCCTCGAAACTCATGGCGCCGATGACGTCGGCCCATTGCAGTAAATGGTGCGCATCAGCCAGGGCCAGGCAGCTCAGGCCGGTCATACACGGCGTGCCGTTGACCAGGCACAGGCCGTCCTTGGCGCCCAGCACCACCGGCTGCAAGCCTTCGGCGCTCAGGGCCTGTTGCGCCGGAACGATCTGCCCGCGATAGCTCACCGTGCCGACGCCCAGCAGCGCCACGCCGACATGGGCCATGTGGGTCAGGTAACCCACCGAACCCTGGGACGGCACTTGCGGCGTGATGCCGTGGTTGAGCAGTGCCAGCAACGCGTGCACCACCTGCGGGTGCAGGCCGGATTTGCCCTGGCTGTAATTGATGATGGCGGCGCAGATGATCGCGCGGGTCTGCTCGTCGCTGAGCACCGGGCCGACGCCGCAGGCGTGGCTGAGCAGGGTGTTGCGAGACAGCTGGCTGAGTTGCTCGCCGGCGAGCGAGACATTGCACAACGCGCCCAGGCCGGTGTTCACCCCGTAGGCACGCTCGCCGCTGGTGACGATGCGCTGCACGATGGCTTGGGCGTTGTCGATGCGTGCCCAGGCCTGGCCGGAGAGTTCGAGGACCGCACCGTGGCGGGCGACGGCGACCACGTCCTGCCAGTGCAATGGCGTATCCGCGATAGTGATTTTTGTTGGCTGGGACATCTTCATACCTTCGTTGATTCTTGTGCAGCGTTGCCGACGTCTTCGCGAGCAAGCCCGCTCCCACAGGGGGAATGCATTCCAAATGTGGGAGCGGGCTTGCTCGCGAAAGGGCCAGCAGGCGCACCACACCTTTTGGCTCAGACCACCGCCGCCCGCCGCTGAACAAATCGGTCCACATACTCATCCGCCGGCGAATGCAGGATCTCCCGTGGCGTGCCGACCTGGATCAGCCTGCCGTCCTTGAGGATCGCAATGCGGTTGCCGATGCGCACAGCCTCGTCGAGGTCGTGGGTGATAAACACGATGGTTTTGTGCAGGGTCTTTTGCAGCTCCAGCAACTGATCCTGCATCTCGGCGCGGATCAGCGGGTCGAGGGCGCTGAACGCTTCGTCCATCAGGATGATGTCGGTGTCGGCCGCCAATGCGCGGGCCAGGCCGACGCGCTGGCGCATGCCGCCGGAGAGCTGGTGCGGGTATTTGTTTTCATAGCCCTTCAGGCCCACGGTCTCGATCCAGTGCAGGGCGCGATCAACGCAGACCTGCTTGCTTTCGCCACGCACTTTCAGGCCGTAGGCAACGTTGTCGAGCACGCTCTTGTGGGGCAGCAGGCCGAAGCTCTGGAACACCATGCTGATCTTGTGGCGACGGAATTGACGCAGGGCGTCCATGTCCAGTTGCAGGATGTCTTCGCCGTCCACCAGGATCGCGCCGCTGGTGGGGTCGATCAGGCGGTTGAAGTGGCGCACCAGGGTGGATTTGCCGGAGCCCGACAGGCCCATGATCACGAAGATCTCGCCGGTGCCGATGCTCAGGGACAAGTCGTTCACGCCGACCACGCAGCCGGTTTCGGCCAGCACCTGGTCCTTGGTCTTGCCCTGGCTGATCAACGACAGCGCCTCCTTGTCACGGGCGCCGAAGATCTTGAAGACGTTTTTAACTTCGATTTTGCTGACAGTAGTCATTTGCTCGCCTCATGCCGTGGACGACCATAGGCCTGGGTAATGCGGTCGATGACCACTGCGAGAATCACGATCGCCAGGCCGGCTTCAAGGCCACGCCCGACGTTGAGGGTCTGGATGCCGACGAGTACGTCTTCACCCAAGCCACGGGCACCGATCATCGAGGCGATCACCACCATCGACAGGGCCATCATGGTGGTCTGGTTGATCCCGGCCATGATGCTTGGCAGCGCCAGCGGCAGTTGCACGCCGAACAGTTGCTGCCAGCGGTTGGCACCAAAAGCGTTGATGGCTTCCATGACTTCGCCGTCGACCTGGCGGATGCCCAGATCGGTCAGGCGGATCAGCGGTGGCGCGGCGTAGATCACCGTGGCGAAAATCGCCGGGACCTTGCCCAGGCCGAACAGCATCAGTACCGGGATCAAGTACACGAAGCTGGGCATGGTCTGCATGATGTCCAGCAGTGGCATCAGCACCGAACGCAGGCGATTGCTGCGTGCCGAGAGGATGCCCAGCGGAATGCCGATCAGCACCGAGATCACCGTGGCGACCATCATCAGCGCGAGGGTCTGCATCAGCTTGTCCCACAGGCCGACCGCCCCCACCAGAAACAGCAAACCGACGATCACCGCCGTGGTCACGACCTTGCGCGTGGCGTGCCAGGCGACAGCGCCGACGATGGCCAGCATCAGCCACCAGGGCGCTGCGCGCAGCAGCCCTTCCAGGTTGACGATGGCCCACAACAGGGTGTCGGAGATGTGCCGGAACACATCGCCGTAGTTGGTGACCAGTGAGTCCACCCAACCGTTGACCCAGTCGGCGATGGAAAACGTAAAACTCTCAGGAAACATAGCGTGCTCTCGATCCAATGGGTTGTAGCCAGGCGCCCGGCTGACCTCTCAGGGTAGCCGGGCACGCTTGACCTACAAGGCCGCGTCGATTTTCTTGGCTGCGTCTTCACTCACCCAGGCGTGCCAGACTTCAGGATGTTCCTTGAGGAAGATCTTCGCCAGTTTCGGCGACTCAATTCGTTCCTTGGCCATGCGCCCCAGGTTCTGGTTCAGCAGGTCGATTGGCAGGTTGACCTTTTCCAGCACGGCCACCAGTTCCGGGGCCTGCTCGTGGAAGGTCTTGGACAGGCCGACCTTGATGCTCACGCTTTTATCCACGCCGGGTTTTTCTTCCAGCTTGACCAGATCGACCTGGCCCATCAGCGGCGTTGGCGACCAGTAGTAGAACAGGATCGGCTCGCCACGCTTGTAGCTCGACAACACCGCCGCATCCAGCGCCGGGCCGGTACCGGGGCGGAAGTTGGTGTAGGTGCTTTCCAGGCCGTAGCTCTTGAGCATTTCGCTGTTGTCCAGCTCACAGGTCCAACCGGCCGGGCAGTTGTAGAAACGGCCTTTGGACGGTTCTTCCTGGTCCTTGAACACGGCGGCGTACTTGGCCAGGTCGGCGATGTTTTTCAGGCCCGGGGCCTTGGCTTCCAGCTTGCGCTTGGCGTCGCCTTCAATCACGTAGCGCGGCACGTACCAGCCTTCGATAGCCCCCACCACCGGGGCGCCGACGCCGACGACTTTGCCGGCCTTCTCGGCCTTGTTCCAGACTTCGCTGCGGCCCACCCATTCTTCGGCAAACACTTGGATGTCGTTGCTGCTCAGGGCGTTTTCCATGGTGATGGAGTTGCCTGGCAGGCTGTCGGTTTTGCAGTCGTAGCCTTTTTCCAGCACGGTTTGCAGGATGTCGGTTAGCAACATGCCGCTTTCCCAGTTCAGCCCGGCGAACTTCACCGGCTTGCCAGACTCGCACCAGCCGGCTGCCTGGGCACCGGCTGATGCCAGCACGCCAGCAGAGAACAAGGTGGCCAACAGGGTCTTATGCATTTTCATTGTTGTGACGCTCCCAATCTTGAAATGGATTACGGCAGTCAGTAGGCATCCAGCCATGTCCACGTCCCATCAGGCTTGTGCAACCAGCCCGTTTGTCGTCGTTGGTGCAGCGCCCTGCTCTACCGGCAGGATCAATTGATCGGGCACGCTGCCGTGCCATTTTTTCGCACACACGTAATACAGGGCGGCGGGCAGTACCAGGCCGATGATCCAGGAAATATCCACGTCACCCAGGGCGGCCACCAGGGGGCCGGTGTAGAACTTGGTGGAGATGAACGGCAACTGCACCAGCACACCGAACACATAGACGCTGATACCCAGCAGGTTCCAGCGACCGTAGCGGCCATTGGGGTCGGCCAGCGCCGGCACGTCATAGCGCTCGCGGGTGATGCAGTAGTAGTCCACCAGGTTGATCGCGCTCCAGGGCGTGAAGAACGCCAGCAGGAACAAGATGAACGACTTGAACGCGCCGAGGAACGAGTGCTGGCCGAGCAGTGCGATCAGGGTCGCCGTACCCACGATGGCCAGCACAAACACCAGGCGCTGCAGGCGCGTGACCTCCAGGCGACCACGAAAGCCGCTGATGATGGTCGCGATGCACATGAAGCTGCCGTAGGAGTTCAGCGTGGAGATGGTCACCTTGCCGAACGCGATGCTGAAGTACAACAGCGCAGCCGTGGCACCCGTGCCGCTCAAGCCGACAATGTAGGCCACTTCATGCCCGGCGAACTGGCCGTTGGACATGGCGGCGGCAAACACGCCGAGGATCATCGCCACCTGGGCGCCGATCACCGAACCTGCGCCAGCGGCGAGGAAGGTTTTCACCGACGACGTGCGGCTTGGCAGGTAACGCGAGTAGTCCGCCACGTAAGGGCCGAAGGCGATTTGCCAGGACGCCGCGAGCGACACCGCGAGCAAAAAGCTGCTCCAGCTGAAGTGACGGATTTGCAGGAGTGCACCCACGTCCGTCTGGCCCATCAGGCGGCTGAACAGATAAACAAAGGCGATCACCCCAATGACGCTGGCGACGCGGCCGATGAAGTGAATCACCCGGTAACCGAGCACCGTGACCAGCACGATGACACTGGCGAAGATCAGGATGCCGACGCTGTCGCTGACGCCAAACAACTGGCCCAGCGCCTGGCCGGACAGCACGGTGCCGGTGGCGGTGAACCCGAGGTACATCAGGCACACCAGCACAATCGGAATCGCCGCGCCGTACACCCCGAACTGCACCCGGCTGGAGATCATCTGCGGCAGGCCCAACTTGGGCCCTTGCGCCGCATGCAAAGCCATCACGCCACCGCCGATCAGTTGGCCGATCAACAGACCGATCAACGACCAGAACACATCACCGCCCAGCACCACGGCCAGGGCCCCGGTGACAATCGCGGTGATCTGCAGGTTGGCCCCCATCCACAGGGTGAATTGGCTGAACAGACGACCGTGTCTTTCCGCTTCCGGGATGTAGTCGATCGAACGTTTCTCGATCAACGGGGTGGTGTCATTTGCAGCCATGTCGGTTCAACCTCTGGTGGATTGTTATCTAGATCAGCGCAGATCAAATGTGGGAGCGGGCTTGCTCGCGAATACGGTGGGTCGGCTACAGATGCATTGACTGAAAGTCCGCTTTCGCGAGCAAGCCCGCTCCCACAAAAGCCCGCTCCCACATTAGTTACTTGATCATCGGAAGATTGAGGCCCTGCTCTTTGGCGCAGTCGATCGCGATCTGGTAACCGGCATCGGCGTGACGCATCACTCCGGTCGCCGGGTCGTTGTGCAGCACGCGGGCAATCCGCTCGGCCGCTTCGTCGGTGCCGTCGCAGACGATCACCATGCCGGAGTGCTGGGAGAAGCCCATGCCCACACCGCCGCCGTGGTGCAGCGAAACCCAGGTCGCGCCGCTGGCGGTATTGAGCAAGGCGTTGAGCAGTGGCCAGTCGGACACAGCGTCGGAACCGTCCTGCATGGCTTCGGTTTCACGGTTCGGGCTGGACACCGAGCCGGAGTCGAGGTGGTCACGGCCGATCACCACCGGCGCCGACAGCTCGCCGCTGCGTACCATTTCGTTGAACGCCAGGCCGAGCTTGGCGCGCTGGCCCAGGCCAACCCAGCAGATGCGCGCCGGCAGACCCTGGAAGCTGATGCGCTCGCGGGCCATGTCCAGCCAGTTGTGCAGGTGGGCGTCGTCGGGGATCAGTTCTTTGACTTTGGCGTCGGTCTTGTAGATGTCCTGCGGGTCGCCGGACAGGGCCGCCCAGCGGAACGGGCCGATGCCACGGCAGAACAGTGGGCGGATGTAGGCCGGGACGAAGCCAGGGAAGTCGAAGGCATTTTCCACGCCTTCTTCCTGGGCCATCTGACGGATATTGTTGCCGTAGTCGAAGGTCGGAATGCCTTGTTTCTGGAAGTCCAGCATGGCTTTGACATGCACGGCCATCGACTGTTTGGCGGCCTTGATCACGGCGGCCGGTTCGGTCTTGGCGCGGGCGCGGTATTCGTCCCAGGTCCAGCCGGCGGGCAGGTAGCCGTTGAGTGGGTCGTGGGCGCTGGTCTGGTCGGTGACCATGTCCGGGCGTACGCCGCGCTTGACCAGTTCTGGCAGGATTTCGGCGGCATTGCCCAGCAGCGCGATGGAGATCGCCTTGCCTTCCTTGGTGTATTTGGCAATGCGCGCCAGGGCGTCATCGAGGTCGGTGGCTTGCTCGTCGACGTAGCGGCTGGCCAGGCGGAAATCGATGCTGACCTGCTGGCACTCGATGTTCAGCGAGCACGCGCCGGCCAGGGTAGCCGCCAGCGGTTGTGCACCGCCCATGCCACCGAGGCCGGCGGTGAGCACCCAGCGGCCGGTCAGGTCGCTGTTGTAATGCTGGCGCCCGGCCTCGACGAAGGTTTCGTAGGTGCCCTGGACGATGCCCTGGCTGCCGATGTAGATCCAGCTGCCGGCGGTCATCTGGCCGTACATGGCCAGGCCCTTGGCATCCAGTTCGTTGAAGTGTTCCCAGCTGGCCCAGTGCGGCACCAGGTTGGAGTTGGCGATCAGTACGCGCGGGGCGTTGCTGTGGGTCTTGAACACGCCGACCGGCTTGCCGGATTGCACCAGCAGGGTTTCGTCGTCGTTCAGGTTGGTGAGGCTTTCGACGATCTGGTCGTAGCACTCCCAGTTGCGCGCCGCACGGCCGATGCCACCGTACACCACCAGTTCTTTCGGGTTCTCGGCCACTTGTGGGTCGAGGTTGTTCATCAGCATGCGCAGCGGCGCTTCAGTCAGCCAGCTTTTGGCGGTGAGCTTGTTACCGTGGGCGGCGCGGATTTCTACGTCACGGTATTTAGTAGGCTTGGTCACAACAAGAACTCCTCAGCGATCGATGCGCATACCTGATTGGTGCGAAGCGGACTCTTACGCACACATCTTTACTTGTACATACAAGCATATGCAATCGAGCGGCCAACTTGCTGAGGGAGCTGTTGAGAATTTTTTGGAAAGAGCGTGCGAGCCTTGGAAATTAAGGCTTCCGCGTTGGATGAAATTTCTTACGGGGGAGTTTTGTGGCGGGGGATAGTTGTCTTGTCCGCATGGCTTTGCGCCATGCTGGGGCGTTCGGTAACAAGTTGGTGCGCCGGTTGGAAACAGATCGAATCAACAGCGGGAAACAAATGTGGGAGCTGGCTTGCCAGCTCCCACACTTTTAACCGCGTGCGGTCAGTTCGATGATGCAGCTGCGGCCGCTGACGGCGATGTCCAGCAGGCCGGCGTTACCGTCGATTTGCAGACAATCGTGATGGCCAAGTTTCTGGTCCAGCACCTTCACTTCATCAGCGACACTGAACACCAGCACCGTCTGCGCCGTGCTGAAAAACCGCTGCTCGCCGTCGATCCACTGCAACCGCGCGTGATAACGCTGTGGCGAATAGATCAGGTTGAAATCGCGGATCGGCCCGGTGATCAGGCGGCATGACACCTGGCTGTCACCCTTGAACGCAAACGCCTGCAGCGGCAACAAGCCACGCTGCTCCTCGCCATCGACGGTCAACACCATGCCAGCGCCCTGGATCACGGTGATCACGCGCTGGTAACCGGCGAAGGTGGAAAAGCCGCCCGACTCGCCAATATCGGCAATCGACAGGCGCCAGCCAAAACCGTCCAGGCCCTGGCCCGCATCACGGGTGATTTCTTCGGTGCTGCCGCCGCCGTTCTTCCACGGCATGCGCACGTAATCGGCGGCGCGCCAGACTTTGACTGCAGTCATTTGCTGAAACGTCCTTCGAGACTGTGGCGCGAGCCGGGGTGGATCAAACGTGCTGCGGTCACCGGTTGGCGGCCCGACCAGGTGCGGCGACGAATCAACAGGCAGGGTTCGCCGGGTTCGATTTGCAGCAACTTGCACTCGGAGGCGTCGGCAAGGATCGCCTCGACCACATGCTCGCCTTCGGTCAACGGTGCGACCTGGTTCAGATAGGCGTAGGGGGTTTGTTGGGTGAAATCCTGTTGCAGGTATTCCGGCGCGACCAGGGCATTGACGAAACGGTCTTCGATTTGCACCGGAATATCGTTTTCGAAGTGCACGATCAACGAGTGGAACACCCGCCCGCCTTCGCGCATTTCCAAGGCGACGGCGCGCTCGGAACCGGCGGCCTCTTCGCCCAGGTGGATGACCTGGCAGGTGTGCCGGTGACCGCGGGAGGCGATCTCGTCGGCAATGTTGTGCACTTCAAACAGCGCTGACTGACTCTTGGGTTCGGCGACGAACGTACCGACGCCTTGCATTCGCACCAGCAACCCTTCGGCGGTGAGCTCACGCAGGGCGCGGTTGATGGTCATGCGGCTGAAGCCCAGCTCGCTGACCAGTTCGCTCTCCGACGGCACGCGGTAATGGGGCGGCCAATTGCCGTTGAGGATCTGCTGGCTGATCATCTGTTTGACGCGGGCATACAAGGGCGCCGGACTTTCGTCCATGTGGGCAGCCAGCGAAGAGTTGGCGGGCGGAGTCGGCACAGGGAATCCTTGCAGGTGGAAAAGATGCATAGATTGCCGGAGTTTACCGAGCAGGCAAACGTCTGTATATGTATATACAAATAAACACACGACCGGGGTGCTCTGATCATGTCCGCTTTCTTTGCCGAACGCGCACTGCTGCCTAATGGATGGGCCAATGACGTACGTCTTGAAGTCAGCGCCGATGGCCTGCTGACAGAGGTTGCGGCCAATGCCAACGCAGACGGCGCCGAACGGCTGAGAGGCCCGGTTTTGGCGGGCATGCCGAACCTGCACTCCCACGCTTTCCAACGTGCGATGGCCGGTCTGGCCGAAGTGGCGGGCAACCCGAACGACAGTTTCTGGACCTGGCGCGAGCTGATGTACCGCATGGTCGGCAAGATCAGCCCAGAGCAATTGCAGGTGATCGCGCGCCAGCTGTATATCGAAATGCTCAAGGCCGGCTACACCTCGGTGGCCGAATTCCACTACGTGCACCATGACGTCAACGGCCAGCCGTATGCCGACCGTACCGAGCTGTCACGCCAGATCAGCCAGGCGGCGGCCAGCAGCGGCATCGGCCTGACGTTGCTGCCAGTGCTCTATACCCACTCCGGGTTTGGCGGCCAGGCACCGAATGAGGGCCAGCGACGGTTTATCAACAGCACTGAAAGCTATCTGGAACTGCAAGCGCGCCTGCAGCCCATCCTCGCCGCGCAACCGGCGCAGCAGTTGGGGCTGTGTTTCCACTCGCTGCGCGCGGTCACGCCGTCACAAATCAGCGCAGTGCTGAGCGCCAGCGACAAAGCCTGCCCGGTGCATATCCACATCGCCGAGCAACAGAAGGAAGTCGACGACTGCCTGGCCTGGAGCGGCAAGCGCCCGCTGCAATGGCTGTACGACAATGTTGCAGTGGATGAACGCTGGTGCCTGGTGCATGCCACTCATGCCGATGCGGATGAAGTCGCGCGCATGGCCAAGAGCCGGGCGATTGCCGGGCTGTGCCTGACCACTGAGGCGAACCTGGGTGACGGGATCTTCCCGGCGGTAGACTTTCTCGCGCAAGGCGGGCGCATGGGGATTGGTTCCGACAGCCATGTGTCGTTGAGCGTGGTAGAGGAATTGCGTTGGCTGGAATACGGCCAGCGCCTGCGGGATCAGCGGCGCAACCGTTTGTATCGCAGCGATCAACCGATGGTGGGCCGCACGCTGTTTGATGCGGCACTGGACGGCGGCGCACAGGCGCTGGGCCAACCGATTGGTCGATTGGAGGTGGGTAGGCGCGCGGATTGGCTGGTGCTGGACGGCAATGATCCGTACCTGGCGACGGCGAGCGACGATGGCATTCTCAATCGCTGGTTGTTTGCCGGTGGGGATCGGCAGGTGCGGGATGTGCTGGTGAACGGGAAGTGGGTGGTGCGGGAGGGTCGGCACGCTGACGAAGAAGACAGCAATCGCGCATTCACCCAAGTACTGAAGGACCTGCTCGGTTAAAAATGTGGGAGCGGGAT